>NZ_JBQHDB010000010.1:0-261779 GCF_052068135.1 Micromonospora sp. BQ11 | reverse complement strand
GTACAGCCAAGCGGTCACGCCGTCCCCTCCTCGCCCAGGATTCGGTCAATGGCTGAGGCAGCCTGACGTGCCCGCGCCGGCAGGACGTGCCCGTAGGTGTCGGCCGTCATCCGGATCGTGGAGTGCCCAAGCAGCTCCATCACTGTGCGCAGTTCCTCGCCCTGGTCAAGGCGGCCCGCAAAGCGGGCCGCGCCGGCCCGGCCCCGGCCTGCTGGCGACCTCCGGCCGGCATCGGCCGGGCCGGCCGGCCACGCTTCGGGATTGCCAGCCCATGAAGACCTCGGGGCTCCGCCCCGAACCCCGGCCCTCCTCAGAGATCTCGGGCGGATCACCTCGCCGGGCACCACAAGGGCTACCAGCCTCCCCGGACGGGGCCAAGGTCGTTCGGCTGGTGAGGCGCTCCACCTTGTCCCCGTCCGGGGAGGCTGGAAGGTCGGAGACTGCCCGACGAGGAGATCCGCTCCACCACTGCCCGCGCCGTTGCTTGCAACTTCTGCCGGTTAGCCGGCGGTCAGGCAAGTAGCGCCCGGAGCTGCCCTATTGCGTCCAGCACATCGGCGCGGTGCTTGCCATCCTTGATCCACGCGGGCAGGCGCTCAACCAGGGTCTGGCTTCCCATGTCCCGGCCCCGTTCCCGCAACCGAGCGGACACGTACGCCTCTAACAGGTCTAGGTGCTCCGCGTTGTACGCCCAGAGCACTCGCCCACGGCACTCGTTCGAGAGCCAGAGGGGTAGACCAAAGTACGGGTCATTCGGACCAGAGAACTCAGGCAATGCGCGCGCGTTGTGTAGGAGGCGAGGAGCCTCCCAGAGATCCGTATACGCGCACCCGAGGCAACTGAGCCGACGGCGCAGCCAGACATGATACCGGGAGCTGCCGGCCGATTCAGGATCAGGAAGGACCGAAGCCCGCCCGGCACAACGTGGGCAACGAACGAAGATCTCGCCAGCAGCCAAGCCGCGCAGCCAAGACTTTGGATCGCGAAAGCGTTCCGCATTCCTTTCCTCGGCCGCTGCCATAGATCAACTGTACAGCCATCGGTACAGCCAAGACGGCCGCCAGCCGCCGACACCAACGGACGACGGCGGACGGCCTGGCCAGGGATATCCCCACCCGACCAGCCACCCGCGATCTTCTTCTAATCCCGGCCGCGCATGTGTGGGTGTGGCCAGCTACAACAGTGCGATCTGACCGGGCAGTTCAGGCGGACCGGACAGCACTTTACGGAGCTTGTTGATCTGCGGGAACTCACTCACGCCCGCCTCGCCCCATAGGCTCCGCCACTCCGAGTCGTCGCTGAGGACCCGGTCAAGTGCCTCGACGGCCAGCTGCGGCAGGTCGTCGTCCAGGTCAAGGGATTCGCCAGCAAGCAGGAAGTCCGGCGCGTACGGCGAGGTTATCGGTTCTCCGCCGGGCATCTGAGACGCCACGATCGCCGCCGCAGCGATGGCCGAGACGGCATCGTCATGGTCGAGGTAACCGGTGTGGAGTGCTGCCGTTGTTAGGGCAGCACGAACCGTTGCCGCGCGTGCAGACGGATCGGCATCGTGGAGGTCACCGCACCAGTCGGCGGCAGTGTCGTTGTCAAAAGGACCGTCACCCCAGGTGCCCATGTGCTCCTCCACGTTCGCGGTGAGCGGATCATGAAGCGAAAGGGGGAGCGGACGCAAGGGCACGAGAGCTCTTGGCTGTACAGCCACCGGTACAGCCAAGGCGGCCGACAGACGTGGGTCACGAGCGACGGCAACCGACAAGCCGAGCAGGTCAGCTACGGTCACCGACTCGGACCGACAGCGGTCTTGATCTTTGCAAGGCAGGGGTTAGGGGTTCGAGTCCCCTGGGCTCCACCAGCACTTCCACCGGTTGATCTCGGGTCCGAGTACAGCCAAGCGGTCACGCCGTCCCCTCCTCGCCCAGGATTCGGTCAATGGCTGAGGCAGCCTGACGTGCCCGCGCCGGCAGGACGTGCCCGTAGGTGTCGGCCGTCATCCGGATCGTGGAGTGCCTGAGCAGCTCCATCACCGTGCGCAGCTCCTCGCCCTGGTCGAGCAGGAACGTGGCGAAGGCGTGCCGCAGGTCGTGCAGGTGCAGCCAGTCCAGTCCGGCCGCCGCCCGCAGCTGCTCGAAGCGCCGGTTGACGTTTCGCGGCTCCATCGGAGTGCCGATCGTGCTGGCGAAGACCAAGCCGTGATCCGACCACACCTCACCAGCGGCGAGCCGCTCCTTGGCCTGACGTACCCGCTGCGACTCCAACACCCGGACAGCCAGCGCCGACAGCGGCAGCGGACGACTCGACCGGTGCGTCTTCGGCGGTACGAACTCCATCCCGCGCTCCGTCCGCTGGAGCGTCTGCCGAACGAACAGCGCCTTCCCCGACAGGTCGACATCCGACCACCGCAGGCCCAACAGCTCCGCCCGCCGCAGCCCGGTCACCAGCGCCAGGACGAACAGCGATTCCAGGCGGTCCCCGGTCAGCACCTATAGCAGCGTCTTGGCTTCCTCGGGCGTGAGCGCGCGCCGCTCGGCCCGGCCGAGGGCCGGAGGCTTGGCCGCCTTGGCGACGTTGCGCGGCACCAGGTCCATCCGCTCGGCGTCGGCCAGGGCGACGCGCAGGACGGCGTGCACTTTGATGATGCTGGCTGGCGCGAGCTTGCCGCGCAGCCCGGTGAGGAACCGCTGCACGTCCCGAGGCGTCAACCGGTCAAGGCGGCCCGCAAGCGGGCCGCGCCGGCCGCGCTCGGCCTGCTGGCGGCGCAAGCGCCGGCATCGGCCGGCGCGCCGGCCGATTGCAGACTGCGCCAAGTGCCCGGAACCGATGCCTCCGGCGGGGATCTTCGACAGAGATGGGGCCGCCCATCTCCACCATGAGTCCGGGCGAAGCCGAACAGACCTGCTCCCTGGTGTCAACACGGTGGATCGTTGTGTAGACACCGGGGAGCAGGCCCGTTCCACGATGTGCGGACTCACGGCGGAGATGGGCTTTCAGGCAGGGGGACGGGCTTACACGTCGTTGCGCTGCTACCGTCACCAACTCATGAGCCAGAGCGGATCTCAGGCGGCAGCCTTCTTTCGTGAGGTCGCTCGTAACCGAGTCGTCTGGTTCGTCCGCGATGACGCGGGCAGCCCCGCCCCAATGACCTCCAACGGCAAGCGGGCCGCTCCGTACTGGTCGACACTCGCTCGCGCCCAGCGGGCGGCCGAGACATGGGGACATGGTCTGCGGGCCGAGTCGATGTCGCTGGAGCAGTGGCAGAGCAGGGAACTGCCGGACCTGGCACGTGACGGCTTCCTTGTCGGCATTAACTGGACCGGAGCGCGGCTGGTTGGTTGGGAGTTCACCGTTGGCGAAGTCCGCAACCGACTTGCCGTCGCGTTGAGTGAACCGCCCAGCGGCGACGAGGGGTCGGCAGGAGTCCGCCTCCCGACATGACCAGTCCGCAACTGGTCCGCAAGAAGTCGATGGACAGCGAGGAAGCGGTGTGAGGCGTCGAGAGGTTTTTCCGCTGCTAGGAGCCCATCCGGGCAGCTCGCCCCCTCGCCCATCTTGATCTCATAATCCGCGTGTCGTCGGTGCGGCCGGGCGGTAGCTTGCCCCCATGCGTGCGGAAGTGCGACACGTCCGGTTCCCCGACATGGAATCCGACCAATCCTTCGATCCCCGGAACACCCTGCAACTGGTCGAGGTGTACGTCGGCGTCGTAGGCGAACCAGGTGAGGAGCAGTACCAGGTGACTGCATGCACCCCTGCCGCTCTGGCCGACCTACTGGTCCGGCAGCCCTTCCTGGCGGGGCGGCACTGGCTGTTCGTGGCAGAGTTCTCGCTGGTGCCCGTCGAGGCAGCCTTGCGCAAGCTGATCGGGAACGTCGAAGCGACCAGCCGGACCGAACTCGCTGAAAAGGTCGGCCGGATTGGTCTATGGGAGTTCGAGGACTACCGCGGCTAACAGCCGCTGCTGGCCCAGCAACCAGTACAGCCAACCGTACAGCCAAGCCGGTCGACGACCCTGCGCTCGGACCGACGCAAGGCGACGAGGTCGGCAGGCCAGCCGCAGTGACCGACGCCGGTCGACAGGAGTCTTGATCTTTGCAAGGCAGGGGTTAGGGGTTCGAGTCCCCTGGGCTCCACTAGTATCGCCTTTGACCAGGCGATTCCTCGCCGCAAGATCAACGGGCACAAGCCGGGCACGGGCCAGTCATGATCTTGCGGCCGGATGGTCGTCTTGCTGGCACGTTCCGCCGCTGAGCTCAGGACCGAGCCAATGACGCCGCGCATGCGGCTCGACCCGCAGACCGCGGCCGCCAGCGCCGGGCCTCGGCACTCGGGGATGATGCGGGCGATCCTGCGCGGCTACCACCTGGGCGAGCCCGACCAGACCCATGCCGTCCGGCTGGTCGGCAGCACCTTCCACGGCTGCATCAGCCTTGAACTGGCCGGTGGCTTCGACCACAGCCGACCCGACTCGCAGCAGTCATGGACACGCGTCATGGACGCGCTCGACCCCTGCTGCGCGCCTGGCCTGGGGAGTGACCCGCGCCCCTTCGACCCTGAGGTGACGTCATGAACACCTGGATCACCACACCCATTACCGCCGAGCTCGTGCGCGGCGCCAGCGAGGTGGAACGCACGGAGCACGGCCTGCGGCCGCACCGGCTCCCGGCCTGGGCCCGGGCGCAGAACCCCGACCCGCAGCTGGCCATGGTCGAGGCTCAGCCCTCGGGTGTACGAATCAGCGTCCGCACCCGTGCCACGGCCGTCGAGCTCGACGTCCGGCCCACCCGGCGGGTCTATGTCGGTCTACCGGCCCGCCCGATCGGGGTGTACGACCTGCTCGTCGACGGCCGCCTGACCGGTCAGGGCAGCGTGTCCGGCGGTGACACCCTGATCATCGACATGGCCGCCGGAACCACCGATCACCGCGCCGGATCGGTAGGTACCGTGTCCTTCACCGGCCTGCCCGACACCGACAAGGACGTCGAGATCTGGCTGCCGCACAACGAGGCCACCGAGCTCGTCGCCCTGCGCACCGACGCCCCGGTCGCGCCGGTGATCGGCGACGGGCGGCCGCTGTGGTTGCACCACGGCAGCTCGATCAGCCAAGGGTCCGACGCCGCGAGCCCGTCCGCCACGTGGCCGGCGCTCGTGGCCGCCCGCGCCGGGGTGGAGCTGATCAACCTGGGATTCGGCGGCAGTGCCCTGCTCGACCCGTTCACCGCCCGCACCATGCGTGACACCCCGGCCGACGTGATCAGCGTCAAGATCGGCATCAACCTGGTGAACACCGACCTCATGCGGCTGCGTGCCTTCACACCGGCTGTGCACGGCCTTATCGACACCATCCGCGACGGGCATCCCACCACTCCCCTGCTCGTCGTCTCTCCGATCCACTGCCCGATCCACGAGGACACCCCCGGTCCCGGCACCTTCGACCTCGATGCCCTGCGCACGGGGCAGGTGAAGTTCACGGCCACCGGCGATCCCGCCGAACGGGCCGTCGGGAAGCTGACGCTGCGGGTGATCCGCGACGAGTTGGCCCGCATCGTGCGGCAACGCACCGCCACCGATCCGCACCTGCACTACCTGGACGGACTCGACCTGTACGGCGAGGTCGACTCGATCGACCTCCCGCTCCCGGACCGGCTGCACCCAGACGCCGCCACCCACCGCCTCATGGGCGAACGCTTCGCGAAGCTGATCTTCGGCGACGGCCGCCCCTTCGCCGCCGACAGGAGCTTCCATGCCGCCTAAGTCGGCGGACGACAGCGATGCCGGGCGAACCACGAACGCGGCGAAGAGATGACGGCGGAAGGAACCCCCGGGCACGCGGATCCGTCAATGAGGGCATGAAGCTGCGTGCCGCCCTTGCCGTCGCCCTGACCGCGCTCGGCCTCAGTGTCGTCCTGGTCGTTCCACCGGCAGGTCCTGCCTGGGCCTGCTCCTGCGTACCGTTGAACCCGACCGAGCTGGACGAGCACGCCGATCGCATCGTCGTCGGTACCGTCACGCAGGTGACGGACAACGGGGTGCAACTCGCGGTCGACACCGTCGAGAAGGGCAGCTCCGGGCCGGGGGAGACGCTCAGGCTGCGTGTGTCGCGCAGCGAGGCGAGCTGCGGATACGACTTCCGCGTGGGCATCCGGTACCGGGTGAATTCGAACGGCGGCGCCACCGGGCTGTGCGCGGGGATCCGCGAGTTCCCGGCCACACCGTCCGCCACCCCGGCGATCCCGACGTCTGCCGCGGCCGCATCCGCTCGTGAGCAGATGTCGAGCCGCTGGTGGTTCGCGGCCGGTGCGGCCGGGGCGATGCTCGCGGTCTTCGCCGCCGGAGTGGCGGCCGTGGCACTGCGGCGGCGTCGGCACGGCCAGCCAGCGGGTGGGACCGATCCGAGCCGACCGCCGTCGTGAAGCCGGTCGGCACCATGCCCGGCTGATTGGATCTGGTCTCACCCGGGTGCTGCTGCGTCGATCGGGATCAGCGGAACTCGTGGACCACGTCGATCAGCCCCACGATGTGGGTGTTGAACTCGTCCAGCTCCTCGGCGGGCACCCAGAGCTCCAGCTCCGCCGGCCCGGTGGGCCGCCAGAGCAGCGTGGTGCCAGCGTCGGTCATGTCCACGTACCTACCTGTCCCTCGTCGGAGCCGTGAGCCGGGACGGTAGCTATGAAAGGCCGTACCTTCCACTCGATTTCATCCCGGGTAGGCGGTTCGCGGCCTTACCCGTGACGAGGCCGTGCCGCTCAGCTACTCCCTCAGGTACCCGGTGGCGGGGTCGATCTCCGCGAGGAAATTGCGGATCGCCTCCTCCATGTCGAGCCGGGTCATCGCCGAGCCGTCGTACCTGCTGAGTCCGAAGCCGTAGTCGTGCGGTCCGGTGAGCCAGTCGAAGTCGTAGGTGCCGGGTTCCTCAGCACGCTGACGAATGCGGAACGTCTGCCCGTCGATCGTCATCACGATCGGGTCGTCCTCGGTATGGCGGGGTCTTGCGTGCTCGGGGGCGAGGCCCGGCGTGGGTTCTGTCGACATCCCTGCTTCTCCTTCGGGGTCAGCGGAACCGATCTGCGTTCTCCACCGCCCAGTCGTCGTAGGTGCGCAGTGGGCGACCGATGATGTCCCGCACGGAAGGCCGCTGCGTGCGGGTCCATTCGGTGAGTTCGTCGAGCCGGGTGCCGTATTCCTCAAGGGCGTACAGCGTCACGTCGATCGCACCGTCGGGCCAGCCGTCACGTCGCCAGACCGCCCGGCTCTCGGCGGGCGTCAGTTCGACGCCGTCGATGGTACGACCGATGGCCCTCGCGATGCTCCCGATCCGGGAGCGCGTGCTCAGTGGCAGGCCGACCGCTTCGAGGATGGTCCCGGTGTAGCGGTCACTGCGCAGCGCGGCGACCGCGACCGCGGCGAGATCGTCCTCGTGGATGAACGGATAGTGGCCGGTGCCGAGGAATGCTTCCCGAACGGCCGCCTCGGCTCGGATGGAGATCGGCCAGTCCGAACCCGTCGCGGGATAGGTGCCGCTGAACATCGATCCCATGACGGCCGAGGGCCGGATGTGGGTCCAGGCGATTCCGGAGCGTTCCACGGCCTTCTCGATCGCCAGCCAGAACCACGTCTCCGGCGGATTCCGCTGCTCGTACTCCGGACCGTGGGACGACAGGAGGACGATCCGCCGGATCCCGGCGTCGCGGGCGAGTGCAAGCACGTCCGGGACCGTCGAGGGATGGGCACCGGCGAGGAAGACCCCCTCCACGCCGGCGAATGCCTCCGGATGCTCCAAGGGACGAACGACCGAGCCCTCGACCACGTCGACACCGTCCGGCCAGTCGCTGGTCTCGTCCGGCTCGGCGAGTACGCGTACGCGGTGACCGGCGGTGAGCAACTGCCGCGCCACGCGCCGACCCACGAGACCTGTCGGACTGCAACCTTCGTCCTTGCAGGGCGTGACGGCGGTCAGCAGATGAACGCCCCCGATGCTCGGGGCGTCCGTCACCGGTCGAGATTCGTCCATGGCAAGACCCTCCAACACGTTGGTGGGGATCTTGCGCGTGACCAGCGGGGCGAGTGGCTGAGCCTGCCCCGACACCTGGATCGACGGTGCGGATCCGACTCCGCCGAATGTACCAACACGCGTGGTGACCGCTCAACCCCGTTGCAGGAGGGTGGCGACCTCGACCAGTGTGGAAGCGACGGCCTCCGGATCACACGTCATGTGGAGATGGCGACCGTCCAGGCGCCGCACCGGCCACCCACGGTCCGCCGCACGCCGGAGTTCGTCGGCGTACGTCGTGCCGAAGGCCACGTAGCCGGCGGGGACCGAGTCCCAGCCGGGGGGAACGACCACGTCGGCGGTCAGATAGTCCCAGGGCACCCGGCGCTGGTCAGCCTCGACCCGACGCCGGGTCCGCGGATCCGGGAAGAGCGCGGCGACCTCGGCGTCCGGCCACCACTCGGTCCAGTGGGGCAGCAGACCGTCGGCACCGACGCGGCTCCGGAGTGTCGCCCGCAGCCGTTCCGGCGCGACCGGGATGCGACCGTCCGCCGGGGGCAGCACGGCGTCCAGGAACACGACCGCCCGTACGGGCCGTGCGGCGACGAGTGCCGGGACATACAGGCCGGCGTTGCTGTGCGGGACCAGGACCGGTTCACCATGCCCCGAGCACCGACGTGACCGTCTCCCAGACCGACGGACCGAGGAAGGGGCTCGTCAGCAGAACGAAGGTCGTTCGCATGGCTGACGTCTACCACGGTTCAGGCCGACGCGCTGCCCGTCCACAGTGGCGAACAGCGACGCACGCGCCGGTCGCCGGGACACCGCCGAGGAGCGCCCTCTGAGACCATGGCTCCCACCGCAGGCGCAGGCGCCCGCCCCGCGCGCCGGACAGGAGAGCCGTGAACGGCCGTACGCAGTGGATCCTCAGCGCTCTCGCCGTGCCGGTCGCGTTGGCCGCCGGCTACGGGCTGACACGGGCTGGTGAGGCACCGCCGCAGCCGTCCGCCGCCGAGGTGGACGTGGCGGAGTACCCGTCGATGACCGCCCTGCGGAAGGTCGAGCCGCAGGCGGGGTGGGAGCTGAGCTGGAAGATCACCGAGTCGCCGCTGATCGTGGTCGCTCCGCACGGTGGCTCGATCGAGTTGCGGACCAGCGAGATCGCGACCGCCGTCGCCGCGGGCACGCACACCGAATGCCACTTCAAGGGCAAGCTTCCCACCGGCAACTACCCGCGACTGCATGTCACGAGCACGAACTGGGACGTCGAGGAGTGTCTGATCCTGATCCGTCAGCGTCCCCACGCGCTGTCGATCCACGGCACGGCCAAGCCCGGCAGGATCGTCTACGTGGGCGGAAGGGACACCGTCAAGGGAGCCGCGCTGACGGCCGCTCTGCGGGCCCGGGGCTTCCAGGCCGAACCGGCGCCCGACGACATCGCCGGCCTGTCGACCGCCAACTTCGTGAACAAGGACGCCGACGGCGCCGGCGTCCAGCTCGAGCTGACGTACGACCTGCGCCTGGCCCTGTTCCCGACGGCGACCGGCGCAGGGCCGGAGCTCGACGGGTTCGTCGCCGCGGTGCGGAGCGTCTACCCGTGACCGGGACGGCGACCGTGCTCAGTGGGAGAGGCGGTCGCGCAACACCGTCGCTCCGTCGCCGGTCAGCTCGGGGAGCACGATCCGCCGGCCGGTCAGCGCGAGCATCAGCGCCTCACCCGTACCCCGGACCGCCGGGCCGGTGCCGGAGGACCACCCCAGGTCGGACGCCTCGAAGCGGAGGCCGCGCAGGCGGCTGCGGCGGCCGAAGGCGATCGAGCGGCGGCTGACGAGGAAGTCCAGCGTGGCGCGCAGCCGGTCCGGGTGCGGGGTGTACGGCAGGCCGAGCGGGCGGCGGATGTCCTGCCCGTGCACCTGGAGGTCGGTGAGCTGCCCCTCGTGGCCGACGATCGGCGCGGAGAACCGGTTCTCCGCGTTGGCGCGCAGCAGGGCCGCCAGTTCCGCGGGAGGCCGACGGGCGATGAGCCGCGCGAGGCGGGCGTTCGCCGCGTGCAGCCGGAAGCCACTGCGCAGCAGCACCGGGATCATCGCGGCGGGCCGGGTGGCGAACGGGGTGACGAGGTGAGCGGCGACCTCGTGGACCGTCCAGGAGCCGCACAGGCTACGGGTCGCCAGCTGCTCGGGGCTCAGCGAGGTGATCAGGTCGGCGAGGTCGCGGCGCTCGGCCGCGATCATCGGCAGCAGCTCCATGGACCGTGACGGTACAGCGCTCAGCGTGACGCCACTGTCCCCCGACGGTCACCGGTTCCGGGTCACGTTCCGTGTGGCCGGGCGCGGTACGGCGCGGCGGGCAGGCTAGCGTCGGAGGGTGAGCACCGGAGCCCCGCGCGTACTCCCGGCCGACAGCGGCATCGCCGAGGCGGCGTCCGTCCTGCGTACCGGCGGGTTGGTGGCGTTTCCCACCGAGACCGTCTACGGCCTGGGGGCGAACGCGTTGGACGCCCGGGCGGCGGCCCGGATCTTCGAGGCGAAGGCCCGGCCGAGCTTCGATCCGTTGATCACCCACCTGGCCGACACGGCCGAGCTGGAGAAGCTGGTCGGCGTGCTGCGGCCGGCGGTGGCCGCCCTGGCCGAGCGGTTCTGGCCCGGACCACTGACGTTGATCGTGGACCGGCCGGCGGCGGTGCCGCCGATCGTGACGTCCGGCCTGGACACGATGGCGGTACGGGTGCCGGACCACGAGCAGGCGCGGGCGCTGATCGCGGCGGCCGGGGTGCCGGTGGCGGCGCCGAGCGCCAACCGGTTCGGCCAGCTCAGTCCGACCCGGGCGGAGCATGTCGTACGGGGGCTGGGCGCCGCCGTGGACGTGGTGCTCGACGGTGGCCCGACGCGCTGCGGGATCGAGTCGACCATCGTGGACGCCCGGGGTGGGCGGCCGGTCGTGCTGCGCCTCGGCGCGCTGCCCCTGGAGGCGTTGGAGGAGGCGGTGGGCCCGGTGACCGTACGCCCGGGCAGTTCCGGTCAGCCCGTCGCGCCGGGAACGTTGGCCGCGCACTACGCGCCGCGTACGCCGCTGCGGTTGGTGTCCGACGCGGAGCCGGCGGCGGCTGGCGGCGGTCGGCGGGGGTTCCTGGCGTTCCGGGACCGCCCGGCGGGCACCTGGGCGGCGGTCGAGGTGCTCTCCCCGGCCGGTGACCTCACGGAGGCGGCGGCGCGTCTCTTCGAGGCGCTGCACGAGCTGGACGGCAGTGGGGTCGACGAGATCCTGGTCGAGCCGGTGCCGGAGGTGGGCGTGGGCCGGGCGATCAACGACCGGCTGCGCCGCGCCGCCGCGACCTGGCGTCCCGCCTCCTGAGCTGGACGCCGCGTGCATGGCCCGGGGCGACGGGGGTAGGAGAACAGCAACAACCCCCCGAAAGTGAGGTGCATCCCCATGCCGACCGCACGCGAGATCATGACGAACGACGTGACCTGCATCCGTGAGCAGGACGACCTTCGGACGGCCGCGAAGCAGATGGCCCAGCTGGGCGTCGGCGCGCTGCCGATCTGTGGGGACGACAACCGGCTGAAGGGCATGCTGACCGACCGCGACATCGTCGTGAAGGTCATCGCCGAGGGCCGTGACCCGGCCGGTGTCACCGCCGGTGAGCTGGCCCAGGGCGAGGCCGTGACCATCGGCGCGGACGACGACGCGGCCGAGATCCTGCGGACGATGGGCCAGCACCAGGTACGCCGGCTGCCGGTGATCGACGGGCACGAGCTCGTCGGCATCGTGGCCGTGGCCGACGTGGCCCGCTCCCTGCCCGAGCGTCCGGTGGGCGACCTCATCGAGGCCATCTCCGAGCGCAGCTGACACCCCGCGCCAGTCAGTTAGTTAAGAAGGGCCCCCTGTACAACGCCAGGCGTTAACAGGGGGCCCTTCCTTACTCCCGTAGGGAGATCGTCTCGCCGCGGGCGACGGTGCGGACCGACGCCGCGATTCCCCGCCGCCGGGCCTCGGCGACGAAGTCGCCCAGCGGGGAGCGGAACACCGGATAGTCGTCGTAGTGGATCGGCACGGTGAGCTTCGGCCGGATCAGCTCCACCAGGTCCGCGCCCTGCCGGTCGTCCATGGTGAGCAGGATGCCGGCGATCTTCGTGCCGCCGAGGTGGATGAGCATCGCGTCGATGTCCGGGTACCGGCGGGGAATGTCGGCGAGCAGCGGCCGGTGCAGGGTGTCCCCGGTGACGTAGAGGCGGAACAGCCGCTCGCCACCGCGCTCCAGGTCGATCATGGTGCCCATCACGTCGGGCAGCAGCAGGTCCAACGCCCCGGGCCCGTGCTTGCCCGGCATCGAGGTGAGCCGCAACGTGGCGCCGCCGCGGTGCAGCTCGGTCGACTGCCAGGTGGGCAGCCCCTCGGCGGCACGGAAGCCCCAGCGGCGGAGCTTCCGGCCGGCGGCGGGTGTGGTGACGACGGGCAGGCCGCGGTCCAGCTCGCGGCGCGCCACCCGGTCGAAGTGGTCGCCGTGCAGGTGGGACAGGACCACCGCGTCCAGCGCGGGCAGCTGCGCGATCTCCAGCGCCGGGTCCGTGCGCCGCCGCGACCACAGACCCTTGCCCAGGTACGCCCGCTCGCCGCGGTGCAGGAAGTTCGGGTCGGTGAGCAGGGTGAACCCGCCGAGCCGCAGCACCGTGGTCGCGGTACCGATGAACGTCACATCCGCCTGCTCCGTCACAGACCTCACCTCCGTCACCGATCCGTACCCGTGATCGGGGAGACCATGCGGCGCGTACGGTCACGCGCGGCGCGGCGCCTCGGTCGGGCGGTCCCCGGTCGGGCGGTCCTCGTGCTCGGCGCGGGCGGGATCGCCCCCGTCCGGGGACGACTCGTCGTGCCTCGGCCACAGGTGCAGGCGGCCCAGCAGGTCGGCGCCGGGCGTCGGCGGCTGGGGCAGTCGTTCGACCAGCCGGGTGATGCCGCTGTTGGCGACGGTGGCGCCCAGCGCCGTGCCGGTGGCGATGGACCAGCCCACCGGGCCCAGCGGGGTGCAGCCGAAGAAGTGGCTGAGCCCCGGGGTCTGCACGACGGCCACGAGCACACCCACCGAGCCGGCGGTCGAGAGCAGGACGCCCGGAGTCGCGCCACCGGCCAGCAGGGTCTGGCCGAGCTGGGTGCCGACCAGGGACACCAGGGCGACGGTGGCGGCCCGCCGCTCCCGGCCGGTCCAGCGGGCCAGCATCCAGCCGGCGGTCGCGCCGAGCGCGGTCGACGTGGCGCGCAGCGCGATCTCCCGGTCCAGGGTTGCGCCGAGGGACGTGTCGGGTCCCTCGCGCAGCAGGTTCTCGCTGTGTTCGGGCCGGGGTGGCCGGACCGCGATGGCCAGGGCGGGCGCCAGATCGGTGAGCAGGTTGACCAGCAGCAGTTGGCGACCGTTCAGGGCGGAGCGGCCGGTCGCGGCGGCGGTGACGATGCTGAACGCGATCTCCCCGAGGTTGCCGCCGACGAGGATGCTCAGCGCGTGCCGGACCGACGACCACATGGCCCGGCCCTCGACCAGCGTGGCGATGATGGTCTCCAGCCGGTCGTCCATCACCACCAGGTCGGCGGCGGCCCGCGCGGCGGGGGTGCCCCGCTGACCGAGGGCGATACCCACGTCGGCGAGCCGGATGGCGGGAGCGTCGTTCGCGCCGTCCCCGGTCATCGCGACCGTCCGGCCGCACGCCTGCAACGCCTGGATGATCCGGACCTTGTGGGCGGGTGTGCACCGGGCCACCACGTCGGTGGTGACCAGCCGCTCCCCGAGCGCCTCGTCGTCCAGGTCGTCGAGGTCGGCGGCGTTGACCACCCGCTGGCCGTCCCCGTCGCTGATCACCGAGGCGATCGCCTCGGCGGTGGCCGGGTGGTCGCCGGTGATCATGATGGTGTGCACGCCGGCCCGTCGGATGTCCGCCACGGCCGGGGCCGCGCTGGCCCGGATCCCGTCGCCGAGCGCGAGGATGCCGACGAACGTCAGGCCGTGCACGGCGTCGTCGGTGATCGACTCGTCGTCGACGGTACGTTCGGCGATGGCGAGGACGCGCTGCCCGGCGCCGGCGTGCCGGTCCAGTTCCCGGTGCAGCTCCTGCCGCCCGGCGTCGTCCACCGGCACCACACCCCGTTCGGTGCGCCGGTTGACGCAGCGGGGCAGCACGGTCTCGGGTGCGCCCTTCAGGCTGAGCAACAGCCCGCCGTCGCAGGTGCCGACCGTGGCGTGGTAGCCGCGGGACGGCTCGAACGGCATCACGTTCACCTGCTGCCACGCTGCCGCCCCGGTCTGCTCCACCGCACCGACCTCCCGCGCCGCCCGGCGTACCGCCCGGTCGGTCTGTTCCGGCAGGTCCTCCGGGTCGTCGGCGCCGGGGGTGGCCCGCAACGCCACCGCCAGGACGGTGCGCAGGCGCTCGTCGAGCTGGTCGACGGTCGCGTACCGGTCGCCGTCGCCGACGCCGGAGAGCACGAGACGGCCCTCGGTCAAGGTCCCGGTCTTGTCGAAGCAGAGGACGTCCACCCGGCCCAGGGCCTCGATGGTGCGCGGATTGCGGACCAGCGCCCCGTGTTCGGCGAGCCGCCGGGCGGCGGCCAACTGCGCGGCGCTGACCAGGAACGGCAGCCCTTCGGGCACCGAGGCGACAGCCAGGTTCGAGGCGGTCGCGGCCGTCTCCGCCAGCGGTACGCCCCGGGCCAGTCCGGCTCCGGCGACCGCCACGGCCGCCCCGATCGCCAGCGGGATGGACTTGCTGGTCAGCCCGCCCAGCCGGGCCTCCACACCACTGCTGGGCGCGGCGTGCCGGGCCAGCGCCATGCTCCGGCCCGCCTCGGTGTCGGCGCCGGTGGCGACCACCACGGCCACGGCGTGTCCGGCGGCCACCGTCGTGCCCTCGTACAGCATCGAGCGGCGCTCGGCCACGTCCGACGCCGAGACCGGGTCCACGGTCTTGCCCACCGGCAGCGACTCGCCGGTCAGGGAGGACTCGTCGGCCTCCAGGCCGGTGGCCTCCAGGACCCGGCAGTCGGCCGGTACGGCGTCCCCGGCCCCCAACAGGACCACGTCGCCGGGCACCAGGTCCTCGGCGGCCATCAGCTGCTCACCGCCGTCCCGGCGGACCCGCGCGGTGACCGCCGAGCGGGACAGGAGCTCGGCCAGCGCCCGCTCGGTGTTGTGCTCGTGCACCGCGCCGATCAGGGCCGACCCGCCGACCACCCCACCGACCAGGGCGGCGTCGACGGGGGACCCGAACGACGCGGACAGCACGGCGCCGGCGGCGAGGACCGGGGTCAGCGGGTTGGCCAGCTCGTCGAGGAACGCCCGGAGCAGGCCGGACGACCCGAGCTGGTCGCCTCGGGTGGTGCCCCGCCGGCGGGCCGCCTCGGCGGTGTCGAGTCCGTCCGGCCCGCTGCGCAGGTGGTCGAGCACGGTCGACACCGGCATCAGGTGCCACGGAAGGGCGGCACGCGGAAGCGGTGTGGTGGTCGGGTCGGGCAGGCGGTGTGCCCGCCACACGCCGTGGGCGAAGGCCAGCGCGCCGGCCCCGTTCACCGAGGCGAGGGCGCGGCCCGGCAACTGCTCGGTGTCGACGGTGAACGCGGACAGCGCGCCGAGGCCGGTGCCGGCCAGGGCGAGCCGGATGTTCTGGGCGGTCATCCGCCGGGCCACCCCGGCGGCCTCCACGACCAGCGCGGCCACCCGGGGATCGGGGCCGACGAGCAGGTGCGCGCCCCACGGCGGTGGGTCCTCCGGTGCGGCCACCCCGAGCCCGCAGTCGGCCGCCGCGAGCGCGGACCGGTCGCTGCTGGCCAGCATCACCACCGCGCCCTCGCGTTGCAGGTGCCGGACCGTCCGGACCAGGTCGGTGCCTCCCGGCAGGACCGTGTCGGCGAAGCCGTACCGGTCGGTGTCCGTGCCGGCGACCACCAGGCGCAGGCCGGCCTGCCGGGCGGCGGTGGGCAGCACGTCCGCGCCCGGGGCCGCCTCCGTCTCGGCCCGCAGCACCGCCGTCAGGCGGCCGGCGCGGGCGAGGCCCAGCACCCGGCCGCCGGCCGCGCGCAGGCGGGCGCTCTCCGGCGTGTCCCCGGGGTCCTCGGCGTCGAGTGAGTCGATCGGGCCGAGCCGCCAGCCGTCGGCCTGCCGGCCATCGTCCGGGGCGTCCGGGTCGAACAGGGCGAAGGCCCGGGCGGCCACCTCACCGGCGTCGGCGCCGTCCAGCGGTGCCAGGTCGGCGAGCACCGCCCGGCCGGAATCGAGAACGGCGGTGTCCAGCACCAGCGTGTCCACCCGGTCCAGTTCGCGCAGCACGCCGCGGTCCATGGCGATCACGCCCCGCCGGGCCAGCACGTTGCCGAGCTGCGCGGCGTACCCCTCCCGCCCGGACACGGGCGCCTTCGGCAGGGCGGAAAGACCGACCGAGGCGGCCCGCTTCCCGCCCACCAGCGGCAGCGCGGCCGCCGCGGCCGCCGCGCCGGCGGCCAGGATCCGCATGGAGTACGTCTCGACCGGCCCGTCGGGCTTCGGTCGGGGCCGGTCACCGTCGGGGTTGCGGGCGACCGCCCGGTCCGGGTGACCGGTCAGGCGGGGTTCCGCCTTCGCCCACGCCCGTAGCTGCGATCGCGCCTCACCCCATTGCACGACCCGCTGGGCGCCGTCCAGCACGATCCCGGACCAGCCGCCGGTGAGACCCTGCACGACCGCCTGCGCGAGCGGGAAGATCAGGTCGGCGCGGGGATCCGCGCGCATCCCCCGGTTGGTCAGCGCGTGCAGCCGGGGGTGCAGGTCGATGGCGCCGAGCAGGCCGGCGACCTCACCCGGGACCGGGGTCAACGGCAGGATCCGGGTGGCGGCGGAGATGGTCAGGCCGAGCGCGTCGGAGACGAGCGCGCCCAGGGTGCGCGGCGTCCGGGGGCCCTCCTCCGGGGGGTGCGGCGGCGGGACGTCGGGATCCGGCTCGTGCGGACAGACCTGCTCGGTACGGGCGACCGTGGCGATCAGGTCGCGCAGTCGCGGCTCGGGCTCCCCGACGGCGACGACGACCCGGCCCGAGGGCGCGTTGACACGGGCCCAGACCACCCCGGGCATCCGTTCCAGTGCCGCCTCGACCTGCCGGGCGAGGGTGTCGCCGCCGTCCTGGCAGACGCCGTGCACCTCGATGTGGTGCCGACCGGGCCGGGACCAGACGCGACGGCGGGTCAGGCCGGAGGCACGGGCCAACCTCACCGCTGTCGTGCCGGCGTTCCGGGCCGCCTCACCCACCAGGTGCGGCACGGCGACCGGTGGGAGCAGGCGGCCGGCGACGCGGCCCAGTGAGGTCATCGAGGCGTACGACCGGACGGACGCCGGCCTGGCCCCCCGCCGCTCCTGCCCCTGCCGTACGCCATCTCGCCTCCCACGCCTCCGTCTTCGGCGGCCTGGCTTCCCGGCGAACCGTCCGTTATGCCCGGGAGCGGCGCCGAATTTCGGTTGGCCGCGGAGGGAACTGACCGAACCGTCGCCGGAATCCCGTCGGGGCGGATCCGGTCCCGTGCCGGCGGTCCGGCCGCGAGGATGGTCGGACGATGACCTTCCTGACCATCCTCCCGATGGCCGTGGTGATGGTCGCCGGGACGCAACTGGTCGCGGCGGTCTTCCTCGCCACGGCCGACCGGCCGCGCGCCGCCTCGCTGGGCTACCTGGCCGGCGCGGGGTTGGTGGTCGGTGGCGGGGTGACGGCGAGCTGGCTGGTCACCCGGGCGGTGAAGATCGGTTCCGGGGACGGCGGCCACGCCGGGCGCAGCTCCGTGGAGACGCGCATCGACCAGGTGGTCGTGGTGCTGCTGGCGGTCCTGGCGGTGGTGGTGTTCCTGCGGCGGCACGTCGGTGGCACCCCGAGGTGGATGGGTCGGCTGCAACGGGCCGGCCCCGCCTACGCCGTCAAGCTGGGGGTGCTGCTCTTCCTCGCGATGCCGTCGGACGACCTCACGATGGTCGCCGTCGGGGCGACGGCTGCCCGACACGACCTGCCCTGGTGGCATCTCCTGCCGTTCGTGGTGCTGACGCTGACCTTCCTGGCGCTGCCCCTGCTGGCTCTGGTGCTGCTCGGCCACCGGGCCGCGACGGTGCTGCCCCGGCTCCGCGACCAGGCCCAACGGCACGCCTGGGTGGTCAGCGAGGCCGTCATCGCCCTGTTCGTGGCGCTGACCCTGGCGGACCTGCTGCGGTGACCGTCCGCGGGGTCCGTCACGTCGACCGATCTCGTCCCGTCATGGCGACGGCGACGGCTGAGTGACAAGGAGGAGACCTGTGCGGATCCTGGTGACCGGTGCCGGTGGGCGACTCGGCGCGGTGGTGCTGCCGCGGCTGCGCGAGCAGGGGTGGGTGGTGCGGGCGACGAGCCGCCGGCCGCGTACCGACCCGGTGACGGAGTGGGTCGTGGTGGACCTGGCCACGGGTGCGGGAGTGGCCGAGGCGGTGCGCGGGGTGGACGCCGTACTGCACCTGGCTTCGGCGCCCAACCAGGGGCGACGCGTCCACCAGGTCGACGTGCTCGGCACCCGCCGGCTCGTCGTGGCCGCCGAGGGGGCGGGCGTACGCCATCTGGTCTACATGTCGATCGTCGGGGTGGACCGGGTGCCGATCCCGTACTACCGCCACAAGCTCGCCGCCGAGCAGGTCGTGGCGGCCGGGCCGGTGCCGTGGACGGTGCTGCGGGCCACCCAGTTCCCCGCGTTCCTCGACGAGGTGCTGCGCGGCGCGAGCAGACTCGGCCCGGTCATCGGGGACCGGGCGGTGCTCGCCCAACCGGTCGACCCCCGCGATGTCGCGGACCGGCTCGTCACGCGGCTCACCGCCGGTCCCCTGCACGGCGTCGAGGAGTACGGCGGACCCGAGGTGATCCGCTTCGACGAGGCCGTCCGCACCTGGAAGGCGGCCCGGCGGTCCCGCCGTCCGCTGCTGCCGGTGCGGATCCCCGGCGCGCTCGGCCGAGCCCTGCGCGACGGTGGTCTGGTCACCGGGGCGACGCCGCGCGGCACCCGTACGTGGGCGGAGTACCTGACCGACACGTACGGGGGATCCGGAGCAATATGAGACGCGTACGCATTCGCGTCCTGCCTACCCTGGCCGCATGCTGGCGCTGGTCACCACCGTGATTCTGTACGTCTTCGGGTTCGTCTTCCTCTACGGCGTGATCCGCCTCGCCATCCGGCACGCGTTGGAGGAGGTGGAGGTCCGCCGGGTCCAGGCACAGCGGGCGGAGGAACTGGCCGCCGCACGCGACCGGACCCTGCTACGCGAGAACGGCTTCCTCACCGGCAGCTGAGGTGAGGGTGTAAGGAAGGGCCCCCGGTTAACGCCTGCGGTAGAGGAAGGGCCCCTTCTTAACGACCTGTACGGCAGAGGCGTGGCCGCCCGGTGGGCGGAGTTCGGCGGTGGGTGCGAGGATCGCAACCGTGATGGGGACGCTGAAGACCGAACCCGCCCGCGCCCGCCTCGACCTGCTGGCCCCGCCGGTCGCCACCGCGATCGCGCAGTGGCCCGCCGACGCCCCGGTGGACGTCGACGACGTGCTGGTCGCGCCGATCGACGCGGACCTGGCCGACACCGCCGCCTTCTGCGCCGCGTACGAGGTGGGGCTGGACGTCTCGGCCAACTGCGTGGTGGTGGCCGGCAAGCGCGAGGGCGTCGTCCGGTACGCCGCCTGCGTCGTGCTCGCCACCACCCGCGCGGACGTCAACGGCGTGGTCCGCCGGGAGTTGGACGTCCGTAAGGCGAGCTTCGCGCCGATGGCGGAGGCGGTGGAGCTGACCGGCATGGAGTACGGCGGCATCACTCCGATCGGGCTGCCGGAGGATTGGCCGATCCTGGTGGACTCGCGGGTGATCGCGACGCCCCACGTGATCATCGGTTCCGGCGTACGGCACAGCAAGATCGCCCTTCCCGGGCCGGCGCTCGGCGCGCTGCCCGGGGCGCGGGTCCTGGAGGGCCTGGCCCGCCCGGCCTAGATCGTTACGCTGGTCGATACCGTTGCACGTGAAACATCATGTGCGTCGATGTCTGAGGCCTCAGGGTGTGTCCGACTCACGGCGGTGCACCTCGGTCAGCGCCGCGAGCAGGGTCTCCGGCTCCTGGGCGCCGGTCACCGCGTACCTGCCGGCGAGCACGAAGGTCGGGACGCTCGTCACGCCGAGCTGCCGGGCGGCGGCCAGGTCCTCGCGGACGTCGCTCACCCGCTCGTCGGAGTCGAGGAAGCGGCGGGCCTCGGCACCGTCCAGGCCGATCCCGGAGGCGAGTGCGGCGAGCGCCTCCCGCGAGCCCACGTCGATGCCGTCGGTGAAGTGGGCCCGGTAGAGGGCGTCGACCATGTCGGCCGCGCGGCCCTGGTCGGTCGCCCAGGAGACCAGCCGGTGCGCGTCGAAGGTGTTGGCGGCGAGCGCCCGGTCGAAGTCGAGCTTCAGGCCGACCCCGGCCGCGACCTCGGTCACCTGTCCGAACATCTGCCGGGCCCGGTCCCGGCCGCCGAACTTGTCGGCGAGCGCGTCGACGAGCGGGCGGGGCTCCGGCACCGGCGACGGGTCGAGCTGGAAGGGGCGGTACCGGACGGTCACCTCGCCGTCGTACGACTCAAGGGCCTGCTCCAGCCGGCGCTTCCCGATGTAGCACCACGGGCAGACCACGTCGGCGTAGATCTCGATCTCCATGATCGGCAACAACTCCCTGGTCAGCTAATCTGTTCCCGGACCTGCCGCTTGAGGCGGGCCAGGATCGCGGTGCCGCCGCGCACCCGCAGCGGAGAGATCGCCTGGGCCAGGCCCATCCGCTGGTACAGGTCGTCGGGGACGGCGAGCACCTGCTCGGGGGACGCCCCCTCCAGACCCTCCGCGAGGATGCCCGCGAACGCGCGGGTCGTCGGCGCCTCGGGCGGGCAGTCGAACAGCGTCTCCACGGTCTTCTCCGGAGTGACCCGGGCGCGCAGGAAGAACGACGTCTGGCACTCGGGCACCTGCTCCATGCCCTCGCGGTCGGCGTGCTCGGCCGGCAGGGGCGGGATGACGTCCGCGTACTCCAGCAGCATCTCCAGCACCAGGTCGCGGGGTGCGGCGGCGAACTCGTCGACGATCTCGGCCAGTCGGGTCGGCATCTCGGGCATCCCGCCAGGTTACCGCCGGGCGGTGCGCGGCGACGTGGGCGTTAAGAAGGGCCCCTTCCTCTACCGCAGGCGTTAAGAAGGGGCCCTTCCTTGCACATCACACGCTGGGGGCTTGTTCGCTGATCTCGCCGAGGGCCGACTGGGGGTCGAGCTGCATCGCCAGGTCACCGAGGGAGACGATGCCGACCAGCTTCCGATCGGTGTCGCAGACCAGCACCCGCCGGATGCCGCGCTCGCGCATCAGCGCCGCAGCCTCGTTGGCCGTCGAATGCTGCTCGATCATGATCACCTCACGGGTGATGATCGAGCCGATCGTGGTGGTGCCCGGGTCGCTGCGCGCGGCGACCGCGCGGACCACGATGTCCCGGTCGGTGAGCATGCCGGCGAGGGTGGCGCCCTCGGTGACGACCACGTCGCCGATGTCCGCCTCCTTCATCACCCTGGCCGCCTCGTCCAGCGTGGTCTCCGCCGGCAGGTAGATGACCTGCTTCGTCATCACGTCACTAACCCGGTAACCGGTCATGAGAGCCCTCCGCGTCATCCAGCCGATCAAGATGCGTTACCCCGTCACGCGTCGACTACACCACGTCCGGGGTCGGCCCGCACCGCCTCGACCAGCATCTGCACCAGACCGTCGACCGGCACCTCGACGCGTTCGTCCGTCGCCCGGTCGCGCAGTTCCGCGTACCCCTCGGCGAGACGGCGGCCGACCACGACGGTGCGCGGGATGCCGACCAGTTCGGCGTCGGTGAACTTGACCCCGGCCGAGACGTGCGTGCGGTCGTCGACCAGCACGCGCAGGCCGGCGGCGGCGAGCCGTCCGCCGAGGTCCAGCGCCGCGTCGAGCTGCGGGCCCTTGCCGGCGGCGACCAGGTGTACGTCGCAGGGCGCGACCGCCGCCGGCCACACCAGTCCCCGGTCGTCGTGGTGCTGTTCGGCGATGGCCGCGACGGCCCTCGACACGCCGATGCCGTAGCAGCCCATGGTGGGACGGACCGGCTTGCCCGCGGGGCCGAGCACGTCGACGGCGAACGCGTCGGTGTAGCGGCGGCCGAGCTGGAAGATGTGGCCGATCTCGATGCCCCGCCGCATGGTGAGCGCACCCGTGCCGCAGGCCGGGCAGGGATCGCCGGGTCGGACCTCGGCCGCCTCGATCGTGCCGTCGGGCTCGAAGTCCCGCCCGCACACCACATCGGTGGCGTGCCGACCCGGCTCGTTGGCGCCGGTCAGCCATGCGGTGCCGGCCACGACGCGCGGGTCGACCAGGTACCGGATGTCGAGCTTGGCCATGACCTGCGGCCCGATGTAGCCGCGGACCAGCTCCGGGTGGGCGTCCCAGGCGTCGAAGACCGCCACGGTCGACGGGGCGAGCGCCGCCCCGACCCGCTTGAGGTCCACCTCCCGGTCCCCGGGCAGCCCGACGACCAGCAGGTCCGCCTCCTCCGCGCCGGGCCGGCGGACGGTGAGCACCACGTTCTTCAGGGTGTCGGCGGCGGTCCAGTCGTCGCGCCCGGCCAGGCGGCGGTTGTTGGCCAGCTCGACCAGGGACGCGATGGTCGGCGTCTCCGGGGTGTCGTACACCTCGGACGCCGGCCGGGCGTCCGGGTCGCTCGCCGCCGGGGCGGGAGTCGTCACGGCCTCGGTGTTCGCCGCGTAGTCGCAGGCGGTGCAGCCGACGTAGGTGTCCTCACCGACCTCGGCGGCGGCCAGGAACTCCTCGGACGCCGAACCGCCCATCGCGCCCGACATGGCGTGCACGACCGTGTGCTCCAGGCCGAGCCGGGCGAAGATCCGCTGGTAGGCGGTCCGGTGCCGGTCGTACGCCGCCGCCAGTCCCGCCTCGTCGAGGTCGAACGAGTAGGCGTCCTTCATCAGGAACTCACGCCCGCGGAGCAGTCCGGCCCGGGGCCGGGCCTCGTCGCGGAACTTCGTCTGAATCTGGAAGAGCGTCACCGGGAAGTCCCGGTACGACGTGAACAGGTCCTTCACCAGCAGCGCCGCCAGCTCCTCGTGCGTGGGAGCGAGCAGGTGCTCGGCGCCACGCCGGTCGGCGAGGGTGAAGATGTCGTCGCCGTACTCCGTCCAGCGCCCGCTCGTCCGGTACGGCTCCGCCGGTAGCAGTGCCGGGAAGTGCACCTCCTGGTCGCCGATCGCCGTCATCTCCTGGCGGACCACCTCGGTCACCCGGTCCAGCACCAGCTTGCCCAGCGGCAGCCAGGTGTACCCGCCCGGTGCGGCGCGACGGACGTAGCCGGCGCGGAGCAGCAGCCGGTGGCTCGGCACCTCCGCGTCGGCCGGGTCCTCGCGCAGGGTCCGGAGCAGCAGGGTCGACATGCGCAGCAGCATTGCCGCAGCGTAAGACCCGTGGGGTCCGGCCGGCGATCCAATTCAGACACGCCGTCGCCCGGACGCGCTGCCGGCGACGACTGGGTCGATCAGCCAGCCCGCGCCCGCTGGGCGGACGTGCATCGATCCGATTGGTGGGCCGGGGGTGGATCCGAAGGTGCCGCGGTTGGCCGGTGCGGCCGAAATTGATATCGAGCGGTCGGTTCCGGCGTGCCGCCGTATCCGCACGGGGTCACTTCTTCCTACGGTGACCTCCGGCACGCCGGCAGGTGGACGTCCCCGGGGTCGACCCGGTGGTGCGACGCCGGCGTTTACAGGGGGTTCTCGATGCACACACGGAGCCGCGTCGTCGCGGGTCTGGTCGCCGCGGCCGTGGTGTCGACGGGCACACCGGCGACCGCGGGCACGGTGTCGGAAAAGCTCGCCGCCACCGCCGCGATCGCAGCCCGATCGGTACCGGGGCACACCGGGCTGGTGCCGACCGCGCCTCGCACCGACGTCCCGCGGATCACCAACGGCGAGATCACCGACATCGAGGTGATCGGAAACCGGGTCTTCGTCGCCGGTTCCTTCACCTCGATCGCCAACGTCGGCGCGACGCCGATCTCCCAGCGGTACCTGGCTTCGTACAACATCGACACCGGCAAGGTGGACACGGGCTTCCGGCCGGCCTTCGACGGATCCGTCGAGGCCGTCGAGGCGTCCCCGGACGGCGCGTCGCTCTACGTCGCCGGCTCGTTCAACACCGTCGGCGGTGTCACCAAGCGCAAGATCGTGCGGCTCAACCCGGTCACCGGGGCCCCGATCACGACCTTCACCGCGAACGCGAGCGCCCGTGCGACCGCGCTGGCGGTGAGCAGCACGGCGGTCTACGTGGGCGGCCAGTTCGCGACGGTGAACGGCGTGAGCCGCAGCGCGCTGGTGGCGCTCAACCCGACCACGGGCGCGGTGGACACCGGATTCAACCTGCCGCTGACCGGCGGCATCGGCGTCGGCGGCATGCTCACCGTGCAGCAGCTCAAGCTGACGCAGGACGCCGGCAGGCTCCTGGTCGTCCACACCGGTCGCCAGATCGCCGGGCAGGACCGCTACGGCGTCGGCCTGATCAACACCGCCACCAAGGCTCTGCTGCCCTGGCGGACGCGCCTCTGGGAGGACAACCTCTCCTTCGTCGGTGGCATCCAGCGGGTCTTCGCCGGTGACATCGCGCCGAACGACTCCTACTTCGTCGTCACCAGCGGCTCGGGCGGCGACCGCCCGCCGATCAACGACACCGCGATCGCGTTTCCGATGACCGGAAACGACAACGTCGAGCCGAAGTGGGTGTCCCGTCACTTCGACAGCATCTACTCGGTCGCCGTCACCGAGACGGCCGTGTACGTCGGCGGCCACTTCAGCTGGCAGGAATCGCCCACCTCGAACGTCCCGTGGCCGGGCCTGGACAACGTCGGGTACGGCACGGGCCAGGGCCTGAGCGGTTACGGTCTCGGCGACCAGGTGGTCCGCCGTGACCACCTCGGCGCGCTCGACCCGGCCACCGGCACCGCCCTGGAGTGGAACCCCGGCTCCAACTCGTACGAGGGCGAGAAGGCCATGCTGGCCACGTCGCGCGGGCTCTTCGTCGGTGGCGACGGCAACGTCAAGGGCGACAAGACGGTGGGGCGGGTCGGGTTCTTCGACCTGTCCCGGGCACCGGCGCCGGCGGCGGTGGACACGACGATCGTCACGCCGATCGAGGGGGCGGTGAAGTCCGCCAACGAGTCGTTCGTGATCGACGGTGGGGCGAAGGCCCCGGCCGGCGTCAGCAGGGTCGAGGTCCAGATCCAGAACCGTGGTTCCAAGCAGTACCTGCAGGACAACCTCGTCTCGTGGGGTGCGGCCAACAGCATCAACGCCACGGTCGCCGCGCCGAACAGCGCCTCCACGTCGTGGTCCCTCCCGGTGTCGCTGCCCTCCGGCGAATACCTGGTCCAGGCGAGGACGGTGGCGCGCGACGGGACGAGCGACGCCACGAAGGCCGTCAAGAAGATCGAGACCTTCCGGTACGACGACCTGCCGCCGACGACGAGGATCACCGCGCCGGCCGGTGGCCTGCTCACCACCACGAGCTTCATCGCCACCGGCACCGCCACCGACGACAAGGGCGTCAGCGCGATGACCTACTCGTTCCGCACGCCGGACAACCGGTATCTGCAGGACGACGGGACGGTCGCCCCGGTTCACAACACGTTCCGCGGCGAGCCGGATGTGGTCGGGGCGCTCTCGGCCACCTGGCAGTTCGAGGTGGTTTTGCCCATCGAGGGCGAGTGGAAGATGACGGCCACCGCCATCGACAGCGCCGGTCAGAGCGACCTGCGCGGCGACACCCGCGACTGGACGGTCTCGACGACCGGCGTCCCGCCGGCGGTGACCATCGCCACCCCCGTACCGATGACGCCGCCCACCGCCGCCGCGCCGCTCACCGTCGCACCGGGCGGCACGATCACGTTCTCCGGCACCGCGAGCGACGACGCCACCGTGCGGTCCGTCGAGATCTACCTCCGCAACACCACCACCCGGGAGTCGCTGGCCGCCGACGGCACGTGGGGCACCGACTCGATCGCGGCCTACCACCGGATCTCGCCGACGAACCTCAGCGCCCCGTCGTACAACTGGTCCTACACCACGGTGCCGCTCACCCCCGGTGTGTACGACTTTCGGGTACGCGCCACCGACAACCTGGGTCTGACGACGCCGAACGCCAACCTGGGCCGGCTCAGCGTCACCGCACAGGTACCGGGTGACGCGTTCCCGAACGGTCTGTTGAGCTTCACCGGCGTCGATCAGAACGTCGAGCAGTTGCGCCTGAACCTGGCCGGCACGGCAACCGACGACAAGGGCGTGCAGGGCGTACGGGTGGCGCTGCGCGACCTGGACACCGGCCGGTACGTGCAGCCGAACGGCACCATGGCGGCGAGCTTCGCCACGGTGAACGCCACGCTCGCCTCGCCCGGCGCGACGAGCACCACGTTCACCCTGCCGATCGACCTGCCGACCAAGGGCGAGTACAGCGTCGAGGCGTGGGCCGTCGACACGGCGGGTCAACTGGACGGTTCGACCTCCGGCGCCACCGCCCGGTACCTCGTCTACCCGGGCGACCTCGACCCACGGTTGGAACCGAGCCTCACCCCGCAGGACGGCCAGGTCTACACCGATTCGAGGATCGTGGTCACCGGACGTGCCGTGGACGACGTCGGCATGCTGCGCGTGGACATCCAGATCGTCAACGCCTCCGGGCAGGTGATGAACTCGTCCGGCGTGTTCGGCGGCGGCTCGACCTGGATCCCGGCCTTCCTCACCAGCCAGGGATCGCCCGGGTCGAACTTCGCCTACACGTCGCCGGTGGTCCCGGCGGGTGCCTACACCGTCTCGATCAGGGCGGTCGACAACTACGGGCAGGTGCAACAGCCGCCGAAGGTCGTCCCCGTCACCGTCAACTGAGTCGCACGATCAGGTACGGCGACGGCCCCGGCGCTCAGCGCCGGGGCCGTCGCTGTGCGCGAATCTCCCTGACGGCGGCGGCAACCTTGCCGGACGGGGGTGACGTCTGGGAGTGCATCACGCTGATGCACCACCTGACCCCAAGGATCGGCTCGTGTGGACCCTCTCCTGAATGAGTTCGACTCGTTCGTGCGGACCCGTACGCCGGCGTTGCTGCGCTCGGCGTACCTCCTGACCGGCGACCAGTACCTGGCCGAGGACCTGGTCCAGTCGGCCCTGGCCCGGACCCACCGCTCCTGGGACCGCCTGCACCACAGCGGCAACGCCGAGGCGTACACCCGCAAGACCATGTACCACCTGCAGGTCTCCTGGTGGCGCCGCCGCAGGGTGGCCGAGTCGATGCCGGGCGACATGCCCGAGCCACGCGGAGGCGACTCGACCCCCGACCACGCCCACCTGACGACCCTGCGGATCACGTTGCAGGCCGCGTTGCTGAAGCTCTCCGCGAAGCAACGCGCCGTGCTGGTCCTGCGGTTCTTCGAGGACCGTACCGAGGCCGAGGCCGCCGACCTGCTCGGCGTCACCGTCGGCACTGTCAAGAATCGTTAGAAGCTATGGTCGATGTTGCCGACACGAACGTCGATCTAGGGGGACGGTTCTGATGGTACGGCGCAAGGCCCGGTCGGGGAATCAGGGCCGGTTCGACAGCAAGGACGCGCTACTTGCGGGTTGCGGGCAGGTGCGGGCGCTGCGGTATCAGCGCGCGAGTCAGGACAAGAAGGAACAGGGCAAGAGCGTCCACGACCAGGGAGTGCTCAACCTCGCGGAGATCACGAAGCGGTCCTGGACAGACGCCGGGTCGTTCACCGACAACCACCGCTCTGCCAGCCGCCGCGCCACGAAGGAGCGAGAGCAGTTCGAGTTGCTGATCGAGCAGATCCGCGCGGGCAAGGGCGACGTGCTCGTGGTCTGGGAGATCTCCCGCAAGGAACGCGACCTCGCAGTGTTCGTGAAGATCCGCGACATGTGCCACGAAGTCGGTCTCAACTTCTGGCTGGTCGGCGGGGTGTTGTACGACCTGCGGGACAAGAACGACCGGATGATGCTCGGTTTCCAGGCCGTGCAGGCCGAGTGGATGGCCGACTCGATCCGCGACAACGTGCTACGCGGCATCGTCGGCGCTGCCGAAGCGGGCCGCCCGCACGGAAAGGTCACCTACGGGTACCGGCGGATCTACGACCAGCGCACCCGTGCCCTGCTCCGTCAGGAGCCGGACACCGAGATCCGCACGGCCGTGGCGGCCGACGGAACGGTGACGCAGTACTCGCGGGCGCAGCTGGTGCGGGACAACTTCCGCAAGATCTCCGAAGGCACGCCGCTAACCGCTATCGAGGCCGAACTCAACCGGCTCGGCATCCCCGCCTCCGAGGGAGGACTCTGGCGGCGCGGCATCCTGCGCAAGCAGGTCATGAACCCGGCCTACATCGGCAAGCGGGTGCTCCGAGGCGAGATTGTCGGCGACGGCATCTGGCCCGCCCTCGTCGACGAGGAGACGTACTGGTCGGTGGTACGGATGCTGGGCGACCCGTCGCGCACGACGACCCGGCCCGCCCGTGCGGTGCATCTGCTGTCGTACCTGGTGCGCTGTGGCGTGTGTGACGGGCCGCTGTCATCGCAGAAGGTGAACCGGCACGGCTGGACGGGGCAGGTGTACTCCTGCCTGCACAAGCGGTGCGCCGCGGTGAAAGCCGAGTTCCTCGACGAGTATGTGCAGCGCACTGTGGTGGCGTGGTTGTCGCGCCCCGACGTGTACGACATCCTCACCGCCACCAGCGCCACCGACGAGGAAGTCGCCCACGCACGTGCGGAGGCGCAACGGTTGCGCGGGGAGTTGGAGGATTGGCGCAAGCTGGGTGAGGAGGGTGAGGTCACCGCGATCGCCTATGCCCGTGCCGAGAAGGGCCTCCTGGCGCAGATCGCCGAGTACGAGCAACGCTCCGCCGACGCCGGGATCCCCGCCGTGCTGCGCGGGCGCATCGGGGACCAAGCGGTGCAGGCGTGGCAAGAACTCGGCGACGACATCCCGGTCAAGCGGGAGATCATCCGCCTCGTCGCCGACATCAAACTCCTGCGCGCCGGGTTCAAGGGCGAACGCCGCACCTTCGGCCGCCACCGCCTCGACTGGACTTGGAAGTTCGGCCCCCAGGACCAAGCGGCCTGATCCGGCGTGGCAGCCCCGAGGCGAGTTGCGCGACGACTTGACCTCCGGGCAGAGGTGAGCGTCGATGGTGTCTGCCGCTCGACCCCAACAGGTGAGGTCGAGCGGTGTGACCCGCCGATGAAAGGTCTTCCGCCGTGACCCGTGAACGACTCAGCGCCGTGGCCGTGCTGCCCGATGATGTGATTGATCCGCTGCTGTGGCGGCTCGCCTTCGACGTCGTCGCCGCTCACCAGCCCGATGAGCGCGGCGACTGCCGCAACCTGCAGTGCGCAAGCCAGCGGGGGATGTGCTCTGCGGCGCGCAACGCCCGACGCGCCATGACGCTGGCGCGTCGGCACAGCCCGGCCGTCGTGCAGACGGGGCCGGCGCCGTATCGCGGTCGTGCTGCCAGCAAGGCGCACGCTCCAGCCCGCTTCCGCGGCTGGTTCGCATCGACCGGCACCCAGTCGAGGACCGGTAGACGAAATCATTCAGTGAGCATGACGGCTGTCGCCGCTTGATAAACCGGCGGAATCGGAAGAGGGGCCGATGTCGGGAGCGGTCGTAGGAGATCGCATCGCCCAGGGCTACGGACCAGAGGCGCCGGCGGGTGAGCCAACTGAGCCATCTCCTCGCCGGAGATTTTCGACCGAACGCGTCTTGTCTCGGCCAGTGGAGGTCGGTAGACCTGATGCCATCAGGGGAAGCGAACGCGCTTACTGGCCCCGAGAGACGCCCCGTCCCCGCTCATAGCAAGGAGAGCCGCACACCGTCGCCCTGCACCACCACGCGGGCCGGCTCGAACATGTGCAGCTTGGACACCCCCAAAATTCGGTCGGCCTAAGGAGCGAGCACGTGAGCCAACTGGAGCCGATCGAAGGCATCTCCGCTAAGATCCACGCGGAAAAGGTCATCAAAAAGCTCACTATCGCTGGCTCGGTCGAGTACATTACCAGCCACGCCGAGGACCTCGCACAGTTCCGATATCTCGACGATTTCGCCGCAGAGCTAATTCGCGACGATATCGATGAGGGCGTTCGTGCCATCAACTTCCACCTGGAGAACGTGCGAAACGGACTGGCGCGAGAACTGTGGCAGCGTGGCCTTGGCGTCGGCCTATACACGTTGGACGAGCTACTCTTCGATGCAGTTAAGAATGGCGACTCGGACCCAGTCGTGTCGGTGTTGAAGCGACTCCGCCGAAGCGAGCGGAACGCTCCTGGTTTGGTGATCTTCCCTCTGCACTCCTTCGGCGTGCTCGCCGCCGGGCTACTACAGCCCTTCCGCGGGACCACCTACACGCTCGTACGGCCCGGTGCCGGGTATGTCGTAACTCTGCAGACCAACAACCTTCGACGAACCATGTCCCTTATTGACGGCGCGCGAACCCGGCTCGGCGTGACCAAGCACTTGGATCAATCTCTAATTCAGCACTGGCGAGAAAGCCGTGGTGCCGACTGGCTGGAGAGAAACCCGCTCCTGATTGCTCGCATGACGACGATTGCCGGCTATTACAACGAGACCGAATTTTTAACGCTGGGCCGGTTGCAGGTCATTACAGCGAGCATCGTCATGATGGCAGCTATGCAGAGCCGCCGCAAGGACGAAACGGGGTGGTTCTTCAGCTCCGGAGCGATCAACAACTGGCAGACCACCGACGTCAACCACTACTTCGTCTTGGCTGGCGGCCACGAGGAGGTTCTTCGGGGGGAATCGGTACCCATCCACGACAGTAGTCAGGTCCGAGAGATGGCGGGCCTGGCAGTGGACATCGACCCACGGTATTTTCGACGGGAAAGTGCCCGCAGCGCACAGATTTTCTCATCTCTGGAGCAGCTGTTTGCTGGCTACCTTAGGCACAGCGTAGGCATGCAAAATAGCACGATCGGCAATGTCCACCGCAAGATCATGGAGGCAGTGACGTTTTTTAGAAGGTCCTTTCAGCCCGGCCGCGACGACTGGACGGCCGTCATTAGCCTCGCGACCGCCTTTGAGATGCTGCTAACTGATAGATTCGAAGGCGGCGTAAAAGCCCGCTTAGTTATGCGAACACAGACCCTGCTACGGGGTGTGAGCGGCACTAGGCGCTATCAAGCATCGGTCGAAGCCCTCTACGTTGCCCGTAGCGAGACGGTCCATGAGGGGAAAGTCTCGCGACTCGACCTATACGACGCCCGGCAGACGTTCGTCCTCTGCTTCCTTGAGATCATGCGCAGGCTCCCGCAACTGCGGGAGGGTCAGCCCAATCCCATGGAGCGACTCACCACCTGACGGCGCCGATCAACAGAAGTGGTCAACACGATCGCCCGCAGGGCAGCGAGAAGGCAGCGAAAGCATCGCCAAACACCGACAACGCCTGACAGGAGCACAGACGACAGCAGTGGTTGGCGGACAGGACCGCGCCAGATGCCAACTGATGATGATGCGCCCCGCGATCGGTCTCTAGGTGCACTGCAGGAAGCCGCGGGCCTACGGGCCTAGAACCGCCGAACTAGCGCATCCACTGCATGTGCTGGACGAACATGAGGTCGGCCTTCTTGCCGCCCTCGGGTGCCCAGCCCCAGCGGAAGCGGTTGCTGTAGCGCATGCCGTCGATGGAGTAGTTCAGCGAGAACGGCGGGTTGGACAGCACCCGGTCGAACAGGTCGAGCTGACCCCCGTGCGCGTGGCGCGGGTTAGCCAGGGTGTCATCGTTCTCGATCTTCGCGTCGGGGATGCCGTGCAACAGCAGGTTCATCTTCGAGATCGACCAGACGCTGCCCGCGTTCTCCTGCCCGGCCAGCAGTAGGTTGCGAGGGTTACCGCCGTGCTCCTCCACGTATTCCTTTGCGTGGATCAGCATGCCGCCGGAGCCCGAGCACGGGTCGTACACGCTCATCCCCTCGGTCGGCTTTACGAGCCGGACCATCATCCGGACCACGGCCCGCGGGGTGTAGAACTCGCCGCCCTTCTTGCCGGCCGAGTCCGCAAACTCCTTGATTAGATACTCGTACGCGGCGCCGAGTAGGTCCGGGAACTCGAAGTCCTCGGTGCGCAGCCGGTACTTGCTGAAGTGCGCAATCAGGTCCCGAAGCCTCTTGTCCGGAATGCGGGAGTTCCCGACCTGCCGGTTGAAGTCGATGTGCTGGACGACCCCCTCCAGCGAGTCCGGGTTGGCGTCCTCCAAGGCGGCCAGTGCCTTGTTGATACCGTCGCCGACGTTGTCATGCAGCCGCCGGAGGTGGTTCCAACGGGCGTTCTTCGGGACGAAGAACGCCTCTCGGTACGACTCCGGCTGTTCGGCGCGGTGCTCGGCCTCCTGCGGACCACGGTCGGCGTAGCGGGCCACGACCCGCTCCCGCTCGGCGTCGAACATGTCCGACGCGCGCTTCAGGAACAGCATCCCGAAGATGTACTCCTTGAACTCCGAGGCATCCATCTTGCCCCGCAGGATGTCCGCCGCCGCGAACAGATGCCGCTCCAACTGCGGCAACGTCAACTTCCGCACCCGCTCCACCCTCTACGCTCGCCCATGGTCGTGCAACCGCCCAGCCTAGGCCCGCGCAGGCCACCTCTCTTAGGCCGATCACCCCGCGCGTCGCGCGCCCTCAGGGCCGATCGTTACATTGAGTGTTCGAGATGGTGACGCATGGTGCGTGATGACTGCTGTAGGTGCCGGGTCAATCGCAGGCCACCCGCGACAGAAGACGTCCTTCCTCGCGAAGCGCTGTTACTCCCCTGAGAGGCTGGGCGTCTGGTCTCCGCTACCGTCCTGCTCGTTCATAGCCCGATCGGGCGGTAGGTCCAGCGCTTCGAGGAGCCGCTCGGCGTAGGTCTCAGCGGCTTGGCGAACCCACGCGGGGCGGATGAAGAAGAACCAGACGGCGACGAGGGCCAAGTGCAGTCCGCCGACCACGACGAGCGGACCTGTCAGCCCATCGCGCAAGTAGATGGCGGCGTCGGCCGCAACCGACGCGGTGAGCACGACGAGCGCGAGCGGTTTGACACCAAGCAGATTGCGTGCGAAGCCGTAGGTGGCATTCTCGTGATCAATGAGGGGAAACTGGCCTGGTCGCGAACGCACATGGGTGATCAGACAGCGGGTTGCCGCGATGTAGGCTTCATCCGCCTTCTGGGGGTTGGCCGCTTCTTGGCGACGGGTCGGTAGGGGAGCACTAAACAGCGCCTCCAAGGCTTGCCGACGCCGTTGCAACATCACGCTGTTCTGAGCCTCGCGGAATCGGAGCAGTTTTGTCGTGGGCATGCCGTCCCACGTCACGATCAGGCGCTGCTGCGTGCGTTGGCCGAGTACGCGCACGATGTTGCTGGCAAGGAACAAGGTTCCTGCGCTCAACAAGATCGGGCTCAGCGCTACGAGCGGTTTGTTGGTTGTGAGTAGCGTCGAGATCAGTGCGACGGGTAGCACGGCGAGCATCGCTGGATAGATGCGAGCCCGCCGGCTGTAGGAGTCAAAGCCGCTGACCGCCTCACTAAGCTTCATCGTCGTCCTCGGCCAGCGCCGGGAGTGGTTGCAGGGTTCCCCATCCCGGACGCGCCAGCGTTCCGGAGTTGTGGCAGATGGGGTTCCCCTCGGTCGCTCCCACGAAGCAACCTCGACGCTTTAGGGCGTTGACCACCTTCGGTGAGGGATGCTTCGGAGCCGCCTTGGCGGAGCTGATGAAGGCGATCGTCGAGAGCGCGTGCGGCGAGTTGGGCATGCCGAGGATGCGGTTCAGGAGGGTGGGTCCCAGGTTGCGCTTGCTCCCGTGGTGCGGTGCTTGCATGAAGGACAGCGGGGATGACGCGAAAGACCCGTATGTGTTCTCGTAGTGATCGGCGGCGGCCGTCATGGCGGGGATGCCGGCGTCTCCGGTGAACAGCATCCGCTGTCCGTCGAGAGTCAGCAACGTGATCACCGAGGAGTTGTTCCGGTGGCTGGTGTCGCCGTCATCGGTCAGCGTCTCCAGTGGTAGCCAGTCGACTGCTCGTTCGAGGAGGTTGACCCCTCGCTGCCACCAGCCCCTGGCGGACGTCGCCGACGCGGCCAAGTGCTTGGCTTCCCACAACTGCTGCGCCAGCAGGCTCTCGTAATAGCTGGTCGTCGGCCCCAACACCGTCAGCTGACCACCGAACCGCGACTCTCCGGTGAAGGGCTCGCTCACCACCACGTTCCGGGCTTTGGCCCTATCCAGGAGTTCGTCCAGGGCCTCGAGATTGCTGAAGTCGGACACGTCACGGGCGTGTGCGCGGGGCTGGTGGACCATCAGCTCCCGCACATCGAGGGCGTCCACGACGCCTGCCAGTCCATTCAGGTGGTCCGCATCGGGATGGGTGGAGATCATCAGGTCCACCACGTTCGTGCCGTAGTACTCCCTGATATGGCTGACCAGTGAGTCGGCGGTGTCCTTGAAGCCGCCGTCGATCACCACAACGGCTTGCCGCTGCTCGGCGTGCCACGTGAAATTGATCGCGATGGCGTCGCCACTCTTGCCGCCGTCCTGGTCCCGGTTCTCCACCGGCAGAAAGTCCACCTCGAACATCGTTCTCTCAATCCACACGAGATGCGGTCGTACACGTGATCGAATCTCGCTGAACTGTACGCCTCCGCTCTTATGGACGTCGGCCATTGTGAGAGACATCTTCTGCTCGTCACCTGCCCGACTCGTCGCTCGTTAAGGATTTAGGTGGAGTTGGTTGGCTTCTTGCGCTACTTGACTACCGGTGAACAGCGACCCGAGCGGCTTACCCAACGCCCCAACGCGCCTTAGTTAGAGCTCCTAACTCTTTGAGCGTTGGAGTCTGCGCCAGCAGATGATGGCGCAGGCGTGGGTGAGGAACGCTTCGTGGATGTCGTCGCGGATCTCCCAGCGGATCCGTAGCCGGCGGAACCAGCGCAGCAGGGCGATGGTCTGCTCGACGACCCACCGTCGGGTGCCGAGTCCGCAGCCGTGGCCGACGCCGCGTCGGGCGATGACCGGCGTGATGCCCTTGGCCCGCAGGTCCCGGCGGTAGCAGTCATAGTCGTAGCCCCGGTCGGCGTAGATCCGCTCGGGTCGTCGCCGGGTTCAACCACGAATGCCCTTGATCTGGGGGATCTTGTCGACCAGGGGTAGTAGTTGGGTGAAGTCGTGACGGTTGCCGCCGGTCAGGCTGACGGCGAGGGGATGCCGCCCGCATGGTGATGACGTGGTGTTTCGAGCCTGGCTCGCGGCGGTCGACCGGACTCGGACCAGTTTTGGGCCGCCCTTGAGCGCCCGGATGTGAGAGCCGTCGATCGCCGCCCGCGACATGTCGAGCTGGTCGGCAGCGCGGAGTTTGCCCAGCAGCACCTCGTGTAGTCGTTGCCAAACGCCGGCGTCGTTCCAGTCCTGCAACCTGCGCCAGCAGGTCATCCCCGACCCGAACCCGAGTTCCTGGGTAGGTACTCCCACGGGATCGCGGTGTAGAGCACGAACAGGATCCCGCACAACACCTTGCGATCATCGATCGGCTTACGGCCCGGGAACCGGTGCCTGCGTGGCGGTCGGGGTGGCAGCAGCGGTGCGATCTCGGCCAGAGTTCGTCCGAGACGCTCCACGGCGGCTGCTCGCCCCTCCTCACGTTCACACAGAACGATCCTCACGTCCAGCCAGTTACGCCCAACATCATTTCGTTAGGACCCCTTAGGATCAGAGACCCGAAAGACGACATGTGGCCACCGTCCGCTCGCTCGCTCACAAGTTGACGTTAATCGCTCTGGGAATGGCTAGCTAGCTGAGGAAAAGCTTTCTGATGAACAACCGCTACCCCCGAGAGGAGACGACCTTTCGCAGTGGCATTCCTACTGGACGGCCAACTCAACGCAGTCTTCCCAATCCTAATCCGACCGCCCGCCACGATCGCAGCAATAGTGCGAGTGACCCGGTTACTAGGCTGCATACCATAAGGAGCCACAGCGGCACGTTGCTTGCCGGCTGCATCGTCCAGTTCCACCAATGAGGCGTGTTGTCTGGCAACTGACCTAGGTATGCGATGGGAAATATCGTGCAAAGGGGCAAGATCCATGCAAGGCCTGGTCCGAAGATCCTGGCCGAAAGCATCCCAATCCCTAGCCAGATAATGAACGAACGCAGCACGACTGCCGCTCCAGAGAGCGAACTGACTGCCAACTCAACACTACCGAGCAATCCTCCAGCGAGGACCGTCGCAGCTACTAGCGAAAAAAATTCTGCTCGACCCGCATTGCGGCCACCGGCATTCTCGAAGTCGGCAGCAGGGCAATGCATAACGACACAGGCGGCAAAGACGAAGGCCAACGGGATAATTCGGCGCAAAGGTACATTTAGCGGCTGGTTTGCAGGTAGTACTAGCGACAGATTGCCTGACAGGTAGTGACCAACCGCCACGATTGCCACTGATGCAATCAAAAGGTAGCCGTGATGCGCTTTAAAGTACAGGAAGGCGTTCGGGAACTTAGGTTGCACAGCGAGTCTCGCTAACAATCTTGACGCGCTGGCGTACCCACTCCGCCTGCACCTCTTCGGGCTGCTTCAAAAGCTCCTCAATGGCCTGCCTGTCGACGCCCGGTCGCCCTCCACCCACACTAGCTGGTTGCCCCTCGCCATTAAGTCGGCTTTCAAGCCACTGACCTACATCGAATCGAGCCGCAAGCCTTCGGTCTTCCTCCACCTCGTTGATCGCCTGGCAATATGGTGGAAACGTCATCTCGTGAATAGCGCTAGCAATACCACTCGACATCGACCAAGGATGGCCTTCAGCTATGAGAAAGTCTGACGAGTATTTGTGGCGATCGCGTAGCCCGTACTCATAGAACGCTTCAGGAAGTTGCAGTATGCCTGCCGGTATGGCGTTCAGTCGTTCCATCATCGTGGTAGCTAAAGGGAGGTACTTTCGATCCTCCGGCCACAGGCACACCTTCGGGTGAGTGTTCGTACAGACGAAGGCCTGCGGAGCGGCCCGATCCACGACCAGCCGGCCAGAATTCGCCGTGCCAACGACACCCAAGGCCATAGCTGCGGTGGCTATTAGCGCCGGCAGGCAAAAAGAAACGGCCGATTTCGCGCTAAAGCGGGGTGTCCGCACGAGAGAGGGGATAAGGATGGCCATCGCTACGAGGCCCAGGGAGACGACCAATCGCGCGAGGAGTGGAACAGCCGCCACCCGTTCGTTAGGGGAGCCGGAGAGAACGAACAGCTCCGCTCGCCGGCCGGTCGTCCCGAGAGCGACGAATAGCCCTAGCCCGCAGATTGCCGGCGTCGCCAACGATGACCGCGAGAGTGCGCCGACTAAGTGGCCAATAGCCGCACTAGCAACAATCACACTTGCGCCAAGGAGCACGTAACCGGGCCACAAGAAGCCAGGGCCAGCCTCATTCAGGCTAACAGCAGCAGCGGCAAGAGCGCCCACAGCATAGGCGGCAATTCCGAAGGTGACAGATGCTGCGAGCTGAACTGCGTCAATTCGCCAGGATGGTATCGCTGCCACGCGAAGTTGGTCTTGGAGTTGATTACGATGGGACCGGCCAGCCGCCCAAGCAGCTGCAGCGGCAAGAACGGGCGCGAAGAATAACGAGGGGACCTGAACTGCCGCGCTCGCCTGCGGCCAAACTCCAATCCAATAGCGACTGCGACCAAACACCGCCACCAGGTCCATAATCACGAAAACCGCAAACCACCATTTAAGCGGCGAATTTCGGAGTTCGAGGAAATATGCTTTCATTGGGGCTGGAAGCTCCTTTGCGCACCCAGGACAGTCATGTAACCCCTCTCCAAGTCGCTATCACCGGGCGCCTCTTTCGTAGCAAGCGCCGCAAGCTCCTTTGGCGTTCCGAGATAACGAGCCTGGCCTCGATCAATGACTACCACCGTGTCACAAACCGCAGCGATATCTTCGACGAGATGGGTACTTAGGACGACTGCCACATCGCCAAAAAATCGTACGAGGGCCCGGAAATCCAGCCTCTGCGCAGGATCGAGTCCGACGGTGGGCTCGTCCAACAGCAGCAGCTTGGGCGAACCTACGATAGACGACGCAATACCGACTCGGCGAAGCATCCCACCCGATAATGTCTTCATCTTTGAATTCTGTCGGTCAACCAGCCCAACGCGTTCAATGGCTAATGCTGAGGCAGCTTCGATCTCTTGTGCCGGCACATCTCGCAACCAGGCACAGTATCTAACAAAATCCTCCACGGTGAAGGAGGGCATGAACCCGAAGCTTTGTGGAAGGAAGCCAATGTTGCGACGTGCAATCCGGGCCTCACGCTCCGACGCAACTTGGTGCCCGAGTATTTGAAGAGTGCCTGCGCTCGGTGGGAGAGCGGTTGCGATCGTACGCAGCAACGTTGTCTTTCCTGCTCCATTAGGGCCCAGCACGCCGAGAACGCCCACCTCGACGTCCAAGTTGAAGCCCTCGAACACCCGGTGACGGCCATAACCTTGAGTAAGGTTTGTCAGGCTTGCCACTGAACCCATCTGATACCTCTCGTTGAGAATGGCGGAGCGCCAATGCTGGCGCCCCGCCATCTACTATAAGCCGTCTCGTTGTCGAATTCCTTAACGATCAGCTACCGGCGTAGGCGACGTATCCACCCGTAACGCGGAAGGTGCAGCTGTCGTCATCGAACGTCCCGGAGTAGCCCCGGTCCTTATGATACCAGTCGCCGTGATAGTCGCCCTCGTAGTCGCAGTAGGCGTTAAGCTGGTAGTAGCCCCTCTGGGTGGTCGACTCGCAGACACCCTTGAAGTAGGTGGAGTACCACTGGGCGTAGCAGCCGTTCGTCTTAGTACTAGTGCCTGCCGTCGCTGCTGATGGCACCAAGATGTTCACTGCTGCAAACGAGAGTGCGCCTACAACTGCTGCTTTTGGTAGGGCTTTCGCGAAGCGCTTCACAACGTCCTGCATGGGACCTCCTGAATAAGGAATGGCGAAGAAGCAACGACGGCGGCCAACCCCCCGTGACTTCTGAAAAGACTTTACTGTGCATAGGCTTTGGATGGGGGGGTGACCCATGTCACTCTCACGTGCGTTGACGTTAGCGCGGATGCAACGCGCGCCTTGTGCCGAGCCGGTCTACAAATGTGGCTTTTTTAGGCTCTTGACTACTGTCAAGAGCCAGACCTCCAAGGCCCTGGCCAGGATGCGCGCCGTCGCACCCGAGCTGGCCGAGCTGTACGTCCTGGAAGGAACCGCCCGATGAACGACGACCGCCTCCGGCTCGACCTCACCGATCTGGCCGACGAGGTCACCCCGGTCGACCTGCGCGACCGGGCGCTGCGTACGTCCCGGCGGCTCGGCATCCAGCGGGTCGTCGTCACCTCGACGACGGCCGTGGTGATGGTCGGCGCGGCCACCGGGACGGCCTTCGCGCTGATGCCCAAGGCGGACGGGACAAGTCCGCTGCCGGCCGGCACCCCCACCGTCACGCTCGACCCGTCGGGGGACGTCCCGCCGACACCGGCACCGTCCGGCTCCCGGCAGAGCCCGTCCCCGTCGGTCACCGACACCACACCCCCCGGGTCAGCGGTGCTCGGCGGCACCCGCTACCACGTCGGCCGGTCCGGAGGCGACGCGATCGTCCGCGCGGTGCGGGGCGCCGACGACAGCGTGCTGGCCCGCGTTCCCCTGGGCGACGATCCCTGCGTCGGCAACAGCATCACCGTCTCGCCGGACGGCCGCCGGCTCGCCTGGGTCGAGGACGGAGCCGCCTCCGGGGTGGGCACCCTGATGACGGCCGCGGTCGACGGCTCCAGGAAGCGGCAGGTCGCCACCGACGTCGTCTGCCTGGGCGGGAACCCTCTCGTCTGGGAAGGCGGCGACCTGCTGATGGTGCGGTTGGGCGACGGCCCGTACCGCTCGGTCGACATGAGCGCCGGCAAGATTCTGGGCGGGGATCCCGGAATGGAGCGGGATCGCTGGTGGTCGCCGGACGGCCGCTACCTGGCGGCGGTCATGGACGGCGAGCCGTACGTGTCCGGCCCCGGCGTCAGCCGCGCCTACCTTTACGACCCGCCCGCGGAGGAGGCCGCCCGGTACGACGGATGGGCCGTCCGGAGCGTGTCGATGGAGGGCCGGTACGTCGCGGTCGGCTGGAAGGGTACCGCCGTCTCCCGCCAGGACGGCAGCTTCGCGGTGGTGGACACCACGACTGGCAGGTCCGTCGATCTGCCGGTGAAGGGTGAGATCCTCAGCATCCACTTCACCGCCGACCGGAAGGTCCTCGTCCGGCAGGCGAACGGAATCACCGTGCTCGACTCGCGGTTCCGGTTCTCGACACGGTCGCCGAGCCCGCCGCCGTGAGGACGTCGCCCCTGCTCGCGTACGTGCCCTGAATCCTGACGGCCGCGGAGACCCACCGACGCCGGCCCGCCCCGGCGTAGATCCACCCGATGTCAGTGAAGTCGGGCTGGAAGTCTCACCCGGACACCCCGATTCCCATGACGCCGAGTCGATCATGCTTTGGAACAGTCACTGGCGACAGCGAGAGGACGGGCGCCCGTGGACGCGAGGACAAGCGGCGGATCACTCTCCGGTGGATCGTCCCCGCCGGCGGAACCATCGTGCGGACTGCACGTCACGGCGCGGCCTGCGGTGGTCGCGTTGGTCCTCTGGGCGATCCTCGACGTGCTCCGCACGACCCTGACCGTGGGTCGGTACGAGGACCGGATCACGATCGTCGACCACGACGAGCCGGACGTGGTGCCCGCCTGGCTGGCGTACGCCCTTCTCGATGCTTCGCTGCCGACGGGCATGGTGAGCGCCCTGGCCGACTGGACCTGGGCACTCGGGACGCTCGTCGCGGCGGCCGCCGTCGCCGTCTGGCTGCACCAGGCGCGCAGCAACGCGGGCGGCCTGCACGGTGTGGCCGCCGGGTCGGCCCCGGTGAGCTGGTGGCGGGTGAGTCTGCTCGCGGTGCTGGTCCTGCACGGCCTCGGCCTCCTGCACGGTGTGCTGACCTCGGACGGCGGGGCGTTCGAGGGGACGATGCTGGACCGTCGCACCCTCGCCTATCCGTTGTGGACCTCCGCGACGGCGACGGCCGTGGCCGCGGCACTCCTCGGCGCGAAGGTGGTACGGCGGGTCACCGCAGGGGCGGGCGAGTGCGGAGGTTGTCGGCGATCACCGACGTGAACCGCCACGCACCATGCCGAACCGTCGAGGTGAACCCCTTCGACAGGGTTACGCCGTCCGCCTGGTGCGGTCGAGGAACGCCCGCCAGGCATCAGGTGCGAAGGTCAGGACCGGCCCGGCGGGGTCCTTGCTGTCCCGTACGCCGACGACGCCCGGCAGGTTGTCGGCCACCTCGACGCACTCGCTGTTGCCGCTGCGGGTGGACTTGCGCCAGGTCGCACCGCTCAGCTCCATGACGTCATCACTTCCTTCATCAGCAGCATGGATTGACGCCGGGGCAGCGCCTCGCTGCGGACGCTCTCCCACCTGGCCAGCAGAATAGCCAACTCCTCATCCCTGTCGACCGATGTGCCGCCGAGCTGGCTCTCCAGGTAGCCGACCCATCCACCATCGGCGCCACGCGCCAGGGTGAACGGTCCTGCCAACCCGACGTGCGCGCTGATCTCCGCCGGGATGACGTGCACGCTCACGTGGGGGCGCTCGGCGCACTCGACGAGGTGAGCGATCTGCTGCACCATCAGCCCCCGGAATGCCTCGTCCGCCCGCCGGAGGACCGCCTCCTCGATCACCGCCACGAACTTCGGTGGATCGGGCTGGGCCAGGACCGCCTGTCGGTCCATCCGCACCGCGAGCCTCTTCTCCACCTCGCCGTCGCTGAGCATGTCGTCGGCCCGGATCACCGCCCGGGCGTAGTGCTCCGTCTGCAGCAGCCCGGGAATGAGCGTCGGGTGGTAGCAGCGGAGTTGACGTGCGTTCTGTTCCGCCTCCAACCAGGGACGCAGCCAGCTCGGCTGGCCGTCCCGCTCGGCGAGCTTGAGCAGCGACATCAGCAGTCCGCCCGTACCCAGCACCTCGTCGGCGCGCATGAGGAACAGGCGGTCGAGGGGCCGTTGCCCCAGCTCGACGGCCGACACCTGGGACCCCGAGTAGTGCACCAGCTTCCCGAACTCCTCCTGACTCAGCTCGGCGCGCAGTCGTAGCCGGCGAAGTTGGGCCCGGATCAGCTCCGATGTCGGCTCGCCTTCCACAGTTCCTCCACGGTTGTCCCGGCGTCTCCGAGGGGCGGGCGCACCGACCGTCGACGCCTCCCGAGGGGCCCCCACACCAACGCCGACGCCTTCCGAGAGTAATGGTGTCCTCAGCAGACTGTCACGCAGTGATCCCGCCCTCGAGGAGGTCCACGTGTGCGATCCGGTCCGCTCGCTTCCCGTACCCCGGCTCGGGCCGTACCCCGATCGGCCCCGCGCCCATCCCGCGGACCGCCCCCCGCACGTGCCGCTGCGCCCGCTGTGGCTGTGCCGGGCCTGCGGACGGCCGTGGCCGTGCGCGGAGGCCCGGCTGCTGCTGAAGGTCGAGTACGCGGACCAGCCGGTCGACCTGGCCGTCTACCTGTCGGGGCTGTACTACGAGGCGACGCACGACCTGTTCCGGCTCGACCCGCACGGCGGCCCGACGCCGCGTGAGTTGTTCGAGCGGTTCGTGGCGTGGGGTCCGTACCGCCGACCCGCCGTCGGGCCGCCGCCGTCGGACCGGTGATGACCTGTGCCACGTTCCCCGGCGCGCGGGATCACTCCGCCGTGCTGCCGATGCCAGACTGTCCGTTGTTAAGAAGGGGCCCTTCCTCTACCTCAGGCGTTAAGAAGGTGCCCTTCCTTCGGAGGTGGGAATGCGCTGGCGCAGTTACGTCGCGGTGGGGGACAGCTTCACCGAGGGCATGGACGACGCGTACCCGGACGGCACCTACCGGGGCTGGGCGGACCTGGTCGCCGCACGGCTCGCGGCCGAGGTGGGTCCGGACTTCCGGTACGCGAATCTCGCCATCCGAGGCCGTCTCTTCCCGGGTGTGGTGGCCGAGCAGGTGCCCGCCGCGGTGGCGATGAAGCCTGATCTGATCAGCTTCGCGGCGGGCGGCAACGACGTGCTGCGCCGTACCTTCGACCCGGACGCCCTGGCCACCCGCTTCGACGACGTGGTGCGGCGGCTGCGCTCCGGCGGCGCCGACGTGGTCCTGTTCCGGTTCGCCGACGTGATGGCCCGCCTGCCCGGGCAGCGGCTCGTCGCCCCCCGCATCGAACTGCTGAACCAGGCGGTCGGCGAGACCGCCGAGCGGCACGGCGCGATCCTCGTGGACCTCTACGCCGACGACACCTTCCTCAACCCGATGCTGTGGAGCACCGATCGCCTGCACCTCTCCGCCGCCGGCCACCGACGGGTCGCCGGGCAGGTGCTGACCGCGCTCGGGGTGGGCTGCGAGGAGGACTGGCTGCTCGTTCCGGAGCGGCCGTTGCCGAAGCCGTGGCTGGCCGCCCGCGCCGACGACCTGCGCTGGGCCGGCCGGCACCTCGCCCCGTGGATCAAGCGCCGGCTCACCGGCCGCTCCTCCGGCGACACGGTCACCGCCAAGCGGCCCTCACTGAGCCCGGTCGCCGACTGACCGTGCTGACCCTGCACACGGCACCCCTGCTGCGTACCGCCCCCGGCGGTCCGCCGTCGGAAGCGGCCGCCGTCGCGGTCCGGGCCGACCGCATCGTCGCGGTCGGTCCGGTGGTCCAGCTCTCCCAGGAGTACGCGGGCGCGCGCGTCCGCCGCTGGCCGGGCACCCTGGGCCCGGGGCGGGTGCACGACGCGCCGCTGCCACCCGCGCCCACGCCGCGCGAGCGGATCCACGCGCTGCTACGGCTCGGGGTGACCGCCGTGCTGGCCGAGTACGTCGTCGAACCGATGCTGCGGGCGGCCGTCGACCGCAGCGACCTGCTGGTGCTGGACGCGTCGGTCCCGCCGACGCTGGCTCCGGGCGGTCGCGCCGACCTGGCCGTCTTCGCCCACGACGGCACCTGCCTGGTGACCGTGCTCGCCGGCCGGCTCGTCCACCGCCGCGCCTGACCGGCGACGCGGCCGGTCCACCACCCCCGTGTGTGGTGGACCGGCCGCGTGTCCGTGGCGGCTCAGTAGTGCCGCGTCCAGGAGCGGTCGACGCCGGAGCCGGTCCCGAGGAAGGTGCCGGCCGGGCCGGTCACGACGATGGTGTCGTCGGGAAGGACCCGCACCGACGCGTCACCGTCGCCGGACCGCACCGTCCCGCCCAGTGCGGGCTCGTCGACGTACCGCTTGTCGAACCAGTAACCGCCACCGCCGTAGGCGCTGGTCACCGGCAACACCCCGCCGTTCGCCGCGGCCACCGTCGACGTGTCGTCCGGCAGGCCCGGCTGCTCCTGCCAGCGGTCGCCGACCAGCTTCCACAGCCGCTTCGGGGCGGTCGCGTCGAACCCGGGGTCACTGCTGTCGACCAGCCAGGCGTCCCTGCCGTCCGGAGAGACCAGGAGACGCGCGGCACCGGCCACCGGGGGTAGCCCCCGCCACGTGGACGCCTGGTCGTCGCTGACCGACACGGTCAGCCGGTCGCCCTCCCGGGTGGTCACCCACAGTCGACCGTCGCCGCCCTCGACGAGCTGGTTGTGACCATCCGACCGGGACGTCAGCGGGGGCTGCGCCCGGATCGGTGTCCCGTCGACCCGGACGAGTCGCTGCCCGGGACACGCGGTGCCGGAGATGACCAGGTCCTCCGGGCACCGGAGCAGATATCCGCTGTCGCTGCCCACGGCGAGGCTGATCACCTCCGGCGGCGCGCTGAGGGGATGGTCGGTGAAGGAGGCGCCACCGTCGACGGTGACCAGGTACCGCTTGCCCGTGACGACGGTCGCCCGCTGACCGTCCAGGGGCAGGACGTACGGGGAACCGGTCAGGTTCGGCCCGTCCGCCGCCGCCGGAAGCGCCGTTCTCCACCAGGTCACGCCGGCGTCCTCGGTGCGCGCCAGGTCACGCTGGCAGTCGCTGGACGCCTGGTCGTCGCCCTGGTCGCAGGTGTCGAAGAGCGCCCAGCCGTGCCGGGCGTCGACGAACTCCAACCGGCGCAGCGCACCGGGCACCCCGGGCACCGCCACCGCCCGCTCGACGAACCGGCCGTCCGGCGACGCGCTCGGTTCGGGTGCGGGGGGCGTCGGCGCGTCGTCGCGGCCCGCCATCGCGTACGCCCCGCCGGGACCGGCCAGGAACAGGGCCGCCACGCCGGCCAGCAGGCCGCGCCGGCGGCGACGCCGCTGGTGGACGCGACGTGCCGCGTCGGCGACCCCCGGTGGGCGGAAGGTCGGTGCGATCCGCGCCGCGAACTCGGCGAACACGTCGTCCAGGTCGGTCTCACGCACGGTGGGCCTCCTGCCGGTCGGTGAGGTGGCGGGCCAGCGCTGCCCGGCCCCGGGTCAGCCAGGACCGCACGGTGCCCTCGGGCGCGCCGAGCTGGTCGGCGATCTCGGCGACGCTGAGTTGCGCCAGGTGGTGCAGGACGACGGCCCGGCGCTGGTTCGCGGGCAGGGCGGCCAGCGCGGCGGTGAGCGCCACCCGGTCCGGTCCCGGGCCGGGCACGTGCTCCTCCCGCTGCCTGGCGAGGTGCCGGACGGCGGTACGCACCCGGCGCAGCCGGCTGGTGGCCAGGTTCCAGGCGACCCGCCGCACCCAGGCGGACGGGTCGTCGTAGGCGCTGATCCGGTCCCACCGCTCCAGCACCCGGCAGAACGCCTCCTGGGTGAGGTCCTGCGCCTCGGCGTGGTCCCCCAGGTACGCGTAGAGCTGCACCGCCAGGCGGTGGAAGTGCGCCTCGTAGAAGCCGGTGAACTCCAGCGGCGGCGGTGCACCGGGTCCCCCCGGTCGGTGCCCTACGGTCATGTCGGTCCTCGGTGTCGGGCGGGTCTCGTCACTGTCACGTGCGATGCGTCCCATCCGCTGCACCCGATCCCCGATGACCGGTCGCCGGCCCTCCATCCGGCGTACCTTGGGGATCATGTCTGTGCCGAACGATCCCGATCCCCGACTCCAGCCGTACGCGGACCCGCAGCGTCTCGTCACCACCCAGTGGTTGGCCGAGCACCTGGGCGACGAGGGCCTCGTCGTCGTCGAGTCCGACGAGGACGTGCTGCTCTACGACACCGGTCACATCCCGGGCGCCGTCAAGGTCGACTGGCACACCGAGCTGAACGACCAGGTCACCCGCGACTACCTCGACGCGGAGAGCTTCGCCGAGCTGTGCGCGGCCAAGGGTATCGGCCGCGGGGACACCATCGTCTTCTACGGCGACAACTTCAACTGGTGGGCCGCGTACGCCCTCTGGGTCTTCTCGCTCTTCGGCCACGCCGACGTGCGCCTGCTCGACGGCGGCCGGCAGAAGTGGATCGCCGAGGGGCGGGAGTTGACCCGGGACAAGCCGGCCCGGTCGCGCGCCGATTACCCGGTGCCGCAGCGCGACGACGCGCCGCTCCGCGCGTACCGCGAGCAGGTCATGGCGCACGTCGCCGCCGGCCGGCCGCTTGTCGACGTGCGGTCGCCCGGCGAGTACACCGGCGAGATGCTGCACATGCCGGACTATCCGCAGGAGGGCGCGCTGCGCGGCGGCCACATTCCCGGTGCGGTCAACAAGCCGTGGAAGTCCGCCGCCAACGAGGACGGCACCTTCAAGTCGGCCGACGAGCTGCGCACCATCTACGCCGACCAGCTCGGGCTCGACCCGTCCGACGACGTGGTGGCGTACTGCCGGATCGGTGAGCGTTCCAGCCACACCTGGTTCGTGCTGCGTCACCTGCTGGGCTACCCGCAGGTGCGCAACTACGACGGCTCGTGGACCGAATGGGGCAACCTGGTCCGGGCTCCCGTCGTGAAGGGCGACCAGCCCGGGGGCCTGTCCCGCTGACGAAGGGGCCGGTCAGTCCCGGCTGCCCGTCAGGTAGCGCTGGATGGTCGGCGCCACCCAGGCGACCAGTTCCGCCGGGTCGGCGTCGACCATCGGGGGTAGGCGCAGCACGTAGCGGGTCAGCGCCAGCCCGAGGATCTGGCTGGCCACCAGCCCGGCCCGCCGGGGTGCCTCGGTGGGGTCCTGCGCGAAGCGGGACACCGCCGTGCTGAGCTGGTCGGCGAAGATGCCGCGCATCCGTTCCGCCGCGCCCGGGTTGGTGCTGGCCGTGCGCAGCAGTGCCACCAGCGTCGCGTCGCCCTCCCAGCGGTGCAGGAAGTGCCGCACCAGCACCTCGCCGACGGCGTCCGGTGCCACGCCGGTCAGGTCGGGCAGGCGCAGGTCGAACTCGGCCGCCGCCGCGAACAGATTCTCCTTGCTGACGTAGTACCGCATCACCATCGACGGGTCGATCCGCGCGTCCGCGGCGATGGCCCGGATCGTGGCCCGGTCGTATCCGTCCTCGGCGAAGCGGTCCCGGGCGGCCCGCAGGATCGCGGCCCGGGTGACGTCGGAGCGGCGGGCGCGGGGCGGCGCGGTGCCGGAGATGTCGGCGCGGACGGGCGCGGCCTCGTTCATGCCCACGACCGTATGCCAACACCTGTTGACGTGCCAGTGCCGGTGCGCCTAGCGTGGCCAACAACAGTTGGCCAACACGTGTTGGCACGACGGTCGACGGAGGTGCCCATGCTGCCGGAGGAGACGGACGTACTGGTGGTGGGCGCCGGGCCGACGGGGCTCACCGCCGCCCTGACGCTGGCCCTGCGGGGTGTCCGGGTGACCGTGGTGGACCGCCTTCCACGACCGCCGGTCACCTCCCGGGCGGCGGTCGTGCACGCGTACACCCTGGAGGAGCTCGACCGGATCGGCGCCGGCGCCCCGCTGGTCGCCCGAGGGATCCGCTCCCGGAACTTCACCGTGCGCGACCGCGACCGCGTGCTGCTCACCGTGCCGTTCCACGCCCTGCCGTCGGTGCACCCGTACGCGCTGATGGTCTCCCAGGCGGTCACCGAGGAGGTGCTCACCGACCGGCTCGACGCGGCCGGCGTGCGGGTGCTGCGGCCGTACGAGATGGCCGACCTGGACCTCGACGGCGCCGGCGCGGTCGCCACCTTCGGCGGTGGCGCAACCGTGCGGGCGCGGTACGTCGTGGCGGCGGACGGGATGCGCAGCACCGTGCGGGAGCGGGCGGGGATCGCGTTCGTCGGACCCGCCGGTGGGGCGGAGTCCTTCGTCCTCGCGGACGTGCGGGTCACCAGCTCGCTGCCGTACGACGAGGTGTCGCTCTTCCTCGACCGGGCCGGCCCGCTGGTCTGGGCGCCGCTGCCCGACGGGGTGGTCCGGCTGGTGGCCGCGGTCGACGAGGCGCCCGCCGACCCGGACGCCGCCTACCTCCAGGCGCTGCTCGACGAGCGCGGCCCGACACGTCGACCGCACCGGATCCGGGAGGTGCTCTGGGGGTCCCGCTTCCGTCTGCACCACCGTGTCGCGGCGACCTTCCGGACCGGCCCGGTGCTGCTCGCCGGCGACGCCGGCCACGTGCACAGCCCGGCCGGCGGGCAGGGCATGAACCTCGGCATCGTCGACGCCGTCGACCTCGGCACCACCCTCGCCGACGTGCTCGCCGGAGGACCCGAGGCGCTGCTCGACGGGTACGCGGCGCGGCGCCGCCCGATGGCCGAGGACGTGGTGGCCTTCGCCGACCGGCTCACCCGGCTCGCCGCCGTGCCGCCCACCACCCGGCCGGCCCGGAACCTGCTGCTGCGTGTCCTCTCCGGCCTCCCGCCGGCCCGGCGCCGGATCGCCCTGCGCCTCTCCGGCCTCTCCCACCGGCCGGCGATCACCCCCGAGCCGGCCCCAGTACACGCCAGCCCGCCCCCGTGACCCCCGCCCCCGCCCCTCCCCGCCCCCGCCCCCTCCGCGGCGATCTTGCAGTTTCGGTCGCCCTTGTGTGGCTTGTGCACCGTTTCGTCCCGACGGAAAGTGCAAGATCGCGGGGGATGGCGGGTCGAGGGTCGAGCCGGTCGACGGTCCGGTCGGGTCGACCGTCCATCCGGCGGCGAAAGGGGGACGCGCGTGCCCGGTGATCGTCGGTACGGTGGGCGCCGGCATCGAACCGGGGAGCACACTGCGTGGACCACACCTTCCAGGTCGACCTCCGTGGCGTCGTCGACCTGCTCAGTCACCACCTCTACGGCAGCCCGCGCGTCTACGTACGCGAGCTCATGCAGAACGCGGTCGACGCGATCACCGCGCGGCGGGCGACCGATCCCGGCGCGCCCGCCTCGGTCCACATCGAACCGCCGGAGCGGACCGGCGACGGCACGCTGCGGGTGCACGACACCGGCATCGGCCTGACCGAGGCGCAGGTGCACGAGCTGCTGGCCACCATCGGCCGCAGCTCCAAACGGGACGAGCTGGGTTTCTCCCGCCACGAGTTCCTCGGCCAGTTCGGCATCGGCCTGCTCTCCTGCTTCCTGGTGGCCGACGAGATCCGGGTGGTCACCCGGCACGGCGACTCCCCGACGGTGCACTGGACGGGTCACTCCGACGGTCGGTACGCGGTGACGCTGGCCGCGCCGGACGAGGGCCGCGCCGAGCAGGGCACCACGGTGACGCTGGTGCCCCGGCGGGACGCCGAGCAGTGGTTCGCCACCCCCACCGTCGTGGACCTGGCCCGCATCTTCGGCGCCCTGCTGCCGGTCGACGTCCGGGTCGGCGACGTGGTGACCACTTCCGGCCCGCCGCCGTGGCCGACCACCCCCGGCGCGCCGGTCGACCGGCCCGCCCTCGTCCGGTACGCCCGCGAGCACCTCGGCTACGCCCCGTTCGACGTGCTGCCGCTGTCGGTGCCGGAGGCCGGGCTCACCGGTGTCGCGTTCATCCTGCCCACGCCGGTGAACCCGGCGGCGCGCGCCGGCCACCGCGTGTACCTCAAGCGGATGCTGCTCACCGAGAACGCCGACGGTCTCCTGCCGGACTGGGCGTTCTTCGCCCACTGCGTGGTCGACGCCACCGAGCTGCGCCCGACCGCCAGCCGCGAGGCGCTCTACGAGGACACCCTGCTCGCCGCCACCCGGGAGGCCCTCGGTGACCAGGTACGCGGTTGGCTCGTCCGGCTGGCCCGGCACGATCCGCGCCGGCTCGCCGAGTTCCTCCAGATCCACCACCTCGGGGTGAAGGCGCTGGCCGTGCACGACGACGAGATGCTGGGCCTGGTCGACCAGTGGTGGCCGATGGACACCAACGTCGGCACGCTCACCCTGGCCGAGTTCCGGCAGCGGCACGGCCTCGTCCGGTACGCGGCCAGCCTCGACGAGTTCCGCCAGCTCGCCGCCGTGGCCGCCGCCCAGGACCTGGCGGTCGTCAACGCCGGCTACACGTACGACACCGAGCTGATCGAGCGCCTGCCGACGGTGGACCGGTCGGTGCTCATCGAGCGGCTGGAGCCGAGCGACCTGACCACCCGCTTCGAGAGCCTCGACCCCCAGGTCGAGCTGGCGCTGCGGCCGTTCGTCGCCGCCGCTCAGGGTGCGCTGGAGCGGTCCGGGTGCGAGGTGGTGATCCGGGCGTACGACCCGGTGTCCCTGCCCGCCCTCTACCTGGTGAGCCGGTCGGCGGCGTTCAACGACCAGCTCGCGGCGAGCCGCGACAAGGCCGACGAGCTGTGGGGCGGCGTACTCGACGCGCTCGCCTCCTCGACGCCCCCGGACCGGCCGCAGCTGGTGCTCAACCACCGCAACCCGCTGGTCCGGCGCATCACCACCCTGGCCGACCCGGAGCTGGTCGGTCTCGCCGTCGAGGCGCTCTACGGCCAGGCCCTCCTGCTCGGCCACCACCCCATCCGCGCGGCCGACGCCGCCCTGCTGAACAGTTCCTTCCTCGGCCTGCTCGGCCGGGCCGTACCGGGACGGGAGTGAGGTCATGAGCGACGAGGACCTGTGGCGGGTGCTCCGCCAGATCGAGGGCATGCCGTACGGGGCGGGGCAGGTCGCCGCCCTGGAGCAGCTGCTGCGCCGGGTGGACGCGTCCGACGACCGGCACCTGGCGTTCGTGACCCGGATGCAGGCGACCACCGCGTACACCTACGGCGGCGAACCGGCGAAGTCCTTCGTGACCTTCGCGTGGTGCCTGTCCGAGTTCGACCGGGACCCGCAGCCCTACCACCAGCGCCACACCCACCAGCTTCTCTGGCACTTCAAGTACATGGTCAACGGCATGCTGAAGTTCCCCGAGCTGCCCCTGGACCGCACGTACGCGGTGCTCGACGACATGGAGCGGCGCTACCGCACGGCGGGCCACAGCCTCCAGGCCGTCCACAAGCACCGGTTCCGGGTCGCCGACCACGTCGGTGACACCGAGGCGGCCGAGCACTGGTACCGGCTCTGGCAGAGCACCCCTCGCGACGAGCTGTCCGACTGCGCCGGCTGCGACCCCACCTCCACCGTCAACCACCTCGCCTCCACCGGCCGGGACGAGGAGGCCGTCGCGCTGGCCGAGCCGGTCCTCGCCGGCCGGCTGTCCTGCACCGAGCAGCCGCAGACCATCCTCACCGCGCTTCTCATGCCGTACCTGCGTACGGGCCGCTTCGACGCGGCGCGGGACGCGCACCGGGAGGCGTACCGGCGACAGCGGGGCAACCTCTCGGACCTGTGGGAGATCAGTGACCACGTCGAGTTCTGCACGCTGACCGGCAACGAGGCCCGGGCCGTCGAGATCGTCGAGCGGCACCTCGACTGGCTCGACCGGGCGCCGTCACCGGCCGCCGCCATGCACTTCGCGGCCACCACCGCCGCCGCGCTCCGCGGCGTCGGCGACCTCACCCTGCACCGGCGTGCGGCCGGTGACCGCCCGGCGGGAGAGGTGAGCGCCGCGGAGCTGGTGACCGAGCTGACCGCGCGTGCCACGGCCCTCGCTGCCCGCTTCGACGATCGCAACGGCACCACCCGTCAGTCGGAGTGGATCGCGCAGCGGCTGGCCGTCGCGCCGACCGGGGAGCACGTGCCGCTCTCGGCCAGCCTCCGCCGGCCCCGCCGCCCCACCGGGACACCGTCGACGCAGGCGGGACCGGCGTCGGCACCGGCCGGGTCGGCGCACCCGGTGACGACGGCGCGGGCCACCGCCGCCAGGGTCGCGGACCGCGTACCGGCCGTGCCGGTGCCCGCCGACGCGACCGCCGCCGACCTGCTCGACTTCGCCGACGAGCGCCGGCGCTCCCACGACCTGGCGGGCTTCCGCGCCGCGCTGGCCGCCTGGGACGAGCGGTTCGCCGACGCCGACCTGCCGGCCCCGACCGCGGCCCATCGCACCGAGCTGCGGGCCGCCGAGCTGAGCGACGCCGAGGACGTGCCGGGAGCGATCGCCGCGCACCGGGCCGCGCTGGCCGCCTGGCGGGAGCTGGGCGACGAGGTCCGCGCGCAGGTCGTCGCCGCCCGGCTCGGCGTGGACCTCGCGTCGGCGGACGAGACCGCAGACGAAGGGATGAAGCTGCTGCGGGCCGCCGCCGACGTGCTCGACGTACGCGGTGACGCCCGGCAGCGGGCCTTCGTCCACGACCTCACGGCACTGGCCTTCATGGAGCGCCAACGCTGGTCCGACGCGTTGGAGGCACTCGACCGGGTGCCGGCCGGGGCGGGCGACGACGCCCATCTCGACGCCCGGGTGGCGCTGCACCGCGCTCGGGCTCTCGACCAGCTCGACCGCGCGGAGGAGGCGCTGGTCGAGGCCGGGCGGGCGCGCCGGCTCGGCGCCGAACTGGGCGCCGCCGACCTCACCACCGCGGCCTGCCTGGCGTACGCGGTGTGCGCCCAGGACCCGGCCGACTCGGTGACCGCCTGCGACGACGCCCTCGCCGTCGCGCCGGACGACGCGCTGCTGTCGGTACGGCTCACCCGGGCCCGGGCGCTGATGGCCGCCGACCGCGCCCCGGAGGCGGTGGACGACTTCGTCGAGGCCGTGACGCTCTGCGTCGAGCGGGGCAACCCCGGGGACGCCTTCCTCCGGTGGGAGCTGGCGAACGCGTACCGGGCCGTCGGCAGGCTGGGCGAGGCGGCCGAGGTGGCCGAGGAGGCGGTCATCGGGCTGGACCGGCTCGGCGCGCAGGCCGAGGCGGACCGGTGCCGGCACCTGCTGGCCGGCATCTACGAGGGGCTCGGCGAGATCGACCCCGCGCTCACGCTGCTGGAACAGCTCGCGACGAACCTGGACTCGCCGGACAACCTGCCGCACCGGGCGCAGGTGCTCGAGGAGGCGGGCGGCATCCTGTTCGACGTCGACCGGGACGCGGTGGCCGCGCAGCGGTTCGCGGCTGCCGCGACGGCGTACGGGCAGGCCGGAATGGCCGTCGACGAGCTGCGCGCCCGTCGCCGGGAGGCGTCCGCGCGGTACTGGGCCGGGGACGTCAAGGCAGCCGTCGACACCGTCGAGGCGGCGGATCGGCTCGCGGCCACGCTCGCCGCCCAGTCCGACCCGGCGCCGGTGGTGACGTACGAGCTGGCCCTGCTCGCCGAGCACGGCGCGCGGGTGCTCACGGGTGCCGGCCGACTGGTCGAGGCGCTGGACCGGCTCGACGGGGTGGCCGGGCGGCTGCGGGCGATCGAGGCGTTCGGCGAGGCCGCGCAGGTGGAGACCTTCACCGGTGAGGTCCTGCTCCGCCTGGAGCGACCGGCCGAGGCGGAACGACTGCTCCGCGAGGTGCTCGGCGGACTCCCCGCCGGCTCCCGCCCGGCGCAGCAGACCGCGTGGCTGCTGGCGCGGGCCCTGGACGACCTCGACCGCGGGTCGGAGGCGGCCGCGCTGCGCGAGGAGCACGGCATCGACCCGGACGACTGATTCCGTACGTCCGGGTCGGTTGCGGCTGCCCGCACCGGCCCGGACGGCCGCAACCGACCGGTAACCCATGCACCCGACGGTGCGGTCTACGCTTGCCCCGTGACGGTGGAGCAGCAGGCGCGGGGCGCGACGGGGCCGGCTCGGCGGCGGTCCCGCAAGGACGAGATCCTGGAGATCGCGGTCGGTCTCTTCGCCTCGCGGGGCTACCACGGCGTCTCGATGGACGACATCGGCGCGGCCGCCGGCGTCACCGGCCCGGCGCTCTACCACCACTTCGCGGGCAAGGAGGCGATGCTGGCCGCCGCGCTGATCCCGGTCAGCGAGGGGCTGCTCGCCGGTGGCCGGGAACGGTCCGCCGGCCAGCCGGACGACCCGCGCGCCGCTCTGGAGTCGCTGATCGACTTCCACGTCGAGTTCGCGCTCGCCAATCCCGCCGTGATCGCGCTGCATCTGCACGAGCTGGACCGGTTGCCGGAGGAGCCGCGCCGCCGGATCCGCCGGCTCCAGCGGCTCTACGTCGAGGAGTGGGTCACCACGCTGACCGCACTGCACCCGGGCCTGCCCGACGGCGAAGCGCGGGTGCTGGCCCACGCCGCGTTCGGCCTGATGAACTCGACGCCCTTCCTCGGCGGCGAGGTGGACCGTCGGCGCCGCGCCGAACTGCTCCGGGGCGCCACCCTGGCCGCTCTCCTCGCGCCGACCGCCCGGGCCTGATCGCGCGCCGGCCGGTCTCCACCGGCCGGCCGCGCCCGCCTCTTCGGTGTTAAGCGGGGGCCCTTCCTCTACACGAGGCGTTAAGCGGGGGCCCTTCCTTGCGTCCGACTCGTGAGTAACGTGCCGGTCGTGATTCCCTGTCTTCCGTCCCGACCCCCGGACGCTGGAGGAAACATGATCGAGTCGCTGCTGGTCGCCAACCGGGGCGAGATCGCCCGCCGGATCATCCGTACCGCGAAGCGGCTCGGGATCCGCGCGATCGCGGTGCACTCGGAGGCGGACGCCGACCTGCCGTTCGTGACCGAGGCCGACGAGGCGGTCTGCGTCGGCCCGGCCAACCCGGCGCAGAGCTACCGCAACGTCGAGGCGATCCTCGCCGCCGCCAAGTCGACCGGCGCACAGGCCATCCACCCCGGCTACGGCTTCCTGTCGGAGAACGCGGACTTCGCCCGTACCGTCGAGAGCAGTGGCCTGATCTGGGTCGGCCCCGGCGCGGACGCGATCACCGCGATGGGCGACAAGATCAACGCCCGGAACCTGATGGCGGCGGCCGGCGTACCGGTCGCGCCCGGCACCACCGACCCCGCCGCCGACCTCGCGGCGGCGGTCGCCGCCGCGACCGAGATCGGCTACCCGGTGATGGTCAAGGCCGCGGCCGGTGGCGGTGGCATGGGCATGGCCGTGGCCAACGACGAGGACCAGCTCGCCACGGAGTACGACAAGGTGCGCGCGTTCGCCGAGCGGATGTTCGGCGACGGCTCGGTGCTCATCGAGCGGTACTTCCCCCGGGTGCGCCACGTCGAGGTGCAGATCCTCGGCCTGGCCGACGGCCGGGTGGTGGCCCTCGGGGAGCGCGAGTGCTCGGTGCAGCGGCGCAACCAGAAGCTGGTGGAGGAGTCCCCGTCCCCGGCGGTGTCGCCGGAGCTGCGGGAGCGGTTCCTGGCGGCGGCCGTCCGCGCCGGTGAGGCGGTCGGCTACCGCAACGCGGGCACGGTCGAGTGCCTGTTGGTCCCGCGTGAGCGGGACTTCGAGGGTGAGGGCTCCCGGTCCGAAGAATTTTTCTTCCTGGAGATGAACACGCGGCTCCAGGTCGAGCACCCGGTGACGGAGCTGGTGTACGGCGTCGACCTCGTCGAGGAGCAGTTGCGCGTCGCGGCCGGTCTCGCGCCGACCTTCGACCCGGACGCGCTCGCCCCGCGCGGGCACGCCATCGAGCTGCGGATCAACGCCGAGGACCCGAAGCGCTTCCTGCCCGGTCCCGGCGCCATCCGGACCTGGGTCGAGCCCACGGGTGAGGGTGTTCGGGTGGACTCCGGCTACGTCGAGGGCAACACCGTCACGCCGTTCTACGACAGCCTGATGGCCAAGCTCATCGTCAGCGGCGCCGACCGGGCCGAGGCGATCGAGCGCGCGAGAACGGCCGTGGCCCAGTTCCAGTTGGTGGGCCCGAAGAACAACCTCCCGTTCTTCGCCGAGCTGCTGGAGAACGAGGAGTTCCTGACCGGCGACTACGACACCGGCATCGTCTCCCGCATGCGCTGACCCCACCTGTCCCGTCTCACTCCGTTGATCATGAAGTTGTTGCCGCGACACGCCGATGCCGCGGGCGACAACTTCATGATCAACGAGGTGGGAGCCGGGGGTGGCATGCTGGGGGGAATCCCAGGATCAGTGAGGTGAACCCTTATGGCGGGACTGCCGGAATTCGTGTCGATCCGTGAAGTTGGGCCGCGGGACGGGCTCCAGAACGAGGAGCCCATCCCCACCGACGCGAAGGTGCGGCTGCTGGACGCGCTGTCGCGTACCGGTGTGCGGCGGATCGAGGCGGTGTCGTTCGTGCACCCCAAGGCGATCCCGCAGATGGCGGACGCCGACGAGGTGTGGCGGCGGGCGGAGAAGGTCGACGGGGTGCGCTACTCCGCCCTGGTGCCCAACACCCGCGGTGCGCAGCGGGCCCTCGCGGCCGGGTTCACCGAGATCGAGGTGGTGGTCTCGGCCAGCGACACCCACAACCGGCGGAACGTCAACCGCTCCACGGACGAGTCGCTGGACGACATCGCCGAACTGATCGACCTGCTGCACGGCGCGGGCGCCCAGGCCGAGGTGATCGTGGCGACCAGCTTCGGCTGCCCGTACGAGGGGGACACCGACCCCGCGCGGGTCGCCGCGATCGTCGACCGGGTCGTCCGGGACGGCGCGGACCGGGTGGCCTTCGGCGACACGACCGGCATGGGTACGCCCCGGCGGGTCCGCGAACTGCTCACCGCGGTACGCGACCGCAACGCCCACGTCCCGGTGCTGCTGCACTTCCACAACACCCGGGGTACGGCGCTGGCGAACATGCTGACCGCGCTGGAGCTGGGCGTGACGGAGTTCGACGCGAGCGTCGGCGGCCTCGGCGGCTGCCCGTACGCCCCGGGGGCCAGCGGCAACCTGGCCACCGAGGAGGCGGTGCACATGCTGCACGACATGGGCATCGACACCGGCATCGACCTGGACGCCCTGATCGAGGTCGCCGAACTGGCCGAGTCCCTGGTCGGCAGGACCCTCCCGTCCGGTGTCCTCCGCGCCGGCCCCCGCACCCGCCTCACCCCCCTCCCCACCTGACCGCCCGCCCCCGCCCGGGTGGGTCGCCGGTGGGTGGTTCGATGCGCTAGCCTAACGATCGTTCAGGTCGGTCGGTCCGCTCACGAGGCGACCGGCCCAGGCGGCTGAGGGAGTCGGCGTGACGCTCGACGGTGAGGCACTGGAGCAGCTGCGCAAGCGCGCCCGGGCCGGCGGTGCGGACAAGTACCACGCGGCGAACGCCGCCAAGGGCAAGCTCTTCGCCCGGGAGCGGGTCGCGCTCCTGGTCGACGAGGGCTCCTTCGTCGAGGACGGCCTCTACGCCAACGCGATGGCCGAGGGCCTGCCGGCCGACGGCGTGGTCACCGGCACCGCCACCATCGACGGCCGGCAGGTCTGCCTGATGGCCAACGACTCCACGGTCAAGGCCGGCAGTTGGGGCGCGCGCACCGTCGAGAAGATCATCCGGATCATCGAGCGGGCGTACTCCATCGGCGTGCCGATGGTCTACCTGGTCGACTCGGCCGGCGCACGGATCACCGACCAGGTCGACCTGTTCCCCGGCCGGCGCGGTGCGGGGAAGATCTTCTGGAACCAGGTCCGCGCCTCCGGGTCGATCCCGCAGGTGTGCGCGCTGTTCGGGCCGAGCGCGGCCGGCGGGGCGTACATCCCGGCGTTCTGCGACGTGGTGGCCATGGTGGACGGCAACGCCAGCATGTACCTCGGGTCGGACCGGATGGTCGAGATGGTCACCGGCGAGAAGACCACGTTGGAGGCGATGGGCGGCGCCAAGGTGCACTGCGCCGAGTCCGGCGTCGGGCACTTCCTCTGCAAGACCGAGGCCGAGGCCCTCGACGTGGTGAAGCGCTACCTGTCGTACCTGCCGGCGAACTGGCAGCAGGCGCCCCCGGCGGCGCCGGCCGCCGAGGCGTCCGGGAAGGTCGACCTCGCCGCGCTGGTGCCGGCGAGCGAGCGGCAGGCGTTCGACATGCGCCGGTACGTGAAGGGCCTGCTCGACGACGACAGCTTCTTCGAGATCCAGGCGCTGTGGGCCAAGGAGCTGACCATCGGTTTCGGCCGGCTGAACGGCGAGGTCGTCGGCGTGGTCGGCAACAACTCGATGTTCAAGGGTGGGGTGCTCTTCGTCGACTCGGCCGACAAGGCGACCCGCTTCGTGCAGCTCTGCGACGCGTTCAACGTGCCGCTGCTGTTCCTCAGTGACGTGCCGGGGTTCATGGTCGGCAGCGCGGTGGAGAAGCAGGGCATCATCCGGCACGGCGCCAAGATGATCACCGCGATCTCGGAGGCGACCGTACCGAAGATCTGCGTGGTGGTCCGCAAGGCGTACGGCGCGGGTCTCTACGCGATGGCCGGCCCCGGTTTCGAGCCGGACGCGACGATCGCCCTGCCCACCGCGAAGATCGCCGTGATGGGTGCCGAAGCGGCGGTCAACGCCGTCTACGCCAACAAGATCGCGGCCATCGCCGACGAGACCGAGCGGGCCGCGTTCGTGGCGGCGAAGCGCGAGGAGTACGAGCGGGACATCGACATCGTCCGCCTCGCCAGCGAGCTGGTGGTCGACGCGATCGTCGAGCCGCACGAGCTGCGTGCCGAACTGGTCCGCCGGTTCGCCGCCGCCCGGGGCAAGGAACGGCACTTCTCGAAGCGCCGGCACGGCGTCACCCCCGTCTGAGCCGGACCCGGCACCACCCGTCCCGGCGTCACGAGCGCCCGGCGGCCCATCCACGACAGGAGGATCAGATGGACTTCCGGCTCAGCGAGGAACAAGAGGCGCTGCGGTCCAGCGTGCGGGAGTTCGCCCGGGAGGTGATCGCCCCGGTCATCGGCGAGCACTACGAGAAGCACACCTTCCCGTACGAGATCGTCCGGCAGATGGGCAAGATGGGCCTGTTCGGCCTGCCGTTCGCCGAGGAGCACGGCGGCATGGGCGGCGACTACTTCGCGCTCTGCCTGGCCCTGGAGGAGCTGGCCCGGGTCGACTCCAGCGTGGCGATCACCCTGGAGGCGGCGGTCTCCCTGGGCGCCATGCCGATCTACCGCTTCGGTACGGAGGAGCAGAAGGCGCAGTGGCTGCCGAGGCTGCTCAGCGGTGAGGCCCTTGCCGCCTTCGGGCTGACCGAGCCGGGCACCGGCTCGGACGCCGGTGGCACCCAGACCCGGGCGGTGCTGGACGGCGACGAGTGGGTGATCAACGGTTCGAAGGCGTTCATCACCAACTCGGGCACCGACATCACCGCGCTGGTCACGGTCACCGCCGTGACCGGCACGCGCCCGGACGGCGCCAAGGAGCTGTCCACCATCATCGTGCCCTCCGGTACGCCGGGCTTCACGGTCGCGCCGGGCTACTCCAAGGTCGGGTGGACCGCCTCGGACACCCACGAGCTGACCTTCGACGACTGCCGGGTGCCGGCGGCGAACCTGCTCGGCGAGCGGGGCCGGGGCTTCGCCCAGTTCCTGCAGATCCTCGACGAGGGCCGGATCGCCATCGCCGCCCTGGCCGTGGGTCTGGCCCAGGGCTGCGTCGACGAGTCGATCAAGTATGCGAAGGAGCGCCAGGCCTTCGGCCAGCCGATCGGCAACTACCAGGCGATCCAGTTCAAGATCGCCGACATGGAGATGAAGGCGCACACCGCCCGGCTGGCCTACTACGACGCCGCCGCGCGGATGCTCGACGGGGAACCGTTCAAGCGGCAGGCCGCGATCGCCAAGCTGCACGCGAGCACCGTCGCGGTGGACAACGCCCGCGAGGCCACCCAGATCCACGGCGGCTACGGCTTCATGAACGAGTACCCGGTCGCCCGCTTCTGGCGCGACTCGAAGATCCTGGAGATCGGCGAGGGCACCAGCGAGGTCCAGCGCATGATCATCGCCCGCGACCTCGGTATGTGACGTACCCGTGCGGGGCCCGGGCCACCTGGTGACCGGGCCCCCCATCCCGCCGGTCGGTGTCGGATATCCGCAGCGGGCCGTCGGCAGGACGACGATCGGCTGCCGCCGGTCAGGGGTGCTCCGTACTCTTCGTGCCCATGACTCCCGATCTTGAGGGTTCGCGGAGCCCGGGTCTGCCCACCGGCCTGGCCGATCTGCTCCGCGGGCACCGGCTCGCCGCCGGCCTGACCCAGGCCGAGCTGGCGTCCCGGGCCGGCGTGGGCGTACGGACGGTCCGCGACCTGGAGCGGGGACGCGCATCGCGTCCCCAGCGCACCACGGTCGAGCTGCTCGCCGGGGCGCTCGGCCTGGTCGGCCCGGCCCGGTCGGCCTTCCTGGCCGCGGCGCGCGGCCCGGTACCGGCACCCCGGGCGGCCCCGGGCGGCCCGCCGCCGGTGGACGCGGATCCGCCCGCCGGTACGACCGTGGCGCTCCCACCCCCGGTCACCCTGGTCGGTCGGGAACGGGACGTGGCGGAGCTGGTCGGGATGTTGAGCGCCGATGCCGCGCTCCGACTGGTGAGCCTGGTCGGGCTGACCGGCGTCGGCAAGACCGCACTGGCCCTCGCCGTGGCTCACGCCGTCGCCCACTGGCATCCCGGGGGCGTGGCCGGCGTCCTCATCGGTGAGGGGTCGGACAGCGACGACGTGCTGGCCGCGTCGCTGGCGGTCTTCGGTGTGGCCCGGCTGCCGGAGCTGGCGGCCCACGTCGACGGGCGACCCGCACTACTGATCATGGACGCGGTGGAGCGGTCGCCGGACCCGGTCGCCGAGACCGTACGCCGGCTCACCGGCGCGGCGCCGTCGCTGCGGGTGCTGGTCACCGGACGCCATCCGGTCGGCCTTCCGGGCGAGCGGGTCCGCCCGGTCGCGCCGCTCGACGTACCGCCGACGGACGGTGCGGACGTGGCCGACTATCCGGCGGTGGCGCTCTTCACCGCCCGGCTGGCCCAGGTACGCCGGGAGCCACCCACCCCGGACGAGCTGCCGGCGCTGGCCGCGTTGGTCCGGCGCGTCGGCGGGCTGCCGCTGGCCATCGAGCTGATGGCGGCGCGGGCCCGGATCCTCGACCTCAACGAGCTGCTCGACCGGTACGGCGATCGGGTCCTCGACCTGGCCACGTCGTCGGGTGCGGCGGAGCGACCGGGTTGGGATCCCGCCGAGCCGGTGGCACCGGAGAGTGGACGTGCCGCGGCGGCCGAGACGCTGCGGGACGCGGTGGCGACCAGCTACCGGCTCCTGGCTCCGCACGAACGTGCGGCGCTGCGCCGGCTCGCGGCGTACGGCAACCGCTGGTCGGTCGAGATGGCCGAGGAGATGCTCGCCGACGACGGCGACACCGATGGCGCGGTGGCGGTCGACCCGGTACCGCTGCTGGACCGGCTCCGGGAGCTGGGGCTGCTGAGTGTCCGGGGGGCCGGGCCGTTCCGGTTCCGGCTGGTGGACGCTGTTCGGGACTTCGCCGCCGAGCAGGCTGCCGGAGCCGGGGAGTGGACCGCGATCCGTCGCCGGCACGCCGAGGTGCTGGCGCGGCTCGTGACCCGGACCGCGCCGGACCTGGTCGGTGTGCACCTGACCGCCGCGGTGCACCGGTTGGACGAGGTGAGTGGCGACATCAGCTCGGCGCTCGCCCATGCCGCGGTGGACGACCCGCACACCGCGCTGCGCCTGGCGGCGGGGCTGGCCCGCTGGTGGCGGTTCCGGGGGCGGGACGTCGCCGGCCGTCAGTGTCTGCGCCGGTTGCTGGCCGATCCGCGTACGGCCGATGCCGATCCGGTGCTGCGGGCCTGGGCGTCGGTCGGGGTGGCCCGGCTCGCCGCCGAGCACGGCGCGGGTGCCGAGGAGGTGTCCACCGCGCGGGGGGCGCTCGCCGCGTTCCGCGAGGCGGATGACGTCAACGGCGAGGTGGAGGCGCGGACGGTGCTGTGTGCGCTGCTCATCGGCATCGGCGGACACGACGAGGCACGGGACCAGGCGGAGACGGTGCTGACCCTGGCCGTCCGCAACGGGCGTACACGGGACATGGCGGTGGCGCAGAACAACCTGTCCTGGCACGAGATCCGGGTGGGTGACCTGGCCGCGGCGCGGCGGCGCCTGGCGGCGGTGGACCGGCTCGCCACGCAGTGCGCGGACCGGCGGCTGCGGGCGCTGGCGCAGGCCAACCTGGCCGAGGTGTCCCGCCTGCAGGGCCGGTACGCCGATGCGGTCGAGCAGGGCCGGCGGGTGCTGCGCGCGCTGGACGGGTTGGGTGATCCGGGACACCGCCGCCGGGTGCTCGGCACGATGGGCCTGGCACTCGCCCAGGACGGGCGGGCGGCGGAGGCGGCCCAGGTGCTGGCCGAACTGCGGCCGCCCGGGTCGCCGGTGCACCGGACCGACGGCCTCCACGGTCGCGATCCGGCCGCCGGCGCGCACGGTACCGGCCCGGCGGACGCCGTGTACGCGCTGATCCAGGGGAACCTGGCCCTGCACGGGGGCGACCGGGACCTGGCGGCAGAGTGGTTCGCGGCGGCGGCGGAACTCGGCGTCGGCGGGCAGGACCGGCGGGACGTGGTCGAGGCGCTGGTGGGGCTCGCCGCCAGCACGGGTGAACCGGCGGTGCTGGAACGCCTGGACGAGGCGTGCCGGGCGAGCGGTGTGCGGTTGCTGCCGCAGGAGGAGGAGTTGCTCTACGCGCTGGTCGCGGCCCGGCGGGATGCCCCGTAGGGCGGGCCGGGAGGTGGCGCGAGCGAAGAAGCCCCCTCTTGCTACCCCTTGCTCATCGCTCGCGCCGTCTCCCCCCGGTGCGTCCCCGCTGCACGAAGACTAGTCAGCGGCGGTGGGCCATCCCGTCCGGTTTGAGAGGTATCTCCCGCGCGGGTGATGGTTCTGCCGGTGTTTCTGCCGGTGGCTCGGCCGGGTTGCTCACCCTCCGGAGGGGGTCTCCGCACCCTCGGTGTGAACGGAGTCGGTGCTGCCGGCGGTGGCGCCGGGGTGGACGGCGTCCCGTACCCGGCGCAGTCCGTCGAGCAGGGTGCGCAGCGACTCGGGGTCGAACTGACCGGTGAACCACTGCTCGATGATCCGCAGGTGGCCGGGGAGGACCTCGTCGAGACGGTGCAGGCCGGCGGCGGTGACCACCGCGTACGAGCTGCGCCGGTCGGAGGGGCAGGCCCGCCGCGCGAGCAGCCCGTCGCGCTCCATCCGGTCGACCACCCGGGTGACGCCGCTGGTCGACAGGGAGGTCTGGGCGGCCAGGTCGGTCATCCGAAGCTGGTTGCCGGGGGAACGGGCTAGTCGGGCGAGCACCTCGAACTCGACAGGTGAGAGGCCGTGCTCCTCGAACTGTGCGGCGAACCGGGCCGACAGCCCGGCGTGCGCCTCCACGAGCAGGCCTACGGCGGTGAGCCGGGGGTCGTCGAACAGGTTCTCGTTCACCGGCTCATCCTAACAGTCATTGACACGGGGAATATTGTTCAGGCTATAGTTGCTCAGGCAGTCGTTGGGCTACTAAACAATCTTCTCGGAGGGCAGTTCTCATGACCAGCAGCACCGCACCGGTTACCCGCGACTGGGACGGCCTCACCATCCCCACCGCCGGCACCTACCTGCTGGACGCCGCGCACAAGCGCGTGGGCTTCGTCGCCCGGCACATGATGGTGAGCAAGGTACGCGGCGAGTTCGCCGACGCCTCCGCGACGATCACCGTCGCCGAGGACCCGCTGCAGTCCTCGGTCACCGCCACCATCCAGGCCGCCAGCATCGACACCAAGCAGACCGACCGGGACGCGCACCTGCGCAGCGCCGAGTTCCTGGACGCCGAGCAGTTCCCGACGCTGGAGTTCCGCAGCACCGGCGTGAAGTCCCAGGACGGCAACGAGTTCGTCCTGTCCGGTGAGCTGACCGTGAAGGGCGTCACCCGCACGGTCGACCTGGAGGTCGTGTTCGAGGGCGTCGGCCGGAGCCCCTTCGGCCAGGACATCTTCGGCTTCTCCGCCACCACGGAGATCGACCGCGAGGACTTCGGCCTGACCTGGAACGTCGCGCTCGAGACCGGCGGCGTGCTGGTCGGCAAGAAGATCAAGATCGAGATCGAGGGCGAGGCCGTCCGTCAGGCCTGACCCCCCTCGCACCGAAACCGGGCCCGCGCCGCACAGGCGCGGGCCCGGTGCCGTACGTGCCCCGGCCGGCACCGGCCCGGGGTGCGAATTGTCACGACCTGTTCGCCTCCGCCGGCCGGTGGAGTGGACTCCGACGGGGTAGTGATCCCAGCGCACGCGCGCCCCTCGTCCGCTCCCGGGTCGATCCGTACGATCATCGACTGCGGCCTCTGGTCCCGGCGAGGGGCACGCTCTTACCGTGGATGGTTCACAACGCGCTGCGGAACGGCACCGTTCCGACGCGCCACGCGCCGGGAGGACTACATGGGCAGGGACGTCGAGCAGGGCGCCTTCTCCCGCGAGGACCGGGTCCGCTACCGGCACAAGGTCCGGCGCTGTCTGGACGTCTTCGCGCTGATGCTGGACGACTTCGGGTTCGACGCGGACCGGCCGATGACCGGGCTGGAGATCGAACTGAACCTGGTCGACTCGGCCGCCGAGCCGGCCATGCGCAACGAACAGATCCTCGCCGACATCGCCGACCCGCTCTTCCAGACCGAACTGGGGCAGTTCAACCTGGAGCTGAACGCGCTGCCCCGGCTGATCGAGGGCACCGGTTTCGCCGACTACGAGCAGGACCTGCGCAGCAGCCTCTCCCGAGCCGACGAGCGGGCGGCCAGGTCGGACGTCAAGATCGTGCTGGTCGGCATCCTGCCCACCCTCACCGAGCGTCACCTGGTCGCCGACAACCTCTCCACCAACGAGCGCTACCGGGTCCTCAACGACCAGATCGTCGGTGCCCGCGGCGAGGACATCGAGCTGGACATCCGGGGGGTCGAGCGGCTCCGCACCCACACCGACTCGATCGCCCCGGAGGCGGCCTGCACGAGCCTCCAGTTCCACCTCCAGGTCGCCCCGGACAGCTTCGCCGACTACTGGAACGCCTCCCAGGCCATCGCAGGCGTGCAGGTGGCCGTCGGGGCCAACTCCCCGTTCCTCTACGGCCGGCAGCTCTGGGCGGAGACCCGGATCGGGCTGTTCCAGCAGGCCACCGACACGCGCCCGGACGAGCTCAAGGCACAGGGCGTACGACCCCGGGTGTGGTTCGGGGAGCGCTGGATCACCTCGATCTTCGACCTGTTCGAGGAGAACGTCCGCTACTTCCCTCCGCTGCTGCCCATCTGCGAGGAGGAGGACCCGGTCGAGGTGCTGCACGCCGGCGGCGTACCGGAGCTGGGCGAGCTGCGCCTGCACAACGGCACCGTCTACCGCTGGAACCGCCCGGTGTACGACATCATGAACGGCCGCCCGCACCTGCGGGTGGAGAACCGCGTGCTCCCCGCCGGGCCGACCGTGGTCGACATGCTGGCCAACGCCGCCTTCTACTTCGGGCTGGCCCGGGGACTGGCCGAGGCGGACCGGCCGATCTGGAGCCAGCTCACCTTCAGCTCCGCCGAGGAGAACTTCCACGCCGCCGCCCGACGCGGGATGGACGCCGTCCTGCACTGGCCCCGCCTCGGCGAGGTGCCGGTGACCAAGCTGGTCCTCGACGTCCTGCTGCCCACGGCCGCGACCGGCCTGGACCGGTTCGGGGTGTCGCCGGTCGAACGGGACCGGCTGCTGGGCATCATCGAGCAGCGCTGCCGTACCGGCCGCAACGGCGCGGTGTGGCAGACCGAGACGGTCTGGGCGGCCGAGCGGCACCGCGGCATGGACCGTGACGCCGCCCTGCACCACATGGTGCAGCGCTACGCCGAGCTGCAACGCGGCAACGAGCCGGTGCACACCTGGCCGGTCGACTGACCGTCGGCGGCGGTCTCCTCGCCGGACGGGTCAGCGGGGGCGGCGCGGCGCGCGGGGACGCCGGGCCGGCGGCGCGGCCTCGGGCGTGGTGTCCGGTCCGTCCCCGGTGACCGGCTCCGTGCCGGTGCGCTGCGCCGGGATCGTGGCGGTCGGTGCCGGTGCCGTCGGGCTCGCCGGCGGGTCCATGACGATCGGTGTGACCTCGACGGTGGCCGTCCCGCCGGTCGGGGAGGCGGTGCCGGGCCGCTCGTCGGCGAGGCCGTGGGGGCTCGCGTCCGCGCCGGTCGGACCCGTCCGTCCGTCGTCGTCCGGCGTACGCGCCTCGTCGCCGGGCGTCTCGTCGGGCGTCGACGTCTCGCCGGTGCGCTGCGGCGGAACCGTGGCGCGGGCGGCGGCCCGACGGGCGGCGCGCTGGGCGAGCGCGGCCACCAGGACCGAGCCGCCGACGCCGACGATCACGGCGTACGGGGCGATCAGGTGCGCCGACAGTTGCTGCGGGTCGATCGTGGTCAGCCCCGGCACGGCCACCAGGTAGGCGGTCGCCACGAGCAGTGGCCCGGCCGCCCCGGAGGCGGCGGCACCGATCCGGCGCTCGGCGTGGCGGGCGGTCCGCCGGGCGGCCAGTGCGCCGATCAGCAGGGCGGACCCGAGCGACAGCACCGCTCCGGGCCAGTAGAACCAGTCCCGGATCCAGTAGGCCGGATCGTTCGCGCTGAGCTGCCAGATGCCGAGCTGCGCGGTGGTCAGGCCACGTCCGGCGAGGACGCCGTCCAGCACCGCGACCACCGCGAGCGCCCAGAGCCAGCCGACCGTGGCCAGCACGTTGGTGGCGGCGGCCCGGGAGCGCAGGGCCCAGACGGCCGTCAGCACGCCGAGCAGCAGCCCGACCGTCGCGTACGTCGCCGCGACGTTCCGGGGCGACGAGGTCTCCGGTACCACCGCCACCCGGGCGGGTACGGCCACCAGCAGGACGGTGATCGACGCGCCGAGCCCGGCGGCCACCGCCAGGGCCACCGCCCCGAGCGTGTCGGAGGACGCGTCGGAGGTGTCGGGGTCGGTGGCGCGGTCCCGCAGCCATCGGGCGCAGACGGCGCCGGCGACGGTGGAGGTGGCGGCGATCCAGGTCGCCCAGATCAGACCGGCCACCCAGCCCGCCACGTCCGTGGTGCCCTCGGGCGGTGCCCAGTCGATGATGCCCAGGCCGTAGCCGAAGCCCAGCTGGGCGGCACCGGTGCCCGCAGCGACACCGATCGCGGTCGCGACCGATCCTCCCCAGCCCCGTCTGGCCATGCCGGGGAGCGTAACGCCCCTGGATCGGCGCGGCGAGTCGTGTCGGTGCCCCGTGACGCAGCGCGGTTGGGCGTGCCCGGTACGGTCGCCGGTGAGCGAGGCGGTGGCGGTATGACGGATGGAAACACGGTGCAGGGTGCCGACGGCGGAACGGGACCGGACCGGCTGACCCTGATGCTGGGTGGCGGGTTGGCCGTCGCGCTGCTCGCGGCGATCGGCGCGACCGGCGGCTGGTTGCTGGCCGGCGCGGACGACGAGGCGCCCGGGGGAGCGCCGGCCCTGGCGACCGCCTCCCCGAGCACCACCCGGTCGAGTGCCGCCCCACCCTCGGAGCGGCCCCGACCGACGCCACCGCGTACCACCGCGCCGGCCCCCACCGACGGGCTGACCGTTCCACCGGTGGTCGGCATGGATTTCGAGAAGGCCCGCGGGGAGCTGCGCGACCGGCGACTCGGCTGGCGGCTGATCTTCGGCTCGGGCACCGGGCGGACGGTGGAGCGCGCGTACCCCGAGGTCGGCCAGGAGGTGGCGCCGGGCCGGACGGTCACCCTCCACGTCAGTGGGTCGGCGCCCGCCGTCGAGGTTCCCGACCTGATCGGCGACAGCTGCCCGGAGGCGGCGGACGAACTGGTCGAGGACGGCTTCTATCCCGCCTACCGTCTGCGCAGGGTCGGCGTGGTCACCCGCCAGGACCCGGCTGCCGACAGTGCGGCGCGCTGGAACGACCGGGTGTCGATCTGGTGCGAGGCCCCGGCCTCCGGGACACCCACACCCACGCCGAGTCCCTGAGGCGGGGCGGCACGCCGTTCCCGGCCGTTCCGGCCCCGGGCCGCTAGGTTGACGGGCAGGGGCCGCGAGGCGCGCGCCGGGCCGGGAAGGGACGTGCGATGAGCGAGCGCAGCGAGCGAATCATCGGGCTCAGCGCGTCGGTGTCTCATGGCACCGCGGAGCGAAGCGCAGCGGTGGCATGAGCGAGCCGACGCCCAGGGAGTACGACGACAGCACCCGACCGCTCCCGCCCACCGGCCCGAGCGGGGCGGAGCCCGCCGACCGTACGCAACGGCTGCCGGGACCGGCCGACCGGACCGCCGCCGGACCACCGGCGCCGGAGGACGCGACCCGGCCGATGCCCCCGGACCGCGCGGCGCCGGTGGACCGCACCGCGCCCCTGCCGCCCGAGCGGTCCACCTCGCCGGCCGCCTGGTCCGGCCGGGCAGAGGTCCCGGGGCCACGGCCGGCGGACTACCGCGAGCCGGCCGACTGGTACGCCGAGGAGCCGGGCGGCCGGCCCTGGTGGCTGCCCATCCTGTGGGGCGTGCTGGCGCTGCTGCTGCTCGCGCTCGTCGGCGGCGGGTTGTGGCTGGCGCTCCGGTCCGCCGACGACGCGACGCCGGCACCGTCCCCCTCGCCGTCCGTCACCCGCGCCTCCCCGACCACCGGGGCGCCGACCACGTCCGCCGCCCCCACGAGCGGTTCCCCGTCGGCGTCGCCGACCGACGAGCCGGTGGAGGTGCCGATGCCGCCGCTGGAGAACCTGCCGCTCGAGACGGCGCAGGGGATCCTGGACCGGTCGGGCCTGGCGTACCGGGTGGAATACCGGACCTCCGACCGCCCCGCCGGCACCGTCCTGGAGACCGAGCCGGAGGCGGGTGAGCAGGTGCCCGAGGGGGAGGAGGTCACGCTGGTGGTCTCCCGGGGCGAGCGCACGCCCGACAGCCCGACGGTGACCCCGAGCGGGGAGCCGACACCCACCGACTGAGCGACCGGGTCACCACATCCGGCGTCGGGTGCCGACCAGGCCCAGCCCGGCCAGCGAGATGGCCAGCCCGAACACGCCCGACCAGAACAGCGACCGTCGGACGTCCTCCGCCGAGGACGGTGCGCCGTGTGCGACGTCGTGCGGTCCCGAGGACGGCTCCGTCGCGGGGCTCGCGGTACCGGGGTCGGCGCCCCCGAAACCGTCCGGTTCCGTCAGGGCGAACGGTTCCGCGAAGGGGTCGGTCCCGGTGTCGTCGGGCGGGTCCTCGTCGACCACGGTGATCTCCGGCGCGGGCACCGGCGCGGTCAGTTGGGTGGACGAGAGGGCGGGTTCCCGGACCACGACCACGAGAGCGGTCGCGACGCCGAAGAGCGCCAGGAGTCCGAGGGCGTAGGCGATGTTCCAGAGGTGGGGCCGCCGGGCGGTGGTGTGATTGACCATGGCCATCCCAGGTTCAGGGGCCTGGAGGCGCGGGATGGAACGTGCCGGGGTGGGCGTACCGATTCTATGGCCGCGGCACGCCCCCCGGCGGCCGATCGCGGAGGTCAGCCCACCCGGACGGGAGTGCGGACGACCGGCCGGCGTGGTGCGCGGACCGCGTGCTGACGCGGTTGCGGTGCGGTCTGGAGCGTCTCGAGCCCCTCCCGCTGTACGAAGATCGACCGACGGTTGACCGCGTCCCCCGATGCGTTCAACTCGTAGCCGTCGAGCCAGAACCAACCGTCGTAGGTCGGCCAGTCGAGGACCCGGATCACCCGGAAGGCGATGGGTCGGATGAACTGGACACTCGCCGCGCGAGTCACGTGCAGTACGTCACCGGAGCGGGGAAGCACATGGGCTCCTGGGAGGGTCGGCCGGCGTTGCGGGGCCGGCGGGGGCTGCGTGGGGGACGTTTCTCCTGCCCGGCGACGGGGTCGTGCCTCGTGGAACCGGCGTGCGGGCGGTGGTGGTCGGGCGGCTTGCCGCTGGTGGCGGGGCGCCACCCGACCAACACCCGGCTGCTCCGGGTGCCGCTCCCGCCGCCGCAGCCATCAGGCGTGCAGCGGTGGGGTCATCTCCCCGGAGCAGGTCTGGTTGTCGCTGGCCACGAGCCCTGGCCGACCCACGTCCGGAGCGCCGCGGGATCACCACGGCGGGGAAGCGGACGGAGACGGTGAGTTACCCGTGCCATACGCACAGAGTGCATCAGCGTCGTGCGGGATGCAAGTTGCACGTCGACTTTTGCCGATACGTGAGCGCCACGCGCGAAGCGACGCTTGAAGACGTTCGCATTTGGACGGCACACTGAGATCCGGTTTCGCCCGTCGCGGCCGGTCGACGACCCGCACCACTCCCTGCCGCGAACGCCCGCCCCGCCCCGCGCCGGGGACCCGGCGGGCGGACGACAGCGGCGCGTCCAAGGCGGAGGTGGCGGGTGACGGCCAGCAGCCAGTGGTCCGGAACGGACGGCGGGGCCAGTCGTGAGTGAGCGGCGCAGCCCGACCATCCGGCGGCGCCGGCTCGGCGCCGAACTGCGTCGTCAGCGGGAGGCGGCGGGGATCACCATCGAGATCGTGGCCGAGCAGCTGGAGTGCTCAGCCTCCAAGATCTCGCGGATCGAGACCGGCCACACCTCGGCCACCCCACGCGACGTGCGGGACATGCTCCGGATCTACGGAGTGGTCGGCGCCGAGAGCGACGAGCTGGTGCAGATCGCCCGGGAGGCCCGCCAGAAGGGCTGGTGGCACCCGTACAGCACGGTGCTGGTCGGCGCGTACGTCGGCCTGGAGGCGGCGGCCAGCTCGATCCGCGCGTACGAGCAGCAGGTGGTCCCCGGGCTGCTGGAGACCGAGGAGTACGCCGGCGCGATGATCCGCGCCGCGCGTCCCGACTTCACGCCTGAGCAGGTACGACAGCGGGTGCGTGTCCGATTGGGCCGTCAGTCGTTGTTGACCCAGGATGATCCGGTCGATCTGTGGGTGGTGCTCGATGAGGCGGTGGTGAGCCGGCCGGTGGGCGGGGACACGGTCATGCGTGACCAGCTCCGACGGCTGGTGGAGGTGGCCGAGCTGCCGAACGTGACGCTCCAGATCCTGCCTTTCGAGGTGGGAGCGCACGCCGGCATGGACGGGACCTTCACGATCCTCAGCTTCCCCGAGCCCGGTGATCCGGATGTCGTGTACGCGGAGAACGCCACGGGTGGGCTTTTCCTGGAGAAGAGCGACGAACTGCAGAAGTACAGCTTCATCTTCGATCACATCCGCGCCGCGGCCATTCGTCCGGAGGAGTCCGTCGCACACATCGCGAAACTGGCAGAGGAGCCGTTGTGGAAATGGCGACCAAGGGGTTCCCCGTGGACCTGACGCAGGCAGCCTGGTTCAAGAGCTCGAAGAGCGGGCCGAACTGCGACAACTGCGTGGAGGTGGCGTACGTGACCGGGGCCGTCGGGGTCCGGGACTCGAAGGACAAGACGGGTCCCGCCCTGGTGTTCAGCCCGGGTGACTGGCGGGCCTTCGTCGACGGCGCCAGGGACGGCGGCCTCGGCCGGGGCTGAGACCCGGCAGTGAGGTGCGGCGTGTGTCCCCGTACGGCCCCGGCCGTACGGGGACCGGTCGTGCCCGCATCCTGGATTCGGGGCGGGTGAGCAGGGACCGGCCGGGATTCCCGTCGCCACAACGCTCCCGTCTCGTTGTACCTCTGGAGAACGGCGCTGGTCGACAAACCGCGGATCGGCAACCGAACGAGGCAGGCGTGACGATGACGACGATCGGGTCAGACAACCTCACCAACGGACCGGGCAAGCCGGAAAGGTTCGGCGGCAAGTACCGCGGCGCACGCCGGGACACGGTGCTGACCGAGGTGGTGTCGACGGACGCCGAGGTCGGCGGCCGGGAGGACGGGCCCACCGCGCCGGAGCAGGCGACCCCGCCGTTGACACTGCCGTCGCTGGACCCGAACCCGCTCACCGAGCCGTCGTTCCCGACCGGCGCCTGGGCGATGGAACCGGCCGGCTCGCTGGCCGACCACCCGCTGCTGCGTGGGCTGCTGCTGGAGCTGCCCCCGAAGGGCAGCGTGCCGCCGCCCGGATGGCTGGACCGCTGGTTCGAGGCGACCCGGGCGATCCTGGAACTGCTATACGTGCAGGGGGCGGGCAGCCGTTCGCGGTGACGCCGGCTCCGGCATCGCCTGCTCCGCCAGGCGGCTGTGCCGGAGCGCGTGACGGACCCCGATGGCGGCGACGCCCAGGACGCCGACGGTGATCGCCGGCCCGCTCGCACCCGTCCGGGTCATCAGCTCCGGCATCGCGGCCACCACCACCGCCGGCAGGGTCGCCAGGCCGGTCACCTGCACGGGAAGCCCGATCAGCGGGTGCGCCGCGGCGGCCCGCAGGCCGTGCGGGGCCGGTGTGTCCGGTGCGGTGGCGAAGGCTCCGGCGCCGGCCCACAGGCGACGCATGCGTCGTACGGCGCAGATCGCGACGGCACCCGCCGGGACCACGGCGAGCGTGAGCCCGGCGGCGGCACGGTCCACGACCGTTCCGCCGTCGCTGGAGAGCCCGGCGACTCCGACCACGACCGTGAGGCCGAGGGCGGCCCCGGTCAGGGCGAGGACCTGTCCGGTACGGCGGCGCAGCGTGCGGGCCCGATCCAGCCGGGGCAGCCCGTCGGCCAGCGCACCGGCGGTGAGCCAGACGGCGGCGAGGGGCAGCAGGACGGCGAGATGACTCTCCATGCCGTCCAGCGTTTCCCGTTCGCCGCGGCGGCGAATCCGGGCCGAGCCCCCGTTGGTCCCGTAACCGGCCCCCGTAGGGGTCATCCCACCGGTGCTATGGGCAAATCGGCATGTATATCTTCCGCTTCACCGGGATCTACTCTCAGCTCGATCGGTACTCATCGATCCGCTCGTCACGAACGGGTGGACGGTCGACGTCCGGTCGGAGGGAGGTAGGGAGATGGGTCTTCCACGCAGGTCCGTTCTCGTCGGGGTGGCCGCACTGGCCATGGTCGCCACGGCCACGCCGGCCATGGCGGCCGAGCCCGCCGGCACCGTCCGCGCCGCTGGCGGTGCGACCGCCGTCACGGACAGCTACATTGTGGTCTTCAAGGACAGCGCGGTCAGCCGGACCACCGTCGGGTCGTCGGTGAGCCGGCTCGCGAGCCGCCACGGTGGCACGACGGTCCGGACGTACCGCACCGCCGTACGCGGTGCCGAGATGCGGATGAGCGCCAGAGCGGCGGCCCGGATGGCGGCCGACCCGGCGGTGGCGTACGTCGAGCAGAACCACACCGTGTCGATCGCCGGCACCCAGGCGAACCCCCCGTCCTGGGGCCTCGACCGGATCGACCAGCGGGCGCTCCCGCTGAACAACTCGTACACGTACCCGAACACGGCGAGCAACGTGACGTCGTACATCCTGGACACCGGCATCCGGACGTCGCACTCGGACTTCGGCGGTCGCGCCACCTGGGGCACCAACACCGCCGACAGCAACAACACCGACTGCAACGGCCACGGCACGCACGTCGCGGGTACCGTCGGCGGCTCGGCGTACGGGGTCGCCAAGGGCACCCGGCTGGTGGCGGTCAAGGTGCTCAACTGCCAGGGCAGCGGCACCAACGCCGGTGTGATCGCCGGCGTCGACTGGGTGACCGCCAACGCGGTCAAGCCGGCGGTGGCCAACATGAGCCTCGGCGGTGGGGCCAGCAGCGCCCTCGACACCGCCGTGGCCAACTCGATCAGCTCCGGAGTGACCTACGCGCTGGCGGCCGGCAACAGCAACGCCAACGCGTGCAACTCGTCGCCGGCCCGTACCGCCTCGGCGATCACCGTCGGCGCGACGACCAACACCGACGCCCGGTCGTCGTTCTCCAACTTCGGCACCTGCCTGGACATCTTCGCGCCGGGCTCGTCGATCACGTCGGCCTGGTACAACAGCGACACCGCGACGAACACCATCAGCGGCACGTCGATGGCCTCCCCGCACGTGGCCGGCGGCGCGGCGCTGGTGCTCTCGGCCAACCCGTCGTACACCCCGCAGCAGGTCCGCGACGCTCTGGTCAACAGCGCCACCAGCAACGTGGTGACCAACCCGGGCACCGGCTCGCCGAACAAGCTGCTCTACGTCGGTGACGGCGGCACCACCCCGCCGCCGCCCCCGCCGCCGCCGGGCTGCACCGGCACCAACGGCACGGACGTCGCGATCCCGGACGCCGGCTCCGCGGTGAGCAGCTCGATCACCATCTCCGGCTGCGACCGGGCCGCCTCGGCGACCTCGACGGTGGCCGTGAACATCGTGCACACCTGGCGGGGTGACCTGGTCATCGACCTGATCGCGCCGGACGGGTCGGCGTACCGGCTGAAGAACAGCAGCAGCTCGGACAGCGCCGACAACGTCAACGCCACCTACACGGTCAACCTCTCCGGTGAGGCGGCCAACGGCACCTGGCGGCTCCAGGCGCGCGACATCTACCGGACGGACACCGGGTACATCAACACCTGGACGCTGACCGTCTAGCGCCTTGTTCCCACGGCCGAGGCCCCTCCCGGATCACAACCGGAAGGGGCCTCGCGCCGTGCTGGTGAGGGTCGGGCTGTCAGACCGCGAAGCTGCCGGGGTGCTCGGTGGCCGGTGCCGGCGGGCGCGCCTTCCACAGGCCGGTCTTCTGCGCCGTCAGGCGGGCGAGGTAGGCCGGGTTGAGGATCACGTAGCGCCGCCAGAGCCGCTTCGGTTCCAGGCCCAGACGCCAGAACCACTCCAGGCCCGCGCGCTGCATCCACGCCGGGGGCTGGCGAAGCAGCCCGGCGTGGTAGTCGAAGGCGGCCCCGACGGCCATCAGCGGCATGTCCAGCAAGGGCCGCATGGCGTACGCGAAGACCTCCTGGCGGGGACAGCCGAGCCCGACCAGGAGGAGCCGGGCGCCGCTGGACCGGATCCGGTCGGCGATCTCCCGGTCCTCGCCCGGCTGCACGGCCCGGAACTTCGACGGCTCCACACCGGCGATCTTGAGGGCCGGGAACATCCGCTCCAGCTCGGGGATCAGCCGACCGAGGGTCTCCTCGGTCGAGCCGTACAGGTAGATGGGCAGCCCCTCGTCGGCGAAGCGGGACAGCACGCGCAGGGTCAGCTCGGGGCCGTACACCCGGTCGGTCAGCCCCGCGCCGTGCAGCAGGTTGAGCGCCCAGCGCACCGGCTGGCCGTCCGGGGTGACCACGTCGAAGGAGTTCAGCCGGGCGTTGTGGGCCGGGTCGAGCACACCGGTCATCACGCCGTGCACGGCGAGCGCGGTCAGCGCCAGGGGCTGCCGGTCGTGGGCCGCCGTCACCACCCGCTCGGTGGCGTCGGCGTAGTCGGTGGCGTCGACCAGGACGCCCAGGACGTTCTTCTTGCCCCGGTTCACGGCTGCGGCACCCACTTGTCGACGTTGGCCTCGTAGATCTCACGCATGATCATTGGTACGTCGTACACCTGTTTCCAGTCCGGGTAGTCGGCCTGGAACGCCTCGTTGGAGCCGATCCACCACTTGTGGTCGCCGATCCGGTTCTCCTCGACGTACTCCGAGATCATCTCCTGGCCGGTGATCTGCTCGGCCAGGGCGAACGCCTCGCGCATCGAGGTGTTGGAGTGCCGGCCGCCGCCCAGGTTGTAGACCGCGGACGAGCGCGGGTCGCGGAAGAACGCCTCGAAGGCGGACACCACGTCCGAGCTGTGGATGGCGTCCCGGACCTGCTTGCCCTGGTAGCCGAAGATCTTGTACTTCCGGCGCTCCATGTTGGCCCGCATCACGTAGCCGAGGAAGCCGTGCAGCTCGGTGGCCGAGTGCGCCGGACCGGTCAGCGTCCCGCCCCGGAAGCAGGCGGTCCGCATGCCGAAGTAGCGGCCGTACTCCTGGACCATGACGTCCGCCGCCACCTTCGAGGCGCCGAACACGGAGTGCAGGCAGGCGTCGATCGACATGTCCTCGCGGATGCCCTGCTCGTACGGGTGGCCGGGCTCGATCTCCCAGCGGGTCTCCTGCTCCACCAGCGGCAGGCTGTTCGGCCGGTCGCCGTAGACCTTGTTCGTGGAGCAGTGGATCACCGGTGCCTCGGGGCAGTGCTGCCGCACGTTCTGGAGCACGTTGAGGGTGCCACCGGCGTTCACGTCGAAGTCGGTGAACGGGTCCCGGACGGCCCAGTCGTGCGAGGGCTGGGCGGCGGTGTGGATGACCACGGAGACGTCCGAGCCGTACCGGGCGAAGAGCTTCGCCAGCGCGTCCCGGTCCCGGATGTCGATGCTGTGGTGCGCGTACGCGCCACCCAGGTCGTCGGTCAGCCGGCGGACGTTCCAGGCGGTCGACGCCTCCGCGCCGAAGAACTCCTGCCGCATGTCGTTGTCGATGCCGACGACCTCGAGACCGAGGCCGGCGAAGTGCCGGACCGCCTCGGAGCCGATCAGCCCGCCCGACCCGGTCACGAACGCGACACTCACAACGCCACTCCTGGTCCGTCTGAGGCAGAAACCATCGGAGCATAGCGTGACGAACGGCACGCCCCGATATGGAGCGAGGGCCCCGCAAGCTGCGGAGCCCTCGTCTGCGGTGGGGATGGGGGGAGTTGAACCCCCACGCCCTTTCGGGCACACGGACCTGAACCGTGCGCGTCTGCCATTCCGCCACATCCCCGTGGCTCGACCTCGAACACTGTAGTCGCTGTCGGTCCCGCCGCTTCCAGCGGGCCCGGCCATCCTACCCAGGCTCCCGGCCGTTGCCACAGACGGTTACCGTTCGTGGCGGACGAAAGACTAGCACGGGATTTCGGCCCACCGAGAACGGGCCGTCGCCCCCACCGCCGAGCGGCGTGTGAGCTGCGCGCGCGCCGGCCGGATACCATCATGTCCTCGGGACCCGAGGAGGAGCCGGTGAGCGTGCTGCAACGCTTCGAGAAGCGTCTGGAAGGCCTGGTCGAGGGGGCCTTCGCCAAGGTCTTCAAAGGGGTGGTCCACCCCGTGGAGATCCTCAACGCCATGCAGCGGGAGGCCGAGGCGCACAAGGCGATCCTGGCCGGTGGGCGCACGTTGGTGCCCAACCGCTACGTGATCGATCTCTCGCCGTACGACCACAGTCGGCTGGCGCCGTACGCCGCCGCGCTGGCCCAGGAACTGGCCCAGTCGCAGGCGGAGTTCATCGGTGAGCAGGCGTGGACGGTCTACGGCGATGTGATCGTCGAGATCGAACGCGGCGAGGGACTGGACACGGGCATGTTCCGGGTCACCGCCGAGGTCTACACGGGTGGCGAGGTCGCCCCCGCGCCCGGCTACGACGCCGGCCCGCCCGCGTACCCGGCGTACGACCAGGGTGGCGGCTACGGCCCGCCGCCGGGTCACGGCGGCGGCCGCAACGTGCGGCTCGTCTCCGGCGACGGGCGCACGTACCCGCTGCAGATGGGCTCCACGGTGATCGGCCGTGGTGACCAGGCCAATCTGCGGCTGCCGGACGTTGGCATCTCCCGCCGGCACGCCCGGCTGGACTTCGACGGCGGCCAGGTCGTGCTGACCGACCTCGGCTCCACCAACGGCACGATGGTCAACGGTCAGCGGGTGTCGGCGGTCGCCCTCAATCCGGGGGACATGATCCAGCTCGGCACCACGACGCTGACCTTCCGCGTGGACGGCTGATCCGCCTTGCCGGAACTCGTCATCACCGTCGCCCGGTTCGGGTTCCTCATCCTGCTGTGGATCTTCGTGTTCACGGTGGTCGGCGTGATCCGGCGGGATCTCTTCGCGGGTGCCCGGTCGGGTCGGCTGGTGGCCGCCCCCCGGGCGGTCGGTGCGTCCCTCGGGCAGCCGGCGAAGCAGGCCAAGGCCAAGCGGGGCAGGGCGGCCCACCAGCTGGTGGTCACGGCGGGTCAACTGGCCGGTACGCGGATCACCCTCGGTGAAGCACAGATCACGATCGGTCGGGCCGAGGACTCCACCCTCGTCATCACCGACGACTACGCCTCAGCGCGACACGCCCGGCTCGTGCCGCGCGAAGGGCAGTGGTTCGTCGAGGACCTGGGCTCGACTAACGGCACGTACCTGGATCGCGCTAAGGTCACCGGACCAACCCCCGTCCCCCTCGGCGTGCCGATCCGGATCGGCCGCACTTCTCTCGAATTACGGCCATGACTCTGACCCTGCGCTACGCGGCCCACAGCGACCGCGGTCTGATCCGAGACGGTAATCAGGATTCCGTCTACGCCGGACCGCGGCTGCTTGCCGTCGCCGACGGCATGGGCGGCATGGCCGCCGGTGACGTCGCGAGCAACATCGTCATCGGTGCCATGGCGCCGCTCGACGAGGACGTCCCAGGGGACGCCCTCGTCGACGCGTTGCGTTCGGCCGTGAGCGCCGCCACCCAGCAGCTCCGCGAGACGGTGGACGCCAACCCACAGCTGGAGGGGATGGGGACCACGCTGACCGCGATCCTCTTCTCCGGCAGCAAGCTGGGGATGGTCCACATCGGCGACTCACGGGCCTACCTCCTGCGCAACGGTGAGTTCGCGCAGATCACCAAGGACGACACGTACGTCCAGATGCTCGTCGACGAGGGCCGGATCAGCGCCGAGGAGGCGAGCAGCCACCCGCAGCGGTCGCTGCTGACCCGCGCGCTCGACGGCCGCGACATCGACGCCGAGTACTCCGTCCGTCAGGTGCTCCGGGGCGACCGGTACCTCATCTGCAGCGACGGTCTCTCCGGCGTGGTCAGCGCCGAAACCATCGGCGAGACGTTGCGGGAGTACACCGATCCCCAGCGGTGCGTCGAGCGGCTGGTGCAGCTCGCCCTGCGTGGCGGCGGCCCGGACAACATCACGGTGATCATCGCCGACGCGACCGACCAGGACATCGTCGAGGCGACGCCGATCGTCGGCGGCGCCGCCGCCCGCGACCGGGGCATGGCGACCTCCGCCGACGTCTCCACCCCGGCGGCCCGGGCCTCCGCGCTCTCCGCGCCACGTCCGGCCGCTCCGGAGGAGCCCACCGCGGGCTCAGACGACGAGCCCGAGCACCGGCGACACCGTCCGGTTCGGGCCGCGGCGATGTCGCTGGCGCTGCTGGTCCTTCTCGGCGGCGCGGTCTTCGGCGGCTGGAGCTACACCCAGCGCCAGTACTACGTCGGCGCCACCGAGGACGGGCACGTCGCCGTCTTCAAGGGGATCGAGGGCCAGATCGCCGGGATGGACCTCTCCACGGAGCACTCTGTCAGCCCGGCCGAGCTGGACGACCTCACCCTGGCCGCGCAGGAGCAGGTCAAGCAGGGCATACCGGCCAGGAGCGAGCCCGACGCGGCCCGTCGCCTCGCCGAGCTGACCAGCGACGACCCGAAGAACCCGAACCTCAAGCCGGTCTGCCCGCCGACCCCGACCCCGAGCGCGGTCGTGGTGACGACGCCCGCTCCGGCGCCGTCGAGCGGGCCGGTGTCGCCGACCCCGGCCACCACGGCGGCGGGAGCGCCCAGCGCCACCGTCCCCGTCGGAACGCCGGTCGCGCCGACCACGTCGCCCGACGCCGAGCCCTCCGACACCCTCGCCCCGTCGCTCGATCCGGCGGCCTGCCGGTCGCCCGAGTGAGCGCCGGCTCGAACCCTCAGGACGATCCGTGACCGCAGCGGCAACTCCGGCATCCTCGCCCGCCACCGCGGGCGAGCAGCCCGGCGCACGCCTGGCCCGGTCCCGGCGCAACGCCGAGCTGTCGCTGCTGCTGCTGGCGATGGTGCTGGTGGCCGCGTACGGGGCGATGGTCGAGGCGAACGTGCTCGACACGGTCACCCCGGACTTCTGGATCCCGGCCGCCGCGCTCACCGCGGTGTTCTTCGGGCTGCACATGGTGATCCGCTTCCTGGCGCCGTTCGCCGACCCGGCCCTGCTGCCGGCCGTCGCGCTCCTCAACGGCCTCGGCGTAGGCTTCCTGCGGCGGCTCGACCTGGCCGACGCCGCGCCCGCCGAGCGCCAGGACCTGGCGATCTTCGCGGGCACGGGTGGCCGCCAGCTCGCCTGGACGCTCGCCTCGGTTATCCTCGCCGCCGGCCTGCTCGCCCTGGTCCGCGACCACCGCTCGATCTCCCGGTACGCGTACACCCTCGGCCTCGCCGGCATCGTGCTGGTGATGCTCCCGGCGGTGCTGCCGGCCAGCATCTCCGAGATCAACGGCGCGAAGCTCTGGGTGCGGGTGGGCGGTTTCTCGATCCAGCCCGGTGAGTTCGCCAAGCTGGCTCTGCTGACGTTCTTCGCGTACTACCTGGTGCGCAAGCGTGAGGTGCTGTCGCTGGCCAGCCGCCGGATCCTCGGCATCGACTTCCCGCGCGGCCGGGACCTCGGGCCGGTCCTGGTGGTCTGGATCATCAGCCTCCTGGTCCTCGTCTTCGAGAAGGACCTGGGCACCTCGCTGCTCTACTTCGGCATGTTCGTGGTGACGCTCTACATCGCCACCGAGCGCGTCAGCTGGCTGCTCATCGGTCTGGTGCTCTTCTTCGGCGGCGCCTACCTGGCGTACGTCCTGGGTGAGAGCGTCGGCGGCCCGTTCGCGAACTTCTACCTGCGGGCGCAGATCTGGCTGGACCCGTTCGCCGACCCGTACGAGGACGGCTACCAGCTGGTGCAGGGGCTGCTCGCGCTCGGCACCGGCGGCCTCTTCGGCGCCGGCCCGGGCGGCGGCCAGCCGGGCAAGCTGCCCGAGGTGCAGAACGACTTCATCTTCGCCGGCATCGGGGAGGAGATCGGCCTGTTCGGCCTCTCCGCCCTGCTGGTGATCTACCTGCTCATCGTCGAGCGGGGCCTGCGCGCCGCGCTGGCCGTACGGGACTCGTTCGGCAAGCTCCTCGCGGGCGGCCTGGCCTTCACCCTCGGCCTCCAGGTCTTCGTGATCGTCGGCGGGATCAGCAAGCTGATCCCGCTCACCGGTCAGACCACCCCGTTCCTCTCCGCCGGTGGCTCGTCGCTCATGGCGAACTGGCTGCTCATCGCGGTCCTGCTCCGGGTGTCGGACGGCGCGCGGCGCCCGGTGGGTGGCGGCGGCACGGCGGCCCGACCCGCCGGCGGTCCGCCGGAGCAGCTCCACGGTGCCCCCACGGAGGTGATCAGGCCGTGAACGCACCCCTGCGCCGTGTCGGCGTCGTCGTGATGGTCCTGTTCGGGCTGCTGTTCGCCAACCTGAACTGGATCCAGGCCTACAAGGCCGACGAGTACCGCACCAGCGACTACAACGGTCGCGTCCAGGTTGACGAGTACAAGCGCAAGCGCGGCAACATCGAGGCCGGAGGGACCGCGTTCGCGGTCAGCCGGGAGACCAGTGGCGAGCTGACGTACCAGCGCACCTACCCGCAGGGGCCCGAGTACGCCCACGTGCTCGGGTACAAGCCGGTCAACCTGGCCGAGACCGGCATCGAGAAGTCCGAGAACGACTTCCTCGCCGGCACCAGCGACCGGCTGATCGCCAACCGGGTGAAGGACATGTTCACCGGGGACCAGACCGGCGGCGCCAACGTCCTGCTCACCATCTCGAAGCAGGCGCAGAACGTCGCGTACGAGCAGCTCCGCAACAACCGCCAGAACGTCGCCAAGGGCGCGGCCATCGCCATCGACCCGCGTACCGGCGCGGTGCAGGCGCTGGTCTCCATGCCGAGCTTCGATCCGAACCCGCTGGCCAGCCACGACAGCGACACGGCCACCGCGGCGTACAACAAACTGGACCAGGACCCGACCGGCCCGCTGAAGAACCGCGCGCTCGGCGAGGTGCTTCCCCCCGGCTCCACCTTCAAGATCGTGGTGGCCGCCGCCGCCCTGGAGAACGGGATCGGGCAGACCACGCAGATTCCGGCCGGGAGCGAGTACACGCCACCCACGTCCGGGCAGCCGATCCGCAACGCCGCCCAGTCGATCTGCCCGGAGCGGCAGGTCACCCTGCTCGACGCCGTCACCGAGTCGTGCAACACGGGCTTCGCCCAGCTCGGCGTCCGGCTGGGCGCCGACACGGTCAAGGAGAAGGCCCGCCAGTTCGGCTTCGAGGACGAGGACCTCAGCGTCGGGCGGCTCGGCGAGGGCGGCCTGGGCGTGGCGGCCAGCCGGACCGGCGACATGCAGAACCCGGACGGAAGCACCGACCCGGCGGCGCTGGCCCAGTCCTCGATCGGCCAGAACAACGTCCGGATGACCCCGCTCCAGGGCGCGCTGATCGCCGCCACGGTCGGCAACGAGGGCAAGCAGATGCGGCCGTACCTCGTCCGCCAGGTCCTCGGCCCGGACCGGACCACCGACTACTACACCGCCCAGCCGCGCGAGCTGCGCCAGCCGGTCAACGGCCAGGTCGCCGCCGACCTGCGGGACATGATGGTCAGCGTGGTCCAGAACGGCACCGGTCGGAACGCGCGGATCAGCGGCTACACCGTCGGCGGCAAGACCGGCACCGCCCAGTCCGCTCCGAACCGCCCCGACCACGGCTGGTTCATCGGTTTCGCCCTGGACAAGGACGGCAACGCCGTCTCCGCGGTCTGCGTGGTGCTGGAGGAGGCCGGTAGCGGCGGCAGCGCCGAGGCGGCCCGGATCGCCGGTCAGATCATGCGGGCCGCGATCAACGATCCCGGGGGCCGCTGACATGCTCAGCCCGGGGGTGCAGCTCGGCAACCGCTACCGCCTCGACGAGCGGATCGCCAGCGGGGGCATGGGCGACGTCTGGCGCGGCACCGACCAGGTGCTCGGGCGTACGGTCGCGGTCAAGAGCCTGCTCCCCGCGCTGCTCGACGATCCCGACTTCGCCGAGCGGTTCCGTGGCGAGGCGCGGACGATGGCGACCATCAACCACCCCGGGGTGGTCGACATCTACGACTTCGGCAGCGACCAGCAGATCGCCTTCCTGGTGATGGAGTACGTCGAGGGCGACGCCCTGTCGGCCACCCTCAGCCGGGTCGGCCGGCTCACCCCGGCCCGCACGATGGCACTGGTCGCCCAGGCCGCCGACGCCCTGCACGCCGCACATGTGAAGGGCATCGTGCACCGGGACGTGAAGCCGGGCAACCTGCTCGTCCGGCCGAACGGCACCCTGGTGCTCACCGACTTCGGCATCGCCCGGTCCGACCTGGTGGCGCAGCTCACCGCCGCCGGCTCGGTGCTCGGCACCGCCTCGTACATCTCCCCGGAGCAGGCCACCGGCCAGGTCGCCACCCCCGCCTCGGACGTCTACGCGCTCGGCGTGGTCGCGTACCAGTGCCTCGCCGGCCGCCGGCCCTTCGAGGGCGACAACCCCCTGGAGATCGCGATGCGGCACGTCCGGGAGTCCCCCCGGCCGCTGCCCCGCGACATCCCACCGCAGGTCTGCGCGGTGGTCGAGCGCGCCTTGGCGAAGGACCCGGCGGCCCGGTGGTCGAGTGCCGCCGCGCTGGCCGGGGTGGCCCGGCAGCTCAAGGCGCAGCTCTCCCAGCAGTCCCGGGCCGCAGGCCAGGCCGGCCCGGTCTCGCCGGCTCCGGCGTCGCCGGCCGCGTCGCCCGGTCGCGCCCAGGTACCGCCGCCCTCGGCGTCGCGTCCCCCGGTGGCGCACCGGCCGCCGGCCGCGACCCCGCAGCCGCCCCGCGCGCCGGTCTCGGCGCCGCGTGCCAGCGCCGCGACGCCGTCGGCGCCGCGCCCACCGACGACACCGCAGGGCTGGCCGCGCGGTGCCGCCCCGGTGCCGCCGGCCCCCGTCAAGCAGGAGCGACAGGCCGGGTACGCCCGCTCGCCGGTCCTGCCCGTCCCACCGCCGCAGCCCCGTCGGTCCCGTGCCGGAATGGTGTTCCTCGCCATCCTCCTGGCCGTACTGGTCCTCGTCTGCTCCGGCGTGATTTCCTACTTGCTGAATGAGAACGGCGCATCCGGTGAACCCGGTGCGTTCGGCGCGCGGACGGTGCCGTCCGGCGTGCTGCGGCCCGCCGGGCACGACGATCCGGCTGGAACGTCGTACCGTCGACAGGAACGGCCCCGGCCGGGTAGCGACGAGACGACGACGAGCGAAGGACGACAGACGCGATGACAGCGCAGGCCCGCCTGCTCGGTGGCAGGTACCAGGTCGGCGAGCTCCTCGGCTACGGCGGCATGGCCGAGGTGCACCGCGGTCGCGATCTCCGGCTCGGTCGGGACGTCGCGATCAAGATGCTCCGGACGGACCTCGCCCGCGACGCCACCTTCCAGATGCGGTTCCGCCGGGAGGCGCAGAACGCCGCGTCGCTCAACCACCCGGCGATCGTCGCCGTCTACGACACCGGCGAGGAGACCGCTCCCACCGGCGAGACGCTGCCGTTCATCGTGATGGAGTTCGTCAACGGGCGGACCCTCAAGGAGGTGCTCGGCGCGGAGGGGCGGCTCCAGCCCCGCCGGGCGCTGGAGATCTGCGCCGACATCAGCGCGGCCCTGGAGTTCAGCCACCGGCACGGCATCATCCACCGGGACATCAAGCCCGGCAACGTGATGCTCACCCAGACCGGCCAGGTCAAGGTCATGGACTTCGGCATCGCCCGGGCCCTGGCCAGCGGCGCCACCACGATGACGCAGACCAGCGCGGTGATCGGCACCGCGCAGTACCTGTCGCCCGAGCAGGCGCGAGGCGAGGCGGTCGACGCCCGCTCCGACGTGTACGCCGCCGGCTGCGTTCTCTTCGAACTGCTCTGCGGGCACCCGCCGTTCGTGGGCGACAGCCCGGTCAGCGTCGCGTACCAGCACGTGCGGGAGGCCCCGCCGACGCCCAGCGACATCAACCCGGACGTCAACCCGGCGGTCGACGCGATCGTGCTGAAGGCGCTGTCGAAGAACCCGCTCAACCGCTACCAGAGCGCCGGCGAGATGCGTGCGGACCTGCTCCGCGCCGCCGCCGGCCGGCCCGTACTGGCCACGCCGGTGCTGCGCGAGGACGAGACGACGCACCTGGCGCCGGCCGCCGCGGGCTACCCGGCGGCGGGTGCGCCCCAGACCCGGCAGATCCCCGCCCGGGTCGGCGACCCGCGCCAGCGCAAGGCCTCGTCCTGGTTGATCGCCACCTTCGCCGCGGTCGGCGTGCTCGCGGTGATCGCCCTGGTGGGAGCCCTGCTCTACGGCAACCGCGACCAGAAGATCGTCGTGCCCGACGTCACCGGCATCACCCAGCAGCAGGCGATCGACCGGCTTCAGCAGGCGAGGCTGACCGGCCGGCCGGAGCAGGTTCGCGAGAGCAACTGCCGGGAGGGCCTGGTCGTCAGCCAGGATCCCGCAGCCAACGCCCGGATCGAGTCCACCCAGCAGGTGGCCGTCCGCGTCTGCAGCGGCGTGCCCGACGCGAAGGTGCCGTCCGGTCTCGAGGGCAGTAAGGTCCAGAGTGCCAGGACCCGGCTGAACGAGGCGAAGCTTGTGCCGGTGATCAAGGAGGTCGACAACGAGGCACAGGCCGGCATCGTCGTCGGTGTCAACCCGGCCGAGGGCGAGGAGGTCGCCGAGGGCAGCGAGGTCACGCTCTCGGTCTCCAAAGGTAACGTCATCGAGGTGCCCAGGGTCGAGGGCCTCAGCCAGGCCGAGGCCACACGGCAGTTGCAGAACGCCGGATTCAAGGTCGACGTGGACAAGGGCGAGAAGGTGGCGCCGGAGGACGCGGGCAAGGTCGAGGACCAGAGCCCGAACGCCGGCGAGAAGAAGGCCCGGAACAGCACCGTGAAGATCGTCGTCACGCAGCCCGAGGAGGTCGAGCCCACGCCGACCGCGCCGACCCCCGATCCGACGGCCACTCCGACCGCCACGCCCACCCCCGGCACGGGTGGCGGGGGTGGGCTGCCCTTCCCGACGGCACCCCCACCCGCCCGCCTCCCCGGCGAGTAGCGGGGTACCCCAACCCCACCCCCCGGACGGCGCTGACCCGCGGCAGTGGGTGGGAGCCGGGCGCGGGGTGCGGGCGGGGTGGGTCAGGTGGTGGCGAAGGCGGCGCGGCGGCGGGCGTCGACCTCGGCGGCCAACTCGGGGGCCCGCTCCAGGGCCTCGCGGTAGCCGCAGGCGGCGAGCCAGTTGGCCAGCATCAGGTGGCCGCCCTCGGTGAGCACCGACTCCGGGTGGAACTGGACGCCCTCGATCGGCAGTGTCCGGTGGCGCATCGCCATGACGATCCCGGAACCGGTCCAGCCGGTCACCTCCAGCTCGTCCGGCAGCGTCTCCGGCAGTACGGCGAGCGAGTGGTAGCGGGTCGCGGTGAACGGATCCGGCAGCCCGGCGAGGACGCCGGTGTCGCGGTGGCGGACCTCGGAGGTCTTGCCGTGCAGCAGCTCCGGCGCGCGGGTCACGGTGGCGCCGAAAGCCTCACCGATCGCCTGGTGCCCGAGGCAGACGCCGAAGATCGGCAGCTCGCCGGCGTACTGCCGGATGACGTCGAGGCAGATGCCCGCGCGGTCCGGGCTGCCCGGCCCGGGCGAGAGCAGGATGCCGGACGCGCCGACCCTGCCCACGTCCGCGACGTCGATCTCGTCGTTGCGCCGCACCTCGCAGTCCACGCCGAGCTGGCCGAGGTACTGGACGAGGTTGAAGACGAACGAGTCGTAGTTGTCGATCACCAGGACGCGCACGGTGTCACCTGTCCGAGGGAGGCGGTGTGTTGTTCTGGTCGGTGTCGTACGGGAGGTCGTACTCGTCGCCCGACGGTGCGTCGCCGCCGCCGGGCACGGTGTCCCCACCGGGGTCCCCGGGGACGCCGGAGTCCTGGGTGACCTGCACGTCGTCGAAGGGCAGGAGGGGCTCCGCCCACGGGAACACCACGTACCAGAGCAGCGCGACCGCGGCGGTGGCCAGCAGCAGGCTGCCGGTCAGCTTGCCGGGCAGCCCGAATGGGAGCTTGCGCCAGATCCAGGCGTACATGGTCCTCAGTTCCCCAGTTCCGCCGGCCGGCCCGCGGACTTGGCCTGGGCCCGCTCCAGCTCGGCGTGGACGATGAGGCGTTCGTAGTTGTCGAACTTCGGGTTGCACGTGGTCAGCGTGAGCATCCGCTTCCTCGGCTTCGCCCCGGGCTCGCCAGGGACGGGTGCCACCACCTCGACCTGGGTCGGCTTGACGATGTGGTTGCGCGTCACCCGGTAGACGTACCACTCGGTCTTGCCCTCGACCACGATGGCGTCGCCCTCGTCCAGCTCGTCCAACCGCCAGAAGGTCGCCCGGTTGCGGTGGCCGGCGACGGAGAAGTTGCCCACGGCGCCGGGCATGGCGCTCGACGGGTAGTGCCCCGGGGCGTACCGGATGTCCTTCTGGGTGACGCCCTCGACCACCACCCAGTTCTTGTCGAGCTTGGGGATGTAGAGACCGGCGATCGGCTTGCCCTGGACGGGCGGCTTCGGCTTGGTGGACGCGGAGGCGCTCGGGGCGACGGTCGGGTCGCCGGTCGGTCCCCACGCCTGCGCGAGTTGCTGGCTCAGGTCGTTCTGATGGGCGTCGACGATGGCCGACTTGCCCCACACCTCGTAGCCGGCGAAGAGGAGCACCACCAGACCGAAGGTGATCAGCACCTCGCCGCTGACCCGGATGCCGGTGCGCAGCCGCGAGGCCAGCGAGGGCCGGGTCAGCTCCGAGTAGACGCTCTTGTAGCCCTCGCCGGTCTGGTGCGGGCGCAGCTGGACGACCCGCTCGCCACGGCGCGGCCGGGGCGGCTCCGCGGGCTGGTCGGCGCCGTCGCCGTCCGGCTCTTCCGTCTTCGGCGGGCGCGGTACGGCACCCATCAGTGCGGTGGAGTCGAGTGGCGGCGGGGTGGGCGTCGGGGGCTTGGGCGGCCCGCCCGGCGTACGCCCGGACACCGCCGGGATCACGGCGGTGGCGCCCGGGTCGGCGGGGCGGTCCGGGCCACCGGGCGAGGCCGGCGTGCTCGGACGGGTGCCGGCGGCGCCCGACCCGCCCACCTTCGGGATGTACGCCGTCGGCGCGTCGGCCTGGCCCGGCCGGTTCGCGCCGGCGTCGGCGGCCGGACGCCCGGCGGCCCCACTCGCGTACCGGCCATCCGGGGCCGGTCGGGCGTTGCCGAACTTCGGTGTGGCCTGGGCCGGGGTGGCCGGTCGGGGAGTCTCCGCCGGTCGAGGGTCGGCCGGGGCGGGTGCGGCGGGCCGGACCGTACCGGCGCCCGGCCACGGCGGCGGGCTCGTCGGGCCCGGGCCAGCAGACCGGCCGGGGCCGGGTTGGGCCGGCCGGGCGGGACCGTCCGGCCGGGCGGGACCGGGTTGAGTCGGCCGGGCGGAACCGGCCGGCCGGGCGGGGGCCGCTGGGGTGCCCGGGCTCGCCGGACCCGACGGAGCGTTCCACGGCGCCGGATCCGCACCGGGCGGCGGTGCGGGTGCGGAGGGCCGGGCCGGACCAGGCGCGGACCGTGCGGGAAGGACCGGGTCGGGCCAGTTCCCGGACGGTGCCGGGCGGCCCGGCGCGGACTCCGGGTGGCTGGGCGCCCGGTCCGGACGGTCGACCTTGGGCAGGAAGGCGGTCGGGTCGTCGCCCGCGTCGCGGTGGCGGCCGTCGCGCCATTCGTCCGGCGATCTGCTCACCGCGGCACCGTCGCCGAGCGCAGTGTCGTCGAGTCCTCGAATGCCGGCACGGTGACCGTGGAGGAGGCGTACTCCTTGTAACCGAGCTTGTAGTCGTCGACCAAGTCCCTGAACTCCCGGACTCCCTTGGAGTCGGCGAGGGCCTGCTGAAGGGCAGCGGGATCGCCGATTGCTACGATCTTGAACGGTGGGGAGTACACCCGGCCGTGCAGCAGCAGAGTGTTACCCACGCAGCGTACCGCGCTGGTGGCGAGCACGCGGACGTTCATGATTGACATTGCCTCCGCGCCTCCGGCCCAGAGTGCGTTGACGACCGCCTGCACGTCACCCTGGTGGACCACCAGGTCGTCGTTGGTGGCCCCTTCCGGGAGGGTGCCGTCGCTGCGTCGCGGCGCGTCGTCGAGTTCGACCGTCACGCCGGGGCCGCTGAGGGCGGTGAAACCGGCCGACTGGCGGTCGCCCGCGGCGCGGGTCTGCTGGTCGCGGATCGGGCCGTCGGATCCGGCGAGCGAGGTGGTGCGGTTCTCGATCTCCCGGCGCAGCGCCGCGGCCCGCTGCTCGTTCGACGCCACGTCGGCGCGGCGGTCCTCGATGAGCTGGTTGAGCTGGGGCCGACGGTCCTCGCGGAGAGCGGTGCCGCCGGCGGTGGTGGCGGTCGTGGTGAAGAGCAGGCCGGCCGCGGCGGCGATCAGCGGAACCCCGACCGACCAGCCGGGTCGCGACTGCCGGGGCCGGCGGAGCAGCGCGGCGATCGCCCGCCGGAGCGCCTTCTGCCAGGAGGCCGCGCCGGATGTGTACTCCACGGAGCGTTCCTTCCCGTCGTCTGATGCCCGCCCGTCGGGGCGCGGGTCGAGGCGGCGATCCGTCCGATCCCGCCACTTTCGGTCACTCCGTGCACCGGCCTGACCCCATTCGTGGCCTGGACGGGTCATCCGGACTACGCTAGCTGTCGAACATTATTGGCCATGGACCGTCGCCCTCGCGCCCGGTTGTCAGGCCGGACGAGGTCGTCACCCCCTCTGGAGAGCGTCGTGCCCAAGTCTCAGGTCCGCAAGAAGAAGGTGTACACCCCGCCGACGGACGTCCGTCCGACGGCGACGGCGTCGACGCGCAAGCCTAGCCCGGTGTGGCTGCCGATCTCGGCGGTCGCCCTCATCGTCTTCGGCATCGGCTGGTTGGTCGTCTACTACCTCTCCGGGCAGGAGTACCCGGTCGCGTCGTGGCAGTACTGGAACCTCGCCGTCGGCTTCGGCGCCATGGTCGCCTCCCTGATCCTGCTCTCCCGCTGGCGCTGAGTCCCTCCGGGCGTCGGGCCTCCCGCCCGGCGCCCGCGCCGCGCGTCGCCCCGCCGCCGTACGTCCGGCGGACGGTCGGCCGAAGGATCCTCGTCACTGCTCCGTGCCCCTGACCGGCAGGTCCGGGCGGGGCACCCTATGGTGTGCGCAGGCGGCGCGGCCGAGTGCGAGAAGACTCACGTTACTGCTGGGTAACCTTGCGCGTAGGCTGCACTGCATGACCGAGCGGAGCGAGGTCGTCGACCGGTCCGGTCGAGGGTGCGGAAGCGGCTGTTCGCCGACCCCGCCCTGACCGGGCACCGATCGTCGAGCCGCTCGACAGCAGCAGACCGGGGAGGGCCGACTCGATGGGCAGCGTCCAGATCGTCACCACGATCGTCGCGGCCGCCATCACCGCCGTGGCGGTGTGGCTCGCCGTACGGGCGGTCATGAAGATGGTGGCCGTGATCCGGCTGGGTCAGCCCGACCCGTCGCGGTTCACCGACAAGGGCACACGGACCACGACCATGCTGGCCGAGACGGCCGGCCACACCCGGATGCTCCGCTGGAGCGTGGTGGGTGCGGCGCACTGGTTCGTGATGGTCGGCTTCATCGTGCTGGCGCTGCTGGTCCTGGAGGCGTACTTCGAGGTCGTCTCCGCGACCGCCGGCCTGCCGCTGGTCGGTGGATGGGCGCTCTACGGCCTGGCCACCGAGTGGATCGGCATCCTGGGCATCGTCGCCATCCTGGTGCTGATCGCGATCCGGATCCGCAACCGGCCCACCCGGCCGGGCGGGAAGTCGCGGTTCACCGGCTCCACGATGTGGCAGGGCTACTTCGTCGAGGCCGTCGTGCTCGCCGTGCTGATCATGGGCTTCGTCATCCGGGGCTTCAAGGTCGCCACCGACCACTTCGAGTACCCGACCTGGGCCACCCCGCTCAGTCACGCCGTCGGCGCGGCGCTGCCGAACTGGGAGGCCGGCGTCAGCATCGCCGCCCTCATCAAGATCATGATTTCGATGACCTGGCTCATCGTGATCTCGCTCAACGTCACCATGGGTGTCGCCTGGCACCGCTTCCTGGCCTTCTTCAACATCTTCTTCAAGCGCGACCCCGGTAAGGCCGGCTCGGGCCTCGGAGCGCTGCGGCCGATGACGAGTGGTGGCAAGCCCCTCGACTTCGAGGAGGCCGACCCCGAGAAGGACCAGTTCGGCGTCGCCCAGGTCGAGCAGTTCACCTGGAAGGGTCTGCTGGACTTCTCCACCTGCACCGAGTGCGGTCGCTGCCAGTCGCAGTGCCCGGCGTGGAACACCGGCAAGCCGCTGTCGCCGAAGCTGCTCGTGCTGAGCCTCCGCGACCACGCGTACGCCAAGGCCCCGTACCTGCTGGCCGGTGGCGGCAAGGACCTGACCGGCGAGGAGAAGGCGACCGCCGCGCAGCTCGCCCACATGGACGTGCTCGCGCTCGCCGAGGCGAACCGGCCGCTCATCGGTGGTGCCGAGGACGGCGGTGTCATCGACCCGGACGTGCTCTGGTCCTGCACCACCTGCGGTGCCTGCGTCGAGCAGTGCCCGGTCGACATCGAGCACGTCGACCACATCGTCGACATGCGCCGCTACCAGGTGCTCATCGAGTCGAGCTTCCCGTCCGAGGCCGGCGTGATGCTGCGCAACCTGGAGAACAAGGGCAACCCGTGGGGCGCCCCGCAGAACACCCGCGAGGACTGGACCAAGGGCCTCGACTTCGAGGTGCCGCGCGTCGGCGAGGTCGACGACTTCGAGTACCTCTTCTGGGTCGGCTGCGCGGGCGCGTTCGAGGACCGGGCCAAGAAGACCACCCGGGCGGTCGCCACGCTGCTCAACGAGGCCGGCGTCTCCTTCGCCATCCTCGGCGAGGGCGAGACCTGCTCCGGCGACCCGGCCCGCCGCATCGGCAACGAGTTCGTCTTCCAGATGCTCGCCCAGCAGAACGTCGAGACCCTCAACGAGGCGTTCGAGGGCCGGGAGAAGAGCAAGCGGAAGATCGTGGCGACCTGCCCGCACTGCTTCAACACGCTGGGCAACGAGTACGGCCAGCTCGGCGGCGAGTTCGAGGTCGTCCACCACACGCAGCTGCTGGCGCACCTGGTCAGCACCGGCAAGCTGACCCCGGTGCAGCCGGTCGACGGCGGGGTCACCTACCACGACCCCTGCTACCTGGGCCGGCACAACCGCGTCTTCGCCGCCCCGCGTGAGGTGCTCGGTGACGCCATCCAGGGCGAGCTCACCGAGATGCCGCGCAACAGCGAGCGCTCCTTCTGCTGCGGCGCCGGCGGCGCCCGCATGTGGATGGAGGAGAAGATCGGCAAGCGGATCAACGTGGACCGGGTCGAGGAGGCCATGTCCACCGGCGCGAGGACGGTCGCCGTCGGGTGCCCGTTCTGCTCGACGATGCTCAACGACGGCGTGAACGGCAAGGGCGCCGGCGAGCAGGTCGAGGTCGTCGACGTGGCCAGTGTGCTGCTCCGCTCGGTGAAGCCGGAGCAGGTGCAGGGCGACAAGGAGCCGGTCGCCGGCTGACCCGTACGTTGGAAGACACCACGGCGGCGGCACCTCGCGGTGCCGCCGCCGTCGTCGTCCTCACGAGACGGTGGTCGTCACGATCACGGCCGTGGTGGCGGTGGTCGCCGCGAGAAGCGCGGCCTGGGTGTCCTCGACGGCCTTCCGGGTGGCCGCGACCGCCCAGTCGCCCGCCGCGATCTCCTCGGTGCGCCGCTTGACGACGTCCTTCGGCAGCCCCTGGAACACCTGCCGGTCGAGGCCGACGGCCCGCGCCAGGCCGATCAGCGCGGCGGTGCGCGCGTCCCCCGGGCCGTCGCCGGTCACCGCGGCGGTCATCCGGCGCCGGGTGTCCGACTCGGCCGCCGGCTCGACGCCGGTCGAGGACGGGAAGCGGGTACGCGGGAAGACCCACAGCACACGGTCGGACTCCCGGCGCAGCACACCGGCGGTGACGAGGCCGTCCAGAACCTGCTCGGGAAGGTCCTTGGCCAACCGGGTGATCCAGTCCTTCGGACGGCGGCGCTTCGGCTCGGCGACGATCCGGGCCAGTGCTCCGTCGACCTGCGCCTGGCCGACCGGGGTCGGGTCGGTCACCACCAGTCGCTCGTCCTCCACCGCGACCCGACCGGCGAGCGCCAGTTCGACCAGCAGGGCACCCGCGAGGCCGTGGTCGAGGGCGGGCCGGCCGAGCCGGTTCGTACCGGCGTCGTCGTAGCTGAGCAGGACCAGGTCGTGGGCGAGCGTGAAGGCAACCATGAACCGACCGTAACGGTCCCGGATCAACCCGGCCGGCTCCGCGCACCCGTGCCCGGAGAGCGCCCGCGTGCGAGAATCGCGCCGAGGTGAGACGACCATCGATGGCCTGCTCCTGACCACGCTGCTGCCCCTGATCGGCTTCGTGCTGCTGACCGGCGGCAACGCGTTCTTCGTCGCGGCCGAGTTCGCCCTGGTGACCGTCGACCGCCCCGAGATCGATCGGCGGGCCGAGGCCGGCGACGCCCGGGCGTCGGCCGTCCGCCGGGCGCTGCGGGAACTCTCGTTCCAGCTCTCCGGGGCGCAGCTCGGCATCACCCTCACGGCCCTGCTCACCGGTTACCTCGCCGAGCCGGCACTGTCCCGGCTCTTCAGCCCGGTGCTACGCCCGGTCGCCGGGGACGCCACCGAGCGGTTCACGCCCTTCCTCGCCCTGGCGCTGGCCACCCTGCTCTCCATGCTCTTCGGGGAGCTGGTGCCGAAGAACGCCGCGCTGGCCCGGCCGATGCCGGCCGCACTCGCCACCGCCGGTCCGATGCGCGCCTTCTCCCGCGGCTTCGGCTGGTTGATCCGGGGCCTGAACGGTTCGGCGAACCGGCTGGTGCGGGCCCTGGGCGTGGAGCCGCAGGAGGAGCTGGCCAGTGCCCGGTCGCCGGAGGAGCTGGGCCTGCTGGCGGCCATCTCGGCGCGGGCCGGCGCGTTGCCGCCGGACACCGCGATGCTGCTGCGCCGCACCATTCGCTTCGGCGAGAAGCGGGCCGCGGAGGCGATGACGCCCCGGGTCGACGTGGTGGCACTGCGGGCCACCACCAGCGTCGCCGACCTGCTGGAGGAGTCCCGGCGGACCGGCCGGACCCGCTTCCCCGTCTACGAGGAGACCCTCGACCTGGTGACCGGCGTGGCGGGGGTGCTCGACGCGCTCGGTGTGCCGCCGGCGCGGCGGGAGTCCACCACCGTCGGGTCGGTGGCCCGCGAACCGGTGTACGTGCCGGAGAGCCTGGACCTGGACGGGGTGCTCGCCGCGCTGCGGGCCGCCGGCGCCGACCTGGCCATCGTGGTCGACGAGTACGGCGGCACGGACGGGGTGGTGACCGTCGAGGACCTGGTGGAGGAGCTGGTCGGGGAGATCGCCGACGAGTTCGACCCGGCCGCCGTGCCGGACGCGAACGCGGTCGAGCTGACCGTGCCGGGCGGTGAACGCACCGTCCTCGCCGACGGGGTGCTGCGCTACGACGAGCTGGTCGAGCAGACCGGCTTCCGGCTGCCCGAGGGGCCGTACGAGACGTTGGCCGGGTTCCTCATGGCGCGGCTGGGTCACATCCCGGTCGCCGGTGAGACCGTCGAGGAGTCCGGCTTCGAGTTCACCGTCGTCGAGGTGGAGCGGCACCGCGTCGAGCAGGTCCGCGTCCTGCGCCCCGAGGAGCCCGAGGTCGATGGTTGAGCTGCTGGTCACCGGCGTACTGCTGCTGGGCAACGCGTTCTTCGTCGGCAGCGAGTTCGCGCTGATCGCATCCCGGCGTACGGTCGTGGAGCCGCTCGCCGCCACCTCGAAGCGGGCCCGCTGGGCCCTGTCGGCGATGAACCAGATCCCGCTGATGATCGCCGGTGCGCAACTCGGCATCACCGTCTGCTCGCTGGGCCTCGGCGCGATCGCCGAGCCGGCGCTGGCCCACCTGCTGGAGCCGGTGTTCCACGCAGTGCACCTGCCGGAGCCGGCCGTGCACCCGGTCTCGTTCCTGCTCGCCCTCGGCGTGGTGGTCTTCCTGCACACCGTGGTCGGCGAGATGGTGCCGAAGAACATCACCCTCGCCGGCCCGGAGCCCGCCGCGCTGTGGCTGGGCCCCGCGATGCTGGCCTTCTGCCTCGCGACGAAGCCGCTGCTGCTCGCGATGAAGTGGGCGGCCCGGCACGTGCTGCGGCTGTGGCGGATCGAGGCCACCGAGGCCGTGAAGACCGTCTTCACCGCCGAGGAACTGGCCGGTCTGGTCGCGCAGGCGCGTACCGAGGGGCTGCTCGACGCGGAGGAGCACGCTCGGATCACCGGCGCGCTCGCCCTGCACAGCAGGACCGCCGCCGACGCGCTGCAACCCTGGTCCACCGTGACGACGGTCGCCGAGGACGTCTCGCCGGCCTCCCTGGAGGTGCTCGCCACGAGCACCGGGCGGTCCCGCTTCCCGGTGGTGCAGCGCAGCACCCGGCGGGTGCTGGGGTTCGTGCACGTCAAGGACGTGCTCGGGTACTCGGGTGTGAGCCGGCGGGCACCGGTGCCGGCCGACGTCTACCGCCCGCTGGTGGTGGTGCCACCGGACCGTACGCTCGCGGACCTGCTGCTGGCGATGCGCCGCGAGCGGCGGCACATGGTCCTGGTGAGCGACGGTCGCCGCCCCCTGGGCGTGGTAACTCTCGACGACGTATTGACGGCTATCGTCGGATAAAGGCTCGGTACGCATGGTGTGCGTGCCGTCGCGCAAACGTGAACTGGCCACTGGTCGCCTTGATTCCCGTGCCCACCTTCCCTAATGTGATGCACCGGCCGCTGTGGATCGTCTGCCTCGCACTCCTTCCCCGTCGCGAGGCGCCCGGCGGCGGGTTGCAAAAGGAGTCGGTGCCGGTGGCAACCATGCCCCCTCATCGTCGTGTCCCCGAACTGTCGGTTCGTCCGGGTGGCCTGCGCCGGGTCTTCCACCGTCTGCTCGTCCTGGTCGCCGCCGTCGCGGTGGGTGCCGGCGCGCTCGCCGCGCCCGCGTACGCGGAGCCCTCGGTCGACGAGATCGAGGCCGCGATCGACAAGCAGTGGGAGCAGTTGGAGCCCACCATCGAGCAGTACAACAAGGTGCGGGCGCAGCGGAAGGTCAACATCAAGAAGGCCGCCGACCTGCAGAAGAAGATCACCCCGCTGGCCCTGCAGAGCGAGCTGGCGATGAACCGGGTCGCCGACCTGGTCTCCCGGTACTACATCACCGGTCCGTCCCAGGAGATCGGCGCGCTGCTGGTCAACGGCAAGCCCACCGAGCTCGGTGAGCAGATGCTCATGCTGGACCGGTTGGCCGCCCAGGAGCGCAGCGAGGTGGCGGACGTGCTGGCGGTCCGCAAGAAGTACGACGACCAGAAGAAGAAGCTGGACGACCTGATCGAGGCGCAGGCCAAGCAGGAAGCAGACCTGGCCGCGAAGAAGAAGCAGATCGACGCGGAGATCAAGCGTCTCCAGGCGTCGCTGCCGAAGACCACGGTCAAGGTGACCAACTGCCCGACGATCAACGGCGTGGTCAGCGAGGCGGCGCGGGTCGCGATCAGGACCGCCTGTGCGCAGGTCGGCGACCCGTACGTCTGGGGCGCGACCGGGCCGAACTCGTTCGACTGCTCGGGCCTGACCCAGTACGCGTACAAGGCCGCCGGGGTCAGCCTGACGCACTTCACGGGAGCCCAGTGGAACGAGGGCCGGGCCATTCCGAGGTCCGAGGCGCGCCCGGGTGACCTGGTGTTCTTCTTCAGCGACCTGCACCATGTCGGGCTCTACCTGGGCAACGGCATGATGGTGCACGCGCCGCGCGCCGGCAAACCGGTCAACGTCTCCAGCATCAGCCACATGCCGGTGGCCGGGTTCCGTCGACCCAGCTGACCGGCGACGACAGGCGACGAAGGGCCCCGGACGGGAGACGTCCGGGGCCCTTGTCGTACGCCGGGAGGGGGTGGGGTCCGGGGAGCGGAGCCGGCGGTCGCCGGCGGTGCGTCAGCGGGTCGGCCAGGTGCGCCAGTGCTGCCAGGAGCGGCTCGGGGTCGGGCCGCGCTGTCCCTGGTAGCGCGAGCCGTAGACGGCCGAGCCGTAGGGGTGCTCGGCCGGCGACGAGAGCCGGAAGATGCAGAGCTGGCCGATCTTCATGCCGGGCCAGAGGGTGATCGGCAGGTTGGCCACGTTGGACAGTTCCAGCGTCACGTGGCCGGAGAAGCCGGGGTCGATGAAGCCGGCGGTGGAGTGCGTGAGCAGGCCGAGGCGGCCCAGCGAACTCTTGCCCTCCAGACGGCCGGCGAGCTGGTCGCCGAGGGAGATCACCTCGAGGGTGGAGGCGAGCACGAACTCGCCCGGGTGCAGCACGAACGGCTCGCCGTCGGGCACCTCGACCATCGACGTCAGGTCGTCCTGCTGCTGAGCCGGATCGATGTGCGTGTAGAGGTGGTTGTTGAAGACCCGGAACAGCTTGTCCAGGCGCACGTCGATGCTGGACGGTTGCACCAGCGTAGGCTCGAACGGCTCCAGCGCGAGCGCGCCCGCCTTGATCTCGGTGACCAGGTCGCGGTCGGAGAGCAGCATCGGAACACCATAGCGAGCGGACCGGACGACCTGCGTGTCGGACTGCGCGTTCGAACGTTTGTTCGATAGAATGCCGACATGGCTTCCTGGTCCGATTTCGCCGCCGACGAGCCCCGCCTCGCCGACGGGATCCGCCTCCTTCTGCAGCAGTACGGGCCGGGCTTCGGCTACCTCGCCACGGTCCGGGCCGACGGTGGCCCCCGTGTGCACCCGGTCTCCCCGATCGTCACCGACGAGGGGCTGTTCTGCTTCGTCATCGACTCACCCAAGCGCCGCGACCTCGAACGCGACGGCCGCTACGCGCTGCACTCCTTCCCGGCGGAGGAGAGCGACGACGAGGCGTACGTGGCGGGGCGCGCCCGGCCGGTGACCGACCCCGCCCGGGTCGCCCGACTGGCCCGCAGCTTCCGGGCCGCGCCGCACGTCGACTGGCGGCTCTTCGAGTTCACCGTCGACGTGGCGATGCTGACCCGGCGGGAGGCCGGGAGCGTCGTGGGCCACGGTCGGCCCGCCGTCCAGCTCTGGGTCGACCCGAGCGGCGGCGACCCGGCGGCCGTCGCCGAGTTACGCCCCGCCCGTCGCGACCGTGCGGCGGCCTGACCAGGAAAAGACCGGTGCCGGCTCCGTGGGACGGAGCCGGCACCGGCTTTCGTGCGCGGTGACGCGAGCGTCAGGTCACGCCGCGCGGTAGGTGTTCCAGGCGGTCAGCATGCGGCTGGCCTGACCTGCGGTGAACTGGTACATGCACGAGTCGTACGTGTAGTCCATGAAGTTGGTGATCGGGTCCTGCCCCGGAGCGGTGCAGGTGTCCCGGCCGGTCGGGCACGCGTTCGCCGGCGAGGCCTCTGCGGGGGTGTCGGAGACGCTGTCGCCGGAGCCCGAGCACCCGTTCTGGAAGGTGTGGTAGAGGTTCAGCCAGTGGCCGACCTCGTGGGTGCCCGTGTCGCCCAGGTTGTAGTTGGTGGCGGTTCCACCGGGCAGCGACTCGCTCAGCACGACCACGCCGTCCGAGCTGTTCAGCCGGCGGGTCGGGAAGGTCGCCCAGCCGAGCAGGTCGTCGCTCAGCTCGCCGAGGTAGATGTTCAGCGTGTTCTTGCCGCCGGTCCGCAGCGAGGACTTCATCGTCCGCTCCGCCGACGAGCCCTGCACGATCGGGTACCACGCCGGGTTGGTGACCCGGTTGATCTTCTGCAACTGGAACGCGAAGGCCGTGGCCGCGCCGCCGGTGCCGCCGCTGAACGACTGGTTCAGCACGCTGATCTGCGAGGTGATCATCGAGTCGGGGATGTTGCCGCCGGCCCGGGTGCTGTCCCGCTGGATCACGTGCACCACGACCGGGATCGTGACCGACGCCGCCGCTGCGGCGGTCGTCTTGAAGCCCTTCCGCTTCACCTGCTCCTGGACCAGGTCGGCCAGTTCGGCCTCACGCTGGTGCACCTGGGCGAGGGTGAGCGCGTTGGGATCGTGCTTGACGGCTCCTCCGGGGCGCACCTTCACCTTCGCCGAGGCGCCGGCCGCCTGCCAGCACTCCTCGGCGGAGACCGGGGAGGCCGCAGCGAGCGGGGCGCTGGATGGCGTCGTGGCCGTCGGCAGGACGCCGACCGTCGCAACGCCGAGCAGTAGGGCGAAGGACGTCGATGCGATGCCGGCGTTGCGCCGGGTCAGCAGGTTGGGACGAAGTCCCATGGGCCCACCTCTTTCTGACGGTGCGACCGGGGGTGTGTCGCACCGGGGCTGAGAACGTGTGGCAGACGTTACAACGCATCGACAGATTTGAGAACGGTCATATGTTGCCGGCAGGAAACTTTTTCCTGCTTTGATCGACGGTCCGTGATCGGAAGGACGCGTACGGTGTGGGTGACGCTCCGGGGGTACCTGGGTGCGTGGTCGTGGCGACTCGGGTACAGTGGTGCCGCCTGCGGGTGTAGTTCAATGGCAGAACATCAGCTTCCCAAGCTGACAGTGCGGGTTCGATTCCCGTCACCCGCTCCACGATCAAGGCCCTGGTCAGGACGCAAGTCCGAGCCGGGGCCTTCGATGTTGCTGGTCCGGCAGCGGCGGGTGGGCCATCCACGGGCCACTAGCCACGCTTCTTGCCCTTGCCGTTGGTCTTGTCCGAGGAACCTGCCGCCGGCTTCTTGGCCTTCTTGCGCTCAACCTTCACCGCGTCGCTCACCGCCTGGGCGATGGGCCGATCCGCCTCCGAGGTGGCGTGCTGGTAGATCATGGCCGCCTGCGATGAGTCGTGTCCCATCCGCGCCATGAGTTCCCGCGTGCTGGCTCCGGTCCGAGCCGCGATCGTGTTGCCGGTGTGTCGCAGATCGTGGAAGTGCAGACCTGGCACGCCGAGCTGGACGCCCAAGACGAGCGGTTCCTGGCAAGGGCCATCGAGATTTCAGGGCGCGCGTTGGAGGACGGGGGCAAGACCCCGTTTGGAGCCGTCGTCGTCATTTCCGGAGAGACCGTCGGCGAGGGAACCAGCAGCGTCGTCGAGCTGCGAGACCCGACCGCACACGCCGAAGTCATGGCCCTGCGTCACGCAGGCCGCAACCTCGGGCGACACCTCTTCGAAGACGGCATCATGTACGCCAGCAGCGAGCCCTGCCCCATGTGCCTGATGGCCTACTACTGGGCACGCATCCCCCGCTTAGTCTTCGGAGCCACCAGCCACGACGTAGCGACCTACGGCTTCGAATACCTCCAGTTCTACCGCGAGGTCGCCCAACCGGCCGAGCGCCGTTCACTGCGTGAAGAGGTTGCCAAGGGAGCGCTCCGGGACCAGGCCGTCGACGTGCTACGCAAGTGGGCCGACATGCTGCCGTCACCGGTCGAACCCAAGCTCTGGCAGAGCCCACGCACTGCCGAATTCCCCTCTTTAGGATCAAGGCGGCCCGCAAGCGGGCCGCGCCGGTCCGGCCCCGGCCTGCTGGCGACCTCCGGCCGGCATCGGCCGGGCCGGCCGGCCACGTTGACGAACGACGAGACCTTGAAGACCTCGGGGCTCTGCCCCGAACCCCGGCCCTCCTCAGAGATGCCGCCGCGGATCACCTCGCCGGGCACCACGAGGCTGGACGGTCTACGACTGCCCGACGAGGAGATCCGCTCTCAGGGGCCGCGAAGCCCACGCGCTCCCGGTATCGTCCGCTGTCACGCTATTGAAGCCTACGGGGAGGGGCACCGGTGTCGTCCGAGGTCTTGTTCTTTTCCGGGGCTGCGGTTGTGCTGTTGGCGGTTGCTGTAATGCTTGGCAGGTTGCTGGCCAAGCGGCGTCGTTGGGGACTTCTGCCCTTGGTGGTAGCCCTTGCCGCGTCGGTGTTGGTGCTGACGGTGATCACGGGGCCGCTCGGCGCACGGTCGCTGGCGGTTGTCCTTGCTACTTCGCTCTGGGGGACCGTCCTTTTGGCCACCGTCCTCTTGGTAAGGCGCTCACACTCACGCCTTGCGATCGTGGTCGGCGGGATAGGTGGAGTCATCGCGGTTCACGCGGCGATGGTCGCGTTTGTGGTGGTGAGGTTTAGCGCGACGGAGGCCCCCCGGGAGTACGCGCTGCTGTGGTTGCCGGCTGCAATGACGGGCGCGGTAAAGGATCTGGGCGAGCCGGGCAGCGGGGTCGAGACGCCGCTGTGGGCTCGAATGTCCCAGGACGCCGGCCTGTTGCCGTTGCTGGTGGTCTTGTTGTCGGGCTTTGCCGTGTCCTATGTGGCGCGCCGGGGGTCCCTCGCCCGCGCTGCCGACGCTCAGGTCTGAGCTGACGCTCCGGACCGCCCCGACAGGTGAGCGGTCCGCATCTAGTCCGCATGAGGTCCACAGACGGCGGGCGGCCGGTGTGAGATGTCGAGAGGCGTCTCCGCTGCTAGACCCCCATCCGCCCAGGTCGTCATGGCTGCAAGCTTGATCTCATAGTCCCTCGGTGGCCGTGCCGTTGGAAACACGGAGGCCAGGCCCCCCGGCGAGTGTGCATACTGCGAGCCACTATGAGCGAAGCGTTCGTTCTGCAGCCCTTCAGCGGCCAGCGGTGGATTGTCCATCTTCCGCAAGATCCGTACGGTGACGGCTACGTCTATACCATCGCGACGGAGCTGCACGACGACGGCCTGACCGCGTCGACGGTAGCCAAGATCGACGGACAATTCTTCGACCTTGATACGACCCTGTCCGGCTTTGTGCAGGGGCTCGCGGCTGACTGGCAAGGTTGGAACGGCGTCCGCACCTGGACGTCTTGGGAGCGCGAGCTTGCAATCGATGCTCGCCACGACGGCCGAGGTTACGTCTTGCTCGGTGTAACTCTCCGGGCTCCCGGCCTCGACCTAGACGACACGGCCTGGTCCGCCAGAGCAGTCTTCGTCCTCGAAGCCGGGGAGGCGATGACCCGCTGTGCTGCTGATCTCAGCCACTTCCTCCGTTCGTAGCCACCACGCCGACCACGTGCCATTAGCGTGCCATTGGCGGAGGCGAGCCAGTGGTAAGCCAGGCCACCGAGGACCGGAGAGACCAGGCTGCGGAGCCCTTGGCCAACCTCGCATTGACAATTCCCAAGCTGACAGTGCGGGTTCGACTCCCGTCACCCGCTCCACGATCGAGGCCCTGGTCAGGACGCAAGTCCGAGCCGGGGCCTTCGACGTTCCACGGCCCAGGATCATGCGGCGTGCCCTGCGGCCCGCTCATCCCGGTCCCGCCTGGGTTCGCTGGCCGCTTCCTGATCATCGTGCCGCCCGCCTTCCTGCCGGTCGTGTCCCTTGTGAAGGTGTCCTCGTGGGCGTCGGTACAGTCACGGCCGATCCGGGGAGGTCACCGATGGCAGAGGTCGACGTGGCGGTCGCGCGGATCCGGGCGACTTGGGCGTACCGGCTGCTGGTCGTCGGTTACCGATGCCTGCTCCTCGGACCGCTCCTGATGGGTCTCACGATCGGGGCGATCGCGCTCTGGTCCCTGAAGCCACCACTGGTCTGGGTGCCCATCGCCATCACCTTCGCGACAGTGGCCGTCGGGGTGGTCGGGATGTGGGTGGGCCTGGTGACTCTGTACGCCCGTGGACTCATGCCGCGTGGTGGCACCAATCGACACGCGGCCCTGATGAGGACTCTCCGACGGGACGTGCTGCCGGGGGCAGGGAGAGGCCGGTAGAGCACGTGCAAGGTGGTGTCACCGGAGGCCGACCCGTCACGCGCTCCAGCCTGAGGCCCCAGCTCAGGCTCGGTTTCCTGGCTGGGGCCCCGGTCACGTGCCGGCGGCTGGTCAGCTCGAGCCCGCCGGAGACTCCTGGAACGCCTCGGCCAACGGTCCGTCGATCCGGCGCAGGGCGGTCATCGCCCGGCTGGCGCGGCTCTTCACCGTGCCCGTCGAGCAGTTCAGCAGTCCGGCGATCTCCTGCTCGCTGAGCCCGGCCCAGTACCGCAGCACCAGCACCACACGCTGCCGGGCCGGCAGCCCCCGCAGCGCACTGAGCACCAGCCGAGCCGTGTCGCGCGGCTCGTAGGGGTCGGCCGCCCGCCGATCCGGCAGCTCCGCGGTGGGGACCTCCCGGCGCCACAGGCGCCGTCCGGCCCGCCAGGCCGCGCGCACCATCACCTGTCGGGTGTACGCGTCGGCGTCGCCGTCCGGGTGCAGCCGGTGCCAGGCACGGTACGTCTTGACCAGCGCCTCCTGGGCGAGGTCTTCGCCGTGTCCGTGGTCCCCGGTGAGCAGGGTGCCGTGCCGGACCAGGGTGGCGTACCGGGCGTTGACGAACTCGGCGAAACCCGCCGGACCGGCCGCGGGGGCGCTCACTTCCCCGCTCCCGGGGTGAGCAGGGCCCGGATCTCGGCGAGGAACCCGGCCGGCAACCAGACCCGTCCACCCATCGAGGAGGTGGCGAACGGACAGTCGTCGGTGCTGCTGATGGCGATCACTGCTTGGGGCATGCCGGACGGGTAGGTGAGGGTCAGTGTTGCCATGTCCGTGCTGGCGGCCTTCCAGAGCGGGGTGAGTTGTCGCGCCGAGGCGCACGGCAGCTCGCCGTCGTCCACGGCCCGGTCCAGTCCGCGCAGTCGATCGAGCACCTTCCCCACGGCAGAGGCATCGGTGGAGTCGAGCCGGTCCCGCTTCGCCCCGGCGAGGCTCGCCGTCTGGGCGGAATCGGGCAGGACCAGCCGGCCCGGCGGCACCGCCTCACTGCTGATCGAGCCGAGCAGATCGTCCAGTTCTTCGCTCGGAGTCTCGACGACGAGTCCTGCGCCGGCCCAGGGCAGGTAGACGTTGAAGGCCGTCCAGGTGGACCGTTCGAACGTACGGACGTTGCGGACCTCGTTGTCGGTCAGCCAGGCCGGCTGCCCGCCGGGCAGGATGACCTCGCTGACGCCCTCGCTGAACCTCGTCGGGGCTCTGTCGTAGGACCTCGGCTGCCAGGGGCGGACCTGGATCTGGGCGCGGGAGTCGCAGGCGCCGCCGGGAACCCAGTTGACATTGACCAGGATCGAGCCGGGGGTGATCTCGCAGTCGGTCACCTGCTTGGGGCTGTCGCCCTGAACCACCCTCCAGCCGCTCCGGATCCCCAGGATCAGCCCGTTGTTGATCCGTACGTCCGAGTCGGTCACCTTTGCCACCACCAACCGCCGTTCAGGTGGCCCTCCGACACCGGTGGGTCGTTTGCTCGGTAGCGGCGGTGAGGTCCGAGCGGCGTCGGTGCTCGCCGAGGGGTTCGCGGCCGGCGTACCGGTGCCCGTCCGGTTGGCGGCGACCAGGCCGCCGGTGGCGAGCAGGGCGACCGCGACGGCGCCGGCCGCGCCCGCCGTGGCCAGATGTCGGCGGCGGTCCACCCGTCGGCGCCGGAGCACCTCTGCCACCGGGTCGGCCACCCGTGGTCGGGTGTCGGCGACCGCCGCGTCGAGCAGCGATCGAATCCGCTCAGTCATGATGTGCCCCTACCTCCCCTGGTCGATGTCCCACCTGTCTAAAGACCCCGGGGAGCGCATCGGTTCCACTGAGTCGAGATCAGTGGCCGGCAGGACGTACGTCAGAGCCGCGGCCGATCAGAGCATCGCGACCGCCTCGATCCCTTCGAGCGCGGTACGCCGCGATGCCCGCCACCCCGACGGTGACGAGGAGGACCGCCCAGAACCAGAACCGGGGGCCCATCCCGTCCGGCGGGCTCGCGTCGCGGGTGCGACCGCTGCGGATCACGTCGTCGGAGACGTCGATCGCCACGACGCCTCTCGGGGCGGTGAGCAGGGTGGTGGGAGCGTCCGCGCCCGGGCCGAGGGACAGCACCCGGACGGTGCCGACATTGCCGTACGCCAGTCGCTGATCCATGTCGAGGGGCGCGTCGAACACGGCCGGCGTACGGGGTTCGGGAAGGTACGCGACGACCCGGGCGGACCCGTCCGTCGCCCATCCCAGCAGCCGGATCGCGGTCACACCGGAGACAGTCGGCGTGTCCATCGCGCCGAGGTCCCGGCCCGTGGCCGGGTCGATCCGCCGCAGGCTCCAGCTACCGCCGTCCCGTCGGGTGACCGTGAGGGTCCGTCCGTCGGTGCTCCAGGCACCCTTGCCGGCCAGTTCCGTTCCCGGCGCGAGGGTGAACGAGGAGAGCCGCCGGCCGTCCAGTTCGGAGATGGAAACCGTCCGTCCGGTCTGGAAGGCGAGCCGTACGCCGTCCGGGGCGAACGCCACGGGCGATCCGAGAGCCTCGTCGTCGGCCAGCCGGGTCCGGCGGTCATCGTCCAGCCAGACGATGCTCAGGACCTGCCGGTAGGCACTGCGCTCCGGGTTGGCCGGCACCGTGTCCCGGACGACCACCGCCCGACCGTCCGGCGACCAGCCCGCCGCTTCGACCATGACGGTGCCGGAGACCCCGCTGGACACGGTACGGCCGTGCCCGGTCGCGAGGTCGACGATATCCACGCGGGGAGGCGCGGAACTGATCGAGGTGAAGGCGATCCGCCGACCGTCGGGGGACAGCACGGTGTCCTGGCCGGCCTGCGCCTCGATCCCGCCCTTGATGATCCGGTAGCGGTCGGCGTCCGCACCGACGACCGCGATGATGCTGCCCTCGTCGCCGTACATCAGGCCCGGGGCCTGACCGGTGAAGATCACCGAGGCGGGACCGAGACGCGGCCGGTCGGTGGCATGCAGGCTGCCGAAGGGCGGCACGCCGACCCGGTCGGGCAGCGCCGCCCCCACCCCCGCCGCTGGCGGGTCGAGGGCGGGCCGAACCGCCCGCGGCAGCGCCGCCCCGACCAGCGCGACCAGCACCAGCGCCGCCACGGCGGCCAGCGCGTTGCGGCGGCGGGAGCGGCGGGCGGTGGCGAGCGCCCGCTCGTAGACCGGGTACGCCGGAACATCAGCCGCCGCCATGTGCAGCGACTCACGCAGTCGGGCGGTCATCGCGGAATCCTCTCCGCCGTGCTGTCGATCAGGTCGGGGGCGATGGCGCGCAGCCGGCGTACCGCGTCGTGGCCGTGCCTCTTGACCGTGCCGACGGAGCAGCCCAGCACCTCGGCGACCTGCGTCTCGGTCAGATCCTCGTAGAACCGCAGCACGACCACGGCGCGTTGGCGCGGGGTGAGCTGGCGGAGCGCGGCCGCCAGCGTCAGCCGCAGGGCGGTCGTGTCGGTGTGGTCGTCGCCGGGCCGGTCGACGGGCTCCGGGTCCAGCCGTTCGGCGAGCCGGCGTCGCCGCCACCAGGAGACCTGCTGGTGGTACATCACCCGCCGTACGTACGCCTCGGGGTCGCCGTCGCGGACGCGCCGCCAGTGCCGGTACGTCCGGGCCAGCGAGCTCTGCAACAGGTCCTCGGCGAGCTGATGATCGCCGGTGAGCAGGTAGGCCCTTCGGGACAGTGCCGGTGAGCGCTGCACCACGAACTCGTGGAACGACTCGGTCATGCCCACCCCCTCACCGGACAAGACGCCTCCCGTCTCCGCAATGGTTGAGGCCACCGTCGGCCAGGATGCGTTGGGCTCCGAACGAGGACGAGTTGGCCGAACTGGCCGACGTCGCCGCCGAGAGCGTCCACGAGCCGGGTGACCGACCGTTCCTGCGGCCGTGGCAGTTCGGCGTACCGACCTCACCGGCGTGACCTTCCGCGACGCTCAGAGATCCGCGCTCCGGCGAACCCTCTCCGGCCGGCCTCCCCGTACGCTGCGACCATGCGGATTGGCATCGTGATCCTGCCCGACCAGCGTTGGTCGGAGTCGCAGCGGCGTTGGCGTCAGGCGGACGAGTGGGGCTTCGACCACGCCTGGACGTACGACCACCTGGGCTGGCGTGACCTGGTCGACGGCCCGTGGTTCGACTCGATGGCCACGCTCACCGCCGCCGCCATGGTGACCGGACGGATCCGCCTCGGCACGTTGGTCGCCTCGCCGAACTTCCGGCACCCCGCCGCGTTCGCCCGGCAGGTGACCACGCTCGACGACGTGTCGGAGGGGCGGGTGCTGCTCGGCCTGGGCGCGGGGGGCATCGGGTTTGACTCGGCGGTGCTGGGTGGCGAGACGCTGCCTCCGCGCGAGCGGGTCGACCGGTTCGCCGAGTTCACCGAGCTGCTCGACCTGGTGCTGCGGGAGGACGGGACGACCTGGCGGGGTGACTGGTTCGCGGCGGTGGACGCACGCAACAACCCGGGCTGCGTGCAGACGCCCCGGGTGCCGTTCGTGATGGCCGCCAACGGGCCGCGCTCGATGCGGCTGGTCACCCGGTTCGGCCAGGGCTGGGTCACCACCGGGGTCGGCGGCGATGACGTGGAGAGCTGGTGGGACGGCGTCGCGGAGCTGTGCGGACGGATGGACAAGACGCTTGCGGCGACCGGCCGGGACCCGGCGTCCCTGGACCGCTACCTGTCGCTGGACGCCGCGCCGGCCTTCTCGCTGCGCAGCGCGGAGTTCTTCGCCGACCAGGTACGCCGGGCCGCCGCCCTGGGCTTCACCGACGTGGTCACGCACTGGCCCCGGGCCAGCAGCTGGTACGCCGGTGACGAGGCCGTGCTCGTGGACGTGGCCACCAACCTGCTGCCGGAGCTGCGCCGCTGAACCGGCGTGTTAAGCGGGGGCCCTTCCTCTACCGGAGGCGTTAACGGGGGGCCCTTCCTTTCAGGTGCTGAGGTCGCCGGTTCCGATGCCGCCGTCGCCGGCGGAGACCAGCCGGAAGCGTACGCAGACGACCTCCGTGTCGTCGGTGACCGGAGTGCCCATCCGCGCCCAGAAACCGGCGTGTCCCTCCCGCCACTCCTCGATCGAGCGGTCGCCCTCCCCCTCGGAGCGCGCGAAGTCCCAGGACACGTCGGCGAAGCGGACCACCTCGACACCGGTCACCTCGACGACGGCGACCAGCGCGTCGTGATCGTCGACGAGCACCAGCCGCTCGCCGACGTTCTCCACGTCCTCGTTCTCCCCGGCGTACTCGCTGAGCAGCCCGGCGGTCGCGGTCTTCACGCCGGCGAGCACGAGCGTGTTCAGGTTCGTCCGCATCTCACCGGGCGTACCGAGGTCGAGGGTGCGCAGTCCGCCGATCCGAGGCCACATTCTGCCGAGGCTACCGCCCGGTTTGGTCCGGCGTCGTCTCGATTGTCGCCCCCATCAGGGGCGGGAGCGGCGCTACCGTGAGGGCGACGAGGACGAGGAGAAGACATGGCGGACCGCCGGGCGGTGCTGATCCCGGGTCGGGGCTACGACACCCGCTACCCGCTCTTCGTCTACGCGGGTGAGGCGCTGCGTCGCGCCGGCTTCGCCCTGCACGCGATCTCCTGGCAGGTGCCCGACGACCTGGAGATGCCGCAGGCCCGGGGCTGGGTGGGCGGGCAGGTCGCCGCCACCCTCACCGAGCGGACGGACCTGCTGGTCGGCAAGTCCCTCGGCACCTTCGCCACACCGCTGGCCGCCGACCGCGGGCTGCCCGCGATCTGGCTCACGCCGCTGCTGCACGTGCCCGAGGTGGTCGACGGCCTGCGCCGGGCCACCGCGCCGTACCTGCTGGTCGGCGGCTCCGCCGACTCCTCGTGGGACGGCTCGGTCGCACGCCGGCTCACGCCTAACGTCGTGGAGATCCCGGAGGCCGACCACGCGCTCATGGTGCCCGGCCCGCTGGCCCGCTCCGCCGACGCGCTCGGCCGGGTGTGCAGCGCCGTCGAGGAGTTCGTTCAGACGAGCTGAGCGGCGTAGCCGGCGGCGTCGAGCACGCGAGCGTCTCCGGTCGCCCCGTACGCGTCGAGCACCGCGTCGGCCAGCTTGACCACGTGCGCGTCGCCGTGCCGGGCCGCGCGGGCGAAGACCTCCGCCGGGTCGCCACCGGTCACGGTCGGTGGCGCGGCGCCGCGCGTCGGGGCGTACACCGAGATCACGGCCGCCGTCGCGGCCCAGGCCGCCGCGACGCTCGGTGCCCACAGCTCCGGAGGAAGAGCCGGGAGCGTACGACCCACCGCAGTCGGCGCGGTCACGGCGTGCACCAGCATCACCGGCTGAGCGTGGCCGTATCGAAGGTAGTCCAGGCCGGCCCGGTGAGTGATCGCCACGAGGGCCCGCGCCGCCCCGGCCGCCGTCGGCGCCGGCGGCAACGCGCCGAGCGCGGTCTCCCATTCCGGTACGCCCACCAGGCGGCCCAGGCGCTCCCGGATGCCCCCGCTCCGGTCGGCGATCCGGGGCAGACCGGCCAGCGCGGCGGTGACCCGCGCGTCCTCGTTCCGATCGGGGTCGGCGGGCCCGGCGTCCGGAGCGGTGTGACCGCCCGGCGGGGTGGCCCGCGACGGGTCGAAGGGGAGCAGCCGTTCGGCCCCGGGCACCGGCTGCCACCGGGCGGCCCAGTAGCCGAGGGCATGGCCGAGCTCGGTCAGCCGTTCCGGCGTCTCCTGCCCCTCCCGCAGCGCGCGGACGGCGTGTCCGACCCGGATCACGCCGTGGGTGGCGCCGGCGGCGATGCCCGGCAGGAGCCGGGGCCACCAGGTGGCGAGCACCTTCCGCCAGGGACGTCGGCCTAGTTCGCGGTCGAAGTGAGCCAGCCAGTCGCCGGCCCGCTTCGGGTCACCGAGCGCCTCCCGCCAGTCGTCGACGGGCCGCAGCCCGCGGGGAAGCTCGTCCAGCCGCCCCAGGTACGCGTCGAGCCAGCGGTGCACGCCTCCTCCGTGGCCGTGCCGCACGAGTGCCTCCACGGCCATCGGACCGTGGTTGGACAGCCAGCCCTCGTACTCGGGTCCGGTGCGGTGCAGCCGCCGGTACGCCTCGTCCAGGATCTCGTCACCCATGCGCCGATCGTCGGATCTCAACCCCGCTTGAGGTCAACCCTCCAGTGCGGTGCCGGCGACGAGCCCGTGGACGCGCAGCTCGGCGACGGTCTCCGGCGCGCAGCCCACCACCACGGCGGCGGTGCCGACCGGCTCCGCCCCCCGCGCCGCGCAGATCTCGTACAGCGCGCGCACCTGGGCGCCGGTGGCCACCCAGTCGTCCACCACCAGCACCCGGTCCCCGGGGCCGAGGCTCCGCTCCCGGACAGCGAGGTCCACCCGGCGGCCCCGGAAGTCGGGTGGACTCTGCGCCCAGCGCAGCGGCCCGGCGGGAAGTCGACCGTCGCCGGGCTTGTGCGCCGGCACGAAGCCGACGCCGAGAGCCGTCGCCGCGAGCGGGCCGACGAGGAATCCGGTGACCGCCGGGGAGACCACCACGGTCGGTCGGGCGCCCCGGAACGGCGCGACCAGCGCGGGACCGAGCCGGGCGAGCACGTCCGGGTCGCGCCACCAGCCGGAGACGTCGCTGACCAGGTGGGTCGCCCCGGGACCCGGGTCGATCCACCGAACCAGGTCGACCAGACGTTCGCTCAGCTCAGCGGCCATGTGCCCATCCTGCGGGAGGCGATCCGCCCGCCGGTGACCCGGGCCGACCGGCCCATGGTGGATCGGATGATCGGCTACACGTACCACCTCAATTTCGGGCATACCATCATGATCACGTTGACTTCGGAAGTGCTTCTCTCGTTACGGTCCGACCCGGTTTGTTCAGCTAAGGAAAGGACCGGGCCGGTGGCTGGTAGGCACTCCCGTACCCGCATGATCTCCTCCCCGGCCGGCATCGCGGCCACCGCGGCGATCGGTGTCGCGCTCGCCGTCGGTGGCACCGTCGGCGCCGTCCAGCTGACCTCGGCCTCGGAATCGGCGCGGCCGGCCGCAGTCGACCTCACGCCGGCCACCCCGTCGGCCGAGCCGACCACGCCGTCGGCGCCGGCGTCGCCGAGCCTCAGCGCCAGCCCCAGCGCCGCGCCCAGCGTGAGCGCGAGCCCGAAGGCCACCCGCACGCAGGCGCCGTCGCGGAGCAGGCCGCGTACCGCCGCGCCGAAGCCGTCGCCGACCGCGACGAAGAAGACCAGCACCCGCCCGGTGGTGGACAGCGGCTCCTGCGGCGCGTCCTTCTACTCCGAGGGGCAACTGACCGCCAACGGCGAGACCTTCGACCCGTCGGCGCTCACCGCCGCGCACAAGACCCTGCCGTTCGACACGAAGGTCCGGGTCACCAATCCGTCGACCGGCAAGTCGGTGACGGTCCGGATCAACGACCGGGGTCCCTTCATCGAGGGGCGGTGCATCGACCTGTCCCGGGCCGCCTTCGCCGCCATCGCGCCGCTCGACGCCGGGCACGTGGAGGTCCGGTACGAGGTGCTCGGCTGAGCTGGTGCCCCACGGCGATCGGCCCCGTGTCGGGGACCGGCCGGCCAGAACCTCCTCGGACGACGGGCCAGGTTCATTCACCAGTTCACGTCCATCGGGCATGCTGTCCGGTGTACGCACGAAAGCCTTCCAGTCGGGCCGCGGCCCACTGAGCCCCGGATCCCGCGCCGGTCTCGGCGCGGCCCTCGCCCTGCTCGCACTCGTGTCCGCCGTGGAGCTGGCCGACGGTCGCGGGGCCAACTACATCGCGCTGATGGTGGCCGGACCCTTCCTCGCCGCCGCGCTGGCGTCCTGGCGGGTGGTGCTGGGCGTGGGTGCCGCCGCCACCGTGCTCGGGGCGAGCTTCGCCCTCGCCGAGCGGACGGTCTCGCTCTCCACGGCCGTCGCCGTCGCTGGGATCGCGCTGGGCACGGCGATCGCGGCGGCGACGGCGTCGGTACGCGAGCGCCAGGCCGAGCAGATCGCCGAGCTGTCCAAGCTCGCCGCGGTCGCCCAGCAGGCGGTGCTCCGGCCGCTGGGTCCCCAGGTCGGCACGCTCTCGGTCGCCGCCCGCTACATCTCGTCCACCGCCACCGCCGAGATCGGTGGAGACCTGTACGAGGCGGTCGACACCCCGTACGGCGTCCGCATGATCATCGGAGACGTACGCGGCAAGGGTCTGGACGCGGTCCGACTGGCGAGCATCGTGCTGGGCTCGTACCGGCACGTGGCGTACGAGCGGGCCGACCTGCGGGCCGTCGTCGCCGACCTGGACCGGGCGGTGGCCCGCAGCGTGGGTGACGAGGACTTCGTCACCGCCGCCCTGGTCGAGGAGCGAGGTGGCACGCTCACGATCGTCAACTGCGGGCACCCCCCGCCGCTGCTGCTGCGCCGGGGCGCGGTGATCCCGCTGGAGCCGCCGGCACCCGCTCCACCCCTCGGGTTCATGCCGGTGGTCCGGCCCCGGGTCGAGCGGCTGGAGCCCGGTGACCGGCTGCTGCTCTTCACCGATGGGCTGGGCGAGGCGCGCCGGGACGGCGAGTTCTTCCCGACCGCCGACCGCGCCTGGCGGCTGCTCGGTCACGGCACGGTCGGCGACGGACTCGCCTCGTTGGAAACCGCCCTGGTCGAGTGGGTGCGCGGTGGTCTCGACGACGACATCGCGCTGGTCCTCATGGAGTACCGGGGCTCGCGTACCGGCGTGACCGCCGCCGTGCCGAGCTGGGAGGTCGGCGCCACCGAGAACTGAACGGCAGGTGTGTAATCGCTGTCACTTCGGCGATCTGCTTGTCGTTGGCTACCCGCGAGTAATACAGTCTGGAGTTACTGATCGGTAACACCTGTCCGGAAGCGGGGCCAGCGAGCATGACCCACTACAAGAGCAACCTTCGGGACCTCGAGTTCAACCTGTTCGAGGTCTTCGGGGCGGACCGGACGTTCGGCCAGGCGCCGTACACGGAGCTGGACGTCGACACCGCCCGCAGCTTCCTCTCCGAGGTCGACCGCCTGGCCCGCGAGGACCTCGCGGCCAGCTACACGGACAGCGACCGCAACCCGCCGGTCTTCGACCCGGCGACGCACACCGCGCCGCTGCCGGAGTCGTTCAAGAAGTCCTACAAGGCGTTCATGGACTCCGAGTTCTGGCGGCTGGACCTGCCCGAGGTCCTGGAGGGCAGCAACGCCCCCCGCACGCTCTGGTGGTCGATCGCCGAGCTGGTGCTCGGTGCCAACGCCCCGATCTGGATGTACTCCTCCGGCCCGTCCTTCGCGCACGTGCTCCACGTCGAGGGCACCGAGCAGCAGAAGAAGTGGGCCAAGCTCTTCGTCGAGAAGCAGTGGGGCTCCACGATGGTGCTCACCGAGCCGGACGCCGGCTCGGACGTGGGTGCCGGCCGTGCCCGCGCCATCCAGCAGCCGGACGGCTCGTGGCACATCGAGGGTGTCAAGCGCTTCATCACCTCCGGTGAGCACGACCTGAGCGACAACATCGTCCACTACGTGCTGGCCCGCCCGGTCGGCGTCGAGGGCGTCGGCGGTCCCGGCACCAAGGGCCTGTCGCTCTTCGTGGTGCCGAAGTTCCACTTCGACGAGGAGACCGGCGAGCTGGGCGAGCGCAACGGCGTCTTCGCCACCAACGTCGAGCACAAGATGGGTCTGAAGGTCTCGAACACCTGCGAGGTGACCTTCGGCGAGCACGGCGTACCGGCCAAGGGCTGGCTGCTGGGCGAGAAGCACGACGGCATCCGGCAGATGTTCATGATCATCGAATACGCCCGGATGATGGTCGGCACCAAGGCGATCGCCACCCTCTCCACCGGTTACCTGAACGCCCTGGAGTACGCCAAGAACCGGGTGCAGGGCGCCGACCTGACCCAGATGGCCGACAAGACCGCGCCGCGGGTGACCATCACCAACCACCCGGACGTCCGCCGGTCCCTGCTGCTCCAGAAGTCGTACGCCGAGGGCCTGCGCGCCCTGGTCTGCTACACCGCCTCCTGGCAGGACAAGGTCGCGATCGCCGAGGCGTCCGGCGACGAGAAGGCCATCAAGCTGGCGAAGCGGGTCAACGACCTGCTCCTCCCGCTCGTCAAGGGCGTCGGTTCGGAGCGGGCGTACGAGCTGCTCGGCCACGAGTCGCTCCAGACCTTCGGCGGCTCCGGCTTCCTCCAGGACTACCCCCTGGAGCAGTACGTCCGGGACGCCAAGATCGACACCCTGTACGAGGGCACCACCGCGATCCAGAGCCTCGACCTGATCTTCCGGAAGATCGTCCGGGACAACGGCAAGGCCCTGATGGCGGTCGCCGGCGAGATCCAGGAGTTCATCACCACCGAGGGCGGCAACGGCCAGCTCAAGGTGGAGCGGCAGGCGCTCGGCAAGGCGCTCGCCGAAATTCAGACCATGCTCGGCGTGATGACCGGCTGGCTGGGTGAGGCGCAGGCCGGCGACACCCGGGCGCTCTACAAGGTCGGCCTGAGCAGCCGACGCTTCCTGCTGGCCATCGGCGACCTGATCGTCGCCTGGCTGCTGCAGAAGCAGGCCGACGTGGCGCTCAAGGCGCTGGCCGGCGACGTGCCCGCCGCCGACAAGGCGTTCTACACCGGCAAGGTGGCCGCCGCCCGGTTCTTCGCCCGCGAGGTGCTGCCGCGCCTCGGTGCCGACCGTCGGATCATCGAGGGTGCCGACCTCGACATCATGGACCTCCCGGAGGAGGCCTTCTGATTCACCCCGTACCGCTGCGCGGTGCGGTAGGCCCGGGTGCGACCCGGGAGTGAGCTGGTCACGACGGCCGGCGGGCTGCGGCCCGCCGGCCGTCGTGTTACGCGCCCGCCAGGGGAAGCGACCGCTTGGCACCGCATCGGTACAGATTGGCGTCGGACCTGGTCGCGCTGTTTCGGCGACTCTCCGTCCGTCTGCGACGGGTCGGCGGGGTCGCCCGGTCCGTCACCGGTCGCAAGCAGCCCTTCGTGGGATCGATCGTCACTCCGGTGTCCGTCAATGATCAGTCGGCGATTGACCGGCGCACACCGGGTATCCCGTCGGCGTGGCGGGTAACCGTCGCGTCAGAGAACGCCCAGAGCCACCGCACGGGGGAGTGCAGCGCACATGGGCATTGGTAGCGGGATCTTCCTGATCGCCATCGGCGCGATCCTCACCTTCGCCATCCGGGCGAACGTCTGGTGGGTGGACCTTCGCGCGGTCGGCTGGGTGTTCATCCTGGCCGGGCTGGGCGTACTGCTCACCACGCTCTGGTTCTGGCAGGACCGGCGCAAGCGGGCACGAACCCTCATCGTGGAGGAGAACCGCCTGTCGCACCCGACCGCGATGATGCCGCCGCCGCCCGACCCGCCACCGCCGACGGCGCCCCCCTCCTGAGTGGGGAAGGCGCCACCGTACGCACCACCTGAGCCACCCGTCGCAGTCGCGGCGGGTGGCTCAGCCGCGTGCCGTGTGCCGGGCGGTGATGGCGGTGCGGCCCCGTTCCACCTGCGCCCAGTCAGCGGCCGTCCGGTGCACCACCACGTCACAGCTCCGCAGGCCGTCCCGATCCGCGTGCTCCGGGTCGAGGAGTGCCGACAGGAGCGAGACGCCGGGATTGTGGGCGATCAGCAGCACGGTGCGCGCTGCCGGGTCGACCCGGTGCACCAGGGCCAGCAGATCCTCCGGCTGTGCCTCGTACGCGTCCGGTTCGTAGCGGACGGTCGGGGCCGGCCCGGCGGAACCGCCCTCCGGCGGCGTGCCGGTCATGCCCAACGCCACGCCGTGCCACGTCTCGCGGGTGCGCCGCGACGTCGAGCAGAGGACCACGTCGGGCAGCAGGTCGTGCCGGGCGAGCCAGGCGCCGGCGGCGGCCGCGTCGGCGCGGCCCCGGGCGGCCAGCGGGCGCTGGGCGTCCGGTCCCTCGTCGGGCGGCTCGGCCTTGGCGTGCCGCAACAGCACCAGCGTGCGTTCCCGGGCGTGGGCGTCCGTCATCTCCCCAGCTTGCCCGATTGGGGATCTCACCGCCGGGGTAAGTCGAGGGAGCCGCAACCTCATCTATGGCCGCGGTGGACGGATACTCCAGGTGACAGCCGAGGAGGCGACGAGATGGGCGTTGGTGCCAGTATCTTCCTGATCGCACTGGGTGCGATCCTCGCGTTCGCCGTGGAGGCGAACCTGGGGTGGCTCGACCTCGCCGTGGTCGGCTGGGTGCTGATGCTCGCCGGCCTGGCCGGGCTGCTCACCACCCTCTACTTCTGGAACTCGCGTCGTCGTACCGTCGTCGCTCCCGCGACCGTCCGGCGGGAGCGGGTCGTCGCCGACCCGGTCGTGCCGGTGCAGGACGACCGGGTGGTCGAGGAGTACCGCGAGGTGCGCCGACCGGGTCGGACCATCTGATCCTGATCTCCAGCCACCGGGGGCTCCGCAACGAGGCGGGGCCCCCGGTTCCTGTGCGGGCACTCCTGCCGTCAGGTGTTAAGAAGGGGCCCTTCCTCTACCGGAGGCGTTAAGAGGGGACCCTTCCTTACACCTCAGGCGAAGAGGGCGAAGTAGATCGCGATGTGGTGGCAGATCGCCGCCACCAGCGTGCAGGCGTGGAAGAACTCGTGGTGACCGAAGACGGTGGGCCACGGATTGGGCCGGCGGAGCGCGTAGAACACCGCGCCGACGCTGTAGACGGCACCGCCGACGGCCAGCAGCACCAGGGCGGTCACCCCGCCCTCGCGCAGGATGTCGGGGAGCATCGCCACCGACACCCAGCCGAGTGCCAGGTAGAGCGGGGCGGAGACCCAGCGCGGAGCGTGCGGCCAGACCACCTTGAGCGCCACGCCGCCCAGCGCCCCACCCCACACCAGGGAGAGCATGATCGTCGCCGTGCGCGGGTCGAGCAGGAGCACACAGAACGGTGTGTACGTGCCGGCGATGAACAGGAAGATCATCGAATGGTCCATCCGGCGCATGATCTGGTAGCCGCGCTCGGACCACACGCGGCGGTGGTAGAGCGCGCTGGTGCCGAAGAGGCCGCAGATGGTCAGGCTGTAGATCAGGCAGCTGACGAGCGGTGCCCAGCCGGGCCGGGACGCGGCGATCGAGCAGAGCACGATGCCGCTGACCAGCGCGACGAAGAACGCGTACGTGTGCAGCCAGCCGCGCATTCGGGGCTTACCGATGTCGACCGGCTTCAGGCGAAGCGGTGCGGAGGTGGTCACCCCCACAGGTTACGACACCGTAGGTTACTTCTTGGTAGTGCCGCCTGTCACGGGACATGTCGGGCCGGCCGACCCCGGGTGGCGAATCGATCGGGAAGGATGGCGGGATGCGGATCCGGCCGGTCGGCGCCCACGCCCTGCTGCTCGGCTGCGCCGAACCCGAGGCCGACGGTACGCCGCCCGACACCACGGACGTCGCCGCCCGGGTAGAGGCGTGGCGCGCCGAGCTGTGGCACCGGCGGGACCGGGGTGACCTGGCCGCGCTGGAGATCGTGCCGGCCGCGACCACCGTCCTGCTGGACGGCGTACCGGACCCGGTGGCCACCGCCGCCCTCGTCGCCGGCTGGACCCCGGAACCCCGGACCACCACGGCCGCCGCCGGAAGCGTCGACGTTCCGGTGACGTACGACGGGGAGGACCTGCCCGTCGTCGCCGACCACTGGGGCGTCGACGTGCCGGCGGTCGTCGACCGGCTGGCCGGCACGGCGTTCCGGGTGGCCTTCTGCGGGTTCGCGCCCGGTTTCGCGTACCTGACCGGGCTCCCGGCCGACCTGTCCGTGCCCCGGCTGTCCACACCGCGCGCCCGGGTGCCGGCCGGTTCGGTCGCTCTGGCCGGCCCGTACGCGGGCATCTACCCGACCGCGTCCCCGGGCGGCTGGCTCCTCGTCGGGCGGACCACGCTCACCCTGTTCGACGTGCACGCCGACCCGCCCACCCGACTCGGCCCCGGTACCAACGTCCGGCTGGTGCCGGCGTGACCGCATCCGCGCCGGACCCGGGCACCGGCACGTCCGGCGAGATCGAGGTACTCCGCGCCGGTGCGCTCACCACGGTGCAGGACCTGGGTCGGCCCGGCTCGGCGCACCTCGGCGTCCCCCGGTCGGGTGCGCTCGACCCGGACGCGCTGCGCCTGGCCAACCGGCTCGTCGGCAACCCCGAGTCCGCCGCCGGTCTGGAGATCACCCTCACCGGCTGTGAGCTGCGGTTCCGGCGGGCCGTCACGGTGGCACTGACCGGTGCCGACGTCGCCGTACGGGTCGGTCGGCGTCCCGGGGACACCGGCCGGCCACTGTCCGTCCCGGCCGGGGCGGTGCTCCGCGTCGACGTTCCCCGCGTGGGCCTGCGGACCTGGCTCGCCGTCGGCGGGGGGATCGCCGTCGAGCCGGTGCTCGGCAGTCGCGCCACCGACACCCTCTCCGGCCTCGGTCCGCCCCCGCTGCGCGACGGTGACCGGCTGCCCGTCGGCACACCGGCCGGACCACCCGCCCCCGTGGACGTCACCGTCACGCCACCGGTCCCCGACGAGCTGCGGCTGACCGTACGCCTCGGCCCTCGCGACGACTGGTTCACCGCCGTCGCGCGGGAACGGCTGCTCGGCGGCGCGTACGTGGTGAGCCCGTTGAGCAACCGGGTCGGCGCGCGGCTGACCGGCGCACCGCTGCCCCGCGCGGTGGCCGGGGAACTGCCCAGCGAGGGCATCGTCCTCGGCGCGGTGCAGGTGCCGGCCGGCGGGCAACCGCTGGTCTTCCTCGCCGACCACCCGACCACCGGCGGATACCCGGTCATCGGAGTGGTGGACGACGTGACCCCGCTCGCACAGGCGCGCCCAGGCACTACGGTGAGATTTCATGGACCTCAACGCTGACCTCGGAGAGGGATTCGGCGTCTGGCGGCTCGGCGACGACACGGCACTGCTGGACCTCGTCACCTCCGCCAACGTCGCCTGCGGCTTCCACGCGGGGGACGCGTCGACCATGCGCCGGGTCTGCGAGGCGGCCGCCGTACGCGGGGTCGCCGTCGGCGCCCAGGTCGGCTACCGCGATCTCGCCGGTTTCGGCCGGCGGCACATCGCGTACGCCTTCGCCGAGCTGCGTGACGAGATCACCTACCAGCTCGGCGCCCTCGACGCGTTCTGCCGGCTGTTCCGCACTCGGGTGCGCTACCTGAAGCCGCACGGGGCGCTCTACCACGCCGCCGCCTGTGACGAGTCCCAGGCGGCGGCCGTGGTCGCCGCCCTCAGCCAGTACGACGACCAGCTGCCGTTGCTCTGCTCACCCGGCTCGGTGGTCGCCCAACTCGCCATGGGCGCCGGGCTGCGCGTCGTCGGCGAGGGCTTCGCCGACCGGGGCTACCTGCCCAACGGCCTGCTGGTGCCCCGGACCGCGCCGAACGCGCTGGTCACCGACCCGGAGGAGGTGGCCGAGCGGGCGGTACGGATGGCCACCGAGCGGACCGTGATGGCCGTCGACGGCAGCGTGATCCCCTGCCCGGTGGAGTCGGTCTGCCTGCACGGCGACAGCCCCGGCGCGGTGCGCGCGGCCGAACTGGTCCGCGCCGCCCTCATCGACGCCGGCGTCACGCTCACTCCGTTCGCGTGAAAGGAAGGGCACCCTATTAACGCCTCCGGTAGAGGAAGGGCCCCCTTTTAACACCCCGCCGCCCGCGCCGCCCGGTGCCCGGCGCTCGCCGCTTCCCGCGCGGCGCCGGGACGACCGGCACCGCGCGGGACGGTTCAGGCGTCGAGGCCGCGCAGCACCAGCGGTACGCGGGTCGCGGCGTCGGGGACCACCCGGACCGGTACGCCCCAGTCCTGCCGGGTCAGGTGGCAGGCCGCGTGCTCGACGTCGGCGTCGCAGGTCGCCGCCTGGGCGGTCACCTGGAGCACCCCGTCGGTCACGTCACCGTTGACCACCAGCCGCCGGGACAGATCCGTCCCCGTGCCCGCCCCCTCGACCAGCAGCTCCGGCGGGGACGCGGAGACGACCAGCCGGGTGGACGGCCCGTACGTCTCGTCGAGCTTCTGCCCCGGTGCGGGCGTGAAGATCACGTCGAGGACGACCTCGCCGGCCGCGACGTCGGTCGGTTTGCGTTCGGTGCGGTGCCGGGGGCCGTCCACCGTGCTCGCCCCCGCGGCGGTGAGGGCGCCCGGCGCGAGCCGGGTCAGGCGGTGTGCCGCCGACTCCACCACGAGCACCTCACCGGACGGGGTGAGCACCAGGTCACTGGGCTCGGCGAGCCCGTCGGCGACCGTGGAGACCTGGTTCGTCCCCGGGTCGAAGCGCCGGACCGCGCCGTTGTACGTGTCGGCGATCAGCACCGAACCGTCCGGCAGCGCGCACACACCGAGCGGGTGCTGGAGCAGCGCCTCCCCGGCCGGGCCGTCGACGTGTCCGAAGTCGAAGAGGCCCTGCCCGACGGCGGTGCCCATGACGTCGTTCTCGACGTACCGGATCGCACTGGTCTCGCTGTCGGCGACCCAGAGGCGGGCGCCGTCCGCGGAGACGGACAGGCCGGACGGCTGGGCCATCCACGCCTCCGCCAGGAGCCCGTCGCGCAGGGCCTCGACGGTGGTACCCGCGTACATGCCGGCGGTGCGCCTGATCGGGTCGAACCACCACAGCTGGTGGATGCCCGCCATGGCGATGACCAGCTTGTCGTCGTACCAGGCCAGGTCCCACGGGGACGACAGGTCCACCGACAGCGCGTCGTGCGAGTGGTCGTCGACCGCGGAGCGCCACTGCCGGCCGGTCCCGGCGACGGTGACCACCTCACCGGTGGCCAGGCGTACGCCGCGTAGCAGGTGGTTGACCGTGTCCGCGACGACCAGGTCGTAGCCGGCGACCTCGGCCGTGTGCGCGGGGAGCAGGCAGAGACCCTGCGGCTCGGAGAAGGTGGCCGCCGCGGCGGGACCGTCCGCCCGACCCCGGTCGCCGGTGCCGATCCGGCGGACCACCGTCTCGCCGTCCGGGCCGAGCTCCACCAGGGAGTGCCGGGCGGAGTCCGACACCAGCAGGTTCCCGCCGTCGAGCACCACGGCCTTGCCGGGGAACCGCAGCGTGGTCTCCGGCTCGGCCGGCGGAACGTACGGGCCCTCGCCCCGGTGCAGGGTGCCCTTCGCCTCGTGGGTGACGATCAGGTCGTCGATCAGGCGGGCCAGCCCCTCGGCGTGTCCCTCGCCGGCCATCGTGGCCACCACGTAGCCCTCGGGGTCGATCACCGACAGCGTCGGCCAGGCGCGGGCCGCGTACTGCTGCCACATGCCCAGCTCGGGGTCGTCGAGGACGGGGTGGTGCACGCCGTACCGCTCGACGGCGGCCGCCAGGGCGTCCGCGTCCTTCTCGTGCTCGAACTTCGGCGAGTGCACGCCGATCACGACGAGGACGTCGCCGTACTTCTCCTCGAGCGGGCGCAGCTCGTCGAGCACGTGCAGGCAGTTGATGCAGCAGAAGGTCCAGAAATCCGCGATGACGATCTTGCCCCGCAGGTCGGACAGCTTCAGCTCTCGCCCACCGGTGTTCAGCCAGCCTCGACCGCGCAACTCCGGCGCGCGTACTCGTGCGCTCATGGGCCCAGTCTGCCGGACCGGGACGCCGCCGCCCGGCGGTACCCCGAGCGGGGTCGATCACATCCGACCCGGAGACGGCGACGGGGCCACGGTCACACCGTGGCCCCGCCCTGTCGTCCGTAACGCTCAGCCGGCCGCCGGCTTGAGGCACAGCACCCGGTTGGTGCCCTCACCGGGCAGCACCACGTGCGGCTGGGACGGGTCGGCGCACTTCTCCTTGGCATCCACCTTGGAGACCACCGAGTACGCACCGGCCTCGGCGCAGTCCACCGCCGTGGCGCCGTTGCCGGACTGCTTCACGCAGGAGCCGACCGCGGGGTCGAAGCCGGGGGCCTTTTCGGAGTCCCCGACCATCCCCAGCAGGGTGAGCAGACCCAGCGGCACCGCCAGGATCAGCACGGCGGCCACCAGCACGGCCGCGAGGACCCGCCCGTTGCGCACCTTGGGGACGGGCGCTTCGGCGGCCGGCTCGGCGATCGGCTTGAACGCGTCGAACCGCCCCTGGTCCTGCTCCGAGGCGCCCTGGTCCCAGGACGGCTCGGAGGGCTGCGGCGGCGGGGGGAACGCGGGCGGGTAGGCGCCGCCGCGCGCCGGGTCCCCGGGGCCCGGACCGAACCCGCTGCCGTTGACGCTCGCCGCGCCGCTGGTTGGGGCACCGAAGCGCTCGGCCGGACGCTCCGCACCGCTCTGCGGCCGTACGCCGTTGACCGGCCGGTCGGTGGCCGGTGCGTCGGCGAACGCCGGCATGCCGGGCGGGAACGCCGGGGGTGCCGCCGGCGAGGCGGGAGCGACCGGCGCGGCCGCGAAGGCGGCGGTCGCCGGGCGATCCCGGTTGTCGTGGCCCGGTCCGAACCGCTGGTCCGGGCCGTGGTCGAACCGGTTGTCGGGGCCCTGGTCGAAGCGGTTCTCCGGGCCCTGATCGAACCGGTTGTCGGGGCCCTGGTCGAAGCGGTTCTCCGGGCCCTGATCGAACCGGTTGTCGGGGCCCTGGTCGAAGCGGTTCTCCGGGCCCTGATCGAACCGGTTGTCGGGGCCCTGGTCGAAGCGGTTCTCCGGGCCCTGATCGAACCGGTTGTCGGGGCCCTGGTCGAAGCGGTTCTCCGGGCCCTGATCGAACCGGTTCTCCGGACCTTGGTCGAACCGGTTCTCCGGTGCCGCGCCGAAGCGCGACGGCGGAGGGGCTCCCTCGTCGTGCGACGGCTCCTCCGCCGGCTCCGGTCGGGCCGGCCGGCCGTACACCCGGGGCTGCGGCGCGGGCGCGGCGCCCGGTCGCAGGGCCTGGTCGGTCGGTGGCATGACCCGGCTGGCCAGCGGCACGGAGGCGCTCGCCGAGATGCTGCCGCCCTCGCCGCCGGCCCCCGCCGGCACGGAGGCCCGGCCGGCCGACTCCGGAGAGGTACGCGGCGCGGGTACCACCGGACCAGCCGGCGACTGCGGCTCCTCGTGCCGGGAAGCGGCGTGCCCCCAGTGCTGCTCCGGCTCGTACGCGGACGCGCCACCCTCGCGGCCGGACGGGTCGGCGTGGGCGGGCTGGCCGGACACCGGCGCGTACTGGGCGGGCGGGGCGTAGTCGGCGGGCGGCGCGGCGGCCAGGCTGGCCCCCGGCACGCGCTGCTCCTGCGGGGGCAGCGGGACCGCGTTGGCCGGTGAGATTCCCGGTGCCGGGCCCGGCTGGTAGATCGGCGACTCCTCACCGCGAGACTGCTCCCAGCCGTCCCCGGAGCGGGAGTTGGCCTGCTCCGCCGGATCCGAGTGGCCCCACGCCTCGCTCGCCGACCACGGCTTGACGTCCGGCGTGGACTCCCGGTCGGGGCCGTTCCGCTGCGGCAGGCTCCCCGCGGGAGCCCACGCGGGCGGACCACCGTCGCCCGGGACCGACGCGCTCGCCCGGGCCGGGGGGGTCGCGGCGGATTCGGGGGAACCCCAGCCCGGACCGTCGCGGTCGTCCGCCGGCGCGGGAACCGACGCCATGCCGGACGCGGCGCGGGCCGCCCACTCGCCCTGCGACTGCTCGACCGGGGCGGAGGCCCGCCCGGCGGCCGGCTGCTCCGCGCCGCCGTCCCAGCCCTCGCCCTGCGCGGCCCAGTCCGGCTGCTGCGGCCGGTCGTCGTGCGGCTTGGCGGCCCAGCCGCCGGAGCGGGCGGAGTCGTCCTGCGTCGCCCAGGCCGGCTGCTGCGGCCGGTCGTGCTGCGGGGGGCCACCGGCGGCCCAGCCGCCGGAGTGGCCCTGATCCTGCTGGTTGGGCGACCAACCTCCGGCCTGCGCCTGATCCTGCTGGCCGGCCCAGCCACCGGCCTGTGCCGGGTCCTGGCCGGGGGCGCCGTTGGCCCAGCCGCCGGCCTGTGCCGGCTCCTGCGCTGCCTCCCCGGTCCAGCCGCCGGAGCGGCCGGCGTCGTCCTGGCTGGGCCACGGCGGCGGAGTCGGGGGCGCGGCCGGTACCTGGGCGGCGCCACGGGCGGCGGCCTGCTCGGACTGCCCCCAGGCCGGGGACGCCTGGTCGGGCGTCGGCCAGGCGGTCTGCTGCTGCCATCCGCCGGAGCGCGCCGGGTCCTCCTGCGCGGCCCAGTCGGGCTGCTGCGGCCGGTCACCCTGGGCGGGCGCGTCGTTGGCCCATCCGCCGGACTGCGCCGGATCCTGGGCGGGCGCGCCGTTGGCCCATCCGCCGGACTGCGCCGGGTCCTGCTGGTCGTTGGCCCATCCAGACTGGACGGGAGAGTCCTGCGCCGGCCAGGCGGCGGCCTGCGGGACCTGCGCCGCACCGCGTACGGCGGCCGGCCCGGCCTGCGCCCACGCGGGCTGGTCGGGCTCGCCGGCCGGCCGGGCGGGCTGCTCCGCCGGGGTCGGCCAGGGCTGGCCGCCGTTGCCCTGGTTCCACGAGCCGGGCGCGTTCGCCTCGGCCTGCTGCGGCACCTGGGCGGCACCCCACGAGGGTGCGGCGGGCTGGTTGTCGTGGGCCGCCCAGGCGGGCGCGGCGGGGGTGGGGCGCGCCGGCGGCGGAGGTGCCCAGCCGAGATCGGGGGTGCCGTAGCCGTTGTCCTGCTGCGCCGGCCGGTCGCCGTACGGCGCCGGTCCGCCGGCGCCCGGCGACACCTCGTCCGGCTCCTGGCCGGGGTGGTGCGTGCCCTCGGACGTCATGCGTGCGCCTCCTCCATCACCTGTCGGCCGCCGGTCGCCTGTCGGCGCCGCAGCCGGCGTCGCCGGTCGGCACCGGCTCCCAGCACGGTATCCGGTGAGCCCCAGCGGGGCTCGGGGAGCACCGGTCGTCACTCCCCGTCGCCGTGTGGTGTCGAACAGCTTCGATCGACGTGCCCGCTCCGGCTGGCGGGCGACGACCGAGCCCCACCGTACCGGGCGCTGCGGCGAGGGGGAATCCCGGTGTCAATGGGTGTGAAACGCCGATGGCCCACCCGGGCGGACCGGGCGGGCCATCGATCGTGAGGAGGTGAGGAATGTCGTGGAGCGTCAGCGCATGTGACGCTGGGCGATGGCGAGGATCTCGTCACGGACCGCCGGGGAGTTCGCGGAGCGCAGCGCGCTCTCGATGGCGCGGGCGCGGCGGCTGGCGTCGCGGCGGTTACGGATTCGCTCGATCATGCTCATGGTGGCTCTCCTCCTGGCTATTCGGTTGTCAGCCCCTGGTGAGTCCATTTAACCGCAATCCGCCGCCAACTTCCATCGATTATTAGGTGAGCTGAGACACCTGCCGAATAATCGAAGGTCACTCCGGGGTCGTGGCCGACGTTTCTGTTCCCCAACGGTAACGGCCGGTGTGCCGGGCGTTAACCCGTGGCACACCGGCCGTCGGCCGGGTCCCGCCGGTGACGGCGGGTGGACCGGTCAGGTCCAGGCGAGCAGCGCCGCCTCCGGGTCGGCCAGGAAGTCCCCGATGTCGCGGAGGAACTTCGAGCCCAACTCGCCGTCGATGATCCGGTGGTCGAAGGACAGGCCGAGCGTCGTCACCAGACGCGGCCTGACCTTGCCCTTGTGCACCCAGGGCATCTCGCGGACCGCGCCGAAGGCGAGGATCGCCGACTCACCCGGCGGCAGGATCGGCGTACCGGTGTCGACCCCGAACACCCCGACGTTGGTGATCGTCAGGGTGCCGCCGGACATGTCCGTCGGCGAGGTCTTCCCCGCCTTGGCCGTCTGCACCAGGTCGGTCATCGCGTTCGCCAGCTCGCGCAGCGAGAGCCGGCCGGCGTCCTTGATGTTCGGCACGATCAGGCCCCGCTCGGTGGCCGCCGCGATGCCCAGGTTCACGTAGTCCTTGACCACGATCTCCTCGCCGGCCCAGGTCGAGTTGACCATCGGGTGGCGCTTGACCGCGAGCAGCACCGCCTTGGCGACCAGCAGCAGCGGCGAGACACGGACGTCGCGCCACTCCCGCCGCTCGCGCAGCCGGTCCAGGGCCTTCATCGCCCGGGTCACGTCGACGGTGAGGAACTCCGTCACGTGCGGAGCGGTGAACGCCGAGCGGGACATGTTCTCGGCGGTGAGCTTGCGTACCCCCTTGACCGGGATGCGCTGCTCGCGGTCCGCGCCGAAGCTCGCGGCGGCCGTGGTCGGCGCCGTGACCGTCAGCGGCCCGGCCGCCGCCGGGGTCCCGCTCGCCGCCCGCTGTACGTCCTCCCGCGTGATCGAGCCCAGGGGCCCTGACCCGGTCAGCGTGGTCAGGTCGACGCCGAGGTCCTTGGCGAGCTTGCGGACCGGCGGCTTGGCCAGCACGAGCGCGACGGCCCGCCCGTTGCCGTTCGCGGCAGGGGCGGGGTCGGGGACAACCGGCGCCGGCGCCGGCGCCGGGGCCGGAGCCACCGGAGCCGAAGGGGCCGGGGCGGCCGACGCCTGAGCCGGCACGCCACCCTTGCGCGGGCGGCGCTTGGCCGCCGTGGTGCGTGGGCCGTAGCCGACCAGCACGGCGGTACGCCCACCCGGGGCGGGACCGCCGATCAGGCCCGGCTCGATCGCGCCCTCGCTCGGCGCCACCTCGACCGCGGCCAGCGAGGCCGCCGACGGGGTGGGCAGGTCGGCGGCCGGCGCACCGGTCGTCGACTCCTCGAGCGGCCCGGCGCCCGGGTCGGTGTCGATCGAGATGATCGGCGTGCCGACCTCGACCGTGGTGCCCTCCGGGTGGAAGATCGCCCGCACCTGACCGGCCCACTTTGCCGGGATCTCGACGGCCGCCTTCGCCGTCTCCACCTCGACGATCGGCTGGTTCAGCTCGATCGTGTCGCCCACCTTGACCAGCCAGGCGAGGATCTCGCCCTCGGTCAGGCCCTCGCCCAGGTCGGGGAGGTTGAACTCCTTGATCCGCGACATGCCGCTCACCATCCGAAGGTGCGGTCGACGGCGTCGAGCACCCGGTCGAGGTCGGGCAGGTACTCCTCCTCCACCCGGCTGGCCGGGTAGGGGGTGTCGAAGCCGGTCACCCGCAGCACCGGGGACTCCAGGGAGTAGAAGCACTCCTCGGTGATCCGGGCCGCGATCTCCGAGCCCAGGCCCAGGTTGCCCGGTGCCTCGTGGACGACGACGCAACGGCCGGTGCGCTTCACCGACTCGTACGCGGCGGTCAGGTCCAGCGGGGAGAGCGTACGGAGGTCGATGACCTCCAGCTCCCGGCCGTCCTCGGCGGCGGCGGTCGCCGCCTCCAGGGCGGTACGCACCATCGGGCCGTACGCCAGCACGGTCGCGTCCGTGCCGGCCCGGGCGACCCGGGAGGAGTGCAGCGGGTACGCCTCCGACAGCGGGGCGTCGACGTCGACCGGCCCCTTCTCCCAGTAACGGCGCTTCGGCTCCAGGAACACGATCGGGTCGTCCGAGGCGATGGCCTGCTGGATCATCACGTACGCGTCCTGCGGGTTGGCGCAGGTCACGACCTTGAGGCCGGCGGTGTGCGCGAAGTACGCCTCGGGCGACTCCGAGTGGTGCTCGACCGCGCCGATGCCACCGCCGTAGGGGATCCGGATGACCATGGGGATCCGGACCTTGCCCTGCGAGCGGTAGTGCATCTTCGCCACCTGCGACACGATCTGGTCGTACGCCGGGTAGACGAAGCCGTCGAACTGGATCTCGCAGACCGGGCGGTAGCCCCGGATGGCGAGGCCGACGGCGGTGCCGATGATGCCGGACTCGGCGAGCGGGGTGTCGATGACCCGCTGGTCGCCGAAGTCCTTCTGGAGGCCGTCGGTGATCCGGAAGACACCGCCGAGCTTGCCGACGTCCTCGCCCATGATGACGACCTTCGGGTCGTTCTCCAGGGCGCGGCGGAGGCCGGTGTTGAGGGCCTTGCCGAGGGTGAGCGTCTCCGTGGCCATCAGTGGGCGCTCCCCTCGAACGACTCCATGTACGTGCTGAACCGTGCCCGCTGCTCGTCGAGCTCGGGGGACCCGTTGGGGTAGACGTGGTCGAACATCGACACCGGCTCCGGGTCGGGCATGGCGAGCACCCGCTCGCGCAGGTGCACCGACTCGGTGCGGGCCTGCTCGTCGATCTCGGCGAAGAACGCGTCGTCGGCGATCTCCTGCTTGGTCAGGAACGCCTTCATCCGGGCGATCGGGTCCTTCGCCTGCCAGGCCTCGACCTCGCTGGCGATCCGGTACCGGGTCGGGTCGTCGGAGGTGGTGTGCGCCCCCATCCGGTAGGTGTAGGCCTCGATGAGGCTGGGGCCCTGGCCGAGCCGGGCGTTGTCCAGCGCGTGCCGGGTCACCGCGTACGTCGCGAGCACGTCGTTGCCGTCCACCCGGACGCCGGGGAAGCCGAAGCCACCCGCCCGCTGGTAGAGCGGAACGCGGGTCTGCCGCTCCAGCGGCTCGGAGATGGCGTACTGGTTGTTCTGGCAGAAGAAGACCAGCGGCGCGTGGAAGACACTGGCCCAGACGAACGCCTCGTTGACGTCGCCCTGGCTGGTGGCGCCGTCGCCGAAGTAGGCGATCACCGCCTCGCCGTCCTCGGTGCCGGTCCTGCCGTCCATGTGGACGCCCATGGCGTACCCGGTCGCGTGCAGGGTCTGCGCCCCGATGACGATCGTGTACATGTTGAACTTGAACTCGTTCGGGTCCCAGCCGCCCTGGTCGACACCGCGGAACAGGCCGAGCGGCATGATCGGGTCGATGCCCCGGCAGTAGAGGACGCCGTGCTCCCGGTAGGTCGGGAACGCCATGTCCTGCGTACGCAGCGCGCGCCCGGAGCCCACCTGCGCGGCCTCCTGACCCAGCAGGCTGGCCCAGAGGCCCAGCTCGCCCTGGCGCTGGAGGGCGGTGGCCTCCGCGTCCAGCTTGCGGACCAGCACGAGGTCGCGGTAGAGGCCGCGGTACTCCTCGTCCGTGAAGTCGACGCGGTACTCGGTCCCGTCCGGGCCGGTCGCGCTCTCGATCCGCTCACCGTCGGCGGTGAGCAGTTGCACCAGCTGCGGGTCGCCGGTCGCGCCCTTCCGGGAGCGGGGTGCGGCCCGCCGTCCGCGGCTGGTGACCCCGGGGTCGCCCTTTGCCATGCGTTTCTCCCTGTCATGTCTGCGTCGGCACCGGGGGGTCACCCGGCAACGCGCAACTCGTGCGCCTGTCCGACTCGTGCCGGACCGGTTCCTGGCGGCCGCGCCTAGCCCCGGTGGGGGTTGCCGCGCGGCGTGAGCCGGGGTCGTGGAGCGACCCCGGTTCGGGAGCGCCGGCGCTCAGCCGTGCCGTCCGCGGGGGTGCGCGGAGGCCGCGGCTGCGTTGCCGTCGTGGTCCATATTCGCATCACACGTGAGCCCGCCCACAGTGCGCCCGGCCCGCACCTCGTGCCCCGCCCACTTCGTTACACGAAGCGTCGGCTGTCGCTTCTCGTGACGCGCGGCCGAACCGGTGATGATTTGCGCCGTTCGGCCACATACGCGTGTCGACACGCTGTGCGGGGTTGGCCTACGCAGCGTCACTGGGCAAGGCTGATCGTGCGGGATCGCCCGCCGATCCGATGGTTCGCCGATCCTGTGCCACCACCGGACGGACCACACGAGGAGGATGCCGTGTCCGAGCCAGAGGAAGTCCCCGGATCGCCGTTCCTCGGCCGGCACCGAGCTACGGGCTACCGCAGGGTCGTCGGAGCGCACCGGGCACCCGGCGCCGGCGGACCGTCCCGGGGTTACCTCTTCACCGTCGCCCTGCTCGCCGGCACCGCCTCGATGCCGATCCTCGCCGCCATCAGCACCGGCTCCGCGACGATCGGCAGCACCGCCCTGCCGGACAGCAGCACCCCGTTCATACCCACACCCTCCGTCGGTCCGGTGGTGATCCCCCTGCCGGTGACCGGCCAACCGGCGGCGGTCCCGTCGACCGGCTCCACGCCGGTGGTCGGTGTCGCGGCGAGCGCCGGGCCCCCCGGCGTACCTCCGGTGGGGACGCCGGCCGGCGCGGTGCCGGCTCCACCGGCCCCCGAGTCCGCCCGCGCCGCGTCGTCGCCGGACGCGGCCGTCCCGTCGCAGCGGCCGGGTCCGCCGCGCCGCACCACCGCGCCGGTCCGGTCGCCGCTCCCGACACCGGCCCCGACGCCCACCGCGGGCCCCACGCCGACGCCCTCGCCGACCGCCGGACCGACGGCGTCGGCCGCGCCGACCAGCGCACTCCCCCCACCCCCCTCGGACCCCGCGCCGACCACCGTTCCCACCGCCACCGCGGCACCGTCGCCTCCGACCCCGACGGCGGAGCCGACCGTGACCGCGCCGCCCCCCGAGCCGGGTCCGGCACCGACCGACCCGATCGGCCCGACCGCGCCGGCATCGGCCGGTACGGTGACGGTCGACCCGAGGTGAGAGCGGTCGAGCGAGCGGGTGGACGGTGACGAGCGATCCCGGACGGCGGTCCGGGACGGAGCAGGGGTGGGGTGCTGAGCGGAGCGGACGGCACGGGCCCGGCTGACCGGTCCCGGGTGGTGACCGCACGGCCACCCGGCCCCGCGCTGCGGCTGGCCCGTCTGGTCACCGAGCTCACCGCGCCCGCTGTCGTGGTCTCGGTCCTCACCGTCGCCGTCGGGTGGCACAGCGCCCGGGGCAGCGTGGACGGCCTGGCCTGGGGGCTGCTCGCCACACTCTTCGTCAGCGGGATCCCGTTCGCGTACATCCTCGGCGGCGTGCGACGAGGTCGCCTCACCGACCACCACGTCCGTCTGCGCGAGCAGCGGCGGATTCCGCTGCTCGTCGGCGTCTGCTCGGTCGCCGCCGGAACGGCCCTGCTCGCGGCACTCGACGCGCCCCGCCCGGTGCTGGCGCTGGCGGCGGCCGGAGTGGTCGGACTGGTCGTCGCCGTGGCGGTGAGCCACTGGTGGAAGATGTCGATCCACACCGCGGTCGCCGCCGGATCGGTGGTCGTCCTGGTGGTGACGTTCGGGCCGCTGCTGGCGGCGACCGCGCCGCTGCTCGCCCTGGTCGGCTGGTCCCGGGTACGGCTGCGCGACCACACCGTGCCGCAGGTCCTCGCCGGCGGCGCACTCGGTGCCCTGGTGGCGGCGGTGGTCTTCACCGGCCTCCGCTGACGGCGTAAGGAAGGGCCCCCGCTTAACGCCTCCGGTAGAGGAGGGGGCCCTTCTTAACGCTCGTAATGCTCGGCGGCGCCCGCTCAGGCGCCGTCGTCGGCGAGCCGGTGGCGGTTCGCCTCGATCCACGCGTCCAACGCCGCCGGGTCGTCCGGATCGACGCCGTCGGCCATCAGCTGGGCGACCGCGGCGGTGGCGGGACTGCGCCGCTCACCGGTGGTGTAGAGGCGGGCGAACTCCGGCACCATCTCCTCGATCGCGGCGTCGGTCTGCGCGGCGGCCTGCTCCGGCAGGCCCCGCTTGCGGGAGCCGTACGCGGCCCAGCCCCGCAGCACCCGGGGCAGCAGGGCGGCGTCGTCCATGTCCAGCACGGCCCGCCGGTGCACCCAGTCGAGCAGGAACAGGCCGGCGACGCTGGGGCTCCACCGCATCGGATCCGGGTCGGTGAAGCTCGCCGCGTGGTCCAGCAGCAGGCTGATGCAGAAGTGCAGCGACGCCAGTTCGGCCCCGTCGATGGTGTCCAGGCCGAAACGGGCCGCCTCCGGGGCGGCGAGGAAGCGCCGGACCAGGTCCGTACGTTCCGCGGCGGTGAGCGGCTCGTACGCCCGGACGGCCTCGGGGCGCCCGGACGGCAGCAGCGCCAGCCGTGCCCCGACCAAGGCCCGGTCGGTGGCCAGCGAGCCCTCACCGGGCAGCTCGCTGAGATCGTCGGTGACGGCGAGGTGGCGACCCACCTCGGTGCGCATCCGAGCCGGCTCCTCCTCGCGGAACCAGGTCAGCTCGTCCTCCGAGCACATCTGCCGCACCTGGTCGATCACCCGGGCGGCGGGCCCACCCACGAAGACGTCCTTGGTGATCCCGATGTTGTGGTCGACGAGGGCCACCAGGGCGTGCTCCGGCCCTCCGGCGGCGTCGTCGTACGCGAAGGTCGCCAGGTAGGAGGTCTGGTCGCCGTACACGTCGCCGTAGGCCCAGCAGCCGGTGAGGTGAACTCGCCCGAGCTGGCCCGACCAGGCCGGTGCGGCGGTGCCGGGGCGGACCCGGTCGGCGCCGGCGGCGTCGGGCACCAGCGCGGCGAAGACGGAGCGGATGGTGGTCGCCGACGCGGTGCGGCGGCGGGAGGTGGCGGCGAGGAAGTTCGCCACGAACTGTCGGACGGCGACCTCCCGCCCGGTTTCGGCGACGGCGTAGACGCTGCCGAGCAACGCTGCGCCGAGCATCTCGGCGTCCAGGGCGTTGTCGAGCTTGGCCACGTCCCGGGCGGCGTGCAGCACCGCGTCGTACGGGGTCTCAGGCGTTCCCATCCACCGACCCTACGTCGCCGCCGCCCCCGGGACAGCGCTGCCGCCCGGTACGGCGTCAGCGGCGTGCGGCGTCCCGGAGGGCGTGCCGCGCCTCGGCGTACGTGCCGAGCACCTCCCGCACCGGGCGCAGGACGTACTCCTCGCCGACGTCGGCGACCGCGGCGTTGAGCCGGCGCTCCGCCCGCCGCCGGGCACGACGGGCCGCCCAGCGGACGACCGGCCGGGTCAGCGCCGCCACCAGCAGGCCGGCGAGCAGGCCACCGAGCAGCAGCAGGGTAGGCAGCGGCACCACGCCCACGGTCGGGTTGTCCAGGGCGGGCAGCCCGAGGATGCGCAGCGCGTACCCGAGGGCCAGCCAGCCGAGCCCGACCACCGCGGCGAGGGTGACCAGCCACTGCAGTGCGCCGACGAGCCGCCACCAGACCGGCCGGTGGTCCATCCCCAGATCGGTGCCGGCGATCGCGCGGTCCAGCGCGTCGGGCAGGTCGGCAAGGCGCGAGCGGGCGGCGGCGGTGATCGCTGCCGGCCAGGCCCCGGGCAGAGGCGCACCGGCGCGGTCGGCGACCGCCCGGATGGCCAGCCCGAGCGCGGAGCGCTGTGCTGCGGTCGGGTCGGGCACCGAGGTCGCGGCGACCAGGCTCTCCGCCGGGTCGGCGGCGTCGCCGGGGGTGCCCGGCAGGTGCAGGCGGCGCAGGGGGTCGGGGCGGAGCCGTCGCCAGCCCCGCACCAGCGGCCAGCCGGTGGCGGCGCCGCCACGGTGCCGGTACGCGCGCTCGACCGCGTCGCCCACCGCCGGTACGCCCGCCGCGCCGGACAGCGCCCGGTGCAGCCCGGCGACGGCGGCGTCGTCCGGTCGGGTGGATGGCTCGGCGCTGTCCACCAGCTCACCGAGGCCGGCCACGACGCTGTCGACGTCGCCCGCCAGGCGCCGCAGGGCGGCCTGCCGTTCGGCGACGGTCCGCTCCAGCGCCTCCCGCAGCCCGGCCATGCCGTCCGGGTCGACGGCGGTGGTGGCCATCAGCGGTACGCCGTCCAGCCCGTCGGCGTCGAGCAGCCGGCGCAGGTCGGCCAGCACCCGGGGCAGCTCGGCCGGGGGCAGCCGGTCGGCCTGGTTGAGCACGACCAGCGTCACGTCCCGGTGCCGGTGGAACTCGCGCAGGTAACTGGTGTGGATCACACGGTCCGCGTACTTCTGCGGGTCGACCACCCAGACCACCAGGTCGACGAGCCCGAGGAGGCGGTCCACCTCCAGCCGGTGGGACCGCTGCACCGAGTCGAAGTCGGGCAGGTCGAGCAGGATCAGGCCGTGCATCGAGGACTCGTCGTCGCCGTCCAGCACGCTCTCCCGGACGAACCGGTGGCGGGGCAGGACGCCGATCCAGTCGAGCAGCCGGTTGCCGCCGTCGAGCGGGCCCCAGACGCAGGCGTGGGTGACGCCGGTGGTGGGGCGGCGCACCCCGACCGGGGACAGCTCCATCCGGGCGAGGGCGTTGAACAGGCTGGACTTGCCGCTGCCGGTCGCGCCGGCGAGCGCCACGACGGTGTGGTCGCGGGAGAGTGCGAGCCGGGTGCCGGCGCGCTCGACGAGGGTGTGCGCCGGCACGAGCGGCGTGTCCGGCAGGTGCCCGTCGACCAGGGTGAGGAACCGGCGTACCGCCTGGAGGCGCGCGACCAGCGCGTCGGCGTCCACCCGCTGGTCGCCGCGGAACGCCTCGCGCATGCGTCCGACGATATTGCTCACGGGCGCCCTTCCTCGTCGGCCGGCGGCGTCCGGGCCACCGTGGCGGCCTCGGCGAAGCCGCTGCGGTGCCGGGCCGCCTCGACCTGGTCGGCGGCGCGGCGCAGGGACCCGGCGACGTCCGCGGCCGGCCGCGCGGCCCGCGTCCGTTCCAGGTAGCGCGCGGCCTCGTCGTCCAGCAGCGTCCGCACGCGGGCGAGCAGGTCGGTCCGGGCCTTGTTGGCGAGCGTACGCACGGCCTGGTCGCCGAAGATCGCCTGGAGCACGGCCTGCGCGGCGACCGTCGTGCCGGCTCCGGTGGCGACCTCCAGCCCGGTCGGGATGAAGGCGGTCGACGCGAACACCGCGACCATCACGGCCAGCCCGGTGGCGTTCACCGCGTACGCGGCGGTGCGGGCCACGAAACGCTTGTCGCCCCCCTCGACCGCGACCAGTTCGAGGACGCCGCGCTGCCAGTCGCGGACCAGCCGCTCGGCCCGTTCGGGCAGGTCGGCGGAGGGGTGGGCGAGGTCGGGGTCGAGCAGGGCGGCACCGGCGGGGTGCGCCTTCCACCCGGTGTACGCGGTCTCCGCGGCCTCCGAGGAGACCCCGCGCAGCAGGGTCACCAACTGCGACTCGATCGCGGTGCGCAGCTCGGCGGCGGGGGCGGGCCGGCCGGTCACGGCGGCGACCACCCGGTCCCGGAGGCGCCCGATGCGCGCCTCCAGCGTCCGGAACAACTCGCCGGTGCCGACGAACTCCTGCCAGCGGGCGAGCACCTCGCCACGGAGGAGCCGGCCGTCGGAGAGCCCCTGCTCGACGGTGCGGTGCGCCCCCCGGTACGCGGCCCCCACCCGCTCGTCGAGCGAGTCGGCGGCGACCACCTGCTCGTCGGCGGCCTCGGCGAGCCCGGTGACGGCCGGGTGGAGTGCGGCGAGCGCACCGTCGAGGGTCTGCCGGACCACGGCGCCGCGGGCGTCCGCGTCGGCGGCGAGCCGGGCGAACCAGTCGGCGAGCGGCGCGGTGACCTGCGCGGGCAGCAGGCCCTGCCCGTCGACCCAGGTCTCCGGGAGCACGAACAGCGGCGCCGCACCGAGGTCCTGGGCGGCGAGCATCTCGGACAGGTGGGCGGCGATCTCGTCGGCCGCCTCGGGGGGTACCCGGTCGAGGACCATGGCGATCACCGCGCCCCGGGCCCGCGCGCTGCGCAGCAGTTCCCAGGGGACGGCGTCGGCGTACCGGGCGGCGGTGGTGACGAAGAGCCAGAGGTCGGCGGCGGCCAGGAGTTGGCCGGCGAGGGCCCGGTTGGCGTCGACGACCGAGTCGATGTCGGGCGCGTCGAGGAAGGCCAGCCCGGCGGGGAGCGCGGGAGCGGTGACGAGTTGCAGGGTGCGCGGGTCCTCGCTGGGCTCGGTGGTGCGGGTCAGGCCGGGCAGCAGCTCCCCCCGGCGGAACCAGGCGGAGTCCGTCGGATTGCAGACCAGCACCGGGGAGCGGGTGGTGGGCCGCAGCACCCCGGCGGCGCTCACCCGGGCCTGCACGAGGCTGTTGACCAGGGTCGACTTGCCGGCGCCGGTGGAGCCACCGACGACCACGAGGAGCGGGGCGTCGAGCCGGCGCAGGCGGGGCAGCAGATAGTCGTCGAGCTGGTCGGTGAGGCTCCCGGCGGCCCGGCGGGCCGGCTCGGCGGAGGGCAGCGCGAGCGGGAACCGCGCCGCCTCGACCGCGGCCCGCAGGCCGGTCAGCGCGGCGGGCAGGCTGTCGTCCCCGGTGGTGGCGGGCGGATCCTCCCCGGCGTCCGTGGAGCCGGTGCGAGCGGCGACGGCGGGCGCGGCGGACTGGGTGGCGGGATCGCCGTGCGTCGTCACCGCTAAAGCGTGCCCGACCGATGCAAGGGAAGACAACCGGACGGTAATAACGGGTGGGTTGCGTCGGGTCCGCTCAACCTCGATTTGACGATCGGCGACGGCGTGGCACTATTGAGTCAAGTTCACTCAACTTGTGGTGGGTGTGCTGCGGGCGGTGCCCGTCACCTGCTCAACGTAACGAAGCGAGGAAGCGAAGATGGCACGTGCGGTCGGTATCGACCTCGGCACGACGAACTCCTGCGTCAGCGTCCTGGAGGGCGGTGAGCCCACCGTCATCGCCAACGCTGAGGGATCGCGGACGACCCCGTCGATCGTCGCGTTCGCCCGCAACGGCGAGGTGCTCGTCGGTGAGGTCGCCAAGCGCCAGGCGGTGACCAACCCGGACCGGACAATCCGCTCGGTCAAGCGGGAGATCGGCACCAACTGGTCCGTCGACATCGACGGCAAGAAGTACACCCCGCAGGAGATCTCGGCCCGCACGCTGATGAAGCTCAAGCGGGACGCCGAGGCGTACCTGGGCGAGCAGATCACCGACGCGGTGATCACCGTCCCGGCCTACTTCAACGACGGCCAGCGCCAGGCCACCAAGGAGGCCGGTGAGATCGCCGGCTTCAACGTGCTGCGGATCGTCAACGAGCCGACCGCGGCCGCCCTGGCGTACGGGCTGGACAAGGGCTCCAAGGAGCAGACCGTCCTGGTCTTCGACCTCGGCGGCGGCACCTTCGACGTCTCCCTGCTCGAGCTGGCCGAGGGCGTCGTCGAGGTCAAGTCGACCAGCGGTGACAACCAGCTCGGTGGCGACGACTGGGACCAGCGGATCATCGACCACCTGGTGAAGACCTTCCGCGGCGAGCACGGAATCGACCTCGCGCAGGACAAGATGGCCCTCCAGCGGCTCCGCGAGGCTGCCGAGAAGGCCAAGATCGAGCTGTCCGCCGCCACCACCACGAACATCAACCTGCCGTACATCACCGCCGGCTCGGCCGGCCCGCTGCACCTGGACGTGACGCTCAGCCGCGCCGAGTTCCAGCGGATGACGCAGGACCTGCTGGACCGCTGCAAGGGCCCGTTCGAGCAGGCCGTGAAGGACGCCGGGATCAAGGTCTCCGACGTCGACCACGTCATCCTCGTCGGCGGCTCGACCCGGATGCCGGCCGTGACCGACCTGGTCAAGCAGCTCACCGGCCGCGACCCGAACAAGGGCGTCAACCCGGACGAGGTCGTGGCCGTCGGCGCCGCCCTCCAGGCCGGTGTGCTCAAGGGCGAGGTCAAGGACGTCCTGCTGCTCGACGTGACCCCGCTCAGCCTGGGCATCGAGACCAAGGGCGGCATCTTCACCAAGCTGATCGAGCGCAACACCACCATCCCGACCAAGCGCTCCGAGGTCTTCACCACGGCGGACGACAACCAGCCGTCGGTGCTGATCCAGGTGTTCCAGGGTGAGCGCGAGATCGCGGCCTACAACAAGAAGCTCGGCACCTTCGAACTGACCGGTCTGCCGCCGGCGCCGCGTGGCGTGCCGCAGATCGAGGTCACCTTCGACATCGACGCCAACGGCATCGTGAACGTCCACGCGAAGGACCTCGGCACCGGCAAGGAGCAGAAGATGACGATCACCGGCGGCTCCTCGCTGCCGAAGGACGACATCGAGCGGATGCGCCGGGACGCCGAGGAGCACGCCGACGACGACAAGCGTCGTCGCGAGGAGGCGGAGACCCGCAACCTCGCCGAGGCGCTCCAGTGGCAGACCGAGAAGTTCCTGGCGGAGAGCGGCGACAAGCTGCCGTCGGAGTCCCGCGACCAGATCAACGAGGCCCTCGGCGAGCTGCGTGGCGCGCTCGGCGGCCAGGACATCGAGAAGATCAAGTCGGCGCACGAGCGGCTGGCCCAGGTGTCCCAGCAGGCCGGTTCGCTGCTCTACAACCAGCCGGGCGAGCAGCCGGGCGAGGCCGGCCCGGGTGCCGGTGCGACCGGTGGCGCCCCGGGTGGCGCGCAGGCCGCCGGCGGTGCCGACGACGTGGTCGACGCGGAGATCGTGGACGAGGACAAGAAGTGACGATCCGCCTCGCACACGTACTCGACGCAGAGGGATGAGGTAGCCGCATGACGGAGAAGCCACGAGCCGCCGACCCAGGTTCCGCCGGGTCGGCGCCGGGTGGCTCCGCGCCCGCCGGACAGTCGTCCGACGAGCCGCGGGTCGTCATCCGCAACAACCGCAAGATCAGCGAGGCCGAGGGTTCGGACACGGCCGCCGCTGACGCCGGCTCGGACGTGCCGGCCGAAGGGCTGGTGCAGGACGCCGAGGTCGTCGTCGACGAGATCGAGGTCGAGGCGACCCCGGCGGCCGGCCCGGAGCCGGCCGGCCCGCCGGTGGTCGACGCCCCGGCGGAGCCGGTCAGCGGTGCCGGCGCCCCCGCGCTCGGTGCCGAGTTGGAGGCGCTTCGGGCCGAACTCGACGAGCGGACCCGGGACCTGCAGCGGGTGTCGGCGGAGTACGCCAACTACCGCAAGCGGGTGGACCGGGACCGGGGACTGGTGACCGAGCAGGCCACCGGGGCGGTGCTCGCCGCGCTGCTGCCCATCCTCGACGACCTGGACCGGGCCCGCGAGCACGGTGACCTCGTCGGTCCGTTCGGCACGGTGGCCGAGCAGCTCACCACCGCGCTGGGCAAGTTCGGGCTGAGCCCGTTCGGCGAGCAGGGCGACCCGTTCGACCCGACCCGCCACGAGGCGGTGGCGCACCAGACCTCGGCCGAGGTCACCGAGCCCACCTGCGTGCAGGTGATGCGGCGGGGTTACCAGATCGGTGAGCGGCTGCTGCGGCCGGCGCTGGTCGCGGTCGCCGACCCCGAGTAGGTGCGCAACGATCCGGCCGTCCCGCCCGTCCCCCTCGGGCGGGCGGGACGACCGGTCAACGGTGGGAAGGGGGTGGACCGGTGAGTTCCAAGGACTGGATCGAGAAGGACTACTACGCCGCTCTGGGCGTGCCGAAGACGGCTTCCGCGGACGAGATCAAGAAGGTGTACCGGAAGGTCGCGCGGGAGTCGCACCCGGACCACAACCCCGGCGACCCGAAGGCGGAGGAGCGCTTCAAGACGGTCTCCGAGGCGTACGCGGTGCTCGGCGACGACACCAAGCGCCGCGAGTACGACGAGATGCGCTCCCTCTTCGGCTCCGGCGCGTTCCGGCGCAATGCCCGTGCCGGCGGGCAGCCCGGCGGCGTGCCGTTCGACGTCTCCGACCTGTTCGGCGGTGCGGGGGCCGGCGGCGACCGTCGGTTCGGCGGGGCGGGCTTCCAGGACCTGTTCAGTTCGATCTTCTCGGGTGGTGGGGCCGGCGGTGCCGCCGCGCCCTCCGGACCGGCTCGCGGGCGGGACGTCGAGACCGAGGTGTCGCTGGACTTCCACGACGCCGTACGCGGGGTGACCCTTCCGCTGACGCTGCGGGCGCCCGGCGTCTGCGATACCTGCCACGGCGACGGGGCGAAGCCCGGCACCCGGCCGCGCACCTGCCCGGTCTGCCACGGTGCCGGGGTGACCACCCGCAACCAGGGGTCGTTCAGCTTCTCCGAGCCCTGCCGCAACTGTCAGGGCGTCGGCACCGTGGTCGAGGAGAAGTGTCCGGAGTGCCAGGGCACCGGCGGGGTCACCAAGACCCGCACCCTGAACGTGCGCTTCCCGGCCGGGGTGGCCGACGGCCAGCGGATCCGGCTGGCCGGGCGTGGTGAGCCCGGTGCGCGCGGCGGTACGGCGGGGGACCTGTTCGTGCAGGTCAAGGTACGCCCCGACGAGCTGTTCGGGCGGTCCGGCGACGACCTCACCCTGACCGTGCCGATCACCTTCGCCGAGGCGGTGCTCGGCACCGACCTGCGGGTGCCCACCCTCGACGGCGCGGTGACCCTCCGGGTGCCGCCGGGCACCCCGAGCGGCCGGATCCTGCGGGCGCGCGGCAAGGGTGTGGTGCGCCGGGACGGTCAGGCGGGGGACCTGCTGGTCACCCTCGACGTGGTGGTGCCGGCGACGGTGTCGGCGGAGGCGCGTGCGGCGTTGGAGAGCTTCGCCGACCAGACGCCGCCGGCGGCACGGGAACATCTCGACGCGCGGTTGCGTCGATCCAGTTGAGCCGTTGGTGAGTGGCCCGGTGCGAGGCGCGGAGGTGAGCGGGGATGTCGGACGAGTTCGTCGGTGCGGGTGACCCGGCCTACGAGGCCAAGGTGCTGATGATTTCGGTGGCGGCGCGGATGGCGGGGATGCACCCGCAGACACTGCGCCAGTACGACCGGCTGGGCCTGGTGCAGGCCGGCCGCGCGGCCGGCGGTGGACGCCGGTACAGCGTCCGGGACGTGGTGCTGCTGCGCGAGGTGCAGCGGCTCAGTCAGGACGACGGCATCAACCTCGCCGGCGTCAAGCGGATCATCGGCCTGGAGCGGCTGCTGGAGCAGGCGCAGCAGCGGGTGGCCCGGCTGGAGGCGGAGCTCGACGCCGCGTACCGCCGGATCGCCGAACTGGAGGCGGTGGCCCGCTTCCCGGGCAGTGATCTGGTGCCGACCAACCGCACCTCCACCGCGCTGGTGGTCTGGCGTCCCCGCCGGAGTTCCGGCCGCTGACCCTGTGCTCCGCGGCCCGCGCCGGCCCGGTCCGCTCGCCGGTTCACCGGCGCGGGCCGGGCCGGTTCCGTTAAGGTCCTGATTGAGGTCGGATCTACTCAATTCGGACCTACCGCCATGGCGAGGGGGAGCCCGTGACGGAAGCAGCGAAGAAGGCGGCCGAGCAGACCGAGGAGCGCCTGGAGAAGGTGGCCGAGACTGCTCGGGAGCGGTTCGACAAGGTCGCCAAGGGACGTTTCCGCGACAAGATCACCGATGGACGCTTCGCCGACCAGGTCGACCACGGCGTCGACCAGGGCCGCGACGAGAGTCGCCGCAAGCAGGGTTGACCGGTGGTGCCGGCCGACCGGCGAACGGGCCGGGACCCACGGGGGGTCCCGGCCCGTTCGCGTCGGGGGTCGGTGCGGGTGGGGTCAGCCCAGGCGGCGGTTCTCGCGGACCAGGCCGCCCTCGCACCAGTCCCGGTAGACGAAGAGGTCGGGGCGGGCGAGCAGGACCCGGCTGTTGTGGGCCCAGGTCCGCATCAGGTCGTCGCCGTCCCGCTCGGCCTGCTCGACGAGCTTGCGGAAGCGCCGCTTGGGATGGGCGCGGAAGTTCGTCCGGATGCCGTCGGCGGCGTAGATGTAGAGGCAGTGCAGCGCGAAGCGGCGGGCCGGGCAGGCGGGATCGATCGCCAGGTCGAAGAGGGTCAGCACGAGGCGGTCACCGGAGACGAGGAGGTCCCAGTCCGGAGGCATGGACGCCAGGGGCACCGAGTCGGGTTGGTACGCCCAGGCCCGCAACTCCGCCGGAGACGGGTCGACGGGGTTGGCGAAGCCGTGAAACGCTGACTCCTGCACGCTCACCGGCCAACCTTCCGCTCTCGCCCAGCGGGGGCACCGGCACCCCGCGAACCGTGGCTGCTGGGGCGACACGGTAACGCGCAGGGTGCGAACTGCGGTAGCCCCCGGGGGAGCAATTCGGTAAACGTTGGCCGGGCCGGATCCACCGTACGGTGGACCCGGCCGACGGCCTCGCGATCAGTCGGTGGCGACCGCGGCCTGGCGGGCCCGCTCGGCCGCCGCGCGGCGCCGCAGCCACCCCTTGAACCAGCCGAGGTCCGGCACCCGCGCCAGCATCGGTCCGGTCACCACCGTGATCAGCACGTACGCCGTGGCGAGCGCGGCCAGGCGCGGCTCCACGCTGCCGGCGGTCACCGCGAGCCCGGCGATGACGATGGAGAACTCCCCGCGCGGCACCAGCGTGAGGCCGGCGCGCCAGCGGCCGGGCTCGGCGATGCCGACCCGCCGGGCGGCCAGGTAGCCGGTGAGCGTCTTCGTGGCCATGGTGACCAGAGCCAGCGCGAGCGCCGGCAGCAGCACCGGCGGTATGTCCCGCGGGTCGGTGACCAGCCCGAAGAAGAGGAAGAACACGGCGGCGAACAGGTCCCGCAGCGGGGTGAGCAACTGGGTGGCGTGGTGCGCCACCGGCCCGGACAGCGCGATGCCGACCAGGAACGCGCCGACCGCCGCCGAGACCTGGAGCTTCGCGGCCACGCCGGCGACCAGCAGGGTCATCCCGAGCACCCCGAGGAGCAGGGCCTCCGGGTCGCGGGCGGACATCACCGACGAGATGACGTTGCCGTAGCGGATCGCCACCACGAGGACGACCAGCACCGTGGCGACCGCGACCGCGAGCGCGATCCCGCCTCCGATCAGCCCGGTGTCGGCCAGGACGGCGGTCAGCAGCGGCAGGTAGAGGGCCATCGCCAGGTCCTCGATGACCAGGATCGAGAGCACCACCGGGGTCTCGCGGTTACCGAGCCGGCCCAGGTCGGCCATCACCTTGGCGATGACGCCGGAGGAGGAGACCCAGGTGATGCCGGCCAGCACCAGCGCGGCCACCCAGTCCCACCCGAGGAGCAGGGCGAACGCGGCGCCGGGCAGGGCGTTGAGCACACCGTCGATCAGGCCGGCCGGCGCGGCGGCGCGGAGGTTGCCGACGAGTTCGCCGGCCGAGTACTCCAGGCCGAGCATCACCAGCAGGAGGATGACGCCGATCTCGGCGCCGATCGCGAAGAACTCCTCGCTGGCCTTGAACTCGAGCAGGCCGCCGTGGCCGAAGACCAGCCCGGCCAGCAGGTAGAGCGGAATGGGCGAGAGGCCGATCCGGCGGCTGAGCCGGCCCAGCAGGCCGAGCAGGAACAGCAGCGCGCCGACCTCGATGAGCAGCGTCGTGGTCTCGTGCATCCGCCTCAGCCGTCCGGGTCACTGTCGGCGAGGATGGCGGTCACTCCGTCGAGGCCCTGCCGGGTCCCGACGACGACCACCACGTCACCGGCCGCGAAGCGGAAGGAGGGATCGGGCGAGACGATCACCTCGCCGTGGCGGAGGACCGCCACGATCGAGGCGCCCGTGCGGGTACGCGCCTTGGTGTCGCCGAGCCTGCGGCCCACGTACTTCGAGCCGGCCGGGATGGCCAACTGCTCGGTGAGCAGCCCCGCCGCCTGCTCCCGCAGCCCGGAGAGCTGGCCGAGCATCAGCGACGCGCCGAGGATGTCGGCCAGCGCCTCCGCCTCGTCGTCGGTCAGCGGGATGTCGTGCTGGCCGGCGTCGGGGTCGTCGGGGTCGTAGAGGACGAGGTCACGACGGCCGTTGCGGTGGGAGACCACCCCCAGCCGCCGTCCGGACTCCGTCATCAGATCGTGACGTACGCCGATTCCCGGTAGGGCAGTCTGTTCGACACGTACTCGCACCGCGCAAGGCTACCGTGCTGCGGAGGTCCGTGTGATCAAGCGATGGCGGCGCCGGCCGGCCGCGATGCTGTTGGTTCTGGCGCTGACCGGCTGCTCAGTCGGCGACATCCGCCGCGACCCACCCGTCCGGTCCGCCGCACCCACCGCACCGCCCGCGACGCGGTCCGCCGCGCCGCCTCCCGTGGCCGTCGCCGAGACCCGCGCCGCCCGGGTCGCGGTGCCAAAGGGGTACGACCCGCCGCGCGTGGAGTTCGTCGACGTGACCCAGGGATACGCGCTGTTCGCCTCGTGCGGCGAGCGTCCACCCGGGCGGGACTGCCCCGTCCTGCTGTACGCCACCACCGACGGTGGTCGGCACTGGCGGAAGCTGCGACACCCCCGCCCGGTGGCCGACGGCCAGCAGATGTACACCGCATCGGGTGTGCTGACGCTGCTGAGCGAGCCGTACGGCTGGTGGACCTCGATCGACGGTGGCGCGACGTTCCGGCACACCCCGGGTGAGGCGGCGCCACCCGAGTGGCGGGCCGCCCAGGGGCGGTTCCAGGTCGTCGAGGAGACCGGCGGGGTGGGCCGGTGGGACGGCCGTACGTTGCGCCGGCTGCCGGCGCAGCCGGACCTGCCCGCGCTCAACACCGTCACCGAGCGGCACGGTGTGCTGGTGGCGGCGGGCGCACGCGACGGCAGGGCGTACGCGGCCGTCTCGACGGACCAGGGTCGGAGTTGGCGGACGACCCCGGTCCCGGAGTCCGACGGCGCGGTGGAGCTGGTCCGGGCGCAGAATGCGCCGGACGGTGACCTGTGGCTGGTGGGCGACCGGGGCGACCGGGTCTCCTTTCCGGCGCTGTGGCGCTGGGCGGACGGCTGGCAGCCGGTGCGGGCCGTGGGGCACCCGGAGCGGGCCCACTCGACCGTGCCGCTCGGAGGGGGCCTGCTGGCCACGAACGGTCCGAGCGGCGCCGGCGTGGTGCGAGGTGACCGGTACGAGCCCCTGCCCTGGCCGGTGAAGGACACCCACTACCTGCTCATGCTCGCCGACGGCGGGCTGGCCGCCGTCGCGCCGGACGAGGTGCTGCTCGGCACCGGCCGGCACACCACGCGAACGTGGGCGAAGGTGACCATCGACATCGCCTGAGGTCGTCATGGTGACTCAGGTCACATAGCGAGGGTTGAGTGGAATACGCTCAACTCTGGTGGTGTCCGTACCAGTGGACACGCCGATTCCGGGGGAGCCCATGAACACGGAACGACTCACCACCAAGAGCCGCGAGACCATCACCGGTGCCGTCGCGCTGGCGAACCAGCGCGGACACGCCACCGTGGAGCCCTGGCACCTGCTGCTGGCACTGCTGGACACCGAGGGCTCGACCGCCGCCGCCCTGCTGCGCGCCGTCGGGGCCGACCCCGCCGAGCTGCGCCGGGTGACCCAGCGCTCGGTCGACGCCCTGCCCGCCGCGCGTGGCTCCAGCATCGCCGAGCCCACTCTCGCCCGCGAGTTCGTCAACGCCATCGGTGCCGCCGAGCAGATCGCCCGGCCGCTGGGCGACGAGTACACCTCGACCGAGCACCTGCTGGCCGGCCTGGCCCGGGTCGGCGGCGCGGTCTCCGTCGCGCTCAGGAACTCGGGCGCGACCGAGGAGAACCTGGTCGCCGCCTTCCCGACCGTCCGGGGCGGCGACCGCCGGGTCACCACCGCCGACCCGGAGCAGACCTACCAGGCCCTCGCCAAGTACGGCGTCGACCTGACCGCCAGCGCGCGCGACGGCAAGATCGACCCGGTCATCGGCCGGGACTCGGAGATCCGCCGGGTGATCCAGGTGCTGTCCCGGCGGACGAAGAACAACCCGGTGCTCATCGGTGAGCCCGGCGTCGGCAAGACCGCCATCGTCGAGGGCCTCGCCCAGCGGATCGTGGCCGGCGACGTGCCCGAGTCGCTGCGGGACAAGAAGCTGGTCTCGCTCGACCTGGGCGCGATGGTCGCCGGAGCGTCGTACCGGGGCCAGTTCGAGGAGCGGCTGAAGTCCGTCCTGGAGGAGATCAAGAACTCCAACGGGCAGGTCATCACCTTCCTCGACGAGCTGCACACCGTGGTCGGCGCGGGCAAGGGCGAGGGCTCGATGGACGCCGGCAACATGCTCAAGCCGATGCTGGCCCGCGGTGAGCTGCGGATGGTCGGCGCGACCACGCTGGACGAGTACCGCGAGCACATCGAGAAGGACCCGGCCCTGGAGCGGCGCTTCCAGCCGGTGCTGGTCGGCGAGCCGACCATCGAGGACACCATCGGCATCCTGCGCGGTCTCAAGGAGCGCTACGAGGTGCACCACGGCGTCCGCATCACCGACGCCGCCCTGGTCGCAGCCGCGTCCCTGTCCGACCGGTACATCACCGACCGGTTCCTGCCGGACAAGGCGATCGACCTGGTCGACGAGTCCGCGTCCCGGCTCCGCATGGAGATCGACTCGCGCCCGGTCGAGGTCGACGAGATCGAGCGGGCGGTGCGCCGGCTGGAGATCGAGGAGATGGCGCTGGCCAAGGAGCCGGACGCCGCCTCCGCCGAGCGGCTGGAGCGGCTGCGCAAGGAACTGGCCGACAAGCGCGAGCAGCTCACCGCGCTGTCCGAGCGCTGGCAGCTGGAGAAGAGCCACATCACCAAGCTCTCCACCGCCAAGGAGGAACTGGAGCGCCTGGGCGGCGAGGCCGAGCGGGCCGAGCGCGACGGCGAGCTGGAGCGTGCCGCCGAGCTGCGGTACGGCCGCATCCCCGCCCTGAAGGCCGACCTGGCGAAGGCGGAGGAGGAGCTGGCCCGGCTCCAGGCCGACGGCGCGATGCTCAAGGAGGAGGTCGGCGCGGACGACATCGCCGCCGTCGTCGCCTCCTGGACCGGCATCCCCGCCGGCCGGCTGCTGGAGGGCGAGACGGCCAAGCTGCTCCGGATGGAGGAGTCGCTGCGGGGCCGCGTGGTCGGCCAGTCCGAGGCGGTGGGCGCGGTCTCCGACGCGGTCCGCCGGGCGCGGGCCGGCGTCGCCGACCCGGACCGTCCCACCGGCAGTTTCCTCTTCCTCGGCCCGACCGGCGTCGGCAAGACCGAGCTGGCCAAGGCGCTCGCCGAGTTCCTCTTCGACGACGAGCGGGCCATGGTCCGGATCGACATGAGCGAGTACGGCGAGAAGCACTCGGTCGCCCGCCTGGTCGGTGCCCCACCCGGGTACGTCGGCTACGAGGAGGGTGGCCAGCTCACCGAGGCGGTGCGCCGCCGGCCGTACTCGGTGATCCTGCTGGACGAGGTGGAGAAGGCCCACCCGGACGTCTTCGACGTGCTGCTTCAGGTGCTCGACGACGGCCGGCTCACCGACGGTCAGGGTCGTACGGTCGACTTCCGCAACGCGATCCTGATCCTCACCTCCAACCTCGGGTCGTCGGTGATCAGCGACCTGACGCTGGCCGAGGAGCAGCGCCGGGAGGGTGTCCTGGCGGTGGTCCGGTCGCACTTCAAGCCGGAGTTCCTGAACCGTCTCGACGACATCGTGGTCTTCGCCGCCCTGCTCGGTGACGACCTGCGGGCCATCGTGGACATCCAGCTGGAGCGGATGCGCCGGCGGCTGGCCGACCGCCGCCTGGGTCTGGAGATCACCGAGCCGGCGCGCGGGTGGCTGGCCGAGCACGGGTACGACCCGATCTACGGTGCCCGACCGCTGCGCCGCCTGGTCCAGTCGGCCATCGGCGACCAGCTCGCGAGGGCCCTCCTGGCCGGCACGATCCGCGACGGCGACACCGTCCACGTGGACCTGGCCGACTCCAAGGACGGCCTGACGGTCCGCCCCGCCTAACCCACCCACCCACCCGCCCGCCCTCGCGCCCGAATCCCGCGTCGATCATGAAGTTGTTGCCGTGACACGCCGGTCCGGCGGGCAACAACTTCATGATCAGCGGGGTGGGGGGCGGGGTGGCGGGGAAGAGATAGGGGCATGTTCGGGATTGGTGGGAAGAAGAAGGACCGGCAGCTGGACGCGGATCTCGACGAGCTGACACGGGCCGAGACGCTGGCGTTCGGCGGGGTGGGGATCACCGGCACGCTGCTGCCGGTGACCGAGGCGTACCGGCGGGTGGAGGCGGCGCTCGCCGACCACGCGGAGGAGGTGCGCGAGCGGATCGACCGGGTGCTCGACGAGGGCACCCCGGCGGGCAAGGTGTACGCGGCCACGCTGCTCGAACGCCTCGACCCGGCCGCCGGCCGCCGGGCCTGGGAGACGCTGCGCGAGGACACGGCCGAGTTCGGCACCTTCACCGGCTGCGTCATGGGCCGCAGCACACTCCGCGAGTACGCCACGGACCGCCACTCGGAGGCGTGATCCTTTCGTCCCCGCGATCTGCCCGACCGGGTCTGCCGGAGGGGGTCCGCGGCCCGTAGCTTGCCGGCATGACGCCCCCCGCCGACGTGCCGGTACGCCCGCCCCGGCCCCGTACCGTCACGATCGCCTTCTGGTTGCAGCTCACCCTCGTCGCCGTCCTGCTGGGGCTGGTGGCCCTGGTGGTCGTCGAGGCAATCGACTGGAACGCGCAGATCGACCGGGCGGCCCGTGCCGTTCCCAACGCCGACCCGGACGAGGTCAGCGGTGAGCGTGTCGGCAACGTGGTGACATCGGTGCTGCTCGGCCTGCCGACCCTGCTGCTCGCCGCCTGGATGGCCGCGACCGCCCTACCCGTACGCCGGGGTGGCAACACCGCGCGGATCATGGTCTTCGTGGGCGGCGGCGCCCAACTCCTGCTCTGCATGGCCCCGGCCTGCGCCGGGATGATCTCCGCGCCGCTGTTCCTCGCCTCCGGCTTCGACGAGGAGATGTATCCCGAAGAGGAGGGCGGCACGTCGGTCGACGACCCCTGGTCGGAGTCCCGCTTCATTGAGGCGCTCTACGACAGCCCGAATCCGTTCGACCAGGTGCTCTTTCCCCTGGCCGCGGTCGGAATCCTGACCGTGCTGACGCTCACGGCGGCGATCGTGCTCCTGCTCGCGCTGCCACCCGCGCACCGCTGGTTCGTGCCGCACACCACGGCACCGACTCCGCCGGTTCCCTTCGCCCCGCTCCCGCCACCCGGCTACGGCTACGGCTACCAGCCAGCGGCGGCGCCACCCGGCTACGGCTACCACCCGCCGGCCTTCCTGATCTGCCCCGATCCGGCCGCGCACCTGGGGCCGCCGCCGGGGGGCGGCGCACCGCCCGGCGGAACACCGACCGGACCGGAACCGGCCGGGCCCTCCGGTCCGGTGACACCCGGTAGCTGACCGATGACCGTCCGACGGCTGACGTTCCGGGGTGCGCGTAGTTGTTACCGTCTCCGCCGACGTACCTGGGGAGGTTGTCGGTGAGCGAGTCGGTGGCGTACCTGTGGGCAGCGGTGGGTTGCCTGGTCGCCGTGGCGGGGGTGGTGGTCGCCGTGGTGGCCCTGCGCCGGTCGCGGTCCCGGCCGACGGCCGCCGGGGGGCCGGGGGACCCGTTACGGGACCGGGACTCCGACGCGCTGCGCGGCGACCCGCGTCGCCTGAAGCCCGGCGACATCGTCGAGATCCGGAGCGTATCGTACGCGGTGCGCGGCACGATCCGCCTGGTCGAGGGCGGGTGGAGCTGGGCCGAGCACCTGCTCGACGACACCGGCGGTGTCCGCCGCTGGCTGTCGGTCGAGGAGGACCCGGAACTGGAACTGGTGCTCTGGGCGGCCGAGCCGGGCGCGACGGTGACCCCGGGAGCGCCCACCATCGACTTCGACGGCCGCCGCTACCACTGGGACGAGTCCGGCCAGGCCCGGTACACCTCGACCGGCACCACCGGCCTCGACCCGAGCGGCACCATGCGCTACCACGACTACCAGGCGCCCGGCGGCGCCCGGCTGTCCTTCGAGGCGTACGGCGAGGCGGGCTGGGAGGTGGCGCGGGGCGAGACGCTGCTCCGGGCCGAGGTGATGATCTACCCGCAGGCCGAGGTGGACTGAGTGCTCGTCACCCTGCACACCCCGTACGTCGACACCAGCGCCGCCGAGCTGAGTCTCGCCCTCGACGACGTCGAGCGCCCCGCGCTGCACGTCCTCGACCTCGACCTGCCCGGCGCCGTACGACTGCGGCTGCGCCTGCTCGGCGCCTCGCACCAGGTGGTGGTACGCGCGCCCGGCAGCACGCTGACCGAGACGGTGGCCTGCCTGCCCGGCCGCAACCCCGCGCTCCCGGAGACGCTGCACGACGAGCACGCCGGTTACCGGTTCACCGCCACCGTCCTGCGTCCGGAGGGCCACGGGCTGCGGGACCGGGTGGCCGCCCTCCGCGCCGACCTGGCCGACGACCCGTACGCGCTGGTCGGGGTGTTTCCCGGCGACGTCGACGCGGTGACCGCGCTGTCGGTGCGCCCCGACCCGCCCGACGGTGCCCTCCGCTGGCGCACCTGGCACGCGTATCCCCAGACCAACGAGCTGGTCCTGACCGAGACGGTGGTGGCACTGCGATGACGTACCGACGCTGGTTCGTGGTGGGAACGGTGTTCGCGGTCATCGGCGCGCTGGTCGCCGCGTTCGCGCTCCTCTACGGCAACTTCTCGCCGCGCGGCTTCGTCGAGGACCGCTACAGCCGGGCCGCCGCGCGCGACATCGGCGGCGACGCGGTCGCGTACACCTCGACCAAGGACCCGAGCACGGTGGCGCAGGAGGTCAGCCAGGCCTGGCAGCCGGCCGACCAGTACGTCGACGGCAGCGGTGTCTACCTCCGCTACGACGACGAGTCGGTGGTGATCCTGCCCCTCGCCGCCGGTTCGCTGATCCTCCTGGAACGACTGAGCACCGCCTACCCGCGTTACCACTCCACGGTCGGCAGCCACTGGGGTTGGGGGCGGGGGAACACCGTCCGGGGCGGCGGCCCCGGCAGCGGCAAGTAGACCCGGCCCTGCACCGACCGACCCCTGGAGCGTCCCTTGCAGACCCTCGTCACCGACCTGCTGGTCACCCTCGCCTACGGGGTGGTCGGCATCGTCCTCATGGGCATCGGCTACGTCCTGGTGGACGTGGCCACGCCCGGCAAGCTCCACGAGCTGATCTGGAACGAGCGCAACCGCAACGCCGCGCTGCTGCTCGCCTCGAACCTGGCCGGCGTCGGTGTCATCGTGGTCGCCGCGATCGCCGCCAGCGAGGACGACTTCGTGCTCGGCCTGGTCGGCGCCGCGTCGTACGGGATCCTCGGCCTGGTCATCATGGCCGCCGCGTTCCTGCTGCTCGACGTCGTGACCCCCGGCCGGCTCGGTGAGATCCTGGTCGACCCGGAGCCGCACCCGGCGGTCTGGGTCTCCGCCGTGGTCCACCTCGCCTCCGGCGCGATCATCGCCGCCGCGATCAGCTGATGGTCACCGCCCAGCAGCCCGGTGCCGCGCCGAGCGGACCGGCAGCCAAGGGGAGCAGCCGGAAGGCCGTGTTCTTCACGCTGCTCGTGGTGCTCATCGTGTGCGGGCCGTTCGCGATCATCCCGCTGGCGACCATGAACGACGACGACGGCACGGACGTGCGGCCGCCCACCGCGACCGAGCGGACCGACACCGTGCCGATCCTGCGCAAGGCCTTCGAGAGCCAGGGCGTCTGCTACGGCTGGCGGCTCGGGGACGGGTACGGCGGCGCCGAGGTGGTCAGCGTCGGGTCCAACCTCGGCGACGGGATCCCGGCGGCGGGCGACCCGCGGTGCCCGCGCTGGGTGGAGGTCGTCGCGGACGTCACGTACTACTCCGACAGCAGCGAGGCCGAGGACCGCGCCTCGGTCAGCCTGGAGGGGTCGACCGACTTCACGGCCACCGACCTGCTCCTGGTCGAGCGGGGGCTGGAGCGCTTCGACCTGACCCCCGACGCGTTCGTCGACGACCCCGGATGGGCGGTCACCCGGGCCGCCGTGACCCTGCCGCTGCTGGTCGCCGAGCGCGAGAAGGCCACGTTCGCGCCCGTCGACACCGCCGCGCCGGCCGCGCCGCCCGCCGCGCTGCCGAACGTCGGCAACGACGTGTGGCGGGACCGCTGGGGCTGGCTGGTCGGTGCCGCGGCGATGCTGCTCGTCACCGCGCTGCTGGTCACCGTCGGCCTGGTGCAGCGCCGCCGGCAGCGGGCCGTCCCGGCGCCCCGCGCCGGCGAGGACGCTTCCGCGCGTACGCCGGAGAGAGCGTGACCGTCGACGCGCCGGCACGGTGGCGGCTGGCCCGCGCCGCCGTGCTGGCCGCGGTCTTCGTGTGCGCGGCCTGCGGTCTGGTCTACGAGCTGGCCCTGGTCGCGCTCGGCAGCTACCTGATCGGCGACACCGTCGGTCAGGCGTCGATCGTGCTCGGCGTGATGGTCTTCGCCATGGGCGTCGGCGCGCTCGCCGCGAAGCCGTTGCAGTCCCGGGCCGCCGTCGCGTTCGCGGCCGTCGAGCTGCTGCTGGCCCTGCTCGGCGGCCTGTCCGTGCTCGGTCTCTACGCCGCCTTCGCCTGGCTGGACCTCTACGGGCCCGCGCTGGTGGCGACGGCGTTCGTGCTCGGCCTGCTCATCGGCGCGGAGATCCCGCTGCTGATGGTGCTGCTGCAACGGATCCGGGAGCAGGCCGCCGGCAGCGCCGTGGCGGACCTGTTCGCCGCCGACTACGTCGGTGCGCTGCTGGGCGGGCTGGCCTTTCCCTTCCTGCTGCTGCCGATCTTCGGCCAGCTCAAGGGCGCGCTGGTGGTCGGCGCGGTGAACGCCGCCGCCGGTGTCGTCCTCGTCTTCACCGTCTTCCGGCGCGAGCTGGGTCGACGCGCGCGCGTCGGGCTCACCGCCGGCTCCGTCGTGGTGGCGCTCTGCCTGGGGTACGCGTGGCTGACCGCCCAGGACTTCGAGGTGACCGCGCGGCAGCAGCTCTACCGGGACCCGGTGGTGCACGCCGAACGCAGCCGGTACCAGGAGATCGTGCTGACCCGGTCGGTCGCCGAGCCGGGCCGTACCGGCACCACCGACCTGCGGTTGTTCCTCAACGGCGACCTCCAGTTCTCCTCGGTCGACGAGTACCGCTACCACGAGGCGCTGGTGCACCCGGCGCTGAACGGGCCGCGCGGGGAGGTGCTGGTGCTCGGCGCCGGTGACGGGCTCGCCGTCCGGGAACTCCTGCGCTACCCCGACGTCCGCCGGATCACCGTGGTGGACCTCGACCCGGCGGTGGTGGCGCTGGCCCGCGCCGAGCCGCAGCTACGACGGCTCAACGCCGGGGCCTTCGACGACCCCCGGGTGCGGGTGGTGCACGCCGACGCGTTCGGCTGGCTGCGAACCGCCACGGACCGCTTCGACGCCGTCGTGGCGGACCTCCCGGACCCGGACGAGACGGCCACCGCCAAGCTCTACACCGTCGAGTTCTACACGCTGGTCGAGGGCGTCCTCGCCGAGGGCGGGCGGGTGGTCGTGCAGGCCGGCTCCCCGTACTTCGCGCCCCGGTCGTACTGGTCGATCGAGGCGTCGCTGCGGGAGGCCGGCTTCGCCGTGACGCCGTACCACGTGGACGTCCCCTCCTTCGGCGACTGGGGCTTCCTGCTCGCCACCGCGGGCACCACCCCGCCCACCCTGGCGCTGCCGGCCGACGCGCCGCGGCTGCGGTTCCTCGACGCCGACACGCTGGCCGCCGCCGGTGCGTTCCCCGCCGACCGGCGCCGCGTGGACGTGCCGGCGTCGACGCTGCTGCGGCCCCGGGTGCTGGAGTACGCGCGCGGGGAGTGGCGCGGCTACTGACGCCGTTCCGGCGGGTCCGCTCGTCGAGTCCTGCCCCGTTGGCTCGGAGTCGATACGGTGTGGGCGCGATCTAGGGAAGGAGAATCGTGGTCGATCCCCACCACAACGCGCCGGCTCGGGTACGCCCCGCTGCCGTCACGATTTCCAGCTATCTGCTCATCTTCTACGCCGTCCTCTCGGTGATCAGCCTCATCGTCGCGCTCAGCACGCTGAGCAAGATCCAGGACGTCTACCGGGACGCCTTCGCCGGCACCGACGCGGAGGGCGCGGAAACCGTCGCCACGGTCGCGGGCGTCGGCGCCGGCGTCGTCAGCCTGCTCTTCGCGCTCGGCCTGATCGTTCTGGCCCTGCTCAACATGCGGGGCAAGAACGGCGCCCGGATCACCACCTGGGTGGTCGGCGGCATCGCGCTCTGCTGCGCGGGGCTGGGCCTGGCCGGCAACGCGCTCGGCAACTCGATGGGCGGCCAGACCTCCGGGAACGTGCCGAGCCAGGACGAGATCAACCGTCGTCTCGACGAGGCCCTGCCGTCCTGGTACGAGCCGGTCACCACGCTGCTCGCCGTGCTCGGCATCCTCTCCCTGCTGGCGGCGCTGATCCTGTTGGCGCTGCCCAAGGCCAACGAGTTCTTCCGCAAGCCGCAGCAGGCGTGGGAACCGCCGGTCCCCGGCGCCACCTACCCCGGCTACCCGCAGACCTCGGGCGATCCCGGGTACCCGCAGGCCCCGGGTCAGCCGGGCGGCTACCCGCAGGCCCCGGGTTACCCGCCGGCACCGGGCCAGCCGGGCAGCGGTTCCACGTCGGGCGGCCCCGGCCAGCCGGGTGCCGACGGCCAGCCGGGGTCGGACCGTCCCGGCCCGACCCCGCCGCCGGTGAGTTGACGCTCCGATAACGGCGACGCCGACGGTCCCTCCGAGTAGGTTGCAACCCGACGCCTACCGGAGGGACTCGTCGTGTCGCACCCCGAACAGGCACCGGCCCGTCGACCGGCGGTGGTGACCCTGGCCGTCGCCCTGCTCGTGGTGATGGCACTGGCCGCTCTCGCGTACGCCGTCGCCGGCCTGCTCACCATCGGTGGCACCGCCGACAACCTCCGGAGCGTCGCCAAGGGCACCTCCGCCCGCCCCGAGGACACCGACGGGGTGGTCGCGCTGCTGTGGGTGTCCGGTGTGCTCTCGGCGGTGGTGAGCGTGCTGGCGGCGGTGCTGCTCGTCGGCCTGGCCCTCGGGCTGCGCGCCGGGCGTCCGGGTGCCCGGGTGGGTACCTGGGTGGTCTCCGGGCTCGGGCTGATTCTCGGCTGCTGCGGGCTCGCCGCGCTGGCCGGGCAGCGGGCCGTACCGCTGCGGCTGGGCGAGGACGAGCGGGGCACCGCCGAGCTGCTCGCCCTCGTCGAGGACGCGTACCCGGGTTGGTGGATCCCGCTGGGCACGGCACTTCTGGTGGGCCAGGTGCTCGGCTACCTTGTGGTGGCCGCGCTGTTGGCGCTGCCGGCCGCGAACGCCTGGTTCCGCCGGCGTCCGCCGGCCGCACCCGGCCCGCACCACCCGTACGGTCCCGCGCCGTACCCGTACCCGCCCACCGGGACGCCCGCGTCCCCGTACCCGCCCAGGTGAGGACCGCCCGTGACGCTCGACCAGCCGACCACCGAGCGACGGGCGTTGATCACCGGGGCGACCGCCGGCATCGGCGCGGCGTTCGCCCGACGGCTGGCCGCCGACGGCTGGCATCTGGTGCTGGTCGCCCGGGACGCCGCCCGGCTGGCCGACATGGCGACCGAGCTGACCGGCCGGCACGGCCACGAGGTGGAGACCCTTCCCGCCGACCTGTCCACTGACGACGGCTGCGCACTCGTGGAGCGGCGGCTGACCGAGGGGCCTCCGGTCGAGCTCCTGGTCAACAACGCGGGCATCAGCCTGAACCGGCCGTTTCTCCGGTCGACGGTCGAGGACGAGTCCCGGCTGCTGCGTCTCAACGTGCACGCGGTGATGCGACTGACCCTCGCGGCCCTGCGTACGATGACCGAGCGGCGGCACGGGGCAGTGATAAATGTCTCTTCGGTTGCGGGTTTCGGGGCGCTCATGCCCGGCTCGACGTACTCCGCCAGCAAGGCGTGGGTCACCAACTTCAGCGAGTCCGTCGGCCAGTCCGCGCGCCCCTTCGGCGTACGCGTGCTGGCGCTGTGCCCCGGCTACACGCGCACCGAGTTCCACGCCCGGGCCGGGATCGACATGTCGAAGACTCCGGAGTGGTTGTGGCTGCGGGCCGAGGACGTGGTCGACGAAGCCCTTCGTGACCTGCGGAAAGGCAAGCTGGTCAGCGTGCCGGCGTGGAAGTACAAGCTCGCCGTGGCGGGGCTTCGGCACGCGCCCCGGCGGCTGATCGAAGCGGTCTCCCGGGACACCCGGGGCCGGACCGGCCGGGACGGACGCTGACCCGTCGGCGTGGTCCGCCGCGTCGTCCACCCGCCCCGGATTCGGCCTGCCGATCCGGACGGCAGTCGCTCAGCGTAGCCGTCCATCGCCGAACGTCTCATCGCCCGCAGGGTGATCGGGTCGGACCCCACACGCGGCTCCCAGAGTGGAGCAGTACCCTCTATCGCCATGGGGGCCCACGACGACCTGCGTAAATTCATTGGTGACCTGGCCGTGGTCCATGGCCGCGTGGTGCTCTCCTCGGGGCGCGAGGCGGACTGGTACGTCGATCTGCGGCGCGTCACGCTCCATCACCGGGCGGCTCCGTTGGTGGGTCGGGTGATGTGTGACCTGACGGCCGACTGGGCCTACGACGCGGTGGGTGGCCTGACCCTGGGCGCCGACCCCGTCGCCGTCTCGATGCTGCACGCGGCGTCCGGGACGGACCGCCCGCTGGACGCCTTCGTGGTCCGAAAGGCGGGCAAGGCGCACGGCCTGCAACGCCGGATCGAGGGCCCGGACGTGGCCGGGCGGCGGGTGCTGGCGGTGGAGGACACCTCCACCACCGGCGGAAGTGTGTTGACCGCGGTCGAGGCGCTTCGTGAGGCCGGGGCCGACGTGGTGGGTGTGGCGGTTATTGTTGATCGAGGCGCTGGTGACGCGGTGCGAGCCGCCGGACTGCCGTATCGGGCGGCCTACACGTTGGCTGACCTCGGCCTTGTGGCGTAAAAGTTTGCCGATTCGGATCTGCTGATATGCAGGCGGATCGATGCTCCTGGTGGAAGGATGGAATACGTGGGAACTGCGTTGGCTGATATGACCATGCCTCAGATCTCGCCGCTTGCCGGCGAGCCGATCGAACGTGCCGATGCCGAGCGTCTCGCGGGGGTCCTCAAGGCCCTCGCGGATCCCGCTCGTCTGCGGCTGCTCAGTCTGATCCAGTCGGCCCCCGAGGGCGAGGCGTGTGTCTGTGACCTGACCGCGCCGCTCGGCCTCTCCCAGCCGACGGTCAGCCACCACCTGCGTATCCTCACCGAGGCCGGCTTGCTGGAGCGGGAGAAGCGCGGTGTCTGGGCGTACTACCGGCTGGTGCCGTCGGCGATCGCCACGATCGCCGATCTGCTCACCCCGCCGCGCAAGCGCGCCACCAAGAAGGCGCGCTGACCTTTACCGATCGTCCGGTGCACTCCCCGTGGGGAGAGCACCGGACGGCCGGACGGGCCGCTGATTCCGTGCTGCCCGTGCCACGTGGTCAGTGCTTGCCGTAGTGCTCGCGCGTCTCCCGGATCGCCTCCTCGGCGGCGGCCCGCTCCTGCGGCGTGGTGCCGCGTCGTGCGGCCATCCACGCCCGCAGCAGCTCCACCGCGATCGGGATCACCGAGATCCCGACGATCGCGATGAGGATGAACTCGATGTTCGCCTTGACGAACGGGATCTGGCCGAGGAAGTAGCCGAGCACGGTCACGCCGGTGCCCCAGAGGACGCCGCCGATCACGTTGTAGATGACGAACGTCCGGTAGTTCATCCGGCTGACCCCGGCCACGATCGGCGTGAACGTCCGCACGATCGGCACGAAGCGGGCCAGCACGATCGAGCGCGCTCCGTACTTCTCGAAGAAGTCGTGCGCCTTCAGCACGTTCTCCTGCTTGAACAGCCGTGAGTTCGGCCGGCGGAACAACGCCGGGCCGACCTTGCGGCCGAACGCGTACCCGACCTGGTCTCCCGCGATCGCCGCGATCGTGATGAGCAGGCAGACCAGCCACAGCGGATAGGTGATGTACTGCCCGTCGGCGGTGAGCAGGCCCGCCGTGAACAGCAGCGAGTCACCCGGCAGGAAGAACCCGATCAGCAGGCCGGACTCGGCGAACACGATCACCAGGATGCCGAGCAGCCCGAAGGTGGAGATCAACACCTCTGGATCGAGCCAGTCCGGCCCCAGGGCCAGGGTGGTGGTGGGCGTCGACACGAGGTGACCTCCGATAGCTGCCGGTCAGGAACGGAACGCCCGTAGTCTAGGTGTCGCCCTCGTGCCCCGGTGCTCGACGTCACACCGCCCCCACCCGACGCGCGACCTACAGGCGGGGGTCGACCGGCTCGGACTCGCACGCCAGGATCGCGAAGACCAGCTCGTGCCGGCGCCACAGTGGTGCACCGCCGACCAGCGCGTCCAGGGCCGCCAGCCCCAGGCCGTGCTCGCGCAGGGCCAGACCCCGCTTGCGTCCGAGCGACCGGCGCCGGAGCAGGGCGAGCTGCTCCGGCTCGGTGTAGCCGGGCCCGTAGATGATCCGCAGGTACTCCCGTCCCCGGCACTTGATCCCCGGCTGGAGCAGGGAACCGCGCTCGCTGCGAGCCGCCGGCCCGGCGTACGGCTTGACCACCATTCCCTCCCCGCCGGCCGCGGTGAGCGCCAGCCACCACCGGGTGGCCTCCGCCTCGGCAGCCGCGTCGGACAGGTCCACCACCTGCCGCCGGGTCGGCGTGAAGAAATCCGGGGCGGCGGCGCACAGCCGGTCGGCCAGGTCGAGGTGCCAGCCGTGGTCCCGGTCGGCGTAGCTCGCCTTCGCGCCGGCCAGCACCGCGAACGGCGCGAGAGTCACCCCGCGCAGCCCCTCGGTCGGCCCCACGTACGCCCGGTACGCCTCCGTGTAGGCGACGATCTCGTCCCGTCGTCGGGCCATGGAGTCGCGCAGGTCGGCCAGGTCCAGGCCCCGGCTCACGGCGGCGTCCAGCGCGGCCAGAGCCGCCGGCAGCGCGGCCCGACCGGCGGCGCCGACTCCCGCGTACTGCTCGCGGATCAGACCGCCCGCCTTCGCCGACCAGGGCAGCAGCTCGGTGTCGAGCAGCAGCCAGTCGGTGTCCAGCTCGTCCCACAGCCCGGCCGCGTCGACCGCCGCCCGAACCCGGTCGAGCAGCCCGGTGTCCAGTGGCTCGCCGAAGAACGGCCGGCCGGTGCGCGTGTGCACCACCCCGCCGCCGAACGGTCCGGCCGCCTCCCGGGCGACCAGCACGACGGCGCGGGAGCCCATGTGCTTCTCCTCGCAGACGACCCGGTCCACGCCCGCCGCCCGGTAGTCGGCGAACGCCTGTGCCGGGTGCTCCAGGAAACCGTCCACGGTCGCCGTGGAGCACGGCGCCATCGTCGGCGGCAGCCACACCAGCCGCGCCGGGTCGACGGCGAAGCGGCTCATCACCTCAAGCGCCGCGGCGGCGTTCTCCGCCGGCACGGTAAGCGACCCGTACGGGTGCTCGACGTGCCGCCGGCCGGTCACGTCGGTCAGCTCCAGCACCTCGTCGGGGCGGGCCGGCGCGGCGGTCAGGGGACGCGCCGGGGCGTACCACTCCCGCTCGGCCGGCACCGACTCCAGCTCCCGCTCCGGGTACCGCAGCGCGGTGAGCCGACCGCCGAAGACGCAACCGGTGTCGACGCAGATGGTGTTGTTGACCCACTCCGGCTCCGGCGTGGGCGTGTGCCCGTAGACCACCATCGCCGAGCCCCGGTACTCCCGCGCCCACGGGTAGCGCACCGGCAGCCCGTACTCGTCGGTCTCGCCGGTGGTCTCCCCGTACAGCGCGAACGAGCGGACCCGGCCGGATGCCCGGCCCTGGTACGCCTCCTTGAGGCCGGCGTGCGCGACCACCAGTCGACCGCCGTCCAGCACGAAGTGGCTGGTCAGGCCGTCGACGAACGTCGCCACCTCGGCGACGAATCCCTCCGGCTCGTCGGCCAGCTGGGCCATCGTCTCGGCCAGGCCGTGGGTGAGCCGCACGTCCCGGCCGCGCAGCTTGCGCAGCAGCTTCTGCTCGTGGTTGCCCGGCACGCAGAGCGCGTGCCCGGCCGCGACCATGCCCATCACCAGGCGGAGCACGCCGGGGGAGTCCGGGCCGCGGTCCACCAGGTCGCCGACGAACAATGCGGTACGCCCCGACGGGTGCGTCGCGTCGACCGGCCGGCCCTGCGCGTCGCGGTGCAGCTCCCACCCGAGACGGGTCAGCAGCGTCTCCAGCTCGGCGCGGCAACCGTGCACGTCACCGACGATGTCGAAGGGCCCGGTGAGCTCCTTCCGGTCGTTGAACAGCTTCTCGTAGCGGATCTCCGCGGCGTCGATCTCGTCGACCCCGCGCAGCACGTGCACCTTCCGGAAACCCTCCCGGGCCAGCTGCCCGTACGTGCGGCGCAGGTCGCGCTGCATCCGGGCCAGCACCGGACGGCCGAACGTGCGGTCGGCGCGCCCCTCCGTCCGCTCCCACGCCAGCGCCTCCGGCACGTCGAGCACGATCGCCACCGGCAGTACGTCGTGCTCCCGGGCCACCCGCACCAGCCCGGCCCGGGCGTGCGGCTGGAGGTTCGTCGCGTCCACCACGGTCAGCCGCCCGGCGCGCAGCCGCTTGCCGGCCACGTAGTGCAGCACGTCGAACGCCTCGGCGGAGGCGGACTGGTCGTTCTCGTCGTCGGCCACCATCGCGCGGAAGGCGTCGGAGGACAGCACCTGGGTCGGCGCGAAGTGCCGGGCGGCGAACGTGGACTTTCCGGAGCCGGAGACGCCGACCAGCGCCACCAGGGCCAGCTCGGGGAGTTCGAGGGTGGTCATCGGCTCTCCTCCGTCCGGGTCAGCACGGCCAGCTGGGTCGGTGCGCCGACCTCGGGGTCGTCGTCTCCGACGCCACGGATCACGGCCGTGTAGCCGTACGTCGCGGTCACCCGGGCGACCCAGTCGGCGAACTCGGCGCGGGTCCACTCGAAGCGGTGGTCCGCGTGGCGGAACCGCCCGGCAGGCAGCCCCTCGTAGCGCACGTTGTGCTCCACGTTCGGCGTGGTCACCACGACCGTCGCCGGCCGGGCATGACCGAGGACGGCGTCCTCCAGCGCGGGCAGCCGAGGCGGGTCGAGGTGCTCGACGACCTCCACCAGCACCGCCGCGTCGTAGCCCCGCAGCCGGTCGTCCCGGTAGGTCAGCGCGGACTGCCACAGCCGGATCCGGTCCCGCTGCCGCTCCGGCAGCCGGTCCAGGCGCAGCCGTCGGGCCGCCAGCGTCAGCGCGTGGGTGGACACGTCCGTCCCCACGATCTCGGTGAACCGACGGTCACCGGCCAGCGCCGCCATCAGCGCGCCACCACCGCAGCCCAGGTCCAGCACCCGGCTCGCACCGGCCTCCACCAGCGCGGCGAGCACCGCCTCCCGACGGCGTACCGCCAGCGACGGCACCCGGACCGCCTCCTCGACCGCGGTCTCGTCCACCGCGTCCTCGTCGGCCGCGGCCGGCTCGTCGGCCAGCCGCTGCTCGGCGAGACGGGCCAGGGCCGCGCCGGCGAGGGCACGCCGGTGCGCCAGGTAGCGGCGGCTGATCAGGCCCCGCTCCGGGTGGCCGGCCAGCCAGCCCGCACCGGCCCGGAGCAGCTTGTCCACCTCGTCCGGCGCCACCCAGTAGTGCTTGGCGTCGTCCAGCACCGGCAGCAGCACGTACAGGTGGTTGAGGGCGTCGGCGACACGGACGGTGCCGGTCAGCGTCAGGTCGACGTACCGGCTGTCGCCCCACTCCGGGTGCCGCTCGTCGAGCGGGAGCGGGGTGGCCACCACCGTCCAGCCGAGGGGCGTGAACAGCCGGACCGCGACCTCCGCGCCACCCCGGCAGCGCAGCACCGGTACGCGTACCTCCAGCGGGATCGGCGTGGCGGCCAGTTCCGGGCGATCCCGGGACTCCCCGCGCAGCGCCGACCGGTACACCTTCGACAGTGCCGAGGAGAGCAGGCTGGACGCCGCGTACGGCCGGTCGTTGACGTACCGCCCGAGGGTGAAGTTCTCCGGGGCCGCCGCCGGCTGCCGGCCGCGGCCCCGGCCCCGCGCGCCGGCCAGCCGCAGCGGGTCCACGTCCAGCAGCAGGGCGGCGGTGCAGCGCTGCTCGTGCGCCTCGGGGTAGAACACGTGCGCGGTGCCGACCGGCACGTCGAAGGACTGCGCGCGGTCGGGGTGCTTGACCAGCAGGTGACCGAGATCGGTCGCTGGCCGGTGCGTGGTGGTGAGGGTGAGCAGCACGCCGCCCATGGTCCCAGCGTTCCGGATCTTGTGTCGTCCCGTTTTCCGCGCGGTGCCGGTGCCCGCTTCTCCGGCGCGGTGACGACGGTGCCCCGCCGACCGGAGGGTCGGCGGGGCACCGGGACGTGCGGGTGGATCAGGCCACGAAGCGGGTCCTGCGGCGGCGGGCCACCACGAAGCCGGCACCACCGGCGGCGAGGAGGACGGCGCCGAGGCCCGCGACCAGAGCGGTGTTGGCGCCGGTGATGGGCAGCGAGCCGCCGTCACCGTTGCCGCCGCCCTGACCCGGCTCGCCGCCCGGGTTGCCGGACTTGTCGCCGAGCGCCACGGTGATCGGAGCCACGTTGTTGGATGCGTTCGGGTCGCCCTCGATCATGGTGGAGACCGTGCCGGAGGTCTTCGAATCCAGCTTGTCGATCTTCAGCACGAACTCGAAGGAGGCGGTGTCGTCCCTGCCCAGATCCTCGTAGCCGATGCAGCCGTAGACGGGGGCGCCGGGCTCACCCAGGCTCTCCCAGGGGTACCACTCCTCGTCCCTGGTGTACGGGGCGCAGTTCTCGGACACCGTGACGGCGGTGGTCCCGGCGGGGATCTCGACGACCACCAGCGGGCCTTCGTTCCGCCACGTCTCGATGACGGCCGGGCCGAGGTTCCTCGCGCCGGCGCGCACCGTGACCTTGTCGCCCACCTTGCCGGTCGCGGTGCTGCCCACGGCGGCAAGGTCGGCGGTGTTGCCACCGGTCACCGTGACCTTGAAGTCGGTGAAGCTGTTCCAGCGGTCGACGTCGGTCTGCGGCGCGCGCAACGCCGTGGCGGGCGCCTCGACCAGCTTCAGCTCCGCGCCGGTGCCCTGCTCGCCCTCGGGCAGCGGCCACGACGGGTCGTTGGCGATCAACGCCCAGTCGTCCTTCGTCCACCAGTCGAGCAGGTTCAGCAGGTGCGAGCCGGCGCGCGCGTCCTTGTCCACCCGGACCGGCAGTCCCTCGGAGAGACGGTAGCTCTTGCCCGGTTCGAGGTCGGTGTCGAACGTGCAGACGGTCGCCAGGTAATCGATGTACTCGCAGTTGCTGAAGTTGCCCACGTACGGGCTCCGGCCGTCGTTCTGCAGGCGCAGGACGGCGCCGCGGCTGGTGTTCTCGCCACCGTTGCGGACGGTGCTCGGCAGGACGGCGACCGTCCCGGCCTCGGCCTCCAGGCCGCCCTCCGGCTCGCTCTGCAGATCCACGCCCTCGGCCACGGTGATCGAGACGGCCCGCTCGACGGTCTGCCCGTCCCCGGTGATCTTGACGCCCATCTCGGCCTTCTCGCCCGGCTTGGCGTCCGCCTTGGCGGTCAGGAAGTAGTCGAAGAACGGCGTGTTGCCGTCCGGCTCGATGGTCGCCTCGCAGTGCAGGACGGCGGCCTCGCGGGCGCAGGCGAAGTCCGAGTTCACGGGCTCCAGCACGCCGATGCCGTCCACCTTGGACAGGTCGAGGTCCAGGGTCAGCTTCCGCAGCTCGGTCGCCGGGTTCCAGGCCGCGATCCAGCTGGCCACCGTGTGGTTCGGAGCCACGAGGAGGTCGCTGGCGTGGACCTGGAGGTCCTCGTCGGCGTAGGCGGGGGTGGCGGAGGCGGCGATCAGTGCCCCTGCGACGCCGAGCCCAGCCAGCCAGCGCCGGGTCGAGTGGGTGAACATGTGGGGGTTTCCTCCCGTGGGGGAAAGCAAAGGGGGTGTGGCCAGCGGATCTTAAGGAAACCTAAAGACTCCGCGCTCCCCCGGCGGTCCCCGCACGGGCAAGACGAACCGAACGGCTGATCTTCGGTGGACCAGCCATCACCGGGCGGTGGCGCTGCGTGAGGTCGAGGGCGCCGACGGGTCGCCGCAGCAGGGCGGACCCCCGACGGCGCCCGGGATCCGGAACCGCGACGCCCGGCCGCCTCAGCGGTAGTCGTCCTCGTCGTTGGCGACCACCCGGGCCTGTTCCATCGCGTCCCAGTCGCCGACCTCCAGGCCGCGGTGCGGCTCGGTGTCGGCGTCACCGGCGTCGATGGCGGCGGCCTGCTCGACCGCGTCGGCCGGCTCCGCCTCCATGTCCCGCTCCTCGGGGCTGAGGTGGTGGCTGGGAGTGAAGTCCTCGTCGGGCTGACCCATCGGTCCCTCCCGTGATTTCGGCGGACGGTTCCCACCCACCGTACGGTCTGCGCTGCCGCAGCGCTGGTCGACCCACGGACGACCGCGCGGCGGCCGAGTCGACCCAATCGCCCCTCCGGGTGCCGTCCCCGGTGCCAGGATGGGGCGGTGGGTCGCCCTGTGGGGTGCCGTCGTGATGACCGTCGCGACCTGGCTGATCAGCGCCGCCGTACCGGACAGTCTGGAGCGTCGGTGCGGCCGACCGGTGGACGCCCGCCGGGGTGGTTGTGCCCCGCGCCACCTTCTACGGGATACTGCCCGCGGTGGACAGCGCGGTCCGGCGCACCCGTGGACAACAGCGGCCGGTGACGGCCGAGAGCGGCAAGTAAGGAGCACTCGACTATGCCCATCGCATCCCCCGAGGCCTACGCGGAGATGCTGGACCGCGCCAAGGCCGGCCGGTACGCGTACCCCGCGATCAACGTGACGTCCTCGCAGACCCTCAACGCCGCGCTGAAGGGCTTCGCCGACGCGGAGAGCGACGGCATCATCCAGGTCTCCACCGGTGGCGCCGAGTACCTGTCCGGGCCCTCCGTGAAGGACATGGTCACCGGCGCGGTGGCGTTCGCCGCGTACGCGCACGAGGTGGCCAAGAAGTACCCGGTCAACATCGCGCTGCACACCGACCACTGCCCGAAGGACAAGCTGGACAAGTTCGTCCGGCCGCTCATGCAGATCTCCAAGGAGCGGGTGGCCGCCGGCCAGGAGCCGCTGTTCCAGTCGCACATGTGGGACGGCTCGGCCGTGCCGGTGGCGGAGAACCTGCAGATCGCGGCCGAGCTGCTCGACCGGGCCGCCGAGGCCAAGATCGTCCTCGAGATCGAGGTCGGTGTCGTCGGCGGCGAGGAGGACGGCGTCGAGAACGCCATCAACGACAAGCTCTACACCACCGTCGAGGACGGCCTGGCCATGGTCGAGGCCCTCGGCCTGGGCGAGAAGGGCCGCTACATGGCGGCGCTGACCTTCGGCAACGTGCACGGCGTCTACAAGCCGGGCAATGTCAAGCTCCGCCCGGAGATCCTCAACCAGATCCAGGAGGCGGTGGGCGCCAAGTACGGCAAGGACAAGCCGCTCAGCCTGGTCTTCCACGGTGGTTCCGGCTCGCTGCTGTCGGAGATCCGTGAGGCGCTGGACTACGGCGTGGTGAAGATGAACATCGACACCGACACCCAGTACACGTTCTCCCGGCCGGTCGCGGACCACATGTTCCGCAACTACGACGGCGTGCTGAAGGTCGACGGCGACGTCGGCAACAAGAAGTTGTACGACCCGCGCGTCTGGGGCAAGGCCGCCGAGGCCGGCATGGCCGCCCGGGTCGCCGAGGCCTGCGAGCACCTGCGCTCCACCGGCACCACCATGAAGTGACCACCGCCTGACACGTCGACGGCCGGCTCCCCGCACCGGGGGGCCGGCCGTCGCCGTCACGGTGCCGGCTGCGGCGCCACGGCGTCGGCGTCGGCTGCGGCGCCACGGCGTCGGCTGCGGCGTTAGGAAGGGGCCCTTTTACAACGCCAGGCGTTAATAGGGGGCCCTTCCTTACACCGCGGTCAGGACGCGGACGGCCTCGTGGACGTCGTCGGTGAGGTGCACCGTGGAGGAGAGGTCGCCGAACGGGGAGGCGGCCAGCAGCGGGCGCAGCAACGACTCCACCGGCAGCTCCCGCGTCCAGTACGCACGGTCCAGGAAGACGTACGCCCCGCTGGCGCCGTCGGTGCCGTAGTACGTCTTCGTGGCCGCCTGGAACACCTCCTGCACGGTGCCGGCGCGGCCGGGGGCGAAGACGATCCCGCCCCGGGCCAGCCGCAGGATGGTGTCCTCGCGGATGGCGTTCGAGAAGTACTTGGCGATCCGGCCGGCGAAGAGGTTCGCCGGCTCGTGCCCGTACAGCCAGGTGGGGATGGCCAGGCCGCCACTGCGTGCCCAGTCGAGCTCGCCGGTGGCCAGGGCGGCCGAGTCGGCGTGGTGCCGGGCCGTCGGGTCGCCGCCGTTGGGCGGCGGCGGGGCCACCGGGCGGCCGTAGACCTCCCGTACCCGCAGCGCCGCCGCCGTGTAGCGGTCGTGGTCGGTGAAGTCCGGTGCCCCGGCGAGCAGGTCGATGGCGGCGGTCAGGTCCTCGGCCGGCCGCAGCGACAGGTACGCGCCGAGGTTCGCCGCCTCCATCACCCCAGGCCCGCCGCCGGTCACCACCAGCCGGTCGGCCCGGGCCAGCTCCCAGCCCAGCACGGCGGCCATCCGGTACGGCGCGCTGCCGCGTGGCACCGCGTGCCCGCCCATGATGCCCACCACCGACTGCGGCCCGTGGGTGGCCAGCCAGGCGCGGGTGGCGTCGGCGAGGGCGTTGTCCACGCCGTGGTCGTGCAGCCGCTGGCCGAGCGCCTCGCGGACGTCCGGCAGCGCCCCGCCGTGCGCCCGGAAGTGCTCGTAGACCCGGGTGTCGTACATGCCGGCGAAGCCCGCACCGGAGAACCCGTCGGCCAGTTCCTCCGGCGTGTAGAGGTGGGACGGCTGGGTCGGGTACGGCAGCCCGGAGAAGGGCGGCACCACGTTCGCGCCGCGCCGCACCAGGTCGGCCCCCACGTCGCGGGAGGCGAACCGGCAGCCGACGAAGAGGGTGCCGGTGACCGTGACGCCGGTGAGGTCGGGCGGGTCGAGGTCGAGTCGGAGACCCTGGACGGTGAGTCCGGCCAGGTCGCCGGTGGTGAGCCGCCGGTCGAAGTCGGCGCGGGTCTCGACCTCGTCCGTGCAGACGTGCGGCTCGATGACGTCGATGGGAGGTGGGCTGGGCACGCGATCATCCTGCCCGGCCGGGTCAACCCGCCAAACCTGCCCCGCCCGGCCCACGTCCGCGTGAACGCACAGGAGCCCGGGGGCCGAGGCCTCCGGGCTCCTGCTTGACCGGGTCCTGGGGAGGCTCCGGACCCATAGTTGTAATGGAAGACACGCGGGAGCGGCATGGGCCGCAGGCGTGACCAGTTCCTCAGCCTTTCAGTCGAGCGACTCGGCCGACCCTCTCGCGTGTCGTACCGCGAAGCGGGTTGAATGGGACGATGCAGAACCTGTTGCCGGAGCCACCGGCCACCCTCCTTCCCGCGCACGACGAGGCGGACGCCGCCCTGGCCGCCGCCGAGGAGAGCGGCAGCGACGAGGCGCTCGCCGAGGTGGCGGCCCACCATCCGACCTACAGCGCCGGCTGGGCCGCGCTGGCGGCCCGGGCGTTCACCGCGGGCCAGGTCGTTCCGGCGTACGCGTACGCCCGCACCGGGTACCACCGGGGCCTGGATCAGCTGCGTCGCAGCGGCTGGAAGGGGCACGGCCCGGTGCCGTGGTCGCACGAGCCGAACCGCGGCTTCCTGCGCTGCCTCTACGTGCTGTCCCGGGCCGCCGACGAGATCGGCGAGGCGGACGAGGCGGCCCGCTGCGCCCAGTTCCTCCGCGACTGCGACCCGGCCGCGGCCGACGCCCTGGCCAGCAACTGACCCGTCGTGACGGCCGGCCCGGCGGATCCGGGCCGGCCGTCACGCCGTCACCGCGTCACAGTCCCTCGGCCACCGAGGCGGCGATCTTCAGCCAGGCGTCCCGCGTGGCCGACGAGAGGGCCCCGTAGCGGAGCGGTTCGCCGCTGTCGATGAGCCGCTCGTACGGCGCCAGCAGCACCGCCCGGGTCCGCGCCGCGAAGTGCTCCTGGATCGCGGGGAGGTCGATCTCCTTGCGCGACGGCGGCATGGAGACCACGGTGACCGCCTGCCGGACCAGCCGCTGCCGGCCGCTCTGCTCCAGGTGGTCGAGCATCCGGGCGGCCGTCTCGGCCGAGTCGTTCCGGGCCGACATGGTGACCACCAACTGGTCGGTGGCGTCCATCGCGGCCTGCCAGTTCTGCGCCCGGACGTTGTTGCCGGTGTCCACGAAGATCAGCTTGTAGAAGCGGCTGACCACATCACGGATCTCCGCGAACGCGGCGGCGGTGAGCATCTCGCCGCCGGTCGCCGACTCGTCGGAGGCGAGGACGTCGAACATCCCCTCGCCCTGGGAACGGACGTACTGCGACAGGTCGCCGACGCGCCCGTGCGCGCCGTTGAACTGACCGAGGTCGCGCAGCATGTCCCGCACCGTGCGGGAGTGGAAGTCCTGCTGGGCGCGCATGCCGAGGGTGCCCTGGGTCTCGTTGTTGTCCCAGGCCAGCACGTAGCCGCCGCGCTTCTGGCCGAACGTCATGGCCAGCAGCAGGATCGCCACCGTCTTGCCGGCGCCGCCCTTCGGGTTGACCACGGTCACCTGCCGGAGCCCGCCGAAGTTGCGCCGCACCATCTCGATGTCGTGCCGGAGCTCCTGCTCGTGCCGGCCCGGCGCCAGACGCAGCAGCCCGGTCTTGTTGACGATGGCGCGTACGCCCATGGTGGCGACCGGGTCGGCGGGCCGGACCTGCCGGCGGCGCGCGAAGTCCTCGGCGGTGGGCGGTGCGCCGACCTCCGGACTCCAGGCCGGCTCGGGGTACGGCGGCTGCGCCGGCGGTGCGCCCTCCGGCGGGTACTGCGGCGGAACCGGCCCGGACTGCGGGACGGTCCCCTGCTGCCAGGGCGGCGGGTACCAGGCCGGCTGCGGCGGGAAGGGGCCCGGCGGCGCCGGGACGGGCGGCGTCTCCGCCACCGGCTCGTACTGCTGCGGGGTGACCTGCGGCGGCGGGGGGATCTCCGTCGCGTACTGCGTCGGCGCCTCGCCCCCGGTCTGGGGGACGGCCGGCGGCGGCACCGGCGGGACCGCCCCGGCCTGCGACGTCGCCCACGGCGGTGCCGGTTCGGCGGTGGCGGGACGCTGCGGCGGTTGGGCCCACGGCGACTCGGCCGGCACCCGGCTCCCGTGCGTCGCCGGACCGTCGACCGGATCCCCCGGCGCGTCGTCGCCAACCACCGGTTGTCCGGTCGCGGGGTCGACGGCGGCGTGCGGGGCCGGGGCGTCGCCAGCGTCCGGTGACCCGTCGGCGCCGGTCTGGTGGACCGGCGCGACCATGGGAGCCTCGTGCGCCGGCGCGTCGCCGGGGCGGGGGCTGTGCGACCCCCCGGCCTGCGGGCCCGGCTGGTGGACGACCGCTGGGTCGGCACCGGGCGCGGCCGGCTGGTCGAGGCTGAAGGGCATGTCGAGGTCGACACCCTGCCCCGCCGGCCCGCCCCACCCGGCGGCCTGCGGTGGTGACCAGCCGTTTGCGGCGGGAGGGCCGATCATCGCCCACCCGCCGGGTGCGGCCGTCCCGGCGCCGAGCGACGGGTAGTCGGCGGCGGACGGCGGTCGGCCGGTCGCCGCCCGGTCCTGGTCGTGCGCGGAAGGCTGTGGTGGGACCGGCGGTGGCCCGGTCGTCGGCGCCCAGGAGTGCGCGCCGGCCTGCTCCGTCGGCCACGGTGGTTCGATGTCCCGCTCGGGCACCGGCTGCTGGCCGGGCACGTGCGTCCGGTCGGCGTTCTCGTCCACCACGGATCCTCCCCAGTCCTCCTGCCGAGGATAGGCCCCCGGACCGAGCCGGGGTTCGCCGCCGCGACGGGGGCGGGATCAGACCGTCCAGACCGCCCAGGCGCCCGGCTCGGTCCACCAGGAGCGCTTGCGGCCCAGCTCGCCCTCCGCCCCGTCGTCCAGGAACGGCACCTTGCCCTCGCGGGGCAGCACGGACACCGCACGGCCGCGGGCCCGGCGCACCTCCAGGCGTACCCGCCGTCGGCCCCACCTCGAACGGGTCGTCACCGGGACGGCCACCGCGACCTCGACCAGCCCGTCCGTCGGGTCGGGCGCGCCGAGCAGTGCCACGTCGTCCAGGCGCGCGTACCCGCCGGCGTTGCCGATCGCGCACGCCACCAGGAGGTCTTCGCCATCGGTGAGCACGGCGTCGTCGACCTCCACCCGGCCGCGCCAGTGCAGCGGCCGGCCGCCGTCGTCGGCCGCGCCGAGCAGCGCGCCGTCCAGGGTCACCGAGCCGCCGTCGTTGCGGAGCAGGTCGAGTCGCCGGGCCGTGCCGTCCAGCACGGCGGTCGCCACCGCCACCGGGTCGCGCGGCAGGCCGAGCTGCGCGGCCAGGTCGCGCTGCGCGGTGGACCGGGCCGGATCCAGCGGGAGTACGCCGATCGCCGGCAGGTCCGGCACCGTCCGGTTCGCGGCCAGGTCGTCCGGACGGCGGCTCGGCGGTGGGGCGTACCGGCGGACGAGCCGGCGCACGACGGCGCGCAACTGGGCGTCACTGGCCGTGGCGACGACCAGGCGGGTCTTGGAGTCCGGGTCCGGCCAGGTGAGGCCGTCGGGGCGCGGCGGACCGTCCAGCCGGGCCAGCACCTCGTCGATCTCCGCGTCCGAGCGGGCGGTCACCGTCTCGACCCGCGCACCCCGGGCGGTGAACGCGTCCGCGCAGGCCAGCACCGGTACGCGGGGGGTCTCGCAGCGGTCCTCCGTCGTCGCGCCGTCGGCCCTGTCGTCGGCGCCTCCGCAGCAGGCGCCGCCGCTGCCGCAGCCCCCACCGGGAGCGTCCCGCTCCGAGCCCAGGGTGAGCAGCACCACGTCGAACACGAAGGAGCCTCCTACTTCTCGTGACCGCTGCCGGTCCCGCCCGCACTACTTGTTAGCCTGACACCCCGGGCTCGCCGACCGGTCGCCACCTGGCACCCGAGCCTTCTGGAGGCGGAAAAGATGCCAGCGATCGTGCTCCTCGGCGCTCAGTGGGGCGACGAGGGCAAGGGCAAGGTTACCGACCTGCTGGGTGAGCGGGTCGACTACGTCGTGCGCTACTCGGGCGGGAACAACGCCGGCCACACGGTGATCACGCCGGACGGTCAGAAGTACGCACTGCACCTGATGCCGTCGGGCGCCCTCTCGCCGAGCGCGATGATCGTCATCGGCAACGGCGTGGTCGTGGACCCCAAGGTGCTGCTCACCGAGATCGACGGTCTCGCCGCGCGGGGCGTGGACGTCTCCCGGCTGCGGATCTCGGGTGACGCGCACCTGATCATGCCGCACCACCGGGCACTGGACCGGGTGGTCGAGCGCTACCTCGGGTCGTCCCGGATCGGCACCACCGGCCGGGGCATCGGCCCGGCGTACGGCGACAAGGTCGCCCGCATGGGCATCCGCCTGCAGGACCTGCTCGACCCGGGCATCCTGCGCAAGAAGCTGGAACTCGCGCTGCGCGAGAAGAACCAGCTCCTGTTCAAGATCTACAACCGCAAGGCGATCGACGTCGACGCGACGATCGAGGAGTACCTGGAGTACGCGGAGCGGCTCAAGCCGTACATCGCGGAGACGCGGGTCATGCTCTGGGACGCCCTGGACCGCGGCGAGACCGTGCTGCTGGAGGGTGCCCAGGCCACCATGCTCGACATGGACCACGGCACGTATCCCTTCGTGACCTCGTCCAACCCGACCGCCGGTGGGGCGTGCGTGGGTGCGGGCATCCCGCCGACCGCCATCACCAGGGTCATCGCGGTGAGCAAGGCGTACACCACGCGGGTCGGCTCCGGGCCGTTCCCGACGGAGTTGTTCGACGACAGCGGGCAGCACCTGCGCAAGATCGGTCACGAGTACGGCACCACCACCGGCCGGGAGCGGCGCTGCGGCTGGTTCGACGCCGTCGTCGCCCGGTACGCCTGCCGCCTCAACGGCGTCACCGATTTGGTGGTCACCAAGCTCGACGTGCTCACCGGTCTGCCGAAGGTGCCGATCTGCGTCGGGTACGAGATCAACGGCGAGCGTGTCGACGACATGCCGATGACGCAGACCGACTTCCACCACGCCACGCCGATCTACGAAGAGCTCGACGGCTGGTGGGAGGACATCTCCAAGGCCAGGACCGAGGACGAGCTGCCGGAGAACGCGAGACGCTACATCGCCCGCCTGGAAGAACTCTGCGGCACCCGGATCAGCGTGGTCGGCGTAGGCCCAGGCCGCGAAGAAAACGTAGTCCGCCACCCCCTCCTCCCCTAACCCCGCAGGGGCGCACCCCGTCGATCATGAAGTTGTTGTCCTCGCTGCCGGCGTGTCCTGGCAACAACTTCATGATCGACCGAGGCTGGGCGATAGTTATCCACAGGTCGGCTCGGGTTGTCCACAGGGAGTTCCGTCGACCTCTCTTTGCCGGAACAGTCGATCGGCGTGGATGCTCTGACGACCGTGCGGTCGATCGCCCGTGAGCGGGACGGAATTGTGACGTTGGCGCAGGCCCGTGCTGCCGGATTGACCGTGCACGAGGTGCATCGGATGTGCCGGACGGGACGGTGGCGGTCGGTGGCCAGGGCTGCGTACCTCGTCGATGCGGACCTGCACGATGCCATCCCACGCCGGGCGCGAATCAGGGCGGCGACAGCCTCCTTCGGTCCGTGCGCGGCGGTGGTGCTGGAAACGGCGGCTGAGCTGCACCGGATCGGCGGTTCTCGGCAGGTGGACCAGATCCACCTGTCGCTCCCCGGTCCGGCAGCTCGACCTGCTCGTCTCGCCCACCCGGATGTGGTGGTGCACCAGTTGGTCATCCCGCCGGCACACCTCGTCACGGTCGACGGAATGATCACCACGGCGCCGGTCCGCACAGTCGCCGACCTCGTCCTGCGACTCGATCGCTACGCGGCTGTCTCCGTGCTCGACTCCGCGCTGAATCGAGGGCTCGCCGCCGAGGCCGACCTGCTGCTGATCTCCAAGCTGATCCGCGGGCGGCGGGGAGCAACAGCGGCGCGGGGCTGTCTGGCCGAGGCGGACGGGCGGGCGCAGTCCCCGCTGGAGACCCGCACCCGGCTGCGCTGCGTCGACGGCCGGGTCCCGCCGGACGTGCTGCAACTGGAGGTGCGCGACGACGACGGCTACCTGCTCGGCATTGGCGACCTGGGCTGGCGTGCGCCCAGGGTCATCGCCGAAGCCGACGGTCGTGGCCCGCACGGAACCCCGGACGCGGCGTACGCCGACCGCCGCAGGCAGAACCGCCTGGTCAACGCCGGCTGGACCGTCCTCCGCTTCACCTGGCAGGACACCCTCGACCCGCACTACATCCCCTGGACAGTCCGCCAGGCTCTCGCCGACGCCCGACAGCGTCGATCATGAAGTTGTCGCCCGGCTGCCCGGCGTGTCCCGGCAACAACTTCATGATCAACGGGCTGAGGGTGGGGGTCGGTAGGATGCCGGCGTGCGCGTACTTCTTGTGGGTGGTGGCGGGCGGGAGCATGCGCTCGCGCTCGGGTTGGTGTCTGATCCGTCGGTTTCGGCACTCGTCGCGGCGCCGGGGAATCCGGGGATCGCCGCCGTGGCCGAGCTGCGGGCCCTCGACGCGGCCGATCCTTCGGCTGTCGCCGCGCTGGCCGTGGAGGTCCAGGCCGACCTGGTGGTGATCGGGCCGGAGGCGCCGCTCGTCGCCGGGGCCGCCGACGCGGTGCGCGCCAAGGGTGTCGCCGTGTTCGGGCCGTCCGCCGAGGCCGCCCGGCTGGAGGGGTCGAAGACGTTCGCCAAGGACGTGATGACCGCCGCCGGCGTGCCCACCGCCCGCGCGTACACCTGCACCGACCCGGAGAGCACCGCACGGGCGCTGGACGTGTTCGGCGCGCCGTACGTGGTGAAGAACGACGGCCTCGCCGCCGGCAAGGGCGTCGTCGTCACCGACGACCGGGCGGCGGCGTTGGCGCACGCGCAGGAGTGCGGCCGGGTCGTCGTCGAGGAGTACCTGGCCGGCCCCGAGGTGTCGCTCTTCGTGGTCACCGACGGCGAGGCGGCGGTGCCGCTGCTGCCCGCACAGGACTTCAAGCGGGTCGGCGACGGTGACAGCGGCCCGAACACCGGCGGCATGGGGGCGTACGCGCCGCTGCCCTGGGCGCCGCCGGCCCTCGTCGACGAGGTGATGCGCGACGTCGTCCACCCGACCCTGGCCGAGATGCGCCGCCGGAGCACCCCGTTCGCCGGTCTGCTCTACGTCGGTCTGGCGATCACCGCCGCCGGCCCCCGTGTGATCGAGTTCAACGCCCGCTTCGGCGACCCGGAGACGCAGGTCGTGCTGGCGTTGCTGGAGACACCGCTGGCCGGGCTGCTGCACGCCGCGGCCACCGGCACGCTGGCCGAGCACCCGCCGCTGCGCTGGCGGGACGGCGCCGCCGTCACCGTCGTGGTCGCCGCCGAGGGCTACCCGGCGGCTCCGCGTACCGGCGACGTCATCACCGGCGCGGACCGCCCGGGCGTCATCCACGCGGGCACCGCCCGCCGGGCCTCCGACGGCGCGCTGCTCTCCGCCGGGGGCCGTGTCCTCTGCGGTACGGCCACCGGCGCCGACCTGGCCGCCGCGCGGGACGCCGCCTACGAGATGGTACGCGGCATCGGGCTGGCCGGCTCCCACCACCGCACCGACATCGCCGCGACCGCGATCGGCGACCGGATCACCATTCCACGCTGACCGGGCAGACCGTCGCCGGCTGGGTCTACGCCTGGTCCGAGGAGACCCGGCGCGCCGCCGGAACCGACTGCTCGCCGAGCGGCACCGGCCCCTGGGTGGGGTCGGGCGTCTCGCCGGGCGGGGCGGGCGGGTACAGGGGCGGGTCGTCCAGCATCCGCAGCGCGCGCACCGGAGCGGCGGCCACGGCGGCCACCAGTACCGCCCCGGCCAGCGTCAGGAACGCCGTCCGGACGCCCAGCCACTCGACGAGCGGCCCGGCCAGCAGATAGCCCGCCGGGCCGGCCGCGTACGCGAAGGACGTCATCACGCCGACCACCCGGCCGCGCAGGTGCTCCGGGGTGCGGGTCTGCATCGCGTAGTTGGACAGCGGGCCCACCGGCCCGTACGCGATGCCGACCAGCGCCGCGATGGCGATCATGGCCGGGTAGGGCGGGAGGAACGCCAGGCCGAGCAGTGCCGCGCCGGTGACCACCAGTGCCACCGCCAGGAGCGTACGGCGACGGATCAGCCGCCCCGCCACACTGGAGGCGAGGGCCCCGACCACCGTGCCGATGCTCATCGTCATGAGGATCGCGCCCAGCCGGGCCGGTTGGTCCTGCTCGACGAACCACGTCGGCAGCACGACACCCTCGACCGGCAGGTAGAGCGCGACGAGCACCATCATGATCAGCGCGATGGCGCGCAGCAGCGGGTCCCGCCAGACGAACCGGAGGCCCTCCACGGTGCCCTGCCACAACCCGGCCGGGGGCTTCTCGGGGCGGCCGGCCCCGGGCAGCCGGACGGCCGCGATCAGTAGCACCGCCAGGGCGAAGCCGGCGGCGGTGACCCAGAGCGTCGAGCTCGCGCCGACCACGGCGATGAGCAGGCCGCCGACACCGGGACCGAGGAGGAAGGCCAGCCCCCACACCGCCTTGTGGACACCGTTGGCCTGTTCGATACGCCAGCCGGCGGACTGGGCGGCGGCGGGGAGCAGCGTCTCGCGGGCGGTCAGGCCGGCCGGGTCGAAGACCGCCCCGACGACCGCCAGCAGCACGATCAGACCGAGGTTCAGCCCGAGCAGGGAGTCCACCACCGGGATCAGGGCCACCGACACGGCGGAGAGGGCGTCGGACACCAGCGCCGTACGCCGCCGGCCGATCAGGTCGACGACGGTGCCGGCGAAGAGGCTGGACAGCAGCAACGGCAGTGCGGTGGCGGCGGCGACCACGCCGGCGGCGGTGGCGCTGCCGGTGCGTTCCAGCACCAGCCAGGGCAACGCCACGGTGGCCACCCCGTTGCCGGCGCCGGAGAGGAGGGTCGCCCCCTCGAGCAGCAGCAGCGGTGTACGGCGCGTACGCGGGTCGGCCTTCACGGCGTGCTCCTGTGCTGACTCGGGCGTATGGCCACCGTCGGTCCCCTCCGGCCGGGCGATCGGAGCGACCAGGCCGTGACGGACCGCGCACCCCGTGCGACGCTCGATCGACGGACGTCGTCGCCGCTCGATCCTAAGGGGCGGTGCGTCGCCGCGGATACCCCGGACGGTCAGCCGTAGTAGCGGCGCAGTTCCCGGGAGAGAACCTTGCCGGTGGCGTTGCGGGGCAGGTACTTCACGAAGACCACGTCCCGGGGCACGGAGAACCGCGCGAGGTAGTGCCGGACGTACTCGCGGACCGCCTCCTCGTCGAGGGTCTCGCCGGCGTGCAGGGCGAGGAAGGCGGCCAGGCGCTGCCCGTACTCGGGGTCGGGGACACCGATCACGGCCGCCTCCCGTACCTGGGGCAGTCCGGCGAGCAGGTTCTCCACCTCGGACGGGAAGACGTTCTCACCACCGGAGACGATCATGTCGTCGGCGCGGCCGTCGACGAAGAGGAGGCCGTCGGGGTTCATCCGGCCCAGATCGCCGGTGTCCAGCAGGCCGTCGCGGCGCTCCCGGCCGTCACCGGAGGTGTAGCCCTCGAAGAGCATCTCGTTACCGACGAAGATCCGCCCGACCCGCCCGGCGGCCACCGGCCGACCGTCGTCGTCGAGGATCGCCAGCCGGGTCCCGTGCGGCGGCCGCCCGGCGGTGGTGGGCGCGGTCCGCAGGTCGTCCGGGGCGGCGATCGAGGCCCAGGAGACCTCCGTGGAGCCGTACAGGTTGTAGAGCACGTCGCCGTACGTGTCCATGAAGGCCGGTGCCAGGCCGCCGGGCAGCGCGGAGCCGCTCACCGCGACCACCTTCAGCGGCGGTCGTGGGTCGGGTGCCGGCTCCTCCAGCAGTCGTTGCAGCATCACGGGTACGGCGAACAGCGCGTCGCACCGCTGCGCCACGAGGGCGGCGACGGTGGCGGCCGGCTCGAAGCGGCGGTGCAGCACGACTGTGGCACGCAACGCGAAGCACACCTGCAGGGCGGCGTAGCCCCAGGTGTGGAAGAGCGGCGCGGCGATCATCACCCGGTCCCGGGCGTGCAGGGGGATGCGGTCGATGATGGACACCAGCGGACCGAACCCGTTCGGGGTGGGCCGGCGGGCGCCCTTGGGGGTGCCGGTGGTGCCGGAGGTCAGCACGATGATCCGGCCGTCGCGTTCCGGTGGGCGCAGCTCGCCCGGCAGGGCCCCGGCGACCAGTTCCTCACGGGCCTGCTCGTCGAGGCGGTGCAGGTCGGCGGGCAGGCCGGTGACCCGATCCGCGAACTCGGTGTCGTGCACGAGCACCCGGAGTCGCTGCTCCTCGGCCACCGTGGCCAGTTGCGCGGCGGACAGACCGGAGTTGACCAGGACCGCGTCCGCGCCGAGCAGGGTGCCGGCGACCACCGTCTCGACCAGGCCGTGGTGGTTGCGGCAGAGCACACCGATCCGGTCGCCGACCCGGACACCGAGCGCGGTCCGCAGTGACCGGGCCAGACGTTCGGACCGGTCCAGCAGCTGGGCGTACGTCAGCTCGTGCCCCTCCTCGTCGACGATCGCCGTCCGGTCGGGGTCCCGGGCGGCGGCCTGCCGCAGTTCGCCCGCGAGGCTCCATCCCCACCGGCGGAGCGCGCCGAGCTGGGAGGCGATGCGGACGGGGCGGCCCGGCGTGAGCAGCCCGCGCCGGGTGAGGGTGGCGACGACGAACGGCAGGTCCATGTCGCGGGCATCCTTCCGCACGTGCCGGAGGGCGGGCCGGTCGACGGCCCCGCCGGGAGACTTCTGCTCGATCATGCACCCGGCGGAGATGTGCCGCCCAGCAGCCCTTCGGCCCGAGTCCACCCGTCGGACACGTACGGGACATCTGCCGGACGCGGGGGAGGCGACGCGGCGCGCCCGCCGGGGAACCGGCGGGCGCGTCAGCGGATCTGGACGCCCGAGATGGCGCGTGAGATGACCAGGCGCTGGATCTCGGAGGTGCCCTCGAAGATGGTGTAGATCTTCGCGTCCCGATACCACCGCTCGACCGGGTGGTCACGGAGGAAGCCGGCCCCGCCGAGCAGCTGCACGGCCTTCTCGGTCACGGAGACCGCCACCTCACCGGCCTTCAGCTTCGACATGGAGCCCTCGCCGGCGGTGAACGGCCGGTTGTTGCGGCCCATCCACGAGGCCCGCCAGACCAGCAGCCGGGCGGCGTCGATCTCCATCCTCATGTCGGCCAGCGCGAAGGCGACCGCCTGGTTGGAGATGATCGGCCGTCCGAACTGGACGCGGTCCTTCGCGTAGTCCAGGGCGTACTCGTAGGCGGCCCGGGCGACCCCCAGTGCCTGCGCCCCGACGGTGGGGCGGGACAGCTCGAAGGTGCGCATGGCGGCCTGGCCGGAGGCGCGCTGCCCGGAGCGGGCCCGGGCCAGTCGCTCGTCCAGTGCCTCCTTGCCGCCGAGCAGGCAGCGCCCGGGTACGCGTACGTCGTCGAGGAACACGTCGGCGGTGTGCGACGCGCGCAGACCGAGCTTGCGCAGCTTGCGGGTCGCGGTCAGGCCCGCGGTCCCCGGCGGTACGACGAAGGCCGCCTGCCCACGGGAGCCCAGCGACGGGTCGACGGAGGCGGTGACCACGTGCACACCGGCGATGCCGCCGTTGGTGGCGTACGCCTTCTGGCCGCGCAGCACCCACTCGTCGGTGGCCTCGTCGTGGACGGCCCGGGTCCGCATGGCGCCGACGTCGGAGCCGGCCTCGGGTTCGCTTGTGCAGAAGGCGGCGACGGCGGGGTCGTCGACGTCGCCGAAGCACTGCGGCACCCATTCGACCATCTGGTCGGGGGTGCCCGCGCCGTAGATGGCGGCGACGGCGAGCGAGGTGCCGAAGATGGCGAGGCCGATGCCCGCGTCACCCCAGAAGAGTTCCTCGCTGGCGATCGGCAGGGAGAGCCCCGTGGGGTCGGCCCAGCAGGTGGCGAGGAACTCGAAGCCGTAGAGGCCGACCTTGGCCGCCTCCTGGATCACCGGCCAGGGGGTTTCTTCCCGCGCGTCCCATTCGGCCGCGACCGGGCGCACGACCTCGGCGGCGAAGCCGTGCACCCAGTCGCGCAGATCCCGCTGTTCCTCATTCAGGTCGAGCGAGAACTCGGCCATGTCAGGCCTTGGGGATGTCGAACAGGTTGGCGATGTTGGCGGCCAGGCCCAGGTCGCCCTTGGCCTTGAGCTTGCCGGTCATGAACATCATCACCGGGTTGGCGCCACCGGAGACGATCTTCAGGAACTCGACCGGGCCCATGGTGAGGCTGAGCTTCGGGTCGCGGGTGGCGCCCTCGTTGACCGTGCAGGTGCCGTTCTCGATGACGACCTCGTAGGTGTCGGTGCCACCGTCGGCGCGACCGGTGATGTTCCAGTGGATGACCGCGTTGGTCGAGCCGGCCCGGTCGGCCCGGAACAGCTGCGGCATCCGGCCGAAGACCTCGCTCAGGATCTTGCCGCGCATCTCACCCGACATGACCTCGGCGATCTTGTCGTCGGGGGTGGACTTGACCAGCTGCGCGAACTCCTTGGGGCCGACGTTGGCGAAGTTGGCCGGGTCGAAGTCAGTCATGGTGGTGCACCTTCCGGACGATTTGGCTACTCGTGCGTAACCTTACGCACGAGTAGGTATGCTCGCAAGGGTGTCCAGCGCACCCACCTTCCGGCGCCTTCCGAGGGCCGTCCGCGAGCAGCAGATGCTCGACGCGGCCGTCCGGGTCTTCTCCCGACGCGGCTACCACGCGGCCAGCATGGACGAGATCGCCGACGACGCCGGCATCTCCAAGCCCATGGTCTACGCGTACCTGGGCACGAAGGAGGAGCTGTTCGTCGCCTGCCTGCACCGCGAGGGCACCCGGATGATGCAGGCCATCGCCGGGGCGGCAGCCCCCGATCTGCCCGCCGACGAACGCCTCTGGCGCGGCCTGCGGGCGTTCTTCGGCGTCGTCGGGGCGCATCGGGACGGCTGGGCGGTCCTCTACCGGCAGGCCCGGGCCGAGCAGCCGTTCGCCGGCGAGATCGCCACGATGCGGGCCCGGCTGGTCGAGGTCGTCGTCGGGATGCTCGACCACGCCCTGCGCGCCGAGGGACGCGAGGTGGGCGAGACCGACCTGGAGGTCGTCGCGTACGCCCTGGTGGGAGCGACCGAGTCGCTGGCCGACTGGCTCGCCGACCACCCGGAGGCCGACCCGGAGAAGACGGCCACCCGGATGATGAACGCCGCCTGGCTCGGTGCCGGCCAACTCCTGCACGGCGCAACCTGGCGCCCCCCGTCGACGTGAAAGGAAGGGCCCCCGCTTAACGCCTCCGGTAGAGGAAGGGCCCCCTCTTAACGCGAGGCGGCGCCCCGGCGCCTCGCCCGCTGCCGCAGCCAGCGGACCGCCTCGACCACGAGCGTGACCGCCACCGACAGGCCCACCCCGGCCAGGATGCCCCGGACCGGATCGCGCTCGAAAGCCAGCCCGCCGAAGTAGCCGAGCAGCCCGCAGTAGAGCGCCCAGCTCGCGGTCGCGATCGCGTCGAACAGCAGGAAGGTCCGCCGGGGATATCGAACGGCGCCCATGGTCAGGGTGACGGCGGTGCGGCCGCCGGGGACGTACCGGGCGGTGGTCAGGATCAGCCCGCCGCGCCGGTCCACCGCCCGGCGGGCCCACTCCGAGCCGGCCCGCCGCCGGCTCTGCGCGGGCAGGCGGGCCAGCCGGCGCGCGCCACCGCCGCGACCGATCGCGTACGAGACGTGGTCCCCGGTGAGCGCGCCGAGCGCCGCGACGGCGATCACCACCACCAGCTCGGGGTCGCCGCCGGTGGCGAGGACGGCGGCCGTGATCACCGCCGCCTCACCCGGCACCATCGGAAAGAACGCGTCGACCGCGGTGAGCCCGAAGATCAGCAGGTACACCCACGGTGAGGCGACCGTCTGCCGGAGCAGGTCGAGCGTGGACTCCATGCCCCTCATGCTCCGGTCCGGTCGCGTTAAGAAGGGGCCCTTCCTCGACAAAAGGCGTTAAGAGGGGGCCCTTCCTTACACCTCACACCTCACACCTCACGCAGGGTGCCGGACAGGTGTGGGCGGCCGTGGGAGTCGTGCAGGGCGAAGTCCCAGGCGGGCGTCGCGCTGAAGGCCACCGTGCTCGGCAGCGGCACCGGCAACTTGAACGCCACGTCGACCGTGTACGCGTCGGGCAGCCGGTTCTCCAGCGCCGCCAGGCAGCGGGCCTTGCTCCACATCCCGTGCGCGATGGGTCGGGGGAAGCCGAGCAGCCGGGCCCCCAGCCGGGAGGTGTGGATGGGGTTGTGGTCACCCGAGACGCGGGCGTAGTCGGTGCCGACGCGGGGCTCGACCCGCCACCGGGCCGAGGCGGCCGGCGGCGCGGGCCGCTCACCCTTCCCGCGCCCCTCGCCGCCGCCGGGCGAGCGCTCCTTGCCGAGGTACGTCGACACGCCGCGCCACACCTCCTCCCCGCCGACCGAGCCGACCAGTACGACGTCGATCTGCCGGCCCCGGTCGTGCGGGCGCAGGTTCTCCGCGTACGTGTGGAAGTCGATCGTCTCGTCGGCACCGATCGGGCGGCGCACGGTGATCCGGTTGCCCACGTGCACCACGCCGGTCAGCGCGATCGGGAACTCCGGTGCGGTCATCAGCCGCAGCGACAGCGGGAAGCCCATGATGTGCGGGTAGGTCGCCGGCAGCCGGTCGGAGAGGCGGAACCCGCAGACCCGGTCGTAGTCGGCCAGGTGCGCCCGGTCGACGGTGACGCCGGAGGTCGCCAACTCCACCGAGGGCGGCTCGGTCGCCCGCTGAACCCCCAGACCGGGCAGCGCGCCGAGCAGCGCGCGCCGGTACAGCGGCCCGGATGCCGGCATCCGGGGCAGGTCGACGCGGGTCCGGAGCCTGGGCCCGCGCCGACCCGACAGGTCACGAGTCGCCTCCTCGTCGAGGGTGGAGAGGTCTCGGGTGGTCTCCTGGTCGAGGCCGGAGAGGTCGTGGGTGGCCTCGACACTCAGGTCGTAGCTCGCCGCGTCGTGCTCCGCCTGGGCGCGACGGAACGCGTCGAGGCCGCGCGTGGAGATGATCTCCGTCGGGCCGTCGATCAGCTCGTGCACGGAGAGGTCGTCGGCCGGTCGGTCGGCCGGATCCTTGCGGCCCGCCATCACGCCCCCAGCAGGCTCTGGCCGCAGACCCGTACGACATTGCCGCTGACCGCGCCGGACGCCGGCCAGGAGAGCCAGCCGATCGTCTCCGCCACGTCCACCGGCAGGCCGCCCTGGGACATGCTGTTCATCCGGCGGCCCGCCTCGCGCAGCGCCAGGGGAACCCGCGCGGTCAGCCGGGTCTCGATGAAACCGGGGGCGACCGCGTTGACGGTGACCTGCCGGTCGCGCAGCGCCGGAGCGAGCGACTCGACCAGTCCGATCACGCCCGCCTTGCTGGTGGCGTAGTTGGTCTGGCCCCGGTTGCCGGCGATCCCGGCGATCGAGGACACCGACACGATCCGCCCGCCGGCCGGGATCAGCTCCCGCTCCAGCAGCACGTCGTTGATCCGCTCCTGGCTGGAGAGGTTGATGTCGAGCACCGAGTCCCAGCGGTCGGCGTCCATCCGGCCGAGCGTCTTGTCCCGGGTGATGCCGGCGTTGTGCACGACCACGTCGACGCGGCCGTGTCGGGCCGCCACGTGCTCGGCGAGCCGGGTCGGTGCGTCGGGTGCGGTCAGGTCGAGCTGCACGGCCGAGGCGCCGATCTCGTTGACCACCCGGGCCAGCTCGTCCCCGGCGCTCGGCACGTCCAGCGCGATCACCTGGGCGCCGTCGCGGGCGAGCACCCGGGCCAGGGCGGCGCCGATCCCGCGCGCCGCGCCGGTGACGAGGACGACCTGCCCGTCGAGCGGGCGGTCCCAGTCGGCCGGCGGCTCCGCCCGGCCGGTGCCGACCCGGACCACCTGCCCCGAGACGTACGCGGAGCGACCGGACAGCAGGAAGCGCAGGGTGGCCTCCACGCTGGTGAGGGTGCCCGCGTCCCCGTCCGGTGTGACGTACACGAGTTGGGCCGTGACGCCCCGGCCGAACTCCTTGCCGATGCTGCGGGTCAGCCCCTCCAGGGCCCGCTGGGCGGTCGCCTCGCGGGGGGAGCCGCAGTCGGCGGGGGCGGTGCCGAGCACGACGACCCGGCCGCTGGGCAGCACCGAACGGGCGCGCGGGTGGAAGAAGTCGTACAGCTGGCGGAGCTGGGTGGAGTCGGTGACGCCGGTGGCGTCGTACACCAGGGCGCCGAAGCGGGCCTCGGCGTCGTCGTCGGTGGTGGGGTCGCGCAGCTCGACCCCGGCGGCGGTCAGGATCTTGCCGACCGGCTCGGCGAGGCGTCCGCCGGTGGCGGCGCCGAGCAGCACCGGCCCGGTCAGCAGGGGGTCGCCGGGGGTGTGCCGGCGCAGGCGGGGCGGGTCGGGCAGCCCGAGGCGCTTGACCAGCGCGCGGCCGGCCCCCGATTGGACGAAGCTCGCGTACCTGTCGGTCATAGGCGTAGCCTACTGGCGAGTAAGGTGCGGGCAAACACTGTCGAGGAGGCGGATCGTGCAGAACATCCGACGGGTCGCGGTCATCGGGGGCAACCGCATCCCCTTCGCCCGCTCCAACTCGCGCTACGCCGACGCCTCCAACGCCGACATGCTCGGCGCGGCGCTGGACGGGCTGGTCGCCCGTTTCGGCCTGGCGGGGCAGCGGGTCGGCGAGGTGGTCGCCGGGGCGGTGCTCAAGCACGCGAAGGACTTCAACCTCACCCGCGAGGTGGTGCTGGGCTCGAAGCTCGACGCGCACACCCCCGCGTACGACATCCAGCAGGCCTGTGGCACCGGCCTGGAGGCGGCCATCCTGGTCGCCAACAAGATCGCCCTCGGGCAGATCGAGGTGGGCATCGCCGGCGGGGTCGACACCACCTCCGACGCGCCGCTCGCCGTCAACGAGGACATGCGCCGGACCCTGTTGAAGCTCAACAGCGCCCGCACCCTCGGTGAGCGGCTGAAGATCGCCGCGAAGCTCCGCCCGCACCAGCCGTTCAAGCCGGAGGTGCCGCGCAACGCGGAGCCGCGCACCGGGCTGTCCATGGGTGAGCACGCCGCCCGCACCGCGCTGCGCTGGCAGATCGACCGGCAGTCCCAGGACGAGCTGGCGCTGCGGTCGCACCAGCGCCTCGCCGCCGCGTACGACCGGGGTTTCTTCGACGACCTGATGACCCCCTACCTGGGGTTGACCCGCGACGCGAACCTCCGCCCGGACACCAGCCTGGAGAAGCTGGGCTCGCTGAAGCCGGTGTTCGGCACCCGGGGGCCGGACGCGGAGCAGGCCACCATGACCGCCGGCAACTCGTCCCCGCTGACCGACGGCGCCTCCACCGTGCTGCTCGCCAGCGAGGAGTGGGCGCGGGAGCACAGCCTCCCGGTGCTGGCGTGGTTCTCCTGGTCGGAGGTGGCCGCCGTGGACTTCGTGCACGGCGACGAGGGCCTGCTGATGGCCCCCGCGTACGCGGTGCCCCGGATGCTCGCCCGGGCCGGGCTGACGTTGCAGGACTTCGACTACTACGAGATCCACGAGGCGTTCGCCTCCCAGGTGCTGGCCACCCTCGCCGCCTGGGAGTCGCCGGAGTTCTGCAAGGACCGGCTCGGCCTGGACGCCCCGCTGGGCTCCGTCGACCGGGACCGGCTCAACGTCAACGGGTCCTCGCTCGCCGCCGGCCACCCGTTCGCGGCCACCGGGGGCCGGATCGTGGCCACGCTGGCCAAGCTCCTCGCGGATAAGGGCTCCGGGCGCGGGCTGATCTCCATCTGCGCCGCCGGTGGGCAGGGCGTGACGGCGATCCTGGAGCGCTGAGCCGCTACGCGTCGACGCCCGCCACGGCGCGTTCGTGGCGGGCGCCGGCCGTGTCACAGGTCGATCATCTGGCGCAGCACCGTCCTGACCTCCGCGACCTGGTCCGGGCCGAGGCGGTGGACGGGACCTCGTCCGGTGAGACGGGCCGCCGAGACGGTGCGGATCTGCTCGGTGATCGCCCAGCCGGCCCGGTTGCCAGGAATCTCGATCTTGACGCGGTGCAGCCAGCCGGGCCGTTCCCGGGTCGTCAACGGCAGCACGCTGACCAGTGCACCGGCGGTCAGGGCGAGGTGGAAGCGGGACGAGACGACGAGGGCGGGGCGCTGGCCGGCCTGCTCACGGCCGGCGACCGGGTCGAAGTCGAGCCACCACACCTCCCAGGGGCGGATCCGGCTCACGCCTTCGGATCCCACGGGTCACCGACCGGCGCGTCGGCCCGGTGCCACCCTTCCGCTTCGTCCAGGTAGGCGCTCCATCCGTCCGGGTCGACGGTGCGGTAGTGGTCCATTGCCGCGACCGCCTTGGCGCGCCAGTGCTCCTCCAGCAGGCGCCGGACCGCCTCGTCCGCGCTCACCCCGCCGAAGTCCTCGGCGGCGACCCGGAGCACCTGCTCGCGGGTCTCCGGGCTGACCCGCATCATCGTCGTCATACGCGGAAGTATACGTCGCCGTAAACGCCCCGGTTGCCGCCCGACCGGCGACGTCCGGGGTCATGAAAGACTGAGGTACGTGACGACGATCCCCAACGTGCTCGCGAACCGTTACGCCTCGCCCGAGCTGGTCGCCCTCTGGTCGCCGGAGGAGAAGGTCCGGATGGAACGGCGACTCTGGCTCGCCGTGCTCCGCGCCCAGCGTGACCTCGGTGTGGCCGTCCCCGACGGGGTCGTCGAGGCGTACGAGCGGGTCCTCGACCAGGTCGACCTGGCGTCGATCGCCGAGCGGGAGCGGGTCACCCGGCACGACGTGAAGGCCCGCATCGAGGAGTTCAGCGCGCTCGCCGGGCACGAGCACGTGCACAAGGGGATGACGTCCCGGGACCTCACCGAGAACGTCGAGCAGCTCCAGATCCGCGCCTCGCTGGAGCTGGTCCGGGACCGGGTGGTGGCCACCCTGGCACGGCTGGCCTGGCACGCCCACGAGTACTCCGGCCTGGTCATGACCGGGCGTTCCCACAACGTGGCCGCCCAGGCGACCACGCTGGGCAAGCGCTTCGCCTCCGCCGCCGAGGAACTGCTGATCGCCTACGAGCGGCTGGAGGACCTGATCGGCCGCTACCCGCTGCGGGGCGTCAAGGGTCCGGTCGGCACGGCAGCCGACCAGCTCGACCTCTTCGACGGCGACGCCGACAAGGTGGCCGAGCTGGAGCGCCGGGTCGCCGAGCACCTCGGCTTCGCCCGGGTGTTGGACAGCGTCGGGCAGGTCTACCCGCGCTCGCTCGACTTCGACGTGCTGTCCGCGCTGGCCCAGGTCGCCGCCGCGCCGTCGTCGCTGGCCACCACGATCCGGCTGATGGTCGGCCAGGAGCTGGCCACCGAGGGCTTCAAGCCCGGCCAGGTGGGGTCCAGCGCGATGCCGCACAAGATGAACACCCGGTCGTCGGAGCGGGTGAACGGCTTCGCGGTGATCATCCGGGGCTACCTGTCGATGGTCGGCGAGCTGGCCGGTGACCAGTGGAACGAGGGGGACGTCTCCTGCTCGGTGGTCCGCCGGGTCGCCCTGCCGGACGCGTTCTTCGCCGCCGACGGGCTCTTCCAGACGTTCCTCACCGTGCTCGACGAGTTCGGGGCGTACCCGGCGGTGATCAACCGGGAGCTGGAGCGGTTCCTGCCGTTCCTCGCCACGACGAAGATCCTGGTCGCGGCGGTCCGGCGTGGTGTGGGCCGCGAGGTGGCCCATGAGGTGATCAAGGAGCACGCGGTCGCCGTGGCGCTGGCGATGCGGGAGAAGGGCGCGACGGAGAACGACCTCTTCGACCGCCTCGCCGCCGACGGCCGCCTCGGCCTGACGCGGAGCGAGATCGACACCCTGGTCGCCGACCCCGCCACGTTCACCGGCGCCGCCACCGCACAGGTGGCCGCCCTGACCCGTCGGATCACCCGGGTCGTCGAAGCCCACCCCGAAGCCGCCGCCTACAGCCCGCCCCCCATCCTCTGACCCGTCCACCCGCGGGTGGGGATCAGTCTCGGGTGGGGGTTTCGACCGCCGAGCCCAGGTTGGGGGCGCTCGCCGGTTCGGCGATGCCGCCGGGGGACTGCGCGAACGCGGGATCGTTGGCGGTGTCCGCCGCGACCAGGGGCTGGTCGTTCGGCATGACGTCGGGGACCTTCGGCGCCACGATGACCGCCGTGCCGTAGGCGCAGATCTCCATCCACATCTCGCCGCAGTCGCGGCTGTCGAACCGCATCCCCACCACGGCGTTCGCGCCGAGGCGGCGGGCCTCCTCGCCGAGCCGGGCCACCGAGTCGGTACGCCAGCGGGTGAGGTTGTCCGGCGCCATCGGGTCGTACGCTCCACCGCGCAGGTTCTTCACCCCCTCGCGGTACGGGTTGCGGGTCCGGGCCATCGAGGAGACGACCTCGCCGAGGATCTGGCGGATCTCGTAGCCGGGCAGTTGATCCGTCGTCACGACCAGCACGTTTCCGATGCTGTCAGGGTCGACGCGTACCCATCGTGAGCCTTGTTCACCTGATCGGATGCTGAAAAACCGCGCGGCGCGGACGGCCGGCACTCGGCCGACCATCCGCGCCGCCGAGGGCGCTAACCGTCAGACACCGGCCACCGAGGTGATCCAGGCCCTGTTGTACGCGACACTGCCGTAGTTCTGGATGCTGTAGCCGTCGGCGGTGGAGGCGACGCCGACCTGGCGGCCGTTGTAGAACTGCGGGCCGCCCGAGTCGCCCCGCCACGCGTTGCCGGTGATCTCGGTGCTCCGGATGGCCTGCCCGCCGTACGCGTCCGTGTAGCTGGTGCTGGTCACCCGGACGCTCGCGGTCTTGAGCTGGCTGGAGGCGGAGCAGCCGCTGTAGCAGGTCTGGCCCCAGCCGTAGATCGTGTTCGTCGACCCGACCGGCGGGTTGCTGCTCGCCAGCGTCACGTAGCTGGTGCTCACGGGGCTGGACAGGCGCATCAGGGCCAGGTCGTACCGGCTGTAGCTGGCGCTCACGGTGCGGGTGACCCCGCCGGAGGAGCGGTAGACGCTGCCGACCCGGACGGACATCGAGCCACCGAGGCAGTGCCGGGCGGTGAGCACCCACTCGGACGAGATGACCGTGCCGGAGCAGGTGAACGAGCCGTTGCTGAACACCGCGGCGGCCCACGGCGCGGAGGAGACGGTGTTGCCGCCGATGATGTACGGGCTGACGGGGGAGGCGACGGCGCCGGAGCTGGCGCCGAGCACGCCGGCCAGGGCGGTGGCGAGGACCGCGATCACGGATCGGATGCGCATGACAGGGGGCTCCTTCTCGGGGCACGTCCCGGGTTCACCGGGGCGGAACTGCCGGCCGGTGGGCGGGGGTCGGCCCGCCGGCGGAGACATCTCATCGACGTCTGACGATGTACGGTAGGGCCCCTGAGAGGTCGTTCACAAGTGTTTCCATCGAAAAGCGTCAATCATTGCGCCCGGCGGTGCGGTGGCCCGGCAAAGCGGGCGAACAGGTTACGACGACAACGGATCCGCATCGGGATCGCAACGAACCGGCATCGGTCCCGGGCCTCGTGCGCGGACGACGCCGATCACTGTCCGAACCGCCTCCGGCCGGTGCGTCCCTGACGGTATCTGCCAGGTAGGCTGGCTGCGCTCGCCCGTTGTGGGTCGGCACCCAACTGCGTACACAGTCAGGAGTGCCCAGTGCCTCGCGTCGTCGTCGACGTCATGCTCAAGCCCGAGATCCTCGATCCGCAGGGCCAGGCCGTCGCAAACGCGCTGCCCCGGCTCGGCGTCAGCGACGTCGCCTCGGTTCGGATCGGCAGGCGGATCGAGATCGAGTTCGCCGGTGAACCGGACCTGGACCAGGCTCGGGAGATCGCGGACAAGCTGCTCGCCAACCCGGTCATCGAGGACTTCACCGTCCGCCTGGTCGAGGCCGACGAGACCGCGGGCGCCCGCTCGTGACCGCCCGGGTCGGTGTCGTCACCTTCCCCGGCTCGCTCGACGACGGTGACGCGGCCCGGGCCGTCCGGATCGCCGGCGCCGAGCCGGTCCGCCTCTGGCACGGCGACCCGAACCTGCACGGGGTGGACGCCGTCGTCCTTCCCGGCGGCTTCTCCTACGGCGACTACCTGCGCTGCGGCGCGATCGCCCGGTTCGCCCCCGTGATGGAGACGATCGTGGACGCCTCCCGGGGCGGCCTGCCGGTGCTCGGCATCTGCAACGGCTTCCAGATCCTCTGCGAGGCACACCTGCTGCCGGGTGCGCTCACCCGCAACCAGCACCTCCACTTCCGCAACCGCGACCAGGTGCTGCGCGTGGAGTCGGTCGGCACCGCGTGGACCAACGCCTTCCAGCCGGGCCAGGAGATCCTCATCCCGGTCAAGAACGGCGAGGGCTGCTACGTCGCCGACACCGTGACGCTGGACCAGTTGGAGGCCGAGGGGCGGGTCGTCGCCCGCTACGTCGGTGGCAACCCCAACGGGTCGCAGCGGGACATCGCCGCGATCACCAACACCGCCGGCAACGTGGTCGGCATCATGCCGCACCCCGAGCACGCGGTGGAGGCCCTCACCGGCCCCTCCCTGGACGGCCTCGGCTTCTTCACCTCGGTGCTGAAGCACCTGGTGGGGGCGCCGGCGTGACCGTGCGCGGCGGCATCATCGGTCAGCTCACCCGCCCCCGGGGCGGTCACGAGCGCAGCGAGGAGAGGTCATGACCACCCAGGACCCGGTACGGGACAGCGCGGACGCCTTCCCGGCCGCCCCGGCGCAGCCCGCCGCACCGCGTGCGACCGCCGCCGTGCCGCCGCCCGGTCCGGCCCGGCACGCCGAGCCGGCCGACGACTGGGCCGACGGCCTGGACACCGTGCCGCGCGCCGGTGGCACCCCCGGCGAGCTGCAGCCGTACGCGGAGCTGGGTCTCCGCGACGACGAGTACGACCGGATCCGGCAGGTCCTCGGTCGCCGGCCCACGCAGGCCGAGCTGGCGATGTACTCGATCATGTGGAGTGAGCACTGCTCCTACAAGTCGAGCAAGGTGCACCTGCGCCAGTTCAGCGAGAAGGCGCCGCCGAGCGACCGGATGCTCGCCGGCATCGGCGAGAACGCCGGCGTCGTGCAGATCTCCGACGAGCTGGCGGTGACCTTCAAGGTCGAGTCGCACAACCACCCGAGCTTCGTCGAGCCGTACCAGGGCGCGGCGACCGGTGTCGGCGGCATCGTCCGGGACATCCTCGCCATGGGCGCCCGCCCGGTCGCCGTGATGGACCCGCTGCGCTTCGGCGCCGCCGACCACCCGGACACCGCCCGGGTGCTGCCCGGCGTGGTCGCCGGCGTCGGCGGCTACGGCAACTGCCTCGGCCTGCCCAACATCGGCGGCGAGGTCGTCTTCGACCCCTGCTACCAGGGCAACCCGCTGGTCAACGCGCTCTGCCTCGGCGTGCTGCCGGTCAGCCGGCTGCAGAACAAGGCCGCCGCCGGCCCCGGCAACGTCGTCGTGCTGATTGGCGCGCGGACCGGCCGGGACGGCATCGGCGGCGTGTCGGTGCTCGCCAGCGCCACCTTCGACGAGGGCAGCGAGCAGCGTCGCCCGTCGGTGCAGGTCGGGGACCCGTTCATGGAGAAGCTGCTCATCGAGGCGTGCCTGGAGCTGTACGACGCCGAGCTGGTGGTCGGCATCCAGGACCTGGGCGGCGCCGGGCTGACCTGCGCGCTCACCGAGACCGCCGCGGCGGCCGGCACCGGCATGCGGGTCTGGCTGGAGCGGGTGCCGCTGCGCGAGGCCTCGATGGAGCCGCACGAGATCCTCGCCAGCGAGTCCCAGGAGCGGATGCTGCTGGTCGTCGAGCCGGAGAAGCTGGAGGCGGTGCTCAAGACCGCCGAGAAGTGGGGCGTCTGGGCCACCGCGATCGGCGAGGTCACCCCGCCGTCCCCGGACGGCCAGCCCGGCCGGCTGCTGATCACCTGGCGGGACCAGCTCGTGGTCGACGTCCCGCCGGGTTCGCTGGTCGACGACGGCCCGGTGTACGCCCGCCCGATGCGCGAGCCGGCCGACCTGATCCTGCTCCAGGCCGATCGCGCCGAGACGCTGCCCCGCCCGGCCGACCCGGACGCGCTGCGGGAGACCGTGCTGCGGATGATCGCGTCGCCGAACCTGTGCGACAAGACCTGGGTCACCGAGCAGTACGACCGCTACGTGCTGGGCAACACCGTGCTCGCCCAGCCGGAGGACTCCGGCGTGATCCGGATCGACGAGCGGACCGGCCTCGGCGTGGCGCTCTCGGTGGACGGCAACGGCCGGTACGCGCGCCTCGACCCGTACCACGGCGCCAAGCTGGCACTGGCCGAGGCGTACCGGAACGTGGCCGTGACCGGCGCGAAGCCGATCGCCGTCACCGACTGCCTGAACTTCGGCTCGCCGGAGGACCCGGGCGTGATGTGGCAGTTCGCCGAGGCCGTCCGCGGCCTGGCCGACGGCTGCGCCGAACTGGGCATCCCGGTGACCGGTGGAAACGTCAGCTTCTACAACCAGACCGGTGCGGCGGCCATCCACCCCACCCCGGTGGTGGGTGTGCTCGGCGTGCTCGACAACGTCGCGGACCGGGTGCCGATGGGCTTCGCGCCGCGCCCCGGCGGCGAGCACGACCAGCTCTACCTGCTCGGCGAGACCCACGTGGAGCTGTCCGGCTCCGAGTGGGCGTGGGTGACCCACGAGCACCTCGGCGGCGTACCCCCGCAGGTCGACCTGGCCCGGGAGAAGACGCTGGGTGACCTGATGGCGGAGGCCGCGCGGGTCGGGCACCTCAGCTCGGCGCACGACCTCTCCGACGGCGGTCTCGCGCAGAGCCTGGTGGAGTCCTGCCTGCGGCGCGGTGTCGGCGCCCGCATCGCGGTGCCGGAGCGGTTCGCCGGCGGTTCCATGCCGTTCGTCTACCTGTTCAGCGAGTCGGCGGGCCGGGTCCTGGTGTCGGTGCCGCGCGGTCGGGAGAAGGCGTTCACCGCCCTCTGCGCCGAGCGTGGGGTGCCGTTCGAGCTGATCGGCGTCACCGACCCGACCGGCGGCGCGCTGGAGGTGCACGGCCAGTTCCGGATCGGCCTGGACGAGCTGCGGGCGGCCCACGGTGCCACGCTGCCGCGCCTCTTCGGTGGTGCGGAGGTCGTCGAGGTTCCGGCGCCCGCGGCCGGCGTGGCCGGTGCCGTCGAGGCGGTGCCGCTGCCGGTCGCCGAGCCGGCCGGACAGCCGCCGCTGGACCCGGCGGACGTGGTGTCCGAGCCGATCGCGTCGTCCGGTCCGGTGCCGACCACCGGTGCCGTCACCCCCGTCGCCGCTCCCGGCGAGCCGGACGCCCCTGCCGCTGCCGCGCCTCCGTCCGAGGAGCCGGCCGAGCCGGCCGGTCCGGCGTCGCCGGCGGCGGACCCCACCGGGGCGACCGCCCCGGAGCCCGGTGACACCGAGCAGCCCCCCGCGCCCGATAAGCGCTGAGGCATTGGCCGCGGCCGTCCACGCCCAACCCGGTTCCGGCGCTCGTTTCGACTGGGGGCTGGCGGGGGCGGCCGAGCTCGGCCGGGTCTGCGCCGCCCTGGTGGTGGTGGACGTGCTCTCGTTCACCACCGCCGTGGAGGTCGCCGTCGGGCGGGGCATCCGCGTACACCCCTTCCCCTGGGGTGAGCAGGCCGACGACTACGCCGTGCGGGTCGGCGCGGTGGCCGCCGTCGGCCGCCGTCAGACCAGCCCCGAGCGGCCGTGGTCGCTCTCGCCGGCGGCGCTGGTCGCCGCGCCGTTCGTCACCGACCTGGTGCTTCCCTCGCCGAACGGCTCGGCCATCAGCGCCGCCGCCAGCGCCACTGGGATTCCGGTGGTCGCGGCCTGCCTGCGCAACGCCGGCGCCGTCGGGCGGTGGCTGCGCCGCCAGGGGTACGGCTCGACGGACGCCCCGGTCGGGGTGGTGGCCTCCGGGGAGCGTTGGCCGGACGGCTCACTGCGGCCCAGTGTGGAGGATCAGCTCGGGGCGGCGAGCGTGCTCGACGCCCTCTCCGGTGTACCCGGTGGCCTCTCCGTCGAGGCCGCGACGGCGCTCGCCGCCCTGGCCAGCATCCCCGACGTGCCGGCGGCCGTACGCGGCAGCGTGTCCGGCCGGGAACTCATCGAGGGCGGCTTCGCCGAGGACGTCGAGATCGCCGTCGAGGCCGACGCGTCCGACGTGGTGCCGCTGCTGCGGAGCGGCGTCTTCTCCGCCGCCTGAACGATCCGTCCGCGCGGGACCTCGTCCGGCTCCGGTCGGCACCGCCGGTACGACGAAGGGCCGCCCGGATCCGGGCGGCCCTTCGTCGTTGTCGTCATGCCGGTCGGTCGCGAGGACCCGGCCCGAGGATCAGTCGTCGAGCCAGTCCAGCCGACGGCCGCCCCGCTCCGGGGCCGGCGGCCCGTCGGGTCGAGCGCGACCGGTCTGCGCCGGATCGCCGTAGGGCGCTCCGCCGTACCCGGGCTGGTCGTAGCCGGCGCGGTCGTCGTACCCACCGTGCGGGGCGGCCGGTTCCTGGCCGTAGCCGCCGGCTTGGCCGTAGCCGCCGCCGGATCCGTAGCCGCCCTGGTCGTAGCCGGCGTGGTCGTCGTAGCCGCCGCGCGGGGCGGGCGGTTCCTGGCCGTAGCCCGCGCCGTGCTGGGCCGGCGGCTCCTGGACGTACCCCCCGGACGGGGCGGGCGGTTCCTGGCCGTAGCCGCCGGCCTGGCCGTAGCCGCCGCCGGATCCGTAGCCGCCCTGGTCGTACCCGCCCCGGTCGTCGTACCCGCCGGCCTGGCCGTAGCCACCGGTCGGCTCGGCGCCGCCCTGGCCGTACGGTGCCGGCTCGGGATCGCCGTAGCCCGGCTCCGGCTGGTACATGCCGGTCGCGTAGGGGTCGGCGGCAGCCGGGTACTGCGTGGCGTCGCCGGTGTAGCGGCCGGTCGGCTCGTCGTAACGCTCGCCGTAGCCGGGAGCGGCGCCACCGGGGGCCGGGGGATAGCCGGCCGGGGCGGCCGGGGCGGCGTAGTCGTTGCCGCCGTAGCCGCCACCGGACGCCGGGGCGTTGCCGTAGCCGCCACCCGAGGCGGGCGCGACGCCGTAGCCGCCGGCCGGGGCCGCGTTGCCGTAGCCGCCGCCGGAGGACGGGGCGTTGCCGTACGCGCCGGCCGCGCCGTAGCCGCCCGCGCCGGCGGGCTCGTCGCCGTAGCCGTTGCCGGCCCAGCCGCCCTGACCGCCGACAGCGCCGTACGGCTGCGGGGGAGCGCCGTACGGGTCCGGCGGCACGTCGTCGACCACCGGGCGGTGCATCATGGTCGGTGCCTCGCTGAGCGCGGCACCGCCCACCATCGTCGGGTCGGGTCCGACACCACTCACCACGCGGGTGTGGTCGTCCGCGCCCCGGTACGCGCCACGGGCGGCCGGCACGGCACCCGCCGCGGCGGCGGCACCCACGGGGGCGTCGTCGTCGCCGCTGTCCCGGCGCCGCATCCAGAGCAGCACGATGGTGCCGACACCGGCGGCGACGAGCAGGCCACCCAGCAGGATGATCAGCAGGGATCCCATCCCGCCGGAGTCCTCGTCGCTGGCGGCGGTCGGCGCGCCCGCGGCGGTCTCGCTCGCCTCGTCGGTCGGTTCGTCGGTCGTCTCCTCGGTCGGCGCGGCCGACTCGCTCGCCGACGGGGTCGGGCTCGGGGTCGCCTCGGTCTTGAGGTTGAGCGTGAGGCGCTGGCCGGTGATCGACTGGCCGGCGGAGGCGTTGAGGTTCTTCGTCACGGTGACGCTGTCGAAACTCGCGCCGATGTCGATGCGTCCCGGAGCGATCGGCTTCTCGCTGGTGCCGGTGAACCGGAAGTTGCCGCTGCCGTCGCTGATGGCGTCCAGCTGCCGGCCGGCGGAGTCCTTGAGGGCGACGTAGGCGTTCGGCACGGCCGCGCCGTCCTGGTTGACGACCTTGCCGGAGACCGACCGGACCGTCTGCGTCTGCTCCTGCGTCGGCGGGGTCGACGGCGGTGGCGCGGCCGCGGCCCGGACCGTCAGGTCGAAGCTGTCGGTGTCCCCCTCACCGGCCGCGACGGTCACGTTCTGCCGGTCGACGCCCGGAGCGTTACCCGCCGCCTGCAGGCGGATCTTGTGCGGAGTGGTCTGCCCCCCGGGCAGGAGAGGCACCGTCCCACACCCGGCGCACGTGACTCCCTGGGGAAGTCCGTCGAGATTGATGGTGGCGGTCGTCTCGTTGTTCACGGCCTTGAGCGAGACGGTGACCGACGTCTCGTTACCCGCCTGAACGGTGGCGGACTTCGGCGACACCGAGACATCGGCGGCCATCGCCGGAGTGGCGGGGACGGTGAGCAGGGCGCCGAAGACCAGCGCCACGACCACACCCGCCCGCTGCTTCCAGGCACGTCGGTGTGTTGACACGTCCACCGCCTTCCGGACTTGGTCCCCCTGGCGGCCGGCGGCGCCGGGCCGGGGATCATCACGGTACGAATACGCCGTCGGCAACTATGCCTTGTCTGACCGGATCAGCGCGACCCAGGGCCAGCGCGCGCCGCGCTCCGCGCAGGTCGTATCGTCCCGTCGTGTCCTCTCCGCACGTTAAGTCCGCCACAGTCGCGGCGGCGTTGTCAGCGCTCGATGAGGGGCGTACGCCCGAGCGGCCGGTCTTCCGGGATGCGGTACGTGCCCTGTTGACCGCCCTCGCGGAGCGCGCCCCCGGCCGATCGGTGGAGGTGCGTGTCCCACCTTACGGTGCAGTTCAATGCGTTCCGGGTCCTCGACACACCCGTGGCACGCCGCCGAACGTGGTCGAGACGGATCCGGAGACCTGGTTGAGGTTGGCGGTCGGGCGGCTCGACTGGGCGGAAGCCGTCACTCAGGGTCGCGTACGGGTGAGTGGAAATCGGGCGGATCTCTCCGCGTACCTCCCTCTGGAGCTGGGCGGACACCCATCGACCAGCGACGCATAGCAGCGAGTGCGTGACTTTATGTGTTGACATCGGTTCGCGTACACTGTCAGGCGACGACAGTGGTCCCGGCTGCCGTGCGGATCCGCCCCCGTGACTCCGCCAGGCCGGTCCAGACCAGCATGAGGGAGCGGCACGTGCCCCGAGGCGATGGCCGGCTGAGCCACGACCTTGATCCCCAACGACCCGGTCCCCAGGACGCCTGTGGCGTCTTCGGCGTCTGGGCGCCGGGTGAAGAGGTCGCCAATCTGACCTACTTCGGGCTGTACGCGTTGCAGCACCGGGGGCAGGAGGCGGCCGGCATCGCGGTCAGCGACGGCTCCGGGGTGGTGGTCTACAAGGACCTCGGTCTGGTCGCCCAGGTCTTCGACGAGCCGACCCTGGCCAGCCTGCGCGGCCACGTGGCGATCGGGCACGCCCGCTACTCCACCACCGGTGGTTCGACCTGGGAGAACGCCCAGCCGACCATCCGGTCCACCACCTCCGGCACCACGATCGCGCTGGCCCACAACGGCAATCTGGTCAACACCACCGACCTCCAGAAGGAGGTCGCCGAGCGGGGCCTGGTCGCCGACGGCGCGACCAACGACACCTCGCTGGTCACGATGCTGCTGGCGAGCAGGCCGGACCTGTCGGTGGAGGCCGCGGCGCTGGAGGTGCTGCCCCAGCTGCGGGGCGCGTTCAGCTTCGTCTTCATGGACGAGACGACGCTCTACGCCGCCCGCGACCCGCACGGCGTACGCCCGCTGGTGCTGGGGCGGCTGGAGCGGGGCTGGGTGGTGGCCAGCGAGACCGCCGCGCTGGACATCGTCGGCGCGAGCGTGGTCCGTGAGGTGGAGCCGGGCGAGCTGATCGCCATCGACGAGGACGGCCTGCGCTCCACGCGGTTCGCCGCACCGGAGCCGAAGGGCTGTCTCTTCGAGTACGTCTACATCGCGCGCCCGGACGCCACCATCGCCGGGCGCAACGTGCACTCCGCGCGGGTGCAGATCGGCCGCCAGCTCGCCAAGGAGCACCCGGTCGAGGCCGACCTGGTGATCCCGGTGCCGGAGTCGGGCACCCCGGCCGCCATCGGGTACGCCGAGGAGTCCGGCATCACCTACGGCCAGGGCCTGATGAAGAACCCGTACGTGGGCCGCACCTTCATCCAGCCGTCGCAGACGCTGCGCCAGCTCGGCATCCGGCTCAAGCTGAACCCGCTGCGGGAGAACGTCCGGGGCAAGCGGCTGGTCGTGGTCGACGACTCGATCGTGCGCGGCAACACCCAGCGGGCGATCGTGCGGATGCTGCGTGAGGCCGGCGCGCTGGAGGTGCACGTCCGCATCTCCTCGCCACCGGTCAACTGGCCGTGCTTCTACGGCATCGACTTCGCCACCCGGGCCGAGCTGCTGGCCAACGGGCTGGACAACGAGGGCATCCGGCGTTCCATCGGTGCCGACACCCTGGGGTACGTCTCCCTGCCCGGCCTCGTCGCCGCCACCGAGCAGCCGAAGACGCGGCTGTGCCGGGCCTGTTTCGACGGCGAGTACCCGATCGACCTGCCGTCGGGGAACCTGATCGGCAAGCACGTGCTCGAAGGCGTCGGCCGGCGGGTCGCCGCGGCCCCGTCGGAGCAGCACACCCCTCCGCTCGTCGCCACTCCGGGCGGCGGCACCACCCACCGCCCGTAGCACCACGGGCGCCGCCGGCCACCCCGTCGGCGCCAGAAACACAAAGGGGAGAAACGTGACGCACGTGTCCGAGCGCAGCGGCGCAGGAAGCAGCCCGACCGGCGCTGGCGGCGACCGCCAGCCGTGGACGGCCGGTGCCGGCCGCCCGGCCCGCAAACGCTCGGTCTCGTACGCGGACGCCGGCGTGTCGATCGAGGCGGGCGACCGTGCGGTGGAGCTGCTCAAGTCGAAGGTGAAGCAGACCCGGCGGCCCGAGGTGATGGGCGACCTGGGTGGCTTCGCCGGCCTGTTCCGACTGGACACGAAGAAGTACAAGAATCCGATCCTGGCCTCCTCCACCGACGGCGTGGGCACCAAGCTGGTGATCGCGCAGCAGATGGACATCCACGACACGGTCGGCATCGACCTGGTCGCCATGGTCGTCGACGACCTGGTCGCCTGCGGTGCGGAGCCGCTGTTCCTGCTGGACTACATCGCCACCGGTGAGGTCGTGCCGGACAAGGTCGCCGAGATCGGCGCCGGCATCGCCGACGGCTGCCGGTACGCGGGTTGTGCCCTGCTGGGCGGCGAGACCGCCGAGCACCCCGGTGTGCTGCGCCCGGACGAGTACGACATCTCCGCGACCGGCGTCGGCGTGGTGGAGGAGAGCGACATCCTCAGCCCGGAGCGGGTCGAGGTGGGCGACGTGGTGATCGCGATGCGCTCGTCGGGTCTGCACTCCAACGGCTACTCGCTGGTCCGGCACGTGCTGCTCGGTGCGGGCCGGATGCGGCTGGACGTCGTGATCGACGATTTTGGCCGGCAGCGGACGCTCGGTGAGGAGCTGCTGACCCCCACCAAGATCTACGCGCAGGACTGCCTCAAGCTGATCGCCGAGGCCGAGGTGCGGGCGCTGGCCCACGTGACCGGCGGTGGCATCCCCGGCAACCTGGTGCGGGTCCTGCCGGAGCACGTCGACGCGGTGGTCAACCGTTCCACCTGGAAGCCGCAGCCGGTCTTCGACCTGATCCAGTCCAAGGGCCGGATCGAGGACCCGGAGATGGAGGCGACCTTCAACATGGGCGTCGGCATGTTCGCCATCGTGTCGTCCGAGGACGCCGACCGTGCGCTGGCCACGCTGACCGGCCGCGGCGTCGAGGCCTGGCAGGTCGGCGAGATCATCGAGGGTTCCGGGAACGTGCAGATGATCGGGCAGCACACCCGAGGATGATCACGCTCCGGTGATCGTCCGGGCACTTGATCAGGGGTTCACCCGAGTGGCCAATGCCGCCTAGCCTGAAGGGCACCCTCAACCCCGCCGTGCACCTCCAGGTGCCGGCGGACCTTCAGGCGACGGCGGGAGGGCGATGGCTGCCCGGGGACGTTCGACCAGCGGGATGCGCGGCCTGGCCGCGGTTCCGTCGTACGTCGTGATGCAGCCGACGACCCTCTGCAACCTCGACTGTGCGTACTGCTATCTGCCGTTCCGGGCTTCGGACCGACGCATGACGGTGGCGGTGGCGGAGGCGGTCGCGGCCTCGGTCAACCCGTGGGCGGTCGCGGGGCGGTTCTCGGTGGTGTGGCACGGCGGGGAGCCCCTGGCCGCCGGCCGGGCGCACCTGGCCGCCCTGCTCGCGCCGTTCGGGCCGGAGGTGGAGCACCACGTCCAGACCAACGCCACGTTGATCGACGACGAGTGGTGCGCCTTCTTCGTCGAGCACGGGATGCGCGTCAGTGTGAGCGTGGACGGGCCGCGGGAGCGCAACGGCGACCGGGTCACCCGGGCCGGCCGGCCGGCGTACGACCGGATCGTGCGCGGCGTCGCGGCGCTGCGGCGGCACGGGTTGCCGTTCTCGGCGCTCGCGGTGGTGGCCCGCCCGGAGCCCGGCCTGGCCACCGAGCTGTACGAGTACTTCCTCGACCTGGGCTGCGATGTCCTCGGGGTCAACATCGAGGAGACCGAGGGCGTCAACACGCGCGACAACACCTGGGACGCGGCCACGGTGACGGCGTTCTGGGCCGAGCTGGTGGCGGCATGGCGCCGGGCGCCGTCGATCCACCTGCGGGAGGTCGAGTGGTCCCTGCGGTACGCGGCAGCGGTGCTCGACGGCACGGCGGACGGTCTGCTGCCCCGCCAGCTGGACCCGATCCCGACGGTCGGGCACGACGGTTCGGTGACCGTGCTCTCGCCCGAGCTGGCCGGCTTCACCGATGTCCGTTACGGCGACTTCAGCAGCGGCAACGTGCTGACCACCCCGCTGGGGCAGATCCTCCAGGGTGCGGAGCGCACCCCATGGGTCGGCGAGTTCCTCACCGGCGTGGAAGCGTGCCGTGCGAGCTGCCCCTACTTCGGCTTCTGTGGCGGCGGTCACGCCGCCAACCGTTACTTCGAGTTGGGGCGTTTCGACGGTACGGAGACCGAGCACTGCCGCAACAGCAAGATCCGCCTACTGGAGGGAGTGTTGGAGCATGCGCGAGACCACGAGTCACCGGCAGCCTGAGCGCGGAACGGGTGCCGCATCGGATGAGGTCGCCGACCGGGTGCGGAACGCCGCGTCGGGCCTGACCGCGCTGCTGGCCGAGGCCGAGGCCGCGCGCAGACTCCGGGCGGAGGTGGCGGGCGGCGACGGCGCGAGCGCGGTCTGCGCCTGGAACCACTTCGAGAACATCCCGACGTTCTACAACTGGAACAACCGACCGCGCTGAAGGTGGCCGGGATCAGGGACCTTCCGCTACGCCGGACGGATGTCCGGTACGGCAAGGTCCCCGATCGTCGGTCTGCTGCCGCCCCCGACGGGCACACGCGTGAGCACGCGGTGTTACCGCGTGCTCAGCTGCGACGGGAGGTCAACGAGTTGGGCGGACCCACTGATCCGGGTCCTCGTCCGCGTGATCCTCATCATCGTCGTCGACATACTCTTTGTAGTCGTCGTCGAAGTTGTGCTCAGACTTACCAGCACCTGCCAGTTCGCGCTGCAAGGCGGTGAGGTCGGTGTTCGGGGAGTGGTACTTCAACTCCCGGGCCACCTTCGTCTGCTTGGCCTTAGCACGGCCGCGCCCCATGGCTCGACCCCCTCGCACAGAATGCGGGGCAGCCCGAAGGCGGGCCCCGATGACGTCAGGCATCTCTCGTGGCTCTTACGGTACATGGGGATGCCGCCGTTCGGCACCTCGGGTTACCGTCGACCGGCTCCGCGCGTCGCGGTGATCCGGCCGTCACAAATTGTACCCGGTAAGGAGTGAAGCCGGGAGCGGCCGTGACACCGGACAAACGCCCTCAAACTGGCCTCATGTCCAGCTTAACGGTGTGGCCGCCCCGGCGGTGTTCCCGGGGGCGGAAAGTCCGCTCCGCCCCCGGTGACACTCACGGCAGGTGGATCGTGCGCAGCCGGCCGACGTCGGCCATCCGCCGCTCGGCGAGCCGGTCCGCCGCCACCGCCGGCGGGACGCCCTCGGCGTCGGCCAGGCGGAGGATCTCCCGGGTGGTGTCGAAGATCCTGGTGGCGCGCAGCTTGGCCCGGTCGAAGTTGAAGCCCTCGATCTCGTCGGCCACCTGGATCACCCCACCGGCGTTCACGACGTAGTCGGGGGCGTACAGGATGCCCCGGTCCGCGAGGATCTTCTCGATGCCCGGGTGCGCCAGCTGGTTGTTCGCCGCGCCGGCGACGACCTTCGCCCGCAGCGTCGACACCGTGTCGTCGTCGAGGGCACCACCCAGGGCGCAGGGCGCGTACACGTCGATGTCGGCGGCGACGAGCGCGGCCGCGTCGTCGACGAGCGTGACCTGCGGGTGGGTGGCGCGGGCCCACTTCAGGGCGTTCGGGTTGACGTCGGTCGCGACCACCTCGGCGCCGTCGTCCAGCAGGTGGGCGACGAGGTACTTGCCGACCTTGCCCAGGCCGGCCACGCCGACCCTCTTCCCGTGCAGCGTCGGCGCGCCCCAGGCGTGCTCGGCGGCGGCGCGCATGCCCTGGAAGACACCCCAGGCGGTGAGGATGGAGGAGTCGCCGGCGCCGCCGTGCTCCACGCTGCGCCCGGTGACGTACCGCGTCTCGCGGGCGACCACGTCCATGTCGGCGACGTAGGTGCCGACGTCGCAGGCGGTGTAGTAGCGCCCACCGAGCGACTCCACGAAGCGTCCGTACGCGCGGAGCAGCGCCTCGCTCTTCATCTGCTCGGGGTCACCCCAGATGACCGCCTTGCCTCCACCGAGGTCCAGGCCGGCCAGGGCGTTCTTGTACGCCATGCCGCGCGACAGGTTGAGCACGTCGGCGAGGGCGGCGTCCTCGCTCGCGTACGGGTAGAACCGGGTACCGCCGAGCGCGGGGCCGAGCGCGGTGGAGTAGATGCCGATGATCGCCTTCAGGCCGGTCTGCTTGTCCTGGCAGAACACGACCTGTTCGTGACCGCTCGATTCCTGGTCGACGGTGCTGGCGAATACGCCCATGACTCGCTCCTGGTGTGGGGTGCGGGGTTGCTTCCTTGTGGGACGCGGACCTGTGACTGCCGGCGGGATGGTGCCGGTGTCGCTGAGCCTAGTATCGGCCGATGGCGTCCGGCCGGCCCACGGCGGGCGTGACCGTGCCGCCGAGGGCGGCCCCGGCCGTCCTGGCTGGGGGATCGCGGCACGCGCGACCGCGGCGCCGGTGACGGGCCGGTTCCAATTCGTGGGAGGATCGCGCCGTGCCGTCGCTTTTCGCTTCGTATCTGCGGGTGTACGAGCCGCTGACCGCCTTCGACCGGGACCGCCAGTCGTACTGGCGGCGCTATGTCGAACAGGGGCGGGCCGTGGCCCCCGGTGAGGGGCCGGGCCGGCAGCGGACCTCGGTGATCGCCGCACTCGGCGCCGGTTGGACGCGGCTGCCCGACCTGCCGGACGAGGCGTACGTCCTGGAGGCCGACGACACCCTGCTGGTCTGCCCGTGGAACCTGCGCATCCGGGTGGCGGAGGCGGCGTTGAACGCGCGCGACGGGGTGCCGCCCGTGCTGGCCGACGCCTTCGTCCCGCCGGTGCTCGCCGGTCAGGCCAAGGCTGTGGTGGAGGACTGGCGCAGCGGCGCCCGGGTGCTGGAGCACGGCGTTCCCCGGGTGCACGAGCAGATCGCCACCTGGGGCGTACCCCTGCGGTGGTTCGTGCTCTTCGACGCCGAGGAGCGGCACCACGTCACCCTGCCCGCCCGCCGGGCGCTGCGCTACCGCACGGAGATCTCCAAGGCCCGCCGCCGCTCGTCCCGGGCGCTCTCGGTGCTGCGCAAGTCGGTCGGCGAGGCGCCGATCACCGAGGCGGTCGAGGAGGCGGCCCGGTGGCTGGAGGAGTTCCATCCGCGCTCGGTCGTGGAGCTCGACTACGGCGGCCTGGTGGACCTGCTCTCCGACGAGACGCTGGCGGCGGACGACTCGCCGGAACTGGTCGCGACGGGCCTCGCCGGTCTGTCGCGCGGCGAAGCCGAGGAGGCTTCGGCGGCGTACGACAAGCTGGTGGCCCGTTGGCGTGCGGTGCAGTTGCTGGAGCGGTGCAACTAGGGCAAATTACGCGGGAAGCGCTCCCAAAGCGAGGGCACCTCGTAGTTAACGCATCACGAACCGTGATCATGAGTCCGAATAAGGTACTTTCTTCCGTGTAAAAGTCGCATAATTCGGGCATGGTTCATCCGTCCGTCTAGGGACGTTCGGCCGTTCGGCCCATGTCGGACATCGGGGACTAGCCGGACCATGGGAGACGCGTCGACCGGCGGGACCCCGGCCGATGTCTATACATGTGGAGGAGTGACCGATGGCATCGCGAACGCACGAACCAGAGCCGCTACTCACGCCGGCCGAGGTGGCGTCGATGTTCCGTGTCGACCCGAAGACGGTGACCCGGTGGGCCAAGGCTGGCAAGCTCAGCGCCATCCGCACCCTGGGCGGACACCGTCGGTACCGGGAGTCGGAGGTCAGGGCCCTGCTGCAGGGGCAGATCCCCCAGCAGCGCCAGGGAGACTGACCGGCCGGGAGCCAACCGGACGAGCTGTGCGAAGGGCGGTGGACCGAGGGTCCGCCGCCCTTCGGCGTGACCGGACCCGGATTCCCCGGGGGCCGGTCACTCCGGCACGGTGATCCGGATGCCCACCGTGCCGCTCTCGCCCCGACGCAGCCGGCTACCGAGCAGACTCAGCCGCCCCAGCAGCCGGTACTTCTTCTTCAGCAAATCACGCACCCGGCGGGTGCCCGAAGCGTCGTACAGGGTGGCGTGCGCCGGAACGGCCGGGCCGTGCGGTCGGCCCCGGACGTCGCACGGCGCGACGGTGACGTCCCCGCTGCGCCGGATCCGCTTCACCTTGCCGGAGTCGGACACCGTCCAGACCGCCAGCCCGTCGCCGTCGCGTACCGCCCACACCGGGGTCGGCACCGCACGACCGTCCTTGCGGAAGGTCGTGAGCAGGATGTACTTCTCCGCCGACAGGCGGTCCAGCGTCGTCACGCGGCAAGGATACGGCGGCTGCGACCCGCCGGGCGGAGCGATAGCGTGAACCCCGTGACGGGGGAACCACGGATCGGTGACGTCTTCGGCGAACTGCTGCGGGACGCGCTCGCCGTGGCCACCGGCGTCGGCCCACGACCACTGGCCGGCGGACGCCTGCCCCGGCCCGTCATCGAGGTCATCGAACGCGACGACGGCCTGATCAACGGTGCGCCGGCCGCGCACTACCTGGACGGGCCGGCGGACTGGCAGCCGCACGACCACCGGGCGGTGGACCGCGTACGCGGGGCCACGCTGGACGTGGGCGTCGGCGCGGGGCGGATCGCCCTGCTGCTCCAGGAACGCGGCGTACCGGTGACCGGGCTGGACACCTCGCCCGGCGCCCTCGACGTGTGCCGGCGTCGGGGCGTACGCGACCTGGTCCTCGGCACCGTCGACGACCACGCGGCCGAGGGTCGCCGGTACGACACGTTCCTGCTGCTCGGCAACAACCTCGGCCTGATCGAGGGCCGGGAGCGGGCACCGGGGTTCCTGAGCGCGCTCGCCGCGTTGGCCCGACCCGGCGCCCAGGTCATCGCCCACGGCACCGACCCGTACGGGACCCGGGACCCGCTGCACACCGGCTACCACGAGCACAACCGCCGGCGTGGTCGCCTCGGCGGGCAGCTCCGCCTCCGCCTGCGCTACCGGGAGCTGGGCACCGAGTGGTTCGACTACCTGGTCTGCTCGCCGGAGGAGCTGGCCGAACTGGTGCACGGCAGCCCCTGGCGACTGACCGACGTGGACGACCAGGACGCCCCCTACTACCTGGCGACCCTGCGGCTGCGTTAAGAAGGGCCCCCTGCTATGCACGAGGCGTTAAGCGGGGGCCCTTCCTTACACCTCAGACCTGGACGGTCGGGGGGAGCTGCTGCGGGGGCAGGCCGCCGTCGCCGTCGACCACCGCGTCGGGGGTGCCGTCCTCGTCGAGGTCGACCATCGTGATGTCCACCTTGCCGTCGTGGTCGGTGTCGAACTGGAAGAGGTCGGCCTTGCCGTCGCCGTCCGTGTCGACCACCCAGACGTCGGTCTGACCGTCGTTGTTGGTGTCGGCGCGCAGCAGGTCCACGCGCTCCTCACCACGGGTCTCCACGGTCTCCCCCGCGTCCGTGCTGTGCGCCGTCTCCGGTGCCTGGCTCATGTCGGCTCGTCCTTCCCTCGGTTGATCGGCGTTGTACCCGGTCCGGTCCGCCCCCACGCATGCCGCCCGGTCCGCCGCTGCATAGGGTCCCCCCATGACCGAGTGGAGCGAGCGTCGGCGCGCCGAGCGTGACCGACGTGGCCGCACGAGCGGGCGGAGGGGCGCGGGTGATCCCCGTGGTGCCGCCGAGAGGACCGGGGAGGCGTCATGAGCGAGCGGAGCGAGCGAATCATCGGGTGCAGCGCGTCGGTGCCTCATGCCGGCTCCTCACGGAGCGAGGAGCCGGCATGAGCGAGCGCTGTGTCGTGGTCGGAGCCGGCACGATGGGGCTCGGCATCGCGTACGTGGCGGCGGGCGCCGGCCACGACGTGGAACTGGTCGAGGTGGACCGGGACCGGGGGGCAGCCGCCCTCGCGCGCCTCGGCGAGCTGTGGGACCGCGCGGTCGGGCGGGGCAAGCTCACCGCCGACGAGGCCGCCGCGAACCGGGCCCGGGTGACGCTGCGCGCCGCCCTCACCGAGGTCGCTCCGGAACCCGCCGTCGCCATCGAGGCCGTACCGGAGCGGCTGGACCTCAAGCGTGCGGTGCTCCGCGACGCCGAGGCCCTGCGCCCCGCCCTGCTGGGCAGCAACACCTCCAGCATCCCCATCGGCGAGCTGGCCGACGGGCTGGCCCGGCCGGAGCGCTTCCTCGGGCTGCACTTCTTCAACCCGGTGTGGGCGATGGCCCTGCTGGAGGTCGTGGTCGGCCCGGCCACCGCCGAGGAGACCACCACGGCGGCCGTCGCCCTCGCCGGTCGGCTGGGCAAGGACCCCGTGGTCGTACGCGACATGCCCGGCTTCGCCACCTCCCGGCTCGGCGTGACCCTCGGCCTGGAGGCCATCCGGATGGTCGCCGACGGGGTGGCCGACCCGGCCGACATCGACAAGGCGATGGTGCTCGGCTACCGGCACCCGGTCGGTCCGCTGGAGCTGACCGACCTCGTCGGGCTGGACGTACGGCTGGACATCGCCCGCACCCTCCAGGCCGCGTACGGGGACCGGTTCGCACCGCCGCCGCTGCTGGAGGCGATGGTGACGGCGGGACGGCTGGGCCGGAAGTCCGGGCAGGGCTTCTACCGATGGGTGGACGGGAAACGGGCCGGCGCGGCCGATCTGGCCGGGCTGCTCGGGGGTGACCGGTGAGTGGGCTGCGGATCGAGGAGCGCCCCGACCGGCTGGTCGTCACCCTGGACCGGCCGGAGAAGCGCAACGCCATCGACGCCGACCTGATCGGCGCGCTGCACGAGGTCTGCGCCGAACTGGAGGCCCGGCCGCGCCTGCTGCTGCTCACCGGCGGCACCGAGGGCATCTTCGCCGGCGGTGCGGACATCGGGCAGTTGCGGGAGCGTGGCCGGCTGGACGCCCTCGCCGCCATCAACTCGGCGGCCTTCGCCCGGATCCGGGCACTTCCGATGCCGACGGTCGCGGCCGTCGACGGCCCGGCGCTGGGCGGAGGCGCCGAGCTGGCGTACGCCTGCGACCTGCGGGTCTGCACGGACCGCGCGGTGTTCGGGCAGCCGGAGGTGCGGCTGGGCATCCTGGCCGGTGCCGGCGCGACCCACCGCCTGCCGGCGCTGATCGGCGAGGCGCGGGCCAAGGAACTGCTGTTCACCGGGCGGCGGGTGGACGCGGCGGAGGCGCTGCGGATCGGCCTGGTGAACCGGGTGGTGGCCGAGCCGGGGGAGCTCCTGCCCACGGCGCACGGGCTGCTGGACGAGATGGCCAAGGGTTCCGCGCTGGCGCTGCGGCTGACCAAGCTGGCGGTCGACGCGCCGGCCGCCGCCCACCCCCACCTCGACCTGGTCAGTCAGGCGGTGCTCTTCGAGGACGAGGAGAAGCACCGGCGGATGACGGAGTTCCTCGACCGGCGACGCTCCCGCTGACCCGGAGACGGCGACGGCCGCACCGGTTGCCCGGGGCGGCCGTCGCCGTTCACGCCGTGTCGGTCACTGCCGGAACTGCACGCCCACGTCGGCCAGACCACGGATCACCGCGGCCGACTCACCGAAGCCGATGATGAGTACGGCGTCGGCCCCGAACTCCTTGATGTCCCGGGCGCCGCCGGCGAAGTCGACCGGGTTGGCCTGGGCGTCCTTCGGCGGGACGTAGCTCAGCAGCTTCACCCGGTCCGACCCCATGCCGGCCTGCTCCAGCTCGGCCCGCACCGTCTCCTGGAGGCCCTTGCCGTACGAGTCGTCGCGCGCCACGATCGCGATCTTCTGCGGACCGTCCCGGAGGATCACGTCGGCCAGCGCCCGACCCTGGAGGCTGTCCGGCGGCGAGGTACGGAAGTACAGGCCCTTGTCGTCCAGCTCGGTCAGGCTGGCGTCGGTGTTGGACGGGGAGAAGAGGATCCGCCCCGCCTTCACCACGTCGGGCAGCACCTCGCGGGAGATGCCCGACGCGCCGGCACCGATGATGACGTGCACGCCGGCGCCGACGTGCCGCGCCACGGTGGCCTTGGCGACCGCCACGCTGGTGCCGTCGTCACCGTCGATCCAGACCGCCGGCTCGCCGAGCACACCGCCGGCGGCGTTGACGTCCTTCATCCCCAGCGCGGCGCCGGCGGACAGTGGCGGGTTGGCGATGGCCAGGTCACCCGTCTTCGGCAGCAGGCCGCCCAGGACGAGCGGCGCACCACTGTCGGGGCTGGCCTTGTCGCCGCTCTGCTTCTTCGCCTTCGGCGGCTTCTTCGTGCTCGCGGTCGACTCGCTGCCCGCACCGACGAACTCGGTCTTGCCGTCGTTGAGCTGCTGCCCGTCGAAGTGCAGGGTGGCGTAGCTGGCCGTGGCCGGCTCACCGGCGTCGGTGAAGCCCGCCCGGTTCAGCGAGACGCTGCGGTACTCCACGTCCTTGCCCTCGCGGGCCAGCGCCAGGCAGATCGCCGCCGTCTCGCAGCGCTCACCGCCGTTGGTGACCCCGACGATCTGCTTCGCGACGGCGGCCGGGTCGGTGGTGCCGGCGAGCTGGGCGGCGATCGCGCTGATGACCACCGCGTCGTACGCCTCGGCGGAGTACAGGTAGTCGGTCAGCGTCGGATCGACGGACCGTAGCCGCTCCTTGAAGCTCTCCGGCAACTGCGTCAGCGGGGTGGTGCCTTTCATGCCGTCGACCAGGTTGGCGCGCTCCTTGAGGTCCGCGGCGTACGAGTTGAGCATGTTGCCGTCGGTTCCGTAGAGGCGCACCTGGGTGGTGGTGGCCTCTTCGGGCTCGTCGGTCCCGCAGGCGCTGGTGGCGAGCAGGAACGTCGCGCAGGCGGCCAGGGTGGCTGCCCGCGGGGCGCGTGTCTTGAACATGGTCGTCCTTCCTCCGGCGAAGGTCCGCTGCGCAGATTAGCGTGCCGGTGGTGGCGGCGGACCCACGGAGGCCGCTCAATCCGCAGGTCCACCCTCGCAGTCACGGAGGGTGACGGATTTCTGGTGTTGACCGACGGTCCTACCGTGCTGTGGGTGACCGACTCGCCACAGCAGACGTTCGACGACGCGGCCGCCGTGCTCCGCTCCGCGCTCGCCGGGGACGGCGCCGGCGTCACCGGCACGTTCGACGCGGTCGTCGACCGGTCGGGCCTCGCCGGAGCGTACGGGGTGGCGTGGTGCCTCGCCGCGACGATGGTGGGGGAGGTCGACGCACCCGGCCCGTGCGCGCTGGACTTTCCCGGCATCGACGAGGCCGGGTACGACGCCCGGTGGGTGGCCCGCTTCGTCAGCGCGTACGCGAACGCCGACGACGACACCGGCGCGGCGCTGTTCGGGGCGGCGGCGGCGGACGGGCTGCTGCCCGACTGCCTGCTCACCCTCGCCGGCTCGACGGTGGCCACCCTGCGCAGCCGCACCGACTGACCGGCGGCCCCGGGTCGCCGGCACGCCCACGCCCGGGCGTGGTACTCCTGTGGACATGTCCGAGGCCATGCTGAGCAAGGTGCGCAAGCTGCTGGCCCAGGCGGAGGACCCGGCCTGCACGCCGGCCGAGGCTGCCGCCTTCACGGCCAAGGCGACGGAGCTGATCGCCCGTTACGGCGTGGACCGTGCCCTGCTGGCGGCCCGCGATCCGGCCACCGACCCGGTCGGCGACCGGGTGGTCGAGGTCGTCGCCCCGTACGCCCGGGACAAGGCCGGCCTGCTCGCGGCCGTCGCCGACCCGCTGCGCTGCCGGTGCGTCCGGCGCCGCAGCGGCAACGGCTTCGCGATGCACCTCTTCGGTTTCGCCAGCGACCTGGAACGGGTCGATCTGCTCTTCACCTCGCTGCTGGTGCAGGCCGCGCACGGTCTGGCCGGTGTGCCGGTGCCGCCCGAGGAGCATCCCGCCGCCTTCCGGCGCTCCTGGCTGGCCGGCTTCGCGCAGGTCGTGGCCGTACGGCTGCGGACCGCCGAGGAGGACGCGGCGGCCGACTCGGGCGGCTCCTCGGTGGCTCTGGTGCTGGCCGACCGGTCGGACCGCGTGCAGCGGCGCCTCGCCGAGGTCTACCCCCGGCTGCGGACCGCCGCGCCCCGTCGGCTGGCCGGCTCCGGCTTCGGTTCCGGGGCCGAGGCGGGCCGGCGGGCGGACCTGGGCGGTGCCCGGGTCGGCACCGACCCGCGTCAGGGCATCGAACGCTGACAGTCGGTGTGGGTCAGCCGGCGCCGCGTACGGCGGTCGCGGCGTAGCGGGAGAGCAGTTCGTGCCAGCCGGCGGTCAGGGCCTGGCGGTAACCCTCCGCCGCCCGGCCGTGCCGGTCGAAGTGGCGGTGCTCCACCTCGACCCGCGTGCGTTGCGGGCCGTCCAGGTGGAAGAGCACCTCGACCTCGCTCGCCCGGGACGGGTCGGGGACCGGCACCCGGTCGGCCCCGATCTGCCAGGTGAAGACCAGCCGTCGGGGCGGATCCCAGGTCAGCACCCGACCCCAGTCGGAACGGAAGCCGTACGGGCCGATCTCGTAGAGCATGCCGCCGGGACGGGGCTCCATTCCCAACTCGGCCAGGAGACCCGGACCGGACCAGGTGTACTCGGTGACCCACCAGTCGGTCATCGCCTGCGTGAAGACCCCGAACGCCTCCTCGGGCGTGGTGGGGACCAGGAGGGTGCTGCGTAGCGAGAACCGTTCGAGATCCTGTCGGACGTCGGCCGGCTCGGCCATCTCCTGTCCCATAGGCCCGGACCATACCGGCTGATGCCCGACCGTGCGACCTGCGCGCACCGCTATTGTCGACGGCTGGTTCGCCCTCCGACACGGAGCGTAACCATCCTGCGGACAGGTGTGCGGGATGGTGCGAGGGAAAGCGGGTAAGCGCGCCGCACGCGTGACAGGTGGTCGGAGGCGGAGCGGAGAGCATGGGCGACGACGAACAGCAGCGGGGTGCGGTGCGGTCGGGTGGACGGGCGGCCCAGGGCGAGGCGGGAGCGGAGCCGGACGTCCTGCTCGACGTTCCGGAGATTTCCGTCGACTCGCTCCGGCTGGCGGTCGACGCGTTGGACGCCGACCTCTCGTTGCGGACCCGGTTGGCCAACCTGCTCCAGATCGACGCCGGCGTGCGGTTGCACCTCGAGGGAGTCGAGCTGGACATCACCGGGGTGCACGCTGAGGCGCTGCTCAAGGTGCGGCTGGAGAACGTGGCCCGGATTCTCGAACGGGCGATGGCCACCGTCGACCGGAATCCGCAGATCCTCGGGGACCTGGCCAAGGCCCTGGCCATCCCCGTCGATGACGTGAACCGTGCGGCCCGCCAGATGGCCACGAAGGACGCGCAGATCTCGGGGACGGTCCAGCGGCCGGACCGGCCCAAGGAGGAGTTCCGCGTGCCGCGCGAGCCGGAGGCCGGTGGTGCGACGGAGGAGCTCGGCCAGCAGGTGGGCGCGATCGGGGCGGTCGCCGACCAGGGCCGGCGCGAGGGGGGTGCCGAGTCGGGTGGTGCGGGTGCTCCGGCGGGCGGCCCGGGCGCGCGCGGGCCGTCGGCACGCGGACCGGGTCTGGCCAGTGGCTCCGGTGGAGGGGGAGAGGAGGGCGAGGCGGTTCGGGCCCGGGAGCGGCAGGCCAGGGCGGACCAGGATCGGGAGCGCCGGCCGGAGGCGGCCGGAGGGGACCGGCCGGCGACGGGCGGCGCCGACGAGGGCGAGGAACGCCGGTCCGAGCAGCCCTCGCCCGGTGGCGCGGCGCCGAGTGCCGCCCAGCTCGCCGAGCAGGCGGGCGAGACGCTGCGGCAGGCCGGACGGAGCGTCTGGGAGGCGATCCAGGGGGGTATGGCGCACCGCCGTCATCAGGACTGACCCGCGGCCCGACCTCCGTCCTGGACGCCTGCGTGGTCACGCCTCCCGGGCGGTGCAGCAGCCGTCGGCGCAACCCCCGTCCGGGTCGTCGACCGGCAGGGGGGTGCAGTCGTCGCAGTGCTCGCCCCGCCAGGCTTCGACCCCCTCCTTGACCGCGACCACGGCGATGACGAGCGCGGCGATCGGGTCGGCCCACGACCAGCCCCAGACGGCGTTGAGGACCAGACCGACGAGGAGCACCGCGGACAGGTAGGTGCACAGCAGGGTCTGCGTCGAGTCCGCCAGCACCGTGGCCGAGCGGAGTTCCCGGCCGGTACGGCGCTTGGCCCGTACGAGCAGCGGCATCACGATCAGTGACGCGACGGCGAGGCCGATGCCGACCGGACTGGCGTCGGCGTCCCCGCCCGCCAGCAGGGACCGGACGGCGTCGACCGTGACCCAGAGGGCCAGGGCGAAGAACGACACGCCGATGAGCCGCAGCGCCAGCCGTTCCCGACTCTCCGGTACGCGGGACCGGAACTGCCAGATGAGCACGGCGGCGCTCGACACCTCCACGAAGGAGTCCAGGCCGAAACCGATCAACGCGGTCGACGAGGCCGTCACACCGGCGGCGATGGCGACCAGACCCTCCAGCAGGTTGTAGCCGGCCGTGGCGTAGGCCAGCCACAGGCTCCGTCGGGAGAGCGCTGCCCGGCGCTCCGGGGTCAGGACGGACGCGCTCACGCCGTCACCTCCGCAGGGGCCTCGGCGGGCGTGCCGTAGACCGGGCACAGGGCGACGGCGTCACCCGTGGCGGCGAGCACCTGTTCCGCGGACCGCAGCAGGTCCAGCAGTTCCGGTCGGGCCAGGGCGTAGAAGGACTGGCGGCCCTCCACGCGGAAGTCGACCAGGCCGCAGTCCCGGAGGCAGGCGAGGTGCTTCGACACCGTCGACTGCGCCAGGGCCAGCTCGCCGGTCAGGTCGACCACCCGTGCCTCGCCCGCCGCGAGCCGACGCAGGATGACCAGCCGGGTCGGGTCGCCCAGGGACCGGAACAACGCCACGGCCGGGGCCAGGCCGGTGGTACAACCAATCGCCATGTGGCGATGATAGTCGTTGAAAGCGATGACGCGCGACCGCTTCCGGCCCCGCCCAACGGTGATCCACTCGATGTCACTGACGTCGGGCTGAAAACCTCACCCGGACACCGCGATGTCAGTGACGTCGAGTCGATCAAGAGTGGGCGGATCGGCAGCCCCCGCACAAAGCAAAACGCCGACCGGCGTTTCCGCTGATCGGCGTTGCTGTAGCCCGGCGAAAGGCTATGTGGCCAGGGGCGGGGTCGAACCGCCGACCTTCCGATTTTCAGTCGGACGCTCGTACCAACTGAGCTACCTGGCCGTGGTGCTCGGCTCATGCTACCCAAAGGGTCGACTCTCCACCCGGAGGGTTGCACGCTCCGATACGCAGAACGCCGCGCGGTGTAGGCGCGGCGTCAGCGCTTGCGGTCCTGACGGGACTTGAACCCGCGACCTCCGCCTTGACAGGGCGGCGAGCACTCCAACTGCTCCACAGGACCTAGCTTTGTTGCCTCCGACCGAAGCCGGATCGTGCCCCCAACGGGATTCGAACCCGTGCTACCGCCTTGAAAGGGCGGCGTCCTGGGCCGCTAGACGATGAGGGCGGCCCCGCCATCATTGCACATTCGCAACTTCAAGCGGACTTGCTCCCATCCGGCCCCGCCGGAGGCTTGGAAAGCATACGTGATGCCCGCCCGCCCGACCAAACCGGTATGGCCCCAGCCACAACGATCTACAAAATCGCAGGTCAAGTGGCATCTACCGGAGTCGGGCGATGCCGTACCGGCGCTTCAGGTCGCCGATCAGGCCGGGGCAGGCGGTCAGGGTGGCGGCCCGATCACCGCCCCCGTCGTGCAGCAGGACGACGGAACCGGGCCGGGCGGCGACGCGTACGCGGGTGGCGATGGTGGTGGCCGTCGGCTTCCCCCAGTCCTGCGGGTCGACGGTCCAGTGCAGCGACCGCATGCCGAGCTTCTTCGCGACCGCCACCACCTCGGGCGTCCACCGGCCACCCGGCTGCCGGTAGAACGGCACCTTCGCCCGCGGGACCGCCTTGCGGATGGCCTGGTTGGTGCGCACCAGGTCGGCCTGGATCTCGGCGACCGGCCGGCGGCCGAGGTCGAAGTCGTGGTGCCAGCTGTGGTTGCAGAGCTGGTGGCCCTCGCGGACGATCCGGCGGACCAGTTCCGGGTGCCGTGTCACCTCGTTGCCCACCACGCAGAACGTGGCGGTGACCCCGGCGGCCTTCAGCTCGTCGAGGACCTTCGGCGTCCAGACCGGGTCCGGACCGTCGTCGAAGGTCAGGGCCACCGCGCGTACCCCGGAGGTGCGCTGCAGGCCGGCCGGGAGCCTGGCCGGCAGCGGGCGGAGCGCCGGCCGGGTCGGGACGGCACGGGTCGGCCGGGGCGTCGCGGACGCGGGCGGTTCGTCCGGGAAGGCGCCGGAGGCCACCGGTGCGGGGCCACCGCCGGCCGTGCCGGGGCCGTCGGCCCCGCCGCAGCCGGCAACCAACAGGGTCAGGGCCAGGCCGTACGCGAGGAGAGCGCGGAGGCGCATGTCGCTCCCGAAGGGGGTCGGGGTCGGCGGACCCCCGGAACGCTAGCGGACCGCGTCCCGACCCGGCACCCCTCGACCGCCGCCCTGGTCCGCCGTCGACTGGTCCAGCGAGTCGCGTACGGCCACGGCCAGCGAGACCGCCTCGCCGAGGTCGACCGGGCGCACGACTCCGGCGGGCAGCGTGTCGGCCCGCCATCCGGGCCCGGCGGCGAGCACCAGCAGTGGCCGTCGGGGTGCGGCCAGCAGGGCGGTGAGCTGGCCGGGATCGGCGGTGGCCCGGGTGTGCGACCACACGACGACGGCCGCCGGACCGGTGCGGTTGACCGCCTCGAGCAGCGCGGCGATCGGCACCCGGGCGCCGAGCATCCGGTACGCGACGCCGACCTCGGCCAGGGCGGCGGCGAGCGCCTCCAGGGGCAGGCTGTGCTGCTCCTCGTCGGCGCAGGAGAGCAGGAGGCGGGCCGGGCCCGGGACGGCGGCGCTCCGGGCGACCGCCGCCAGCGCCTCGGAGACGCACCGGGAGACCAGGTGCTCGACCTCGATCAGGCCGGCGGTGGCGACGTGTCGTTCGCCGATTCCGACGAGCACCGGACGCAGCAGCCCGTCCCAGGTGGCCACGACGCCGTCGGCCTCGACGGTGCGCATGATCGTCTCGCTGATGGCGACGGAGTCCAACCGCATGGCCGCACGTGCCAGACCACGGGCCGCCGGCCCGGCGCGGCCGACGGGGATCGTAGGGCCGCCGCCGTCGCGGGCGCCGGCGGGGCGGGCCCGCGTCCGGCCGGTCTCCGGCGGTACGGCGTCCGGCGCCTGACGGGCCCAGCGGGCTGCCTCCGCGGGGGTGACCCCCTCGGCGGTGAGTCGGCGCATGATCTCCAGGCGCGCGAGATCGGCCGGGGTGTAGCGCCGGTGGTGCCCGGGGATGTGCTCGCTCGGACCGAGCCCGTAGCGCTGGTGCCAGGTACGCAGCGTGGTGACGGCGACTCCGAGCCGCCGGGCGACGGCTCCGGCGCTCAGCGCCTCATCGGCCACCCGACCGCTCCGCCGCGTCGTCGGCCGGGAGCCGGGAGGGATTCTGGGGCAGGTCGGGCGCTGCGACGGCCGGGCCCGACGGTCGCAGCAGCCGGTTCACCACCCCGCCCAGCCAGGGTGCGTACGAGCAGGGGTCGGCGTCGAGGTCGGCCTCCAGGGCGACCGGGTCGACCCACTGGAGTTCGGCCACCTCGTCCGGGTCGGGTCGCATCGGTAGGTCGGCCGGCACGTTCCCGCGCAGGACGTGGTCGTACTCGAACTCGACCCGCCCGGTGGTGGGGTCCTCGGCGTAGTAGATGTACACCCCGACCTCGGTCAGCTCCACCGGGCCGGCGCCCAGCTCCTCGTGGAGCCGACGGTTGGCCGCCTCGGCCAGCGACTCGCCGGGAGCGGGGTGCCCGCAGCACGAGTTGCCCCAGCGCAGCGGGAAGCGCGTCTTGACGGCGGCGCGGCGCTGGAGCAGCACCCGGCCCGCCGGGTCGACCAGCAGCACCGAGAAGGCCCGGTGCAGCTGGCCCGGTGGCTGGTGCGAGGCCGAGACGGTCATCTCGCCCACGGCCTGCCCGGCGTCGTCGACGAGCTCGACGAGGTGCTTCTCCCGGTACGTCACCGGGTCGCCCCGGTGATGCGGCCGGCGGCGAGCTTGCCCGAGATGAGCACCATCGGCACGCCCACGCCGGGCTGGGTGCCCGAGCCGACGAACACCACGTTCTCCAGCGAGCGGTGCAGGTTGGACGGGCGGAACGGGCCGGTCTGGAAGAGGCTGTGCGCGGAGGCGAACGGCGTGCCGGCGGCCATCCCCTGCTCCGCCCACTCGGCGGGGGTGATGGCCCGCAGCACCTCGACGCCCTCGCCGAAGCCGACGTAGCCGCGCTCCTCCAGCGTGCCGATGAGCTGGTCGGCGTACCGCTCGGTGAGGTCGCCCCGCCAGTCGAAGGGCGCCCGGTCGAGGTTGGGCACCGGGGCGAGGACGTAGTAGGTGTGCCGGCCGGCCGGCGCCACCGACGGGTCGGTCCGGCTCGGGTTGGTCACCATCAACGACGGATCCTTCATCAGCTCACCACGGCGGATGATCTCATCGAAGGTGCCCTTCCACGCGCGTCCGAAGTGGATGTTGTGGTGGGCGATCTTGTCATAGCCCTGCTTCGACCCCACGTGCAGGACGACGCAGGACGGCGAGTAGGTGAGCTTGCGCTGGCGGGCCGGGGGCAGCAGGTCGCGGTAGGCGACCGGCAGGTCCGGGTTGAGCACCACCACGTCGGCCGGGATCAGCTCGCCGTCGGCGGTCACCACGCCGGTCGCCCGGCCGCCGGAGGTCTCCACCCGGGCCACCGTCGTGTCGTACCGGATCTGCACGCCGTGCTTCTCGGCGGCGCCGGCCATTCCCCGGGAGAGCGCGTGGATGCCGCCGCGTGGGAAGAAGACACCGGCGACCGAGTCGAGGTACGCGATGACCGTGTAGATGGCCAGCGCGTCCTGCGGGGCGAGGCCGGCGTACATGGCCTGGAAGGAGAAGATCCGCTGGGTGCGCGGGTCCCGGAAGAACTGGTTGATCTTCGTCTGCATGCGCCGGAACGCGCCGCTGGCCAGCAGTTTGAGCAGGTTGCCGGTGAGCAGGTCGGTCGGCGCGTCCAGGTTCCGCTCGATGAAGTCGGCCCGCTCCAGCTGCCACAGCTTGCGGGCGTAGTCCACGAAGCGCAGGTAGCCGTCGGCCTCCCGGGGGCCGCAGACCTTGGCGATCTCGGCGGCCATGCGGGTGGTGTCGGTGATGACGTCCAGGGTCGACCCGTCCGGGTAGTACGCCCGGTAGGCCGGGTCGAGCGGGGTCAGGTCGAGCCAGTCGTCCAGCTCCTCGCCGACCGCGCCGAGCGCCTCGGCGATCAGGTCCGGCACGGTCAGCACGACCGGGCCGGTGTCGAACTCGTACCCGTCGACGCTGAGCCGGCCGGCCCGTCCCCCCGGCACCGACTCGCGCTCCAGCACGGTCACCTGCCGGCCGCTGCCGGCCAGGTGCAGGGCGCACGCCAGCCCGCCGAGACCCGCGCCGACGACCACCACCCGGTCGGTCCGTCCGTTCACGGTGCGCACGACGCCACCTCCTTCTCGAGACTGCCCATCATGAACGCCGGTGGGTGGCGGCGGTGGCGAGGCCGGTCAGCGCGGTGCGCGCCGTCTCGTCGAGCGGTGCGGTGCCCAGCGCGGCCAGCGCCTCGGCCACCCGGTCGTCGATCATCCGTTCCACCCGGGTGACCGCCCCGGTGTCGGCGACCACCCCGGCGAGCCGGGTGATCCTCTGATCGGTCGCCTCGGCGCCCGCGCCGTCGAGCGCCCGCCGCTGGGCGGGAGTGGCCAGTTGCCGGGCCAGCATGAGCAGCGTGGTGGGCTTGCCGGTGCGCAGGTCGTCGCCGGCCGGCTTGCCGGTGGTCTCCGGGTCGCCGTAGACGCCGAGCAGGTCGTCGCGGAGCTGGAACGCCTCACCGACGGCCAGCCCGTAGCGGCTGTACGCGGAGATCAGCGGCCCCTCCGGGTCGGCGCCGGCCAGGCAGGCGCCGAAGAGCAGCGGGCGCTGGACGGTGTAGCTCGCGGTCTTGTAGCGGGCGACGCGCAGCGCGCGGTCCACCGACCAGTTCGCCGCGTCGCTCTCGCCGAGCACGTCGAGGTACTGCCCGGCGATGGTCTCCACGCGCATCTGGTCGTAGCAGCGGCGGACCTCGAGCAGGCGGGCCGGCGGAAGGGTGGCCTGGGACAACAGCCGGTCGGCCCAGACCATGCAGAGGTCGCCGATCAGCACCGCGACCGCCTCACCGAAGCGGTCCGGATCGCCGCGGTGACCGGCGGCGGTGTGCTGGGCCGCCAGCGCCACGTGTGCGGTGGGGCGGCCCCGGCGGGTGGCGGACGCGTCCATCACGTCGTCGTGCACCAGCGCGAACGTGTGCAGGAGTTCGAGGGCCGAGAGGGCGGGCAGCACCGGGGGCAGCGGGTCGCCGTTGCCGATCACGCCGCGCCAGCCCCAGTAGGCGAACGTCGGGCGGACCCGCTTGCCGCCGCCCAGGACGTAGTCGCTCGCCGTCGCGGCGAATCCGCCCATCGCCGCGTCGATCCGGCTGAGGGCGGCGACCTCGGTGGCCAGGAAACCGGCGAGGGTGTCGTCGACCGCTCTGACCAGGTCCTTCGTGTAAGCGGCCAGGACCGCGCGGACCGGATCGTCCCCGTCGGTCGGCCCCGCCGGCGGCACGCGGAGCGCATTACCCGCAACTGCGTCGTTGGCCATGTCGGCGAGCGTACCCTAGGGTTACGAGTTGCGTCGATTGGTGCGTCGATAATTGAGGAGGGCCGGTGGACACGGATCTCACCGCTGCCTATGAGCGCTGCCGCCAACTGCACAGACGTCATGGCCGGACCTACTATCTCGCCACCCGCCTGCTCCCCGCTTGGAAACGGCGCCATGTGCATGCTTTGTACGGTTTCACGCGCTATGCGGACGAGATCGTCGACCGGACCGAGGACCTGCCGCCCACCGAGCGCGCGGCCCGGCTCGACGACTGGGGCGGGCGGTTCATCGCCGGACTGCACGGGGAGCCGGTCGACGACCCGCTCCTCCCCGCCGTCCTGCACACGATCGCCATCTTCGATCTCGACCGGGACGACTTTGCGTCGTTCCTCAAGAGCATGGCGATGGACCTGACGGTCAGCTCGTACCGCACGTACGACCACCTGCTCGACTACATGGAGGGCTCCGCCGCCGTCATCGGCACGATGATGCTGCCGATCCTCGGCAGCTCCGACCCGGCAGCCGCCCGGGAACCCGCCCGTCAGCTCGGGTTCGCCTTCCAGCTCACCAACTTCATCCGCGACGTGGCCGAGGACCTGGACCGGGGCCGGACGTACCTGCCGGACGAGGACATGGACCGGTTCGGCGTCACCCGTGCGGACCTGGCGCGGGCGCGGGCCGCCGGCCGCACCACCGAGCCGATCCGCGAGCTGATCCGGTACGAGGTCACCCGCGCGCAGGCGCACTACCTGGCCGCCGCCCCCGGCATCACCCTGCTCGCGCCCGCCTCGCAGGCCTGCATGCGCACCGCGTACGCGCTCTACGGCGGAATCCTCGACGAGGTGGCCGCCCAGGACTACGACGTCTTCGTCGACCGTGCGCTCGTGCCGCAGCGAAGGCGGATGGCGGTGGCCGCCCGTGCCCTGCTCACCCCCACCGGCACTCCGGTGGTGGTGCCCGGGCCGCCGAGCCCGTGACCGAGCGGAGCGCGCGTACCGCCGTCGTGCTCTTCACCCGCGACCTGCGGGTGCACGACCACCCGGCGCTGGCGACCACCTGCGCCGCCTTCGACCGGGTGGTCCCCCTGTACGTCCTCGACCCCGCGCTGGCCGAGCTGTCGCCCAACCGCACCCGGTTCCTGCACCAGAGCCTGGCGGCGCTGAAGGAGGCCCTGCGCCGCCTCGGCGGCGACCTGGTCGTTCGGCGGGGCGACCCGGTCGCCGAGACGGTGAAGCTCGCCCGCGAGGTCGGCGCGCAGGGCGTCGCCCTGTCCGCCGACGTGAGCCGGTACGCCCGCCGACGGGAGCGCCGGCTGCGCGCCGAGTGCGAGCGGCACCGGCTGGCCCTGCGCCTGTTCCCGGGCCTCACCGTCGTGCAGCCGGGCGAACTGCGCCCCGGCGGCGGCGACCACTACCGGGTGTTCAGCCCCTACCACCGGGCCTGGTCCCGGCAGTCCTGGCGCGAGGAGCTGGCCGCGCCCCGCCGGGTCAGCCTGCCCGACGGCGTGACCGTCGGACGGCTGCCCGAGCCGCCGACCGGCGACTCACCCGACACCGCCGTCGGCGGTGAGGACGTGGCCCGGCGTCGGCTGAAGCAGTGGCTGCCCACCCTGCCCGACTACGACGACCTGCACGACGACATGGCCGGTGACGGCACCTCGCGGCTCAGCCCGTACCTGCGGTGGGGCTGCCTCTCCCCGCTGACCGTCGCCGACGCCGCCGGGGACCGCGACTCGCCCTTCGTCCGGCAGATCTGCTGGCGCGACTTCTACTACCAGGTCACGGCCGGGTTCCCGGAGATCTCCGTCGCCGCGTACCGGCGTGGGGCCGACGAGGACTGGCGGTACGACGAGGACGCCCTCGCGGCCTGGACCGAGGGGCGTACCGGAGTCCCGATCGTCGACGCGGGCATGCGGCAGATGCGCGCCGAGGGCTGGATGCACAACCGGGCGCGGCTGATCACCGCCGGGTACCTCACCAAGAGCCTCCGACTCGACTGGCGGCCGGGTGTCGCGGTCTTCTTCCGCTGGCTTCTCGACGGAGACGTGGCCAACAACTCCGGCAACTGGCAGTGGGTCGCCGGGACCGGCAACGACACCCGTCCGTACCGGGGCTTCAACCCCGTCCGGCAGGCCGAACGGTACGACCCCGACGGCGCGTACGTCCGGCGGTGGGTGCCCGAGCTGGCGGGTGTCGAGGGCAAGGCGGTCCACCAGCCCTGGCGACTGCCCGACCAGCTCCGCGGCACCCTCGACTACCCGCCCCCGCTGACCGCCCCCGACAGCAACCCCGTCTGGCTCCGCTGAGGTGTAAGGAAGGGCCCCCCGTTAACGCCTGGCGTTGTAGAAGGGCCCCTTCCTAACGTGCGCCCCGGCTCGCGCGTCCCCGTCTACAGGCAGGAGTGCAGTGCCTCGACCAGCTCGTCCACCCGGTCGTGGTCCGCCAGGTGGGCGGTGGTGTACGCGAAGGTGTAGCCGCGTTCCGGGTCCGCCCAGGCCGAGCTGCCCCCGAGGCCGCCCATGCCCCAGCTGCCGTCCGGCTCCCACTGCATGCCCAGCGTCCACCGGGTACGCCGGTTCAGCAGCAGGTCGTCACCGTCGTACTGGACCCGGGTCGCCTCGGTCACCAGGTCGGCGGAGAACAGGCGTACGCCGTCGAGCGTTCCGCCGGCGAGCAGGCCGGTGTAGAGGCGGGCCAGGGCGTCGGCGGTGGCGTGCAGGTTGACCGCGGGCACCTCGGTGCCCCGCCACAACGGGCTGTTCAGCACCGACAGGTCCAGCCCACCGGCCGGGTTGCCCACGGCACGGGCGCGGAGCGAGCCAGGTGCGCCGGCCGCCAGGCGCGGCCACTCCGGCCCGCCGTACCGCAGGTCGGCGCAGCGGAGCTGATCCGCCTCGTCGAGCCCGTAGCCGAGGTCCAGCCGCCACGGGCCGGCGATCTCCTCCGCCAGGAAACGTCCGACCGGTCGGCCGTCGACCCGCCGGACCAGTTCGCCCACCAGGTGCCCGTACGTCCAGGCGTGCTCGGCCGCGACGGAGCCCGGCTCCCACTCACCGTCGGCGGCGGCGAGGTCGGCGCAGAGTAGGTCCCAGTTGGCGACGGCCTCGGCCGGTCGCGGCACCGGGAAGGCGGGCAGCCCGGCGGTGTGGGTGAGCACCTGGCGGACGGTGGCGGGGGTACGGAAGCCCGGCCAGTACACGGCGACCCGCTCGTCCAGGTCGACCCGCCCCCGGTCGACGAGGGTCAGCAGGCAGAGCGCGACCACCGGCTTGCCGACCGAGTAGACGCCCACCAGCGTGTCCGGCCGCCAGGGACGGGTGGTGTCGGCCGCACCTCCGGTGAGGCGGACGGCGGGGATGCCGTCGACGTCGACCGCCAGGGCGGCACCGGTCTCGCGACCGGAGGCGAGCAGGTCGTGGAAGCGGTCGTGGACGGCGGCGAAGCGTGCGGACATGCGGCAACCGTAGGGTCCCCGGCCGGGCCCGTCGCGCGGATTCCACCGGGCGAATCGCTGGCACGGCGCCGGGCACTGCGGAATGCTGACCGCATGACGGAGCCGGAGATCGTGGACGTGGTCGTCGTCGGGCTGGGCGTCGGTGGCGAGGAGGTGGGCGGTCGGCTCGCCGAGGCCGGCCTGAGCGTCGTCGGCGTCGAGCGGGACCTGGTCGGCGGGGAGTGCCCGTACTGGGGCTGCATCCCGAGCAAGATGATGATCAGGGCCGCCAACGCGATCGCCGAGGCCCGCCGGGTCGACGGGCTGGCCGGTACCGCCGAGGTGCGGCCGGACTGGGCGCCGGTGGCGAAGCGGATCCGCGAGGAGGCGACCGACACCTGGGACGACCGGGTGGCCGTGGAACGGTTCACCGGGCGCGGCGGCCGGTTCGTACGCGGCAGCGGCCGGCTGGACGGGCCCGGCCGGGTACGGGTCGGCGACCAGGTCTTCCAGGCGCGGCACGGGATCGTGCTCGGCACCGGCACCCGGCCGTCCGTGCCACCGATCGACGGGCTGGCCGACACCCCCTACTGGACGAACCACCAGGCGATCGAGGTCGAGGAGCTGCCCGGGTCGCTGCTGGTGCTCGGCGGCGGCGCGATCGGGCTGGAGCTGGCCCAGGTCTTCGCCCGCTTCGGCGTACGGGTGACGGTGGTGGAGGCGCTGGACCGGGTCCTGGCCGTCGAGGAGCCGGAGGCGTCCGAGGTGGTCGCCGCGGCGCTGCGTACGGACGGGGTGGAAATCCACACCGGGGTCAAGGCGGCCCGGGTCGACCACGACGGTGAGGGCTTCACCCTGCGGGGCGCCGGTGGCGAGACGTTCACCGCCGAGCGGCTGCTGGTGGTGACCGGTCGCCGGGCCCACCTGGAGGAACTGGGCCTGGACACGGTCGGCATCGACGCCAGGCAGCGCTTCCTGCCGGTGGACGACCGGCTGCACGTCGCCGACGGGCTGTGGGCGGTGGGTGACGTCACCGGCGAGGGCGCCTTCACCCACATCGCCATGTACCAGGCGGCGATCGTCGTCGCCGACCTCCTCGACCACGCCCGGCGCGCCACACGCGGCCCGGACCCCAGCGGCACCGCCAGCGCGGTGGGTGGGGCGATGGGCGCGGCCAGCGCGGTGGGCGCGAACGGGTCCAGCGGGCCGGCCGGCACGGTGCCGCCTGCGGACTACCGGGCACTGCCCCGGGTCACCTTCACCGACCCGGAGGTCGGCGCGGTCGGGCTCACCGAGCACCAGGCCCGGGAGCGCGGCATCAACGTGCAGGTCGGCTTCGCCGAGCTGTCGTCGTCGACACGGGGCTGGATCCACCGGGCCGACGGGTTCATCAAGGTGGTCGCGGACGCCGACCAAGGCGTCCTCATCGGCGCCACGTCGGTCGGCCCGGCCGGCGGCGAGGTGCTGTCCGGGCTGGTGGTGGCGGTGCACGCGGCCGTACCGCTGGCCCAGCTCCGGCACATGATCTACGCGTACCCGACCTTCCACCGGGCCATCGGCGACGCCGTCCGCGACCTGAGCTGACGCCGGGTGCCGGGCCGGCGCGCCGTGCCGGCCCGGCTCAGCCCGTACCGGCGCCGTGCCGACCGGCGCCGGCGACGAACCGCGCGGCACCGGCGGCCGCGTCGGTGGCCAGCGACCCCAGCCCGTACGCCAGTTCGGTGGCGAGCGCCTCCGCCTCGGGCAACCCGGCGCCGGCGAGGACCGCCGACCGGTCGTTGCGCAGGCAGGTCTGCGGATGCCCGGCGATCTCGGCCGCGAGCCGCTCGGCCGCCGCCCGCGCCTCACCCGGCGCGACCAGGCGGTTCACCAACCCCATGTCGTACGCCTCGGCGGCCGGCACGGCGCGGCCGGTGAGGATCAGGTCCATGGCCCGGCTCTCGCCGACCAGCCGGGGCAGCCGGACGGTGCCCCCGTCGATCAGCGGCACCCCCCAGCGCCGGCAGAAGACCCCGAGCACCGCGTCGGACTCGGCGACCCGCAGGTCGCACCAGAGCGCCAGCTCCAGCCCACCGGCCACCGCGTACCCGGAGATCGCCGCGATCACCGGCTTGGACAGCACCATCCGGGTCGGGCCCATCGGACCGTCCCCGTCCGGCTCGACGCGGTTGCCGCTCGGGGTCCCGATCGCCTTCAGGTCCGCTCCGGCGCAGAACGTGCCACCGGCGCCCCAGAGCACCGCGACCGCCGCGTCCGGGTCGGCCTCGAACGCGCGGAACGCGTCGGCGAGCGCGCGGGCGGTCGGCCCGTCGACCGCGTTGCGCGCCGCCGGCCGGTCCAGGATCACCGTGGTCACCCCTGCGGCACGTTCGACGCGTACGCCCATCGGGACAGCATGCCCGCGGCGGACCCGGCACGCCAGGCCCCGCCGGTGCGGTTAGCATCGGCGTCGGCACGATCATGTGAGGTGCCCCGCGCGAGCGGGGAGAATCGGGAAGCCGGTGCGAATCCGGCACGGGCCCGCCGCGGTGACCGGGGAGCCACCGTCCACGCGCGACAGCGCAGCCACTGGCCGACCGGCTGGGAAGGCGGACGGCCAGGCGACGATCCGGGAGTCCGAAGACCGGCCTCGCGTCCGGTGCCCACGCCGTCGGCGTGGGCCGAACGCAGCGGGAGCCTGCCATGGATCTGTACGACGCCATCCACCGCCGTCGGGACGTACGCGGTCAGTTCACCGGGGCGCCGGTGCCCGACGACACCCTGCACCGGGTGCTGGCCGCCGCGCACGCCGCGCCGAGCGTCGGTCACTCCCAGCCGTGGGACTTCGTCGTGGTCCGCGACCCGGACCTGCGCCGCCGTTTCCACGAACACGTCCACACCGAGCGGGCGACCTTCGCCGCCACCCTCGACGGTGCGGCCGCCGAGCGGTTCAGCCGCATCAAGATCGACGGCGTGCTGGAGTCGACGCTGTCGGTGGTCGTCACGTACGACCCGGCGCGGGGTGGCCCCGCCGTGCTGGGCCGGCACGCCATCGCCGACACCGGGCTCTACTCGGCCTGCCTGGCCGTCCAGAACCTTTGGCTGGCCGCCACCGCCGAGGGCCTCGGCGTCGGCTGGGTGTCGTTCTACCGGGAACCGTGGCTGGCCGAACTCCTCGGCATCCCCGACGGCGTACGCCCGGTCGCCTGGCTCTGCCTCGGCCCGGTCACCCACCTCGAAGCCGTCCCCGACCTGGTGCGGCACGGCTGGCGACGCGACCGCCCGCTGGCCGAGGCGGTCCACCACGACCGTTGGCGGCCGGCGGAGGGGACGCGGTAGCCCGGCGATCACCCGATGGTGGTATCCGTCCCCCGAGGTCGGTTTGCTCCTGCTCGTACCGGGAAGTCGGTACTCGTGCGAGCACTCATGACGAAGATCGAGCAGGCCTCCAGCCTGGACCGGGTCGGCGACCGGTTGCAGAAGGTGGTCCAGGCCACCCTCCGTCCACAGCGGGTGCGCGACCTGCTGCACGGTGTCTGGCTGGGGCACCCGCTGCACCCGGCGATGGTGCAGGTCCCCGTCGGCGCCTGGATCAGCACGGCGGTGCTGGACCTGATGCCGGGACAGCGTCGGGCGGCCACCACGCTCTGCGTGCTCGGCACGGTCAGCGCCGTGCCGGCGGCCGTCGCCGGCCTCAACGACTGGGCCGCGCTCTCCCGCGACCAGCGCCGCATCGGGCTCGTGCACGCCGCGTCGAACAGCGTCGGCCTGGCGTTCTACGCCGGCTCGGTGGCCGCGCGACTGAGCGGGCGGCACACCCTCGGTCGCACGCTGGGCTGGCTCGGGCTCACCGCGGCCAGCACCGGCGCGTACATCGGCGGGCACCTGGCGTACAAGCAGGGCGCGCAGGTCAACCAGAGCATCTCCGAGCTGCACCGGATGAGCGACGGCTGGCACCCGGTGGCCGACATGACCGCGCTGCCGGAGCGGAAGCTGGTCACCCGCGAGATCGACGACGTGTCGGTGATCCTCTACCGGCACGGCGACGAGGTGACCGTCATGCTGGAACGCTGCCCGCACCAGAGCGGTCCGCTCGGTGAGGGCGAGGTCCAGCGGATCGACGGGCACGACTGCGTGGTGTGCCCGTGGCACGGCAGCGCGTTCCGGCTCGACGATGGCGAGGTCGTCCACGGACCGTCCGCCAACGACCAGCAGATCCTGTCGACCCGCGTCGTGGACGGCGTGGTGGAGGCCCGCATCCCCTGACCGGTCCCCTGCCTTCGGCCGCTGATCGCGGTGGCGGCGCGCCCTTTGGTGCCCGCATCGCTTTCGACTCTCATACCTGTCCGTCATGAATATGACGGACAGGTATGAGAGCAACGAGCTATGGCCGCACCGGCCGGGATCCTCGACCCGACTCGGCGTCGACCGGCCGTGATACTGCCGGCCGAGGTCGGTGCAGCCGCGCCGGTGCGGGCCGAGGTTGATTCAGCCGCGCCGGTGCCGGCCGACCGGTACGTCCTGCGGCACCCTGCCGGCACCGGAGTTGGCGCCGGCTCGCGCCACACCGGGACGACGGCGCAGACCCAGGACCGCGCCGATCTGCGCGCCGACGATGCTCGACACGGCCAGGACCGCCGAGATCGCGAGGGGCCGGTTCACCCGGTCGGGGTCGCCGGGCCGGGCCGCGCCGACCGTCATCACCGGGCCGTCGTCGTCGGTCCCCCGGCCGGTGGACCCCTCCGGAGCCTCGTCCGGCAGGTCGGCCGCCGGCGGTGCGGGGGACACCTGCTGCGGAGCGTCCGGTTCGGCGGACGGTGCGGGCCGGGCCGGTGCGGGCTTCGCCGGCCGTTCAGCGGCGGGCCCGGGCACCAGGCGGCCGTTGGCGTGCGAGCGGGCACCCTGGTCGTGTGCCTCGGTGGGCAGCCGGAGCAACTGCCCGGGGCGGATCCGGTCCGGGTCGGCCAGCCGGTTCAACTCGGCCAGTTCCCGGTAGTCGCCGAACCGGTCCAGGTAGCGCTCGGCGACCGCGCCGAGGTGGTCGCCCTTCGCCACCCGGTAGACCGGCGCGGCACCGTCCGGCGCGCCGGCCGGTGCGGCGTGTGCGGTCTGCGCGAGCGGAGCGGGGGCGGTCACCGGCCGCGTGACGAGTCCGGTGTGTGCCGCGTACGCGGTGGAGGGACCCGCGGCGCTGACGTGCGTGACCGCGGTGGGCGCCGGCAGGGCGTACGGGCCGGCCAGGGTGGCCGCGCTCGCCGCCGCGGGGCTGGCCGCGATGATCAGCGCGACCGATCCGACCAGCGCGGCGGCTGCCCGCTGCTGCCGGCCCATCCCGGGCAGCCGGGGTGCCGGCCGGCGTAGCGTCTGAGCGCCCAGCTCGACGAGGACGGACAGGGCGAAGGTCGCCCAGCCGAACCAGCCGGCCAGCGCCAGTGCGCGCAGGAACAGCTGGCCGTCGTCGCGGCTGGTCAGCGTGGTGCCGACCTCGGCCAGCGTGGGCACATGGTCGGGCAGCGGGTTGCCCGCGAGGGTCAGCAGCGCCACCGGGGCGCCGACCAGCACCCCGCAGAGCACGACGAGTGCGCCGAGTCCGGTGAGGACGCGTCCGGTCCGCCGTACGACGGACCCACCCGATGCGGTCATGACTGCCTTCCTTCCTACGGTGCCCCGGTGAGTGCGCGCGCGGTCGCCCGGCCCGAGACGGTGACCGTCCGGTTGAAGCCGACCAGGCCGAGCAGGGATCGCTGATAGGTGACGGTGACGTCGACCTGGACGAGCGTCTCGCCGTCGACCACCGGAAAGGTGACCGTGTGGCCGGTGGAGCCGGCGGCGGTGAGGTAGTCGGCCACGGCCTGGCGAGCCTGTGGCTGGTCGATCCGTTTCGGCCCGCCCTCGATCGCGGTGGCCCGGTCGATCGACTGGCCACCGGCTCGGGCGGCCTCCGCGGCGAGATTGTCGGCGCGTTGCAGGGTGCGCAACTGCCCGGCGCCGTCGAAGGCGAGCGCGATGATCGTGAGGACGCCGACGGCGGCCACCGCCAGGAACACGCTCACCCGGCCGTCGTCGCGGTGGTGACGCGTCAACGCCGCGCGGCGGGCGGTCATCCCCGGCTCCGGTAGCGGTCCAGCGGCGAGGTGAAGCTCGCCGACACCTCGTTCGACAGCTGCATGCCGGGCAGCACGGAGAGCTTCATGTCCTCGTAGGAGACGGTGCAGGCGATACGGACGGTGACCGAGGCCTCCTGCCCCGCCGGACTGTCGAACGCGTCGTCGAAGCTCGCCGGGCTGCCGGCCACCGATCCGCCGAACGTCAGCTGAGGCGTACCCGTGCAGTTGAGGCCCTTCCATTCGAGCTGCTTGCCGGCCGCGTCGTGGGCCTCGGCACGGGCGGTGGCCGCGTTCCGGGAGATGGATGCGGCGCGGGCCGCGTCGTGCGCGGCGGCGTCGACCGCCTCGGCCGCCACTGCGGTACGGCCCGCCACGCCGCCCAGCACGATCAGCGCGACGAACGCCGGGGCGAGGACCGCCACCTCGATGGAGACCGCACCCCGGTCGGCGGTACGCCTCATGGCACCGTCCACCGTTCTCTCGTCCCGTGCGCGGTCTGCGTCACGGCGAAGTCGACCCCCGGGACGATCGACAGCGCGCGGCCGGTGACCGTGCAGGTCACCTCGGTCACCTCGGTGACGCAGCTCGGGCCGGGGGACTTCCAGCCGACCAACCAGCCACCGGCGGCGGTGAGGAAGCCGGTCGCACGGGCCGTGCCGGCGCCGGGCGGGGCCTGGTAGACGCGTTGCGCGTTGACCCCGCTCTGCGCCGCGTTCAGGGCGGTGGAGCGCGCCACGAACACGGCGGCCACCTGGATCGAGGCGAAGAGCAGCACCAGGATCGCCGGCATCGTCACCGCCAGCTCGACCGGGTTGGCGCCCCGGTCGTCGCCGGACCGGAGCCGCCGCCGTACGGCGGCCGGCAGGAGACGCCGGACGGCGGTCGTGGCCGCCCGGCGCCCCGCGGTGATGACTGCGTGGATCACGGTTCAGGCTTCTACTTCGGGTCCTGGTGCTTCGGGATGTTGCTCATCCAGTCGTTCGCCGCGCCCAGGGCGGCGGCGGTGACCGCCATGGCGACGGCGACCAGGCCGAAGATGATGACCGCGGTGGGGACGGGGCTGTCGCCCCGCTCGCCGTCGCGGCGCAGCTCGGCCAGGCGTGCCGCCAGCGTGGCGTGCACGTAGTGGATGACGGACATGGCGTGCTCCTTCTCTCGGGGTTTCACAGGCGGGCGATGAACGGGTAGATCACGAAGCCGAGGAGGACGAAGACGAGCAGCGACCCGGGGATGTCCAGGCGGCTCGTCACCCCCTCGGCCCGGGTCAGGTTGTCGGTGCGGATCTGGTCCCGCAGGGAATCGGCGCGGCTGCGCAGCGTCTCGTGCACCTGCGCGCCCTCGCTGCCGGCGGAGCGCATGATCGCGCCCACGTCGCCCAGTTCCGGGATGCCGATGCGGTCGGCCAGGTCGCGCAGCTCGTCCCAGGGCGAGTGCATCTGCATCTGGGCGATCCGCAGGGACTCCCGGATCCGGTCGAAGACCCAGCCGTCGCAGACCGCCGCGGCCCGCTCCAGCGACTGCACCGGCCCGTGGGCGGCGGAGAGCTGCAACGCCACCAGGTCCAGGTAGGTGCAGATGGCGGCGCGGAACTCGTCCCGGGCGCGGTCGGCCCTGATGATCACGGACCGGTGGGCGGACAGCGCGCAGACCAGTGCCAGACCGAGGCTGCCGAGCACCGGCACCACCACCGGCAGCCGTACGCCGACGGCGAGCAGCGTGACGCCGAGCAGGGTCGGCGCGGCCAGCCCGATCAGGGCGGAGAGCAGCAGCGACAGCGCGTACCGCTCGGGAGTCTGGTCGATCAGCGCGAGTTGACGGTGCGGCGGTCGCAGCCACCGGGACAGCCCGGTGAGCCATTCCAGTTGCCGTCCGGCCGGCGCTTCGCCGGAGGTCCCGGGTGGCTGGTGCAGCCGGCGCAGCGCCGGGCCGAGCGCCGGGGTCGCCGGCACCAGTTCCCGGACGACCAGGAAGACGCCCAGACCGACGGCCGCCCCACCGACGACGGCGACGGCCAGATGCCAGTTGAGGATCATCGGAGCCGTCCTTCGATCGCGACGGCGGGACTCCGCTGCGCTGCGTTCCTCGCGCTCACGCGACCACCTCCTGCAGGTCCGGTGCCGGCAGGAAACGCGCGGGGCGCTGGGGCTGGCTCATCGACCGGACCCAGGCGAGCAGGCCGATGAAGGCTGCGCCGAGCACCGCCATCACCACCTGCCCGAAGGGCGTGCCGTACGGGCGGACGTACTCGACGTTGATCAGCCCGTACGCGACGGTGGCCAGGGTCATGCCGGTGAGGAAGCGGACCGCGAACCGGGGTTGGGTGCGCTTCGCCTCGACCTCGCGCCGGGTGGCCACCTCGGTCGCCGCCGCGGCGGCGATCGAGCCCAGCACGTCGCCAAGGCGTTCGCCCCGGTCGGTGAGGTGCAGGATCAGCGCCGCCACGACCTGGTCGCAGACCGGGTCGCCGATCTCGTCGGCGAAGGCGAGCAGCGCCGGCCGGGCGAGCCAGCCGGCCTGGAGGCGGGCCGCGAGCAGCCGTACCTCCTCCTGGATCTCCTCCGGCGCGGTGGCCACCGTGCCGGTGATCGCCGCCTGGAGGCCCTGGCCGGTGGCGGAGACGTCCTTGAGCCGGCGGGTCCACTCACCGACGGCCTCGATGCGCGCGATGGCCCGCTGCTCCTCCTTGCCGACGGAGAAGAGCCACGGGGTGCCCGGCACGGCGATCGCCACCAGCAGGCCGACCACCGGCAGGCCGGTGATCAGGAACGCCAGCGCGCCCGCCACCACCGCGCCGACCAACAGCGCCTGGTGGGCGCGCTGCTCGCGGGGAGTGGCGCCGGAACCCCTCCAGAGTCGTTCGACGCCCTTGCCGGCACCCGGGGCGGGGCCCGGCGGGCGGCTGGTGCCGACGATCGCGACGACGGCGAGGATCAGCCCGGCCACGCAGGCCGCACCGGCGAGCACCGCGACGAGTTCCACGTTGTCCGGCACCGGTCACCGCCGTCCGAGACGGGTCTGTCGGGGCCGCCGCCAGGCGCCGGTGCCCGCCTCGATCCACCGGCCCAGCAGGCGGGCGTCGTAGCCGACCCGGAGCAGTTGGGCGCGGATCCGTTCCGGCAGGTGGCGTGGCACCGCCCGGCCGTCCGGTCCGGGACCGAAGACCGTGGTGGTGACGATCCGGTTGTTGTCGCCGACGCCGATGACCTCCTCGACGTGCGACACGAAACGGTGCTTCCGGCCGCCGATCGCGGTCTCGTCCTCGACGGTGACGTAGACGATCAGGTCGAGCGCGTTGCCGGCCATCCGGCGTGCCTGGTCCACGGTCATCTCCCGGCCGTGCGCCAGCGCCAGCTCGATGATCCGCTCGCTGACCCCGCCGGGCGTACGGGCGTGGATCGTGCACATCGATCCCCGACTGGTGGTCATGGCCTGGAGCATCGGCACGATCTCCCGGGACCGGACCTCGCCGACGATGATCCGCAGCACACCCATCCGCAGTGAGACGGGGATCAGGTCGGCGATGCTCACCTCACCCGCCGGCCGCCCGTCCATCCCGCGTTCGCCGTGGCCCTCCCGGGCCTCGAAGCTCATGACCGCCCGGTGCCGGTGCCCCCGGCGGGCGGGGAGCAGTTCCCGGCTCTCCTCCAGCAGCACGTACGGCTCGTCGGGCGGGATCTCGCTCATCAGCGCGCGGATGACGGTGGTCTTCCCGGCACCGGCCAGCCCGGCGACCATGATGTTGAGACCGGCCCGCATCGAGGCGCGCAGGAAGTCGCGCAGCAGTGGATCGATCATCTCGTCCAGGTCACCCCGGGCCCCGGCGACGTCGTCGAGGGAGACCTCGAGGGTGTTGTGCTTCCGGATGACCGCGTACGGGCGGTGGCTGACCAGGAACACCGCGGCGAGCCGACTGCCGTCGGGCAGCTGCAGGTCCAGCGTCGGCTTGGAGGTGGACAGCGAACGCTCGGTGGCCCCGGCGCGGCGGGCCGCCGCCTGGAGGATCTCCACCAGCTCGTCGTCGCTGTCGGCGATGGGGTCGACCCAGTCCACGCCCCCGCCGTGCCGGGTGATCCGCACCTGGTCGCAGCCGAGGATGTGGACCTCTTCGATGGTGTCGTCGACCAGCAGGGTCTGGAGCCGGCCGAGCCCGGCCAGCTCGGCGGTGACCTGGTCGAGCAGGAGTCGTTCCTCGCCGGCGGCCATCGGGGTGCCGGCGCGGCGGATCGCGTCGGCGTACTCGGAGACCACCGCCACGGCGAGCCGGGCCCGCTCGACGTCCTCGGCGTCGGCGTCGAACTCCCGACCGCGCTGCCAGAGGGTGAGCCGTTCGCTCAGTTCCCGGCGCAGCTCGCGTACCACCTGGAAGTCGACCCGGCGGGGCGGCGGCTCGGGCGGCGGTGCGACCGCCGGCACCGGGGCGACGGCGGCGTGGTGGTGGCGACCGTTCGGCGGGGCCAGCGGCGGCGCGATGGAGGTGGCGGTGGGCGCCTGCCGGCGGGGATCGGTGGAGACCGGCTCAAACCGCATCCGGCACCCCCTGCGTCACCGGCCAGGCCAGCCGGGCCCGCCGCCGGTCCAGCAGCGATCCCACCGGCACCTCCAGCGCCCCGGCCGCGCGCATCAACGGCCGTCCGGCCCGCACGGTGCCGCCCACGCCGAGGACCTCGGCGGTACGCGGGTCGCGCGGCAGCCGACCGATCACCGGTACGCCGAGTGCGCGGCTGATCTCACCGTCGGAGTGCCCCTCGCCGACCAGCAGCAGCCGCAGCGTGCCGGGTGGCACCCGGTGCTCGGCGAAGTCCCGTTCGATCGCCCGCACCATCGCCTTCGTGCCGGAGAGGTCCGGCAGCCGCGCGCCGCTGACCAGCAGCACGACCGAGGCGGCACGCAGGACCGGCCAGGGCGGGCCGGGAACGTGCAACCGGCCGCAGTCGACGAGCACGTCGTACGCGGGGTCGCCCCGGTCGAGGGCGGTGAAGAAGTCCGCGAACCGTTGCCACAGCGGCACGACGCTGCCGGCCTGGGCGGGGTCGACCACGCCCGGCAGGAGAAGGCGTTCCCGCTTCGGGGCGTCCAGGTCGACGAGCTGGGACCAGAAGGCGCTCTCCAGGTTGCCGTCGCGCAGTTCCCCGACGGCCAGCTCGCCGATGCCCCGGGGCCCGTCGAGCGTGCCGCCCAGGTAGCCGGCGAGGATCGACCCGCCGGACGGGTCGGCCTCGACCAGCACCAGCCGGCGGTGCCAGCTCAGCGCGCAGGCCAGGGCCGAGGTGGTGACGCCGGGGGAGCCCTTCGCCGACACCAGCGCGATGATCGCCATGCTCAGGCCGCCCCGGTGAGGACGACCGCGATCCGGTCCTGCGCGGCGAGCGCCACCACGGCCGGTACGTCCCGGACGGGAAGCGCCAGGTACACCACCGACTCGTCGGCGTTGCCGGTGGCCGCCGTGTCGATGACGGTGGCGGCGAACCGGGTGGCGGTGCCGGCGGAGCTGCCGTCCTTGTCGTCGGGGGTGCTGACCAGCAGCACCTTGTCGCCGGGGTGCAGCTTGCGGGCGGGGATCTCCGCCGGGTCGAGCCCGAGCGCGATCTGCTGCTGACCGGGGCCGAGCAGCGGGTCGTCGGTGAGCTGGTCGTCGGTGAGCAGCGTGCCGGGCACGAGGGCCACGGCGGCGCGCTTGCCGACGACGTCGTCGAGCCGCCCGGCGGGCACCGGCGACAGACCTCGACCGCCGGCCACCTGGACGGTGATCAGGTCGTCCGCCCCGATCTCGCGGCCCACTTCCACGGGCCGGGCCACCGCGAGGTAGCTGCCGGTGGCGCGGACGGACGTCACCGCGAACGCCGCGCCCAGCCCGCCGAGGGCGATGAGCAGTACGGCCAGCCCGAGCAGCCCGGGCCGCATCCGGCGCTGCCGCACCACCTTCGGTGGGGTGACCGGGGCGTCCACCGGTCCGGTTCCGTTGCGCGTCGCCAGGCTCACTCCGCCACCACCTGAAGTTCGTTGATCCGGATCGTCGCCGCGTTGCTGGTCCTGGTCTGCGGTATGGGGGGATCGCCCTCCACGCCGTCGGCCCACCAGCGCACGGTCCAGTACGTGGTGGCGAAGACCCGGTACGTGCCGGCCTTCGTGTAGCCGCTGTCGTAGCCGCAGGTCGGGGACTTCTTCCCGGCGTGCGGGCCCTGCGGGTCGTACGCCGTGCCGGGACCCGTGCAGGTTTCCCGGTGCCCGTTGCCCATGTGCCACTCGATCCGGTCGACGTTCGCCTCGATGGTGACGGTCAGACCCCGCTCGGACTCCGAGGCACGGATCGGCCCGAAGTAGTTCGCGCCGGGACTGGCCCACATCCAGACCGGGAGGCCGACCAGGCCGGGGCCCTTGTCCTTGTCCGGCGCGACCGCCACCCGCGGGGGGAGCAGCGAGATCGAGGCCAGCGCCCGGCGGGCCAGTTCCTCCGGGTCCGGCGGGGCGCCGAAGCCGGGCGGCGGGTCGTCGAGCAGCACGACGTCCTGCTCGCCGAGGTCCCCGCCGTTGCAGGTCTTCACGTAGTACTGCTGGCCGTCGGGCGGCTCGGCCGGCTGCGGCTCGGCGAGCTTGAAGTAGCAGCCGGAGCCGTTGTCGAACCAGCCGAGGAACTCGTCGTAGCAGGGGATCGTGCGGCCGTTCCACTGGCACTTCGCGCCGCCGCCACCGCCGCCGTCGTTCCCGCCGCCGTCACCGCCACCGGGGTCGCCGGGGTCGCCGGGGTCGCCCGGGTCGTCGTCCCAGACGTTGCAGTCGCTCTGGCCCGGTGGGCACTCCGCACCGGGCGGATCGGCGAGCGCGGGCACGCCGACCGTCGTCGCCAGCAGCGCCGCCAAGGCGAACACGGACACTCCCCGCCGTCCCCGCCGGGTCAGCACGGCTGGTCCTCGTGGGCGACGCCGGCGCTGATCAACCAGCGGCCGTCGGGATAGCGGGTTGCTGTCGCGGTGGCCAGGTGCCGGCTGCCCCGGGTGCCGGGGACGACCTTCCGGTTCCGCGCGTACACGAGCTGGTAGCCGGTCGCGTCGAGGCAGTCCTGGATCTCCACCGTCGGCGGGACGGCGGCCAGGTCCACCGCCACCACGGTGGGGTCGGAGACCAGCTTCCCGGTGCGTACGGCGCCGTGCTGTCTCGCCGTCCGAATCGTCAACCGAACCCGCGTGAGCAGCGGATCGGCGAGGAACGCCGACAGTTCCGCGAGATGGGGGTCGCTGCGACTGCTCGCCTCGCGGGAGGCGGCGAGATATCCGGAATAGGCGGCCAGAGCTGCCTTTTCCGCTGCGCGTACGTCGGCTTTACGGTCGGTTCGGGCGGGCGTGGCCTCGACGGCCGTCGTGCCGGTGGACGTCTCGTCACCGGCGCCGCAGGCCGTGGTGGAAGCGACCGTCGCGGCCACGACCAGGCAGGTTGACCACCGGCGAAGCTGCCGTCCTCGCACTGTCGTGCCTCCTCAGTGGCGACCCGGGCCGCGTCGTGGCGGCCGGCGGGCATGCGGAAGCGCGGCCGAATGAACACATCCGGACCCGCCCCGTGCGCTTCCGCATTTACCGTTACAGATCTTCTCGCAGGAGATTTCCTGTTTCGTCCTGTCGGTTCGTCGTGGGTTGCATCACACCCAAGGGGCGAGCATAGGCTGACGCCCGCCGATGCAACAGAGGCAATTCATCTGAATACTCTGCGTGATGAAGGGCGGTGGTGGGCATGGTTGCGGGCAGGTTGCGGCAGGCCGTCCGGCGGATGTGCGGAGGTGTACCGGGCGGTCGGCACGGGGGGCCTCGGTCGGGCCGGTTCCGGTGCGGGCAGGGGGTGTCGGTCCGACCCGAACGGTGGGTCCTGTCCGCTTTGCCCCTCGGCCGTCCGGGTCTGTGGAGCGGGCCGATCGCCGCCGCCGGGCCACGCCCGCACGAGCCGGGCGTCCCGTTCGCTCGTGCCGGGGTCCGGGGTGGACCCGCCGATGCCCGTTACCGAAGTCCGTCCCCGAAACTACGCTGCGTGTCCGTGGGAGTGCGGCTCGGGGGGAAGCCGGCATGGTGACGAGCGACCCGACCCGCACTCCCACCGCCCGCACCCCGCGTCGGTCGTACCCCTGGGCGGCCCTCGCGGTCACGCCCCCGCTCCGCCTCGCGGCGCTGCGGCACGCCGTACCGTCGTGGTCTCCGAGCCGGAGCGGATGCGACGCCTGCGGCGCGCCGATCGACCTGGCCCGCCCGTGGCCGGCGCTCGGTCCGGCCGCCCGGTGCGGGCGGTGCCGTGGTCGGGTCGGCCCGCCGCCGGGCGCCGTGGAGGTCGTCGTGGTCCTCGCCGTCGCGGTGCTGGCGCTGGTCGGAGCGCCCCTCGGCGAACTGGTGGCGACGGCCTGGTGGCTCGGGTGGATGGTGCCGCTGGTCTTCGTCGACGTGGCCGTGCACCGCCTGCCGGACCGGTTCACCACCCCGGCCACGGTCGGGACCGGACTGCTGCTCGGGGTCGCGGCGCTGACCGGCGCGGGCGTCGCGCCCTGGCTGCGGGCGATCGGCGCCGGGGCCGCCCTCGGGCTGTTCTTCGCCACCACGACGGTGCTGCTCGGTCGGCGCGGCTTCGGCCTCGGCGACGCCAAGCTAGCGGTCGGCGCGGGGATGCTGCTCGGCTGGTACGGGTGGGCCTTCCCGGTCCTCGGCCTGCTGGCGGCATGCGGACTGTCCGCGCTGGTCGCCGTCGGTCTGCTGGTGGCGGGACGGGTGCGCTGGTCCGCGAGCCTGCCGTTCGGACCATTCCTCGTCCTCGGCACGGTCGCGGCGCTTCTCGTGGCGACCCGCGCCTGACGGCTCGTGAGCGCGGACGGGAGCGGCGTCCTCGTCGGACACCGCTCCCGTCGGAACGATCAGTCGTTGCCCGGTCCGCGGTCCGGCCGGCCCGGCTGCTCGTCGCGGCCGGACTGGCCGGGAGGCCCGTCACGATCCGGCCGGCCCGGCTGCTCGTCGCGATCCGACTGGCCGGGAGGCCCTTCGCGGTCCGGTCGGCCCGGCTGCTCGTCGCGGTCCGGTCGGTCCGGCCGCTCGTCCCGGCCCGGCTGCTCGTCGCGGTCCGGCCGGCCCGGAGGTGCCGTCGGGCGCCTGTCGCGATCCCGTTCGGTCGGCGGGGCCGTCGGAGACTCCGTCACCTCCGGCGGGGTGGGAGCGGGCGCCCTGGTCTCCGGCGGGGTCGTGCCGGGCGTGACCGGCGCCGGCGTCGTCGGGCTCGCCGGTGCCGTCGCCGCCGCGCAGTCGGATCGACTGACCGCGTTGGTGTCCAAGGTGACCGCACCGTCACGGCTGAGGGCACCACCCTGCTCGACCCGGGCGGCGGTTTCGAGCCGGATGTCCCGGACGGCCATGATCCGGCCGGTGAAGGACGTGTTGGTGTTCAGGTCGGCGGAGTCCCCGACGGTCCAGAAGACGTTGCAGGCGGGCCCCGGCGTGTTCACTACCCGGACGGTGCTGTTCTCCGCCGCGTCCAGGTCGGAGCCGACCTGGAGGATGAACACCGCCGTGGCGTCGCCCTGCGCGTCGAGGGTGAGCGTCCCGTCCAGGTCGGCGTCCTCGGCGACCCGGTACACGCCGGGCGTGAGCGTCTGTCCACCGAGTCCAGGGCCGATGGTCGCCCTCGCATCCCGTCCGACGGCGTCCTGGTACGCGTCCGTCAGGTCGGCCTGCGCCCGCTCGGCCGCGGCGTCACCGACGTTGCGCTCGCCGTTGACGACCCCCGGTGGGAATCCCGACACCTCCGTGCCCGGGTGTACGCCCACGTCCCCGTCGATGACGGAGCTTCCGGTGTTGGTGACGGCGTCGTCGGCGAGGACGGCGTAGGAGGCCGCCGTCGCGAGGTCGACCGGATCGGAGACCCGGGCCTCGGTGGCCGAGGTCGCTACGGGTGCCAGCCCGGCGGCGACCAGGCTCGACCCGACGATGACTGACCGGGCAAGGCGAAGCCCTCCGCCGGCGGTACGTGCGAAGTCCTTGGTCATGGCTGATATCCGATTTCTGTGACGGTGGTGGCAACGCGGAACGCTGGTTCCACGGCGGCCGGTCCGCGCCCACCGCCTCCCCGTCGACCCGGGGCGCAAAACCTGCCGCCCGCGCCCGGCGGGGATGAGCCACCTCACCAAACGCTCGCGTCGCGTTTACCGCTCCGGCAACGTTGGAAAAACCTAGGGCCACCGCGGCGTGCGATGGTCGGACGTCCCCCGACGACCGGCGGCTCAGCGACCTCACAGCCCGGTCTGCTTCGCTGGCCAGGTACGCCGGACACGCAGGAGGCGCCCGTGCAGCCCATCGCCGACCGACCGCCGACCACGCCCGGTATGGACGGCGACGAACGCTGGCGGGTCCGGCGTACGGCCGACGACCTCGACCGGACCGCCGAGACCGAGTCGATCTTCGCGCTCTCGAACGGGTGGGTGGGCTGGCGCGGCACCCTCGACGAGGGCCGGCCGTACGGCATGCCCGGCACCTACCTGAACGGGTTCCACGAGCGGCGTGAGCTGACCTATCCCGAGAGCGGGTACGGCTTCCCGCAGGAGAGCGACACGGTGGTGAGCGCGCCCAACGCGGCCCTGGTCCGGCTCTGGGTGGCCGACGAACCGCTGGACGTGCGTACCGGCACCCTCCGCGTCCACGACCGGGTGCTCGACCTGCGGGCCGGAACGGTCGAACGACTCACCGAATGGGTCTCCCCGGCCGGTCACGGCGTACGCGTACGTAGCACCCGGCTGGTGTCGCTGCCCCGGCGCCCGGTGGCCGCCGTCCGGTGGAGCGTCGAACCGCTGGACGGGCCGGTCGACATCCGGGTCTGCGCCGACCTGCTCGCCAACGAGCGGGTGCCCGAGCGCGACGACCCTCGGGCCGCGTCGGTGGTCACCGACCCGCTGACCGCCGAGTACCGCCACTCGACCGGGCACGACGGCGTGCTGGTCCACCGCACCGACCGCAGCGGCCAGCGGGTCGCCGTCGCGGTCGCGCACGAGGTGGACGCCCCGGACGGCTTCGCGCCGGGCGTCGACTGCGCACCGGACCGGCTGCGCCTGTCGCTGTCCGGGACCCTGGGCGCGGGGGAGCGCCTGGAGCTGACCCGGTTCGCCGCGTACGAGTGCGCCCCGGTCGACGGGACCTCCCCCGAGGACCTGGCCGGGCAGGTCGTCGCCGAGGCCGACGCCGCCCGCGCGGACGGCTTCGACGCCCTGCTCGCCGGGCAGCGTACGGTCCTCGACGCCGCCTGGGAGACCGCCGACGTGCTGCTCGTCGGCGACGACGAACTCCAGCAGGCGATCCGGTTCGCGATGTTCCACCTGATCCAGGCCGGCCGACCGGACGGGGACCGGACCATCCCGGCGAAGGGCCTCACCGGCAACGGCTACGACGGCCACGTGCTGTGGGACACCGAGGGCTACGTGCTGCCCGTGCTGACGTACGTGGCGCCGGCTGTGGCCCGCTCCGCCCTGCGGTGGCGGCACGCGCACCTGCCGCAGGCCCGGGAACGCGCGGCCGAACTGCGGCTTCCCGGTGCGACCTTCCCGTGGCGGACCATCGGCGGCCGGGAGTGCTCCGGCTACTGGCCGGCCGGCACCGCGGCCCTGCACGTCAACGCCGACATCGCCGACGCGGTCCTGCGCTACGCGGCGGTCACCGGCGACGACGACCTCCTCGCCGGGCCGGGCCTGGAACTGCTGGTGGAGACCGCGCGGCTCTGGCAGGGCTTCGGCCACTGGTCCGACACCGGCACGTTCCACCTGCACGGGGTCACCGGCCCGGACGAGTACGCCGCCCTCGTCGACGACAACGTCTTCACCAACCTCATGGCCCGGCGTAACCTGCGCGGCGCCGCCGACGCCGCCGGGCGGCACCCGGAGGCGGCCGCCCGGCTCGGCGTCGACCCGGCCGAGGTGTCGGCCTGGCGGGCCGCCGCCGACGCGATGGTCGTCCCGTACGACCGCAAGCTCGGCGTGCACCAGCAGACCGCCGGCTTCACCAGCCAGCCGGAGTGGGACTTCGCGAGCACCGACGAGGACGACTACCCGCTGCTGCTGCACTTCCCCTACCTGGAGCTGTACCGCAAGCAGGTGGTGAAGCAGGCCGATCTGGTGCTCGCCATGCAACGCTGCCCCGGCGAGTTCACCGCCGAGGAGAAGGCGCGCAACTTCGCGTACTACGAGGCGCGCACCGTCCGCGACTCCTCCCTGTCGGCCTCCCCGCAGGCGGTGCTCGCTGCCGAGGTGGGGCATCTCGACCTCGCGTACGACCTGTTCGCCGAGTCGGCCCTCCAGGACCTCGCCGACCTGGGCGACAAGACGTCCGACGGCCTGCACCTGGCCTCCCTGGCCGGCGCGTGGCTGGCCCTCGTGCAGGGTTTCGGCGGGCTCCGCGACGACCGGGCGGTGCTCTCCTTCGACCCCCGGCTGCCCCGACAGATCCACCGGCTCGCGTTCAGCCTGCGCTGGCACGGCCACCGGCTGCGGGTCACGCTCACCCCGGAGGAGGCCCGCTACGAGCTGCCGGACGCCGACCCGGAGGCCGGCGTCGACGTCTGGCACCACGGCGAGCCGTTCCGGGTCACCGGCGGGGCGTCGGTCACCCGACCGATGCCGCCGGTCCCCGACCCCGGCCCCGAACCGCCCTCACCCCCCGGCCGCCGCCCCAAGGTGAAAGGAAGGGCACCTTCTTAACGTCTCCGGTAGAGGAAGGGCCCCTTCTTAACACCAGGGACACGGGGCACCGCCGCGGCTAGGGTGGCGCCGTGCCCGACCTCCAGCCGCTCGCCGCCCACCACGCCGAGGCGTTGCTCCGCTTCGAGAGCGACAACCGGGAGTGGTTCGCCCGGTCATTGCCGGACCGAGGCGACGACTACTTCGCCGGCTTCGCCGCACGGCACGCCGCGCTCCTCGCCGAGCAGGCCACCGGCACCTGCCGCTTCCACCTGCTGGTCGACGACGACGGCACGGTCCTGGGACGGTTCAACCTGGTCGACATCGCGGCCGGGCAGGCCGAGCTGGGCTACCGGGTCGCGGAGCGCGCCGCCGGGCGCGGGCTCGCCACCGAGGGCGTACGCCGGACGTGCGCGCTGGCCCGCGACGCGTACGGCCTCAGCCGGCTGACCGCCGGGGCGACCCTGGACAACGCCGCCTCGCTGGCGGTGCTCCGGCGCACCGGCTTCACCCCGGTCGGGCCGGTGTCACTCGACGGACGGCCCGGGCTGCGGCACGTTCGCGACCTGACCGCCGAGGACTGACGCGCCGGACATCCGCTGCCGGACCTCCTCCAGCGCCTCGAAGGCGTACGCCCAGTTGTGGCACTTGAAGCTGCGCAGGCCCTCGATCGGCGTGCGGCAGTCGGCACAGTTGACACCGGCGATCGCGTCCGGGATCTCGGTGTTGACGTACTTCCGGTCGCCCAGGATGACGGTCGCGATCATCATCCGGTCGTGCACGCCGGAGAGCGCGGAGGAGACGATGTCGTACCAGGTCATCCGCCGGGAGCACTTCGGACAGTCCGGCTCGTCGCCGCTGACCCACAGCGGTGCGCCGATGCTGCGCAGCGGCATCCCGAGCAGCTTCTCGATCCGGCGTACGTCCGACTCGGGGGTCGTCCAGCGGTGCCGGCCGGGCAGGGAGGCGGGTGAGTCGTACACGGCGCGGAACAGGACCGGGTCGACCTCCACGGTCTCGCGCTGACGGGTCATCGGCGTCCCTCCTCGACGTGTCGGTGCCCCCACCGTCGTGCCTGCTGGGCGACGGTTTCAACCGGATCAACGACACGAGGTGCCGGGCGGTGGTCGCCGCCTCCGGCCGGCGGCGGGACAGCGGGGCGACCGGCCGGACTGCGATGATGAGGACCGCTCACGGCCGTGCAGCGCGCCGGCTTCGTGGGCGTCGCCGCGGAACGTCCGCGGTAACGGGGAAGTCGGGGAGTTCCATGCGATTCAGACTGTCCACTGTGCTGGCCGGGGTGCTGAGTTTGGCCGCGGTGTCGGTGTTCGCCGCGCCGGCCGCCCAGGCCGCATCCGCCTCGACGGCGTCCACCGCCACCGTCGCCGACCGGCTCGTGTTCGAGCCGACCGCGCGCGGCTACCGGGGGTCCCTCCAGGTCGAGCTGACCTACCAGGGCTCGGAGCCGGGCCGCGCCCGGTACGTCATCACCGAACCCGTCCCGGGTTCCTACGTGAACCTGGAGTGGGGCACCTCCTGCTACAGCGGCGGCGAGGCCCTGCCGGACGGTCGGATCCGGGTCGAGTGCGACGTACCGGGCGGCGAGCTCCAGCCCGGTGAGCGGCGCGCCTTCACCATCGACTTCGAGGTCCTCACCACCGTCCAGCCGTACGCCATGAAGGCCGCGAACGGTCGCCTGGCCGTCACGGTCGGCGGGAAGACCGTCACCAACGAGGCGTTCTCCACCCGCTTCCGGTCGTCGACCGGCTCGCTGCGCGACCCACAGCCGTACGTCCGGGACACCCGGCCGGAGGCGAGCCTCACCTCGGTCGGTGACCTGACCCTGGTCCGCCAGCCGGACGGTGGCTTCCTCGGGCGGCTTCCGCTGACCGTGCGCTACGACAGCGACGCGCCGCACTGGGCGCTCAACGTCGTAACGCAGGGCCTGCCGGCGGGGGTCGGGGAGTCGTACACCGACCCGTCCGACGGCTGCGCGCACTTCTGCGTGCCCGGCGGCCAGTTCATGGAGGGTGAGGAGCGCAGCTTCGACCTGATCTTCAGGGGCGAGGCCGGGACCCCGCTCGGCGACCTGGGTGAGGCGAGCATCGAGGTGCAGGTCAACTGGGACCCGGCCGTCGACGCTGACCCGTCGGACAACACCGGCACCTTCTCCGTCACCGCGGTCGACGCGGCCTGACACCACCAACGACGGGGCTCCGACCGCCACGCGCGGTCGGAGCCCCGTCGTTTCCGGTGGATCCCTCGCCCTGGCCCTCGCCTGCGACACTGCACGACATGGACGACCGGTTTCGGAAGCTACCGCCCCGGATCGAGCCGACGTACGAGACGGAGGACGTCTCGAACCGGCCCCCGACCCCGGAGGTGCGGGAGACCAACCCGTGGTCCCCGGCAGGTGAGGTGGCCGGTTACAAGCGGTTCACCGACGGGGTCCTCCACGTCCCGTACGCGCGGGCCCGCACCCGCCGGGCAGCGACGCTGCTCGTCGTCAGCGTGGCAGTGGTCCTGCTCGCCATGGTGGCGGTGCTGCTCCTGCTCGACTGACCGCGCCCGCCCTCGCCGTCCTTTGGCCGAACGTCCAGGAAAAGCGGCGGAGTCTGTGGGTTCCAGGAAAGTGGCGGTCCTGCCGCACGTGCCGGGTGATGTTCTACAACGGTCTGCCGGAGAAGGGCCGCTGTGCGGTCGGCGGCGGCCACGACGCGCAGGGCCACAACTTCAAGCTCGACTACATCCCCTGATCGATCGCCGAGCGGTCTCGTCGATCGGCCACGATCGACACGAGGTCATTGAGTCGGGGTGTCCATGCGCAATGGACACCCCGACTTCAGCGAACCCGAGTCGGCGTTGCCGACGCGTACCGACGGTGGTCGGCCGGACCGGTCCGCAGCGGCGAACGTGCGAGCAGCACCGCCACGACCTGTTTCACGCCGCGTCGGTGGCGTGCTCGGCCGGCCGCGCCCCGGATGCGGCGGCGAAGCCGGCGAGCGCGATCTCGGCCGCCTGCAACAGGTCGGCCTGGCTGACCCCGGCGGCGGCGTGCACCGCGTGACCCTCGGTGACGATCATGACGAAACGGGCGAGCGCGGCCGGGTCGGCGTCGGCGGGTAGGTCGCCTTCGGCGACGGCGCGGGCGAGCCGGTCGGCGAGGGCCTGTTCGCCGGCCAGTCGGCTGGCGGCGAGGAACCCGGCGACGGTGGTGTTCTCGGTGGAGCAGGCGGTGCCGCCCTGGATCGAGAGGCAGCCGGCCGGGCGGTCGGACCGGGTCACGGCGAGCACGTTGTCCCGCAACAGGGCGGCGACGACCTCGTACGCCGTGGGTCGGGCGAGCGCGTTGCGCGCGTACAGCATGTCCTGGTCGGCGTAGCGGGCGACGACCTTGCGGAACAGCTCCTCCTTGCCGCCGTAGGCGGCGTAGAGGCTCGGTCTGTTGATGCCCATGGCGGCGGTGAGGTCGCTCAGTGACGTCCCCTCGTACCCCTGCCGCCAGAACACCTCCACGGCGCGCTCCAGTGCCGCCTCGGCGTCGAAACCCCGCGGTCGTCCTCGTTGCGGCACGGCCAACCACCTCCCGGCACCCATGTTACCCAGGTCGCAACCGAACGGTACAGAAATTTGGCGGCCGGGTCGTTGGTTGCTACCTTCATATGAGTACCGCTCGGTACACAAATTCTGGAGGTTGGTGTGGCAACACGGCTGGACACCTCGCTGCCTGCGGTCGGCGTCTGGAGCATGGAACTGCGGGGCGCGGCCCGCCCGGCCGTCCGGGACGCGGCGACCGAACTCGACGAACGGGGCTTCCGCGCGCTGTGGATACCCGGCCTCGACGGCGGTGGGGCGGTCGACGACGTCGGCCACCTGCTGGAGGCCGCGCCGCGCGCCACGGTCGCGCTCGGTGTCCTGGCGATCTGGGGCCAGGACCCGGTGGCCCTGGGGGACCGGCTGGCCGCGTGGGACGCCGTCCACGGAAAGCGGACGATCCTCGGCTTCGGGGTCAGCAACGCCCACTCGGCCGCCCGGGCGGGACAGGACTACGGCCGGCCGGTGGAGTCGATGGGCCGCTGGCTGGACGCCCTCGACGCCGCGCCCCGGCCGGTTCCCGCCGGACGCCGCATCCTGGGCGCGCTCGGGCCGAGGATGGCGGACCTGGCAGCCGACCGGACGGCCGGGTGGCACCCGTTCCTCGTGACCCCGGACTACACCGCGGCCCAGCGGGAACGCGTCGGGGCGCAACCGCTGGTCGCTCCGCACCTGGCCGTCGTCCTCGAACGGGACCCGGACCGGGCCCGCACCGCCGCTCGGGCCGGGATCGGCATGTTCATCGGCTTCCCGGCGTACCGGGCCAACCTGGCACGCCTCGGGTTCACCGAGGACGACCTGGTCCCCGGCGGCAGTGACCGACTGATCGACGCACTCGTCGCCTGGGGCGACCTCGACGCGGTGGGCGACCGCATCCGCGAGCACCTGGACGCGGGCGCGGACCACGTCGCCCTCCACGTGCTGCGGCCCGAGGAGCCGGATCAGCCGGCGCTGCCCCTGCCGCAGTGGCGGGACCTGGCGACTCTCCTGCCGAGTCTCGCCCCCGCAACCCACTGACCACCGGCCGGCGCACCGGCCGGCCGGACAGCCCAAATGGAAACACGAGAAGGAGACCCATCGTGGGACAGCTTGACGGCAAAACCGCCCTCGTCACCGGGGGCACCACCGGCATCGGCCTGGCCGCCGCCCGCCGCTTCGCCGCCGAAGGCGCGTACGTCTTCGTCACCGGCCGGCGCAAGGGCCCGCTGGACGAGGCCGTGGCGAGCATCGGGGCCAACGCCACCGGCATCGCCAGCGACGTGGGCAATCTCGACGACCTGGACCGCGTGATGCGGGCGATCGAGGACCGGGGCGCGGGGCTGGACGTCGTGTTCGCCAACGCCGGTGGCGGGGAGTTCCTCCCGCTGGGCTCGATCACGGTCGAGCACTACGCGACCACCTTCGACAGCAACGTCCGCGGCACCCTGTTCACCGTGCAGAAGGCCCTGCCCCTGCTCAACGAGGGCGCCTCGGTCGTCCTGACCGGCTCGACGGCCGCGGTCAACGGCACCCCCGCCTTCAGCGTCTACGCCGCCTCGAAGGCCGCGATCCGCTCGTTCGGCCGCACCTGGGCCGCCGAGCTGGTCGACCGGAAGATCCGGGTCAACACCCTGATCCCCGGCCCGACCGAGACCCCGGGGATCGTGGGCCTGGCGGCCAGCCCCGAGGAGGCCACCGGGCTGATGGACGCGATCGCCTCGAGCGTCCCCATGCGCCGCATGGCCGCTCCGGAGGAGATCGCCAACGCCGCGCTCTTCCTCGCCTCCGACCAGAGCAGCTACATGACCGGCAGCGAGATCTTCGTGGACGGCGGTCAGCAGCAGATCTGATCGAACGGCAGCACTCGGCCCGCCCACGACGTGGGCGGGCCGAGTGCTGCGACGACCGCCCGAGCCGGTGGTCAGGCGTGTTCGCGGCCGGCGGCCCGCAGCGCCGCGACACAGGCGGCCACGGCCGGGTGGCCGCCCGCGCCCCGCCGGTGGGCGATGCGGGTACGCCGGCGGATGGTGAGGGGTACGAGGCGCACCCCGGCGGGTGGTTGCCCGACGGCGAGCTGGGGTACCAGCCCGACGCCCTGACCGGCAGCCACCAGGGCGAGCATGGCGGCGAAGTCGTCCGCGTGGTGGCGCACGGTCGGGCGGAAGCCGGCCAGCTCGCAGGCGTGCAGGGCGAGCGAGTGGCAGAGCGTTCCCTGGCTCCCCACGATCCAGTCTGCGTCGCGCACCGACCGCAGCGGGTCGCCGTCCGGGTCGTGGTCCGTCGTGGCGGGCAGGGCGAGGAACACCGTCTCGTCCAGCAACGATGTCACGTCCAGCGCCGGGTCCGGTTCGACCGGCACGATGTCGTAGTCGTGCACGAGGGCCACGTCGAGGCGGCGGTCGCGCAGCGCGTCGGGCACCGCGACCGGGTCCAGTTCGGTGACCATCAGGTCGAGCCCGGGGTGGTCGCGGGCCAGCGCGACCAGGGCGGGCAACAGCGCGGTACGCACCGCGCTGGGGTACGCGCCGATGCGTACCGTGCCGGCGAGCCCGCCGCGAGCGGCGGCGAGGGTGGCGTCCGCCGCCTCCAGCGCGGCGAGGACCACCTCGGTGTGCCGGACCAGCGCCTCTCCGGTGGGCGTGAGGGTGACCCGGCGGCCGGCGCGTTCGAGGAGAGCGACGCCGGCCTCCCGTTGCAGCGCCGCGAGCTGCTGGGAGACCGCGGACGCGGTGTAGGTGTGCGCCTCGGCGACGGCCGCGATGGTGCCGAGCCGAGCCAGGTCCCGCAACAGGCGCAGGCGGCGGACGTCGAGCATCAGCTCAGCTTACGTATCTGTTGAGGAACCTGAACTGGTTCTTCATGGTCTTCGGTCGCAGGCTGGAGGCATGACACCGACCGGGTTGTACGTACCGCTGATCACGCCGTTCGACGAGGCCGGCGCCGTCGCCGTCCAGGCGCTGGCTGCCCTCGCCCACGAGGTGCTGGAGGCCGGTGCCGCCGGCCTGGTCGCCCTGGGCACCACCGCCGAGCCGCACGCGCTCGACGCCGCCGAGCGGCGGACCGTGGTCGACGTGGTCGCCGCGGTCTGCCGGGAGCACCGGGCGGGGCTCCTGGTCGGCGCGCACACCACCGAAGACCTGCGGGCGCTCGCCGAACGGGCCGAGGTCACGGCGGCGCTCTGCCTGGTGCCGCCGTTCCTGCGGCCGGGCGAGGAAGCGGTACTCGCGCACTTCGCCCGGTTGGCCGAGGCGTCCCCGGTGCCGCTGGTCGCCTACCACGTCCCGTACCGCACCGGGCAGCCGCTCTCCGCCAGAACCCTGCGCCGGCTGGCGGAGACGACCGGGGTGGTCGGGATCAAGTACGCCGTCGGCGGTATCGACGCGGACACCGTCGCCTTCCTCGCCGACGTACCGCCGGGCTGCGCGGTGCTCGGCGGCGAGGACGCGTACGTCTCGGCGCTGCTCGCGCTCGGCGCGCACGGCGGCATCCTCGCGTCCGCGCACGTGGCCACCGCCGACTACGCCGCGCTGGTCGAGGCCTGGCGGGCCGGGAACGTCGAGCGGGCCCGGCCGCTCGGCCACCGGCTCGCCGTCCTCTCCGCCGCGCTCTTCGCCGAACCCAATCCCTCCGTGATCAAGGCCGTGCTGTACGCCCAGGGACGCATCCCGACGCCGACGGTCCGCCCGCCGCTGCTGCCCGCCACCCCGGCGGCCACGACAGAGGCCGTGGCCTGCGTGGACGAGCTGGCCAGGGTGTCGGCGTGACCACCGTCGACGGCACCGCCCTGGTCCGGGATCTGCTGCGGCACATCATCGACGAGGTGGCGGACTTCCGCAGTCCTGGACCGGAGGTGCTCGCGGCGTACCAACGGGCGACGGTGGCCATGACGCTGTACGGGTCGCCTACGCGCGCACGGCTCCGGGCGGGAGACCGAGGAACTGCGTGATGTCGGCGATGGCGTCCTCCACGGTGCCGCCGACGGACGGGTCGCGCAGCTTGGCGCGCAGGGCGGGGATGACCCGGTCGGTGTCGAGCCGGCGGTGGATGCGGGCCAGGTGACCGAGGCAGATCGCGGCGGTCGCGCGGACGTCCTCCTCCGGATGATCCAGCAGACGCAGATAGAAGTCCTGGCACCAGCGCCAGTCCGCATCGTGCAGGGCCAGCCCGACCATCGAGTCGGTGAGGCTGTCGATGTCGCCCGCGGCCAGCGCGGCCGTGGCGCTGTCGTGGGTCGCCGGGGCGGGTTCGTAGTAGCTGCGCTGTGTGCTCATCCCTCGTCCTTCGGCGGCGCGGTGGGCCTGCCCTTCCTGTCTACCAGCCCACCCCGTTTGAGGGCGTTGCGCATGTCGTCGTTCAGGCCGTCCGCACTGTGGTCGTCCCAGTGGCGGACGTGGCCGTGGTAGATCTCGACGACATCCTCGCCGGGAGTGCGGGGCTCGATGCGGCGGTGCCGGTCGAGGATAACGATCTCGCCGCTCTGGTGATCGACGCCGATCCGGCGACGTTCGTTGGTCTCCTTGATTTGCACCGAGCGGTCCAGCGCGGTCTGGCCGTTAGCGGGGGCGCGGCTCGCGCTGCCCATGGCGAGGTTGCGGTCGGTGTCCCGGTGCTTGGGTCGTTGCTCGTCGCCGACGTGGTACTCGCGCCGTACGCGGGGGGTTTTGGCGAGCTGTGCGACCGGCTTGACCAGCGCCGACTCCACCTGGGGCGGTACGGCCGCGTCCCGGAGGTGTCGGTTGCGGCTGCGCTTACCCACCGAGGATCGCCTGGAGGGCCATGTCGATGAGCTGGTCGACGATCAGACCGGTGATCATCTTGAAGATCGGGATCTCCAGCAGGGAGGCCCCGAAGGTGGGCACCGCGGTGGCGATCGCCTGGGCGATCTGGACGGCCAGGATGACCAACTGGACGATGATCTGCACTTTCAGCGCCAAAACGACCGCGGCGACCACCACGTAGCCGGCACCCAGCACGGTCGTGGCGGTGGTGTTGCCGGCCAGCACGCCGCCCGGCCCGTCGTCGCCGGACCAGTACGCGTCGAAGGCCGCCACCACGTCGCCCCGGTTGCCGCCGGTAACCTCCGCGGCCAGCGCGTCGGCCTCCCGGCCCACCTCCTCGACGGTGGTGGCGAAGTCCATCCAGACCTGCCCGAGCTCGAAGAGCTTCTCCTCATCGCCCTCGGGCCAGGCGTACCCAATCATGGCGAGCAGCGACGCGAGTTCACCCGGGATCGTCATGCCCACGGTCAGTCCAACTTTCCGGCCAGTGCCTGGAACCGGCCGGCCAGCTCCTCCTCGACGGCCGTCATGTCGTCCGCCAGGGCCATCAGGTCCTCGCCGCTGCTCTGGTACTCGTCGGCCATGGCGGCGCAACACTGCACGAGGTAGCCGGAGACGACCGGAAAGGAGGCAGCGACGAGGGTGCCGAGCATGTCGCCGCCCCACGGCTCGCCGAAGCCCTTGAGGCGGGCGTCGAGCGTTTCGAGTGCGGTCGCCAGCCGATCACCCAGGCCGATGAGCCGGGTGCCGACCGCACGGACGTGGTCAGGATCGATCTCCAACGACATCCGTCAGTCCGCTCGGCGGGCGTTCCGGGCGTGAGCGGCGGTGAGTGTGCTCAGGAACGACTGCATCTGGCGTACCGACTGCTGCTGCACGCCTTCGAGGCGCTCGAGCAGCACGGCCGGATCCGGAACGTGCGGTGCGTCGGTGACCGTTCGGGCCCGTAGGTCGTCGAGGGCGGCGTTGACGGCGAGCGTCACCTGCTCGGCAAGGTAGCCACTGCCCATGCGCAGTGCCGCGGGTGCCACGGTGATCGACTCGATCCGAGCACCCGGAGCGGCCACCACGGTGATCAGGCCGTCCGCCGCACTGGCCTCGCCGCGGGTCTCGACGCTTTCCGCGGCGGGACGAGTGGCCCGTAACTCGCGCAGGGTACGGAGAGCGTCGTCCATCGACTGGCGGAACTCGTCTGCGCTGGCCGTCACGAGGGCTCCTCTCCGACCGGTCGGCGACGTCCCCGCACCTGCTGTCCTGTTCGGACAGCAGCGATGTGTGACGTCCACTCACGACCGACTCCGAACGGACCGTACCCGATCGGTCACCGCCGCGGGGGACGCCCCCGATCCTGATCACATCTGTTCGGGGGTCCGGATGCCGAGCAGGTACAGGCCCTGCCCGAGCACCCGGGCGGTCAGGTCGCAGAGCACCAGCCGGCTCTCCCGGACCGGTTCGTCGGCCCGCAGCACTGGGCACCGTTCGTAGAAGGTGCTGAACGCGGCGGCCAACCGGTACAGGTATCCGGCCAGGTGGTGGAACTCCAGGCTGTCCGTCACGTCGGTGACCACCCGGCCGAACCCGACCAGTTCGATCGCGAGTGCCCGCTCGGCCGGCTCGGCCAGCGAGATGCCCGCTTCGGGCCGTGCTGCCACCCCGGCCCGCCGGAAGATGGACCTGATCCGGGAGTACGCGTACTGGAGGTAGGGCGCGGTGTTGCCGTCCAGTGACAGCATCCGTTCCCAGTCGAGCACGTAGTCCTTGTGCCGGTCGCTGGACAGGTCGGCGTACTTGACCGCGCCGATGCCGACCGCCCGGCCCACCTCGGCCGCCTCCGCCTCGTCCAGCTCCGGGTTCCGTTCCCGGGTCAGCGCGGTGGCCCGGGCGATCGCCTCCTCCAGCAGCCCGACCAGCTTCACCGATCCGCCGGCCCGGCTGCGCAGCATCCGCCCGTCCGGTCCGAGGATCGAGCCGAACCCGACGTGCTCGGCCCGGGCCGGCGGGGCCAGCCAGCCGGCCTGCGCGGCGGCGGCGTACACCATCTCGAAGTGCCGCCGTTGAGGCAACCCGACCACGTAGAGCAGCCGGGTCGCGCCCAGCGTGCCCGTGCGGTGCCGGACCGCCGCCAGGTCGGTCGCCGGGTAGCCGTACCCGCCGTCGGACTTGCGCACGATCAACGGCAGCGGCTCGCCGTCCCGCCCGACGGAGCCGGGCGGGAACACGCAGGCCGCGCCCTCGCTCTCCCGTAGCAGCCCGAGCCGGTCCAGGTCCTCGACCACCGGGTCGAGCAGGTCGTTGTAGCTACTCTCGCCGTGGAAGTCCCGGTCGGTGAGGGTCACGTCGAGCAGGTCGTACACGGTCAGGAAGTAGCGCTCGGACTGCTCCACCAGCAGCCGCCACAGCCGCAGCGTCGCCTCATCGCCGCCCTGCAACGCCACCACCCGCAGCCGGGCCCGCTCGCAGAACGCCGGGTCGGCGTCGAACTTCACCCGGGCCGCCTTGTAGAACGAGTCCAGGTCACCCATGGACAGCTCGCGCGTCGCCTCGGCCTCACCGAGGTCGACCAGGTGCTCGATCAGCATGCCGAACGGCGTGCCCCAGTCACCCAGGTGGTTGGCCCGCAGGACCCGGTGCCCCCGCCAGTGGAGCAGCCGGGCCGCCGCGTCGCCGATCACCGTCGACCGCAGGTGCCCGACGTGCATCTCCTTGGCCACGTTCGGCGCCGAGTAGTCGACCACCACCGTCTCCGGTTCGGCGACCACCGGCACCCCGAGCCGCGCATCGCTGGCCAGCGTGGTGACCAGGGCACCCAGGGCCCGGTCGGCGACGGTCAGGTTGAGAAAGCCCGGCCCGGAGACCTCCGCCACGCCGCACAGGTCCGCCAGGTCCGCGCGATCCAGCACCTCGGCGGCGATCGCCCGCGGCGGCCGGCCGAGCCGCCGGGCCAGACCCAGCGCCGCGTCGGACTGGAAGTCCGCGCGCGCCGAGCGCCGCACGACCGGATCCACCGGTACGCCGGCCACCGTCGCGAACGCCGGCGCCAGCCGGTCGGTCAGCAGTTTTTCAAGGTCCATGGGTACGCCGATCTCGCTCGGATCCTTCGCGCGGATCACTCGGGTGAGGATGCGGGCGGACCGAGGACGTACGGCGGTGACCGGCGGCTCGATCCGCCGGTCGCAGAGGGAATGCTCAGCGCAGGCGGTCGCGGGACCGCCGGCGTCGCAGCGCGCCGAACAGGACGTCGGAGGACGTCATCGGGTACGCGTGCGAGCTGGTCATGGCCGCAGCCTAAGCCAACGGCCCCGGGGTGGCGCAAGGTGTTTCCGTCCCGTCCGCTGGTCTTCCCTATCAACCAGGTAGACATTGCGGAATACTGCCGGGATGGCCGAGGTGAGGGACGCCGATGCCGGCGCGTCGACGGAATCGGTGCCGGGGCGTGATGTGGTTCCCCTGCGGCGGGCCGTCCGTGCCTGGTTCTCGATCTCGTTGCAGACCTTCGGTGGTCCGGCGGGGCAGATCGCGGTGATGCAGCGGCACCTGGTCGATGAGCGCCGGTGGATCGGGCAGCGCCGGTTCCTGCACGCCCTGAACTACTGCATGTTGTTGCCGGGACCGGAGGCGCAGCAGCTCGCCATCTACGTGGGGTGGCTGCTCAACGGGATGCGCGGCGGCCTGATCGCGGGCACGCTGTTCGTGCTGCCCGGCCTGGTCGCTTTGCTGGCCCTGTCGGCGTTGTACGTCGGCTTCGGCGACACCGGGATCGTGACGGCGTTGTTCGCCGGGCTGGCGCCGGCGGTGGTGGCGATCGTGGCCCAGGCGGTGTGGCGGGTCGGTACCCGTGCTCTGGCCAACCGGGTCCTGGTGGGCTTCGCCGTGGCCGCGTTCGTCGCCCTGGCGGTCTTCGGGGTGCCGTTCCCGGTCGTCGTCGCCCTGGCCGCCGTGGCCGGCTGGCTGGTCCACCGATGGCGGCCGGCCTACCTGGCCTCCGCCGGTCACGGTGCTGACGGGAAGAAGGACGGCCCCGCCCCACTCATCCCGGATGACGCCCTGCACCATGATCGACCGACCGGCCGACGTGCGGCGACGGTGCTGACCGTCGGTCTGCTGGCCTGGTTGGTGCCGGTGGCTGCCGTGGCAGCGCTGACGGGCGTCGGCAGCGTCTACACCCAGCAGGGACTGTTCTTCTCCGGGACCGCGGTGGTGACCTTCGGGGGCGCGTACGCGGTGCTCGCCTTCGTCGCGCAGCGGGCGGTGGAGGACTACGGGTGGCTGACCGCCGGAGACATGGTGCGTGGTCTCGCCCTGGCCGAGACCACGCCCGGTCCGCTGATCATGGTCGTGCAGTTCGTCGCCTTCCTCGGCGCGTACCACAATCCCGGCAGCCTGGACCCGTGGGTCGCCGGGGTGGTGGGCTCGCTGCTGACGACCTGGGTGACCTTCGTGCCGTGCTTCCTGTTCGTCCTGCTCGGCGCGCCCTACGTCGAACGCCTGCGCGGCAACCACACGCTGTCCGCCGCGCTGACCGGCATCACCGCCGCCGTGGTCGGCGTGATCGCCAACCTCGGCCTGTACTTCGCCGCCCACACCCTGTTCGCCCGGCAGCAGTTCGTGACCACCGGGCCTCTGCACCTGGAGCTGCCCGACCCCGGCAGTTGGCGACCGGTGCCGGTCGCCATCGCCGTGATCGCGGCGGTGCTGGTCTTCGGGCTGCGCTGGTCGGTCCTGCGGGTGCTCGGGGTCAGCGCCGCCCTCGGTCTCGCCGCCGGCCTGGCCGGGCTCCCCGTCTCCTGACACCGACAACCGGCGCCCTCAGCCCGCCTCAGAGGAGGCAGCGGGCGAGTTCTGAGTGGTCGTAGGTCCAGTACCCGAAGAAGCCGGACCACACCCAGCGCTTCACGTGCCAGTAGTGGTACTCGTACTCCAGGGAGAACCCGGGCCAGCCCGGATTCGGCTCGAGGCCGGTGCGTGCGCCGACGTACTGGTACACGCTGGTCGAGGTGCTGCCGCAGCGATCGCCCCCGGTGGCGGTCACGGCCAGATCGGTGGCGGTGGCGATCGTTTCGCCGCTGCACCGCACGACGTAACTGCGCTGGTAGTTGTCGGACGTCGCCTCGACGACGTGCCAGTACCGATAGGTGCCGACGGAGCCGACCAGCCAGAAGGTCGTCGGCGTGCCGCCGACAACGCGGCTGTAGCTGCCCGCCGCAGCGCAGGCCAGGCTGTCCGGTGCGGCGTGGGCGGGCGCTGGGAGGACGATGACGGACGCCAGCGTCGCGATCGCGACGGCAAGGGCGAGTTTGAGTCTCATGCCCACGCAACCTACGGTCGATCGTCGCATCGATGCAGGTCATTGGCGGCTTCCCGACACGGCTCCCGGTGACCCGCCCGGGATCGGATGTTGGAGATCATCACGACCGGTGGGGCGGCCCGATCCCCACCCCCGGGCCGGTGCCGGCCGGGTTGCGGACGGCGGCGCACGACCCCTTCGTGCGCCGGGAGCTCGGCTGGGTCCCCCCGTCGGACTCCGACAGCGGGTCCGTGCGTTACCCGTCCTCGCACCGGACAAGATCAGGTGAAGGCGCCACAGCTAGTTCTGACCAGCTCACCGGTCGGCGAATAGCAAGGGCCCGCAGCTCATCAGCGGCATCCGCGTCGGATACCACAGTGACGAACTGCGGGCCGGGACCACGATACGATCCGCTGCTGGGCCGGGCGGTCCGATGACCAATCACCCTGCCGTTTATCGGACGGTGCTCACGGAGGCGATTCGGGGCAGCGCGGAGTCTCCCCTCGCCGCATGGTCAGGGTGCGGTCAGGTGCCAGTTCTCGCGGGTCACTCGACCCGCGGGGTAGGTGCGCCTCGGGCCGTCCATCGAGGCGTATCCGGACTCGGAACTGGCGAAGACGTGAGTGGCCCAGCCCAAGTCGTTGTCCACGCTGACGTGTTCGGTCCGCCGGAAAGGAAAGTCGAATTCGGCTTGGTAGGAATCAGTCGTCCAGTTCGGGCTGTCACCCACCGTTCCCTGCCAGACACGGCCACCGACCGCTCCCGGCGCGTCCGAGACGTAGGTCGCGTCGATGGTGGCCAGGTCAGCGTCCTTCACCGCGCGCCGGTACCCATTAGGCACCCTCCCTCGCTCCATGAGGTACAGCTCGTACAGGTACGGGCTGTTGCGTCCGGCACGAGCGAACGAGCCGGAGAACGCGGTGATGAAACCGGGGACGGCCTTGGCCGGACCGATCCGGCCGATCGCTGCAGTCCGGAACGACGGCACGTACATTCCGTCTTCCCACGCCGGCCAGCGCAGGTAGATACTGCCGCCGAGCTGCTTCGCGTCGCGCGGGGGTACGGTCACCGCCACGGGTTCGGCCCTGCGGGCGTCGATCTTCAGCGTCATCGTCCGGTCGACGAGCAAGTCGGGCTGGCCGAGGACGGTCGACTCGTCGTCACCCGGTGTCTCGGTGTCTCTACCGCCGAAGACGAAGCCGGAGAGACCATACGTCCCGCGCGGAACCCGGAACGTCACCGAAGCCTTGGCGCCGATTACGTGGAACAGCGAATTGTTGTCCTTGTTCGTGAGGAATGCGGCCGCGAAGTCGGCCGGAGAACCATCACGATCACGGAAGGTCAGCTTGACCGTGTAGCTCTCCACCTCCTTGTCCACGGCGTACGGCGTACGCACCTGGACGTCACCCGCGCCGGTCGCGAGCAGGTATCCATCCTGAAGTCCATCCGCGCTGGGCACTCGGGTATCGACTCGGAGGGTGGTCGCGGCAGCGCCACCGGCCGGCACTGTGAGCGTCTCGGCGCCCAGGGTGAAGCCCGGTCGTGCGGGCTCGAGGGCGAGGGAGAGAGTGATCGGCTTTGTGCCGGCATTGCGGTAGGTGACCGTTTTGACGATCGGCTCGTCGTCGGTGTGCGGCCACGCCTGCCGGCCGAAGCTCAGGCTGCCGCCGTCGACGGTCACGTCCTGGGTGATCGCCCGGGCCACGTCCACCCGGCCGGCGCCCTGCTCCATGGTGGTCGCCCCCGCCAGCCAGGTGGTCGACGCCATCAACGCCTCCTTGCGCCGGGCCGCCGTCCACTCCGGATGCTGGCCGGTCAGGATCGCGGCCGCCGCTGCCACGTGCGGCGACGCCATCGACGTGCCGCTCTTCGACGTGTAGCTGCCTGTGGTGCCGTCACCGGTGTCGCTGTGCGCCGCCCGGGCCGCGACGATGTCGACGCCGGGCGCGGCGATGTCCGGCTTGAGCGCGGCGTCACCCACCCGCGGCCCGCGGCTGGAGAAGGGGGCGATCCGGTCGGCGGAGTCCACTGCGGCGACGGTCAGGGCCTCGTCGGCGCTGCCGGGCGAGCCGACTGTACCGACGGGGTTCGACCCTCCGCCTTCGTTGCCGGCAGCGACGACGAACAGGGTGTCGTAACGCGCGGTCAGGTCGCGCACCGCCATTTCCAGCGGGTCGAGTTCCGGTGTGTCTTGGCCGCCGAGGCTCATGTTGATCACTCGTGACCGGGGCGCCGCCCACTGCATGCCGGCGATGATCGCGGAGTCCATGCAGAAGGCCGAACCGCACACCTTGGCGATGTTCAGGCGTACGCCCGGCGCGACGCCCCGGTACTTCCCGGCCGACGCGGCGCCCGTGCCCGCGATGATGGATGCCACATGGGTCCCGTGGCCCACGTGGTCGTCGATATCCGGATCGTCGGTGAAGTTCGCCGTCTCGGCTATCTGCCCGGCCAGGTCCGGGTGGCTGGAGTCGATACCGCTGTCCAGGACGGCGACGGGAACCTGCGAACCGGTGAGGCCCTGCTTCCACGCCGCCGGGACACCGATCTGGGCGTTGCTGACGTCGTCGGACAGGCGTCGCTTGCCGTCCAGCCAGATCCGGTCGACGCCGCCGGAGAGCCTCCGATCAGAGCGCCCGGCCGGAACCGCGTTCCGCCACAAGCTCGCCCGCGCCGCACCGTCGGCCCGCAAAGCGGTCAGTCGGAGGTAAGACAGATCCCGGGTGACCGTGGCGTCGGACCGCGCGGCGACGTCCCGCCCGGTCGCCGATTCGAGCAGTAGAGGAAGGGTCGTCGTGCTGCGGTCGTCGTAGCCGTAGCGGCGCAGAGTCGCGATGTCGAACAGCCGGGCGTCCACCCGGCCGGCATGGATAGGCTCGAAGGCGTCCACCGGGATGACGTGAAGTGCATCGGCGGACCGCCGGGTCACGAAACTCATGGCCGAGCGGCCAGGTCCGCGCACGACGTCGATCGCGCCGTCAGCCGCCTCCGTCACCCGGTCGCCCGTGATCAGCGTGTAGGTCCGCACCCCACCGGCCGGGGTTGGCGAAGCCGCTTGGGCGGGCGCGGAGGTGACCGGCGCCGCTGTTGCGCACAGCACAGCGCTGAGCGCTGCACACGCCAGGCGGCGGCCTGTAGATCTTGAGATGGACATCCAGCGAAACTAGTGGACGTCGATGCCAGGGAGCCTCCGGCCACAGGCTGAATGGGCTCTCCCCTAAGGACGGTTTTCGCGTCGGCCGCCTCGGCCGAAAGTCGTACCCGAGGCGCCGCCGGCCCTCGTGCGGGGCGACGCCGCACCACTCGTGTCCGATGCGCACCGGTACGTGGCGTCACCACTGGCCGGACAGGCCACCTCGTCGCGGTGGGCGGCCGCAGTCATGGCCTGGTCTCATGCCGCCGATGAGGCGCGGTGCTGGCTGCAACTACTGGCTACGTCCGGCACGACCCGGCCGCCGGTCGCATCCGCTGATGAGAAACAGCGGAGAGTGCTCGGGTTGGAGGCGAACCGTACAGCGGGTTCCACACGGGCGTGGCTGGCAAAACCATGAGACACCGGTCAGGGCGCCGAGCCACGGCCGCGGGACCGGGCGGCTCATCGCCCGGCATGCCATCGAACCTCGGAACGGCCGTGTTCGCGGTCGTCACGGCCTGGAAACCGTAGGCAACCCCCGTCTCACGGACGAAGATCCCTCGTTTGTAAGTTCTGGGCGCTTCGTCTGGCGAGGTCCGTCCGCGTGCGGGACCTCGGGCGACGATCCGCCCTCCGCCGTCGGTGGCCGTCTTGGTCCGGCGGGTTGCTGTCGCCGTTGCTGTCAACAGCATCAGAGCTGACCGCCCCGTGAGGTGACGCGGGCCCTGCCCGCTTCGCCTTGACCTGTTGCTGTCAGAGTTGCCGGCGCCTAACCGACTGCTTCAGCGGTCCCACCGCGTCCCGCCACAGCATGCCCACCATCGCCTGCCGGCTGCTCATTGCGCGAGGCATCAACCCATCCGCGTACGGCACAAAGAATCCTGCAAACCAGAGGGCCGCGGCTGGAAGCATCACGAGCCCTGCGCACACCGCCAACACCGCCGTCAGCTGCGGAACCTTGACGAGCGTTCGGGCTCTATCGACGTCAGGTGTCATCGGTTACCGTCGCGTTCGCTGCCTCTCTGCTGCTCCTGCGCCTCCGTCACCCGCACGCAGCCAGGTCGCTACGCTCCTCAGGTGACGAATAGTGCCGGTGTCGCCTTGGGTGTCGAGGCCGCTCGACGATTAGCCCAGTTGGATCTGGTGGACATCCAACCGGGGCTCACCGTCGCCGAGTTCGTCAGCGTCGAACAACGGTTCGGCTTCGAGTTCGCCGACGACCACCGCGCCTTCCTCGCAGCCGGGCTGCCAATCTGGACACGTGGCCACGACGACCACCCCGACAAGGCAAGTTGGGGTTGGCCCAACTGGCGCCAGCTCAACTCCACCGACCTGCAAGAGCAGGTTGACTGGCCGCACGCAACCGTGCTCGACGACATCCAGCACGGGGAGTGGCCACCCGGGTGGGGCAAGCGCCCTCACGACCTCGTCAAGCGAATGGCCAAGACGAAGCGACTTCTCACCGGCGTTCCGCGCATGATCCCCGTGTACGCCCACCGCTACCTGCCGGCTGGTCGGGGCTCCTTCGGGCATCCAGTGCTCTCCATCCACCGACTGACCGACACCATCGTGTATGGCCACGACCTCGCCGATTACATCGAGCAGGAGTTCCGAAGGCCCAGGGTGACTGTGGGCTTCTGGCGTGACTACGTGTAGGAGGTGAGGGCCGACGCCCGACTCCTTGACCCCCAGGCAACCAACAACGAGCCGTGACCTGCCGTCACACCAAGGCAGTGATGCCGCAACGATTCGTCAGCGTCCGCAGGCGTCCTCCATTATCCGCAGCGATCGTCACCCAGTTAGTCACCCGCCAACGGGCGGCATTCTGCCTCACCGGGCGAATGTGGGTCGGCCAGCAGCACGACACGGTCGGCCTCGACATCAAAGCCGAGCACCGGATGCTGGTAGTCGCTCTCAGGAGCCATCAAGACCGGCTTGCCCAGCTTGCGCCCAATTGCTGCAAAGAACCCGCACAGCATGTCCAGCCGCTGCTGACCTTGCAGCTCCCGCAGGTCGATGTCGAAGTCGATCTCGACCGCCGAGTATGGCCAGAAGTTCACCAGGACTCCGGGGACCGGCCACACCCGCAAGATCGGCAGCTCAGCGTCAGCAGGTCGTACCAACACGTCGGTTGCCGGAGGAAGTGATACAACGGCGTTACCCACGGAATACTCCCACGTCCACCCCTGCGTCTGGACCAGGTCGAAGACTGCCTGCCAGTCCTCCACCGACGCGTCTTCGACACGCACGTGCGGCAACGCACCCATCAGGTCCGGGTCGAAGAAGTTCTTGACGTCGTCCCACACAAGGTCAGGCACCCCGTCATGCTGGCTGACCCGCAATGATGACGCAGCCCCATTGCGCCGGGCACGCTTGCCTGTTGTATCTGTACCGCAATGACCCCTCGCTCGTAAGCTCTGTGCGCCTGCGTTCGCGCGTGTCTGGGAACGGCTGCACGCTCGGAGCTTCGTTCCTGCCCGTGCTTGTCAGCGTGCCGCTGTCCGGCCCGGTTGCTGTCAGCATTGCTGTCGACAGCCTGAATCTCCCTGACCTGACGTTCCTCATCGCCGGTTGGCCCCTCAGGCGAATGCGGGCAGGATCGGCCCATGTCTCACGAAGAATGCTTTGTCCGATGCGAGGTGGTGGCCTGGGTCAGCCACGACTTCCCAGGCTGGATACGTGTCCGCCTGGTCGATGCTGACGGGAAGCCGTGGTTCTTCGTTGACAAGGCCCCCGTCTTCACCTGTGGTCAGCTCGACGCTGGCGCTCGTCTGCCAGCCGCCGTGCCTTCCCCTTCGCCGCGCGGGCTCGTGGCCCCGCGGCCCGGCCGGCTGCCGGCTCACCACCTCACTCGGCGATGGCCTGCCGTTCTGCGGCGGCCTCTTGGGCATCTCGCTTCCACGCCAGCCGCCGGGCGTGTTGCGTGGCCGGCGTGGAGCGACAGCGGAGCGTCGGACACGCGCCCAGGCGGGTTCACGAGCGGCCAGTCGAGGAGCAGTGGGGCCAGCGCGTCCCAACCCAGGCAACACCGAACGAGATCAGCAGGAACGCCGTCAGACCCGTCGCTCGCGCATCGCTCATGGCGCGTTCCCGGCTAGATGTGGAGCCTTGCGCGTACGGATACCGGCCGCTGCTGCGGCCACGGTGAGCAGCAGGCAGGTGACGCCGATGCCGAGCAGCGGGAGCCATGGGATGGTGATGGGCACGGCGATGCCGACCAGGTCGGCGGTGATGGCGCGGCGTACGAGCCAGCCGAGCAGCACGGTGGTGGCACCGCCCAGGAGCAGGCCGGTGCCGCAGACAAGGGCGGCCTGCCAGATGGCTGCTCGCCGGACCTGGTCGGGGGTCGCGCCGAGGAACTGGACCAGGTCGCGTTGCCGGCGCCGCTGGGATCCGCCGATGAGGGTGGCGTTGACGATCGCGATGGCGGCGTAGAGGCCGGCCGGTCCGAGCAGGATGGTGAGGCTGAGGTTGTTGGCCTGGCGGGTCTGGGCCGTGGTGGCGTCGATCCAGTCGCTGGAGCCGAGGATCCGGCTGTTGGTGCCGGCGAGGGTGCGCTGGAGGGAGACGCGCGCCGCGGCGGCGTCGGCGCGCGGTAGGACGAAGACCGTCCCAGTGGCACGTTCGCTTGCGGGCGGGAGCAGGCCGGCCGGGATGACGAGATCGCCGTACAGATCGGGTGCGTCGGGGATGACGGCGACGAGCCGCAACGGGACCCGCTCGCCGGCGATCCAGACCGGGAGAGTGCCGCCCAGGCCGATGCCGGCGTCGCTGGCCTCTGTGGCGGTGACCGCCACCACGCGTCCCTGGAAGTCGTCGAGGGTGCCGCGGGTGGCGGTCAGGCCCCGGGCGGCGGAGGCGGTGACGGGGTCGAGGATCTCGACCTGATTGCGCACGCCGGGACGGCCCTCCTCGTCACGCTGGAGCATGGCCTGCCGGCGTACGTCGGCGATCGCGACGGCCTTGTCGGACGCGACCGCCGCCGCTGCGGCCGGACTGTCCGCCTCGACGACGAGCGGTGCGCGCAGCCGGGCCCGGTCCTGCGCGTTCGTCCAGTCGGCGGTGAAGCTGAGGGACAGCAGCAGCGACCCGGCGATGGCGGAGATGGCCACGACCGGGGCGGCGACCGCGGCGGTGGTGCGGGCGGCCGCACGCACCTCGTCGCGGGCCATCCGGGCCGTGACGTCTCGGGCGACGAACGGGCGGGCGAGCAGGGCGGCGAGCCGCGGGATGACGGCGTGGCCGATGCTCATCAGGCCAATCACGACCACCTCGGGCAGCAGGATGGAGGCGACCAGGGCGAACAGCGGCGGCATGTCGGCGGCGACGGCGACCACCAGGCCGCCGAAGCACAGCGTCGCGACGGCGAGCTGGAGAATGCTCGGCCGGGTTCGTTCGATCGTGGCCTCCCGCAGGGCGGCGCTCGGGGCGATCCGGGCGGCGCGGCGCGAGGATCGCCAGACCCCGAGGAGCGCGATCACGGCACCGGTGGGCACGGCGATCGCCCAGGCGATCCACGGGCGCGGCGCCCGAAGGTCGAGCGTGGTGATCCCGATGGCCTCCACCAGCCAGAGAACGGCGGGGGCCAGCGCCGTGCCGAGCAGACCGCCAAGCGTGGTGGCCGCGGCCGCGACGACGAGGGACTCGCCCAGCAGAAGCCGGCGCACCTGCCCTGGCGTCGCGCCGACCAGGCGCAGCAGGCCGAGCTCGCGCCGGCGGCCGGCCACGACGAAGCCGAACGTGCTGCTGACCACGAACAGCGCCATGAACGCCGAGACCGCCGACATCAGCCCGAACATCGCGGCCAGGTCGTCGAGTTGGGCGCGCTGGTCGGCGGTGACGCCGGGCCGGCCGCCGGTGGCGTCGACGCTCCCGAGGAGCGTCACGGTGACGGCGATCAGGACGACGCCGAACAGCAGCGCGACGAAGGCGCCCAGGTAGCCGCGCCATGAGCTGCGCACGGTCTGCCGGCTCAAAGTCAGCATCATCGCTCCAAGTCGGTCATCGTCGCGGCGATCTGACCAGCGTCGGCGTGCGTAAGGCGACCGACGATCTGCCCGTCGGCGAGGAACAACACCGCGTCCGCGTACGAGGCAGCCAGTGGATCGTGGGTCACCATGACGACGCTCTGGCCGCCGTCGGCCAGCGAGCGCAGGAGTTCCAGCACGTCGCGTCCGGTGCCGCGGTCCAGGGCGCCGGTGGGTTCATCGGCGAACAGGACGTCGGGCCGACCGTGCAGCGCCCGGGCGATCGCGACCCGCTGTTGCTGGCCGCCGGACAGCTCCGATGGCCGGCGCGTGGCGTGTTCGGCAAGGCCGACGTGAGCCAGGGCGGTCTGCACGGCGGCCGGGTCGACACGGCGTCCGGCCAGGCGGGCGGGAAGCGCGACGTTGTCGAACGCGGTGAGCGCGTCGAGAAGGTTGTAGGACTGGAAGACGAACGCCATCGACGTGCGCCGGAAGCGGGTCAGCGCGGTCTCGTTCAGCTTGTCGAGCTGAGTG
>NZ_JBQHDB010000009.1:0-287365 GCF_052068135.1 Micromonospora sp. BQ11 | reverse complement strand
GACATGGACCAGCGCGCCGCCGTGGTCGCCATCGCCACCGCACTGCAGGAGTCGAAGCTGGAGAACCTGGGTCACCTCGGTGAGCGCAACGACCACGACTCGCAGGGCCTGTTCCAGCAGCGCCCCAGCTCGGGTTGGGGCACCGTCGAGCAGATCACCGACCCGGAGTACTCGACCCTCGCCTTCCTGAAGGGCCTCAAGCAGGTCGACGGCTGGCAGGACATGCCGCTGACCAAGGCCGCCCAGACCGTCCAGGTCTCGGCCTACCCCTTCCACTACGCGCAGTGGGAGCAGCAGGCCGCCGATCTGGTCGCCGAGCACTGGAACAACTGAGCACTGGAACAGCTGACCACCACAGACCTTCCTCCAAGGGGGAACCACGCCGCTGGCCGGCACCCGCACACCGGGTGCCGGCCAGCGGCATCCCCCCTTCGCACCGCCGCGCGTGGTGCCGGTCACCTCCGGGTGGGGAAGGCGGAGGCGGGGTAGCGTGTTGAGTCGGGTGTCGGTGTGTCCTGTGTCCCCGGGCCTCACCTAAATTGCCGTCGCGGAGTACCGTTCGGCTGGAGCCGCGTCGCGCCACTCGCCGAGAGGCGACCTGCACACCGACACCTGCGCCGCCCCCGGTGCCCGTCAGGGCCCCGGGGGCGGCACTGTCTCTACGCTTACCTTTCGACTCGCGGACGGCGGGCCGCTGCCCTATGTTCGAGGGGCAGACGGTGTGGAGGCCGGGGGAGGTGTCGTGATGGGTCTGCGGACCTTCATCGAGGGCTGGCCGGTCTACCGGCAGCTCACCGGCACCGACCCGCTGGGCCGGGGCGCCGCCGCACAGTCCGCCCGCACGGCCGACCTGACCGCCCGCACCGAGACCGCCGACGGCGTCGCACGGTCGGTGTGCCCGTACTGCGCGGTGGGCTGCGGACAGCGGGTGTTCCACTCCGACGGTCAGGTCACCCAGATCGAGGGCGACCCGGACAGCCCGATCTCCCGGGGGCGCCTCTGCCCGAAGGGTTCGGCCAGCAAGAGCCTCGTCACCAGCCCCCTGCGGGAGACGACGGTGCGCTACCGCCGGCCGTACGCGACCGAGTGGGAGGACCTGGACCTCGACGTCGCCCTGGACATGATCGCCGACCGGATCCTCGCGGCCCGCGAGGAGACCTGGGAGGACGTGGACGGCGACGGCCGGCCGCTCAACCGGACGCTGGGCATCTCCAGCCTGGGCGGGGCGACGCTGGACAACGAGGAGAACTACCTCATCAAGAAGCTGTTCACGGCGATGGGGGCACTCCAGATCGAGAACCAGGCCCGCATTTGACACTCCGCCACCGTCCCCGGTCTGGGGGCCAGCTTCGGTCGCGGTGGTGCGACGGACTTCCAGCAGGACGTCGCCAACGCTGACGTCATCGTCATCCAGGGCTCGAACATGGCCGAGGCCCACCCGGTGGGCTTCCAGTGGGTGATGGAGGCGAAGCGACGCGGCGCCCGGGTGTTCCACGTCGACCCGCGGTTCACGCGGACCAGCGCCGTCGCGGACACCTACCTGCCGATCCGCGCCGGGTCGGACATCGCCCTGCTCGGTGGCGTCGTCAACTACATCCTGACCAACGAGCTGGACTTCCGGGAGTACGTGCTCGCGTACACGAACGCGGCCACGATCGTCAGCGAGCGGTTCGTCGACACGGAGGACGGGGACGGCTTCTTCTCCGGTTTCGACCCGGAGACCGGCAGCTACGTGCAGGACAGCTGGCAGTACGCGGGCCACGAGACCGACTCGGGCAGCGGCCACACGAGCAAGGAGCGCGACAGCGCGGCCGGCCTGCAGCACGAGTCGCACGGCGCCCCGGTCAGCGGCGCGACGCAGCGCGACGAGACGTTGCAGCATCCGCGCTGCGTCTACCAGATTCTCAAGCGACACTTCGCCCGGTACTCCCCGGAGATGGTGGAGCGCGTCTGCGGCATCCCGCAGGAGAAGTTCCTGGAGCTGGCCCGGGCGTGGACGGAGAACTCGGGCCGGGAGCGGACGGGCTGCCTGATCTACTCGGTGGGCTGGACGCAGCACAGCGTGGGCGTCCAGTACATCCGCACGGGCGCGATCATCCAGCTGCTGCTGGGCAACATGGGCCGGCCCGGTGGGGGGATCCTCGCGCTGCGCGGGCACGCCTCCATTCAGGGGTCGACGGACATCCCGACGCTGTACAACCTGCTGCCCGGCTACCTGCCGATGCCGCACCACGCCGACCACCCGACGTTCGACGCGTGGGTGGACAGCATCGCGCACCCCGGCCAGAAGGGCTTCTGGGGCAACGCCGGGGCGTACGCGGCGAGCCTGCTGAAGGCGTACTGGGGGGACGCGGCGACGCCGGAGAACGACTTCTGCTACGGCTACATGCCCCGGATGACCGGTGACCACGGCACCTACCAGCAGGTGCTGAACATGATCGACGGCAAGGTGAAGGGCTACTTCCTGCTCGGGCAGAACCCGGCGGTCGGCTCCGCGCACGGCCGGGCGCAGCGCCTGGGCATGGCCAACCTCGACTGGCTGGTGGTCCGCGACCTGTTCATGATCGAGAGCGCGACGTTCTGGCAGAACGGTCCGGAGGTGGCCACCGGGGAGATCGTGCCGGAGGAGTGCCGCACGGAGGTGTTCTTCGTGCCGGCGGCGTCGCACGTGGAGAAGGAGGGCACCTTCACTCAGACGCAACGCCTGGTGCAGTGGCGGGAGAAGGCGGTCGACCCGCCCGGCGACGCCCGCTCCGAGCTGTGGTTCTTCTACCACCTGGGTCGGAAGCTGCGGGAGAAGCTGGCCGACTCGACCCACCCCCGCGACCGGGCGCTGCTGGACCTGGCCTGGGACTACCCCACGCACGGTCCGCACGCGGAGCCGAGCGCCGAGGCGGTCCTGCGCGAGATCAACGGGTACGAGGTGGCGACCGGCCGCCCGCTGTCGTCGTTCGCCGAGGCCCGCGACGACGGGTCCACGGCCGTCGGCTGCTGGATCTACGCCGGCGTGTACGCCGACGGTGTCAACCAGGCCGCCCGGCGCAAGAGCCGCCACGAGCAGGACTGGGTGGCCGCGGAGTGGGGCTGGGCGTGGCCGGCGAACCGGCGCACCCTCTACAACCGGGCCTCGGCCGATCCCGAGGGCCGCCCGTGGAGCGAGCGCAAGCGCTACGTGTGGTGGGACCCGGAGAAGGGCGAGTGGACCGGGTACGACGTGCCGGACTTCGAGAAGACGAAGCCGCCGACGTACCGCCCGCCGGAGGGCGCCGCCGGCCCGGAGGGCATCGCCGGTGACGACGCGTTCGTCATGCAGGGCGACGGGAAGGGCTGGCTGTACGCGCCCAGCGGCGTGCTCGACGGGCCGCTGCCGACGCACTACGAGCCGGCCGAGTCTCCGGTGCGCAACCCGCTGTACCGGCAGCAGGCCAACCCGACCCGCAAGGTGTACGCGCACCCGGCGAACTCGGTGAACCCGAGCCCACCGCAGGAGCACAGTCAGGTGTTCCCGTACGTGTTCACGGTCAGCCGGCTCACCGAGCACCACACGGCCGGCGCGATGAGCCGCAACGTGCGTCCCCTGGCCGAGTTGCAGCCGGAGATGTTCGTGGAGGTGTCCCCGGAACTGGCCGCCGAGGTCGGCCTGGCCCACCTCGGCTGGGCGCACCTGGTCAGCGGCCGGGCGGTCATCGAGGCGAAGGTGCTGGTCACCGACCGGCTCACCCCGCTGCGGGTGGACGGCCGCGTGATCCACCAGGTGTGGCTGCCGTACCACTTCGGCTTCCAGGGCCTGGTCACCGGCGACTCGGCCAACGACCTGTTCGGGATCACCCTGGATCCGAACGTACTGATCCAGGAGAGCAAGGTCGGCACCTGTGACGTCCTGCCGGGTCGCCGCCCGACCGGGCCGGCGCTGCTCGACCTGGTCGCCGACTACCGGCGGCGGGCCGGTATCGTCGCGGGCCAGCCGGCCCCGGCGCTCACGCCCGGCGCGTTCACCGCGGGCAGCGCCGCCGACGGCGGCGCGGACGCCGGCGACCGGGAGGACCGCGATGCTTCCTGACCCGAACAGTCTGTACGGGCCGCTGGACCCGGCGCCGGACGCGGGCTGGACCGAGGCGCCGCCCCGGATGGGCTTCTTCACCGACACCAGCGTCTGCATCGGCTGCAAGGCGTGCGAGGTGGCCTGCAAGGAGTGGAACGACGTCCCCGGCTCCGGGCTGGACCTGCTCGGCATGTCGTACGACAACACCGGCGCGTTGACCGCGAACTCGTGGCGGCACGTGGCGTTCATCGAGCAGCCGCTCCCGGCGGGGCACCGCACGCCGCCGTTCACCGGCACCCCGACGGGTGCCCCGGTGAGCGCGTCGTCGGCGGCGGTGGCCGCCGGCGTCAGCAACCCCAGCGGCACCGACCCGGGCGTGCCGGCGGGATCGGCCGACGCCGCCGCGCGGATGGCCGCCGGAGCGGACCTCACCGCCGGCAGGGGAGGCGGGTCGGCGGGTCCGGAGTTCCTCGGCATGCCCGGGTCGGCGCCGCCGGGCCGGGGGACCGGCGCCGAGTCCCGCACCGACTTCCGGTGGCTGATGATGTCCGACGTGTGCAAGCACTGCACGCACGCCGCCTGCCTGGACGTGTGCCCGACCGGGTCGCTGTTCCGCACCGAGTTCGGCACGGTGGTGGTGCAGGAGGACATCTGCAACGGCTGCGGCTACTGCATCTCCGCCTGCCCGTACGGGGTCATCGACCAGCGCAAGGGTGACGGCCGGGCGTGGAAGTGCACGCTGTGCTACGACCGGCTCGGCGCGGGGAACACGCCGGCCTGCGCGCAGGCGTGCCCCACGGAGTCGATCCAGTACGGTCCGCTGGACGAGCTGCGGGACCGCGCGGCGCAGCGGGTGGCCACCCTGCACGAGCGGGGCGTCACCGAGGCCCGCCTGTACGGGCACGACCCGACCGACGGGGTGGGCGGCGACGGCGCGTTCTTCCTGCTGCTCGACGAGCCCGAGGTGTACGGGCTGCCGCCCGATCCGGTGGTGACCACCCGGGATCTGCCGGCGATGTGGAAGCGCGCCGGTCTGGCCGCCCTGGCGATGACGGCGGCCGCCGTCGCCGCGTTCGTCGGAGGTTCCTCGTGATCCCGGACCGCCCGGTCGGTGACCGGTTCCGCCGCTTCACCGACGCCCTCGACGCGGGCCCGCACGCGGCCGCCCCGCCGCCCGTCGAGGCCGACGCGGCGGGCGCCGGCCTGGCGCCGGCACCGCAGCGGGCGCCGGACCCGGCACGGCGGCGACGCGGCCGCGGCCGGGGTCGGCGCGGCGGGGAGGACCTGGCCGTTCCGGAGGCCGAGTTCACCTCGTACTACGGCCGGCCGATCCTCAAACCGCCGGTGTGGAAGTGGGACATCGCGGCGTACCTGTTCACCGGCGGGCTGGCGGCCGGCTCGTCGCTGCTGGCCGCGGGCGGGCAGCTCACCGGCCGGCCGGCGCTGCGTCGGGCCGGGCGGGTCACCGCGCTGGGCGCGGTCGGCGCCAGCACCGTCTTCCTGATCAAGGACCTGGGCCGTCCGGAACGGTTCCACCACATGCTGCGGGTCGCCAAGCCGACCTCGCCGATGTCGGTCGGAACGTGGATCCTGTCGGCGTACGGGCCGGCGGCCGGGGTGGCGGCGGTCGCCGAGGCGGCGTCGTGGCTGCCCGAGCGGGGGCTGCTCGGCCTCGCCCGGCGTGTGCTCCCACCGGTCGGGCAGGTCGCCGGGCTGGCCGCCGCGGCCACCGCGCCGGCCCTGGCCACGTACACCGGGGTGCTGCTGGCGGGCACCGCCGTGCCGTCGTGGCACGAGGCGTACCCGGAACTGCCGGTCATCTTCGCGGGCAGCGCGCTGGCCAGCGGCGCCGCCGTGGGTCTGATCGCCGCGCCCGGCGCGCAGGCGGGCCCGGCCCGGCGCATGGCGGTGGCCGGCGCGGCCCTGGAACTGGTCGGGGCGCACCGGGTGGAGACCCGGCACGGGCTGCTCAGCGAGCCCTACACCACCGGTACGGCCGGCAGGCTGCTGCGCGCCGCGCGGGTGCTGACCGTGGCGGGTGCGGCCGGCGCGCTGCTCGGGCGACGCAGCCGCGCGGTGTCGGCGCTGTCCGGGGCGGCGCTGCTGGCCGCGTCGGTGGCGACCCGGTTCGGCATCTTCCACGGCGGGGTCGCCTCGGCGAAGGATCCGAAGTACACGGTCGTGCCGCAGCGGCAGCGCCTCGAACGTCGCCGGGCCGACGGCCCGCCGTAGCCGCCGCCTCGCCGCGCGGCGCCACCGGCACTGTGGTCCAATGCTGGGCGGAGGCGTTCAGGCGGCTGGTGCCCCTCCCGGTCTTCAAAACCGGTGTGGTCCGGGACCCGGGCCAGGCGGGTTCGATTCCCGTCCGTCTCCGCCAAGCAGGGTGGGGGATCACGTGACAGGCGACGGCGGCGCCGACCAGCGGCGGCGGGTGCCGCGCACCGACACGCTGCTGGCCGAGCCGCGGCTCGCCGCCGCGGCGCTCACCCTGGGCCGGCACCGGGTCCGGGCCGCCGTCCGCGCCGCCCAGGACCGCGCGCGGCGCGGCGAGATCACCCCCGAGGACGTACGCGACGCGGCGCTGGCCGCCCTGCCCGCGCCGGCGCCCCGGGCGGTGCTCAACGCGACCGGGGTGGTCCTGCACACGAACCTCGGCCGCGCCCCGCTGTCGCCGGCCGCCGTGGCCGCGGTGGTCGCCGCCGCCGGCCACACCGACGTGGAACTGGACCTGCGCACCGGCCGGCGGGCCCGGCGCGGCCGGGACGCCCTCGACGCGCTCGCGGCCGCCGTGCCCGACGCGGGCGGGGTGCACGTGGTCAACAACGGCGCCGCCGCCCTGGTCCTCGCCGCCACCGCGCTCGCCGCCGGCGGCGAGATCGTGGTCAGCCGGGGCGAGCTGGTCGAGATCGGTGACGGGTTCCGCCTGCCGGACCTGCTGGAGAGCACCGGCGCCCGGTTGCGCGAGGTGGGCACCACCAACCGCACCACCCTGGACGACTACGCCGCCGCGCTCGGCCCGCGTACCGGGTTCGTGCTCAAGGTGCACCCGTCGAACTTCCGGGTCACCGGCTTCACCTCGGCGGTGCCGGTGCGGGCGCTGGCCACCCTGGGCGTACCGGTCGTCGCCGACATCGGCTCCGGACTGCTCGCACCGGACCCGCTGCTGCCCGACGAGCCGGACGCCGCCTCCACCCTGCGCGCCGGGGCGGCCCTCGTCACCGCCAGCGGCGACAAGCTCCTCGGCGGACCCCAGGCCGGTCTGCTGCTGGGCGCCGCCGACCTGGTGGACCGCCTGCGCCGGCACCCGCTGGCGCGGGCGCTGCGGGTGGACAAGCTCACCCTCGCCGCGCTGGCCGCCACCGTCGGGGACCCGGCCACCCCCGTCCGCGCCGCCCTGCACGCCGACGTGGGCCGGCTGCGGGAGCGCACCGGACGGCTGCGCGACGCCCTCGCCGCCGACGGGTGCGCGGCCGAGGTGGTGCCGTCTGTCGCCGTCGTCGGCGGGGGCGGTGCCCCCGGGGTGGACCTGGACTCGTGGGCGCTGAGCCTGCCCGAGCGGTACGCCGAGCCCCTGCGCACCGGCGACCCGCCGGTCCTTGGTCGCACCGTCCGCGGCCGGCTGCTGCTGGACCTGCGCTGCGTTCCCGCCGACGTCGACGACGCCCTGCGGGCGGCGGTGCTGCGGGTCCCCGGGGACGGGTGAGCATGTTCGTGGTGGCCACCGCCGGGCACGTCGACCACGGCAAGTCGACCCTGGTCCGCGCGCTGACCGGGATGGAACCGGACCGCTGGGCCGAGGAACGCCGCCGGGGCATGACCATCGACCTGGGGTTCGCTTGGACCACCCTGCCGACGGGTGCGACGGTCGCGTTCGTCGACGTGCCCGGGCACGAGCGGTTCGTGCCGAACATGCTCGCCGGCGTCGGTCCGGTCCCGGCCGCGCTGGTGGTGGTCGCCGCCGACGAGGGCTGGATGCCGCAGTCCACCGAGCACCTGGCGGCGCTGGACGCGCTCGGGGTCGCGTACGGGCTGCTGGTGGTGACCCGCGCGGACCTGGCCGACCCGGGGCCGGCGCTGGCCACCGGCCGCCAACGGGTCGCGGCGACCTCGCTGGGTACGGTCGACGCCGTCGCGGTGAGCGCGGTGACCGGTGCCGGCCTGCCCGAGCTGCGCACGGCGCTGGACCGGCTCGCCGCGCGGTTACCCGCGCCGGCGGTCGACGCCCCGGTGCGGCTGTGGGTGGACCGCACCTTCACCGTGCGGGGCAGCGGCACCGTGGTCACCGGCACCCTCGGCGCCGGCCGGCTGCGCGTCGACGACGAGCTGGAGATCGCCGGCACCGGGGAGCCGGTCCGGGTCCGCGGCCTGCACTCCCTCGGTGTCGCGCACGCCGAGGTCGCGGCGGTGGCCCGGGTGGCGGTGAACCTGCGGGGCACCCCCCGCGACGCGCTCGGGCGCGGTGACGCACTGCTCACGCCCGGCCGGTTCGGCCGCACCGACCTGCTGGACGTCCGGCTGGCCGGCGACCCGGCCGCCGACCTGCCGGCCACCCTCATGCTGCACGTGGGTTCCGCCGCGGTGGCGGCCCGGGTGCGCCCGCTCGGCCCGGACACGGCCCGGCTGCGGCTGGCCCGGCCGCTGCCGCTGCTGGTCGGCGACCGGGCCCTGCTGCGCGACCCGGGCCGGCACCACGTCGCCGGTGGGGTGACGGTGCTGGACGTGGCCCCACCGCCGCTGTCCCGGCGCGGCGCCGCGGCGGCCCGCGCCACGGTGCTGTCCCTCCTGGACGGCCGGCCCGACCTGCCGGGGGAGCTGCGCCGACGTCGACTGGTCCGGGCCGGCGACCTGACCCGGATGGGCGTGCCGGTGCACGGTCGGCCGGTCACCGGCGACTGGTACGCCGACCCCGACCACTGGCGGGACCTCGGCGACCGGCTCGCCCGGGAGGTGGCCCGGCACGCCGGCGCGCATCCCCTGGAGCCGGGCGCCCCGGTGGAGGTGCTCCGGCAGCGACTCGACCTGCCCGACCGGGCGCTGGTCGAGGCCCTGGTCCGGCCGCCCCTGCGGCTGCACGCCGGGCGGGTCACCGCCACGGCCGGCGACGCGCTGCCCGAGCCGGTGGCCCGGGCGGTCGCCCGGCTCCGTGCCGCGTACGCCGAGCAGCCGTTCCGTGCCCCGGAGGCCGCGCACCTGGCCGACCTGGGCCTCGGTCCCCGGGAGATCGGGGCGGCGGTCCGCGCCGGCGCGTTGCTGAAGCTCGCCGACAACGTGGTGCTGCCCCCCGGGGCCGTCGACGACGCGCTCCGGGTCCTGGCGGCGCTTCCGCAGCCGTTCACGCTCAGCGCCGCCCGGCAGGCCCTGGGCACCACCCGTCGCGTCGCCGTACCGCTGCTGGAACTGCTGGACCGGCGCGGCGCCACCCGCCGGCTGCCCGACGACGCCCGCGTGGTGGTGCGGTCCTAGCGGGACGGCGGCGGTTGCCCGGATCTGCGACGCTGCCGGCATGGTCGTCGATGGCGCGTCACCCTCGCTGGCCTCGCGGGGCCGGGCGGTCCTGGACGTCGCGGTCCGGTGGGGGCTTCCGGCGCTGTGGCTGCTGTGGGCGGCGCTGGGGTGGTGGACCGCGCCCCGGCAGGTCGACGCCGCCGAGCTGGAGCGGGACCTGGCGGCCGGGCGGGTCGTCACCTGGCAGCGCGCCGAGGGATGGAACGACAGGGAGTTCCTGTGGGCCCGGCAGCAGCCGGAGCCGCGGGCGAACCCGCAGGGTGAGGTGTTCACGTGGACGGTGCCGAACGGGCAGACCCGGTACGCCACGGTCGATCCGATCGTCGGGTCGTTGTCCGACGGCGATCCCTACGCGCCCCGGCTGGGTACCGCCGACCGCTGGTGGAGCGGCCAGGGGCTCACCCACCGCCTCGTCGACGTGCTCGGCTGGCTGGGCGGCGCACTGGCGCTGGGTTGGTTGGTGGTGCTGGTCGCCGGTCCGGCGCCGGCATCGGGCACCCGGTGGTTCTGGTGGTGGATGGGGCTGCTGCCGTTCGGGCTGGGCGTGCTCGCCTGGGTGGACCGGGAATGGTGGCGACGCGGACAGCGGCCGGCACACGAGCGGTACACCGGCTGGTTCGGCTTCGGCTGCCTCGTCGGGCTCGGCATCGTCGTCTCGCTGCTGCTGTACCTGCTGCGGGCGGTGCTGGGCGGGTGGATCGTGCCCGTGTGACGCGGGCGGCACACCGAACCCACCCGGCGGTGCGGACCGGTCGCCTAGCGTGGCGGGCATGGACCCGTCCGCGACCTGGAGGGACAAGCAGCACCGCTGGCGGATCGAGGCCTACCGGGCCCCGGACCTGCGATTCGCGATCTTCGCCACCAACGGCACCACCGAGTCGGCCCCGCTGTGGCTGTTCGGGATGTCCGCCCTGGCCCGGTGGTTGATGAGCCACAAGATCTCCCTCGACGACCTGGAGGTCGACTGAGGGGCCACCCGGACGGGGGATCCCGCCCGCGAATCGTCCCGGGGAACCGAACGGGACACATAGCGTCCGGTACGTGAAGGACCGAGGAATGCGTACCTTCGTGACCGTGCTGGCCGGGCTCGCGGTGATCTACTTCGGCACCACCGGACGCAGCCCGGACGACCCCGCCGGCGTGTCCGGCGGACTGGTGGTGCTCGCCCTGCTGGCGGCCCTGCTGGTGTGGCACCTGACCAAGCCGGGGGACAAGACCGCCAAGTGACCTGCGGTCAGGCGCTCGCGGCGCGGGTCACCTCGCCGGCGGACTCCTCGCCCAGGGCCACCCGCACCAGGGCCGAGGCCAGCCGGCCGAACTCGGCGCCGTCGACCAGGCCGGCCAGCCGGTCCGGCGATCCGGGCAGGCCCAGGCGCTCGGCCCCGGCCAGGGTCCGCTTGTCGGCGTACGGGCGTACGTCCGGCCAGACCGTCTGCGCCTCCCGCAGGAAGATGTCCGCGCCGGTCGGCCCGATCCCGGGGAACTCGGTCAGCGACCGGCGCATCCGGGTCGGCTGGCCGTCGGCCTCCTGGTGCAGCCGGCGCAGGTCACCGCGCCAGCGGTCCAGGCAGAGCCGCGCCCCGGTGCCGAGCATCGTCGCGGTCCGCTCGTCGTACCGGCGGTAGTGCCCCCGGCCCAGCGCGTCGACCCGGTCCTGCCAGCTCGCCGCCTCCATCGCCGCCGGGGTCCGGTACCCGGCCGCGAACAGCTCCCGGGCGGCGGCCACCGCGACACACGCGCGGATCCGGGTGCTCAGCAGCGTGGTCAGCACGAGCAGCTGGTACAGCGGACCGGGCCGGTCGGCCAACCGGATCCCCGCCTCCTCGGCGTAGGTCCGGCCCCGCCGCTCCAGCAGCACCCGCGCGGTCGCCTGATCGTCCCCCACGCCCCCGGTGTACCCGCCCCGCGCCCGCCTAGCCCTTCCCGCATGCGCCCGTCGGCGTCGGGTAACCGGTGGCGGAGGTGCGGCGGGACGACCGCCGTCGCCCAGCCCAGGGAGGAGACACCCGTGGTCAACCCGCAGCAGGAGGAGTTCCGGCGCAACGCCAAGGGCGCCACCAGCCAGGACAGCAAGGGCCCGAAGCCCAGCGGCTTCCCGCTCAACAAGGGCAGCTCACGCGGCGACGACGGCCGTCCCGTGCCCCGGGGGCAGGTCTCCCCGTACGGCCCGACGCAGGAGCCGGTCGCCGACGACGAGAGTGGCCGGGGCTGACGCCCCGGCCACTCCTGACGGGCCGGGGTCAGCGACCCCGGCCCGTCAGGGCGTTCGCAGCCGGTTCCAGGTGGCCGCGGCCGCCAGCCCGTAGGCGAAATGCGGCACCAGGTCGGCGAGCCAGTCGGCTCGCCGCCACGTGCGCGGGTCGGTGACACCCAGCGCCGTCATGGACCCGTCGGACATCGTCATCACGCCACCGCCGAGCACGGCGGTGGCCAGCGCCACCGGCATCCGGCGTCCCCGGGCCAGCGCGGCGAACCCGATGCCGCCGGTGATGCCCAACCCGTAGCCGAGCAGGGGCCCGAGGCCCGAGCGGCGGTTGGCCGCCCGGTCCTCGGGCCCGAGGTCCACGTGCGCGACCCCGGACAGCCGGCCGGCGATCGCCTCCGGCGTGCTGCTGGCCGGCCGCGCCCGGACCACCATGTCGAGGTAGCTCACCATGTTCAGGGCAGTGCTCCCGACCGCCCCGGCGATCGCCCCGTCCAGGAGCCGGGTGACGTTCACTTCGGGTCGCCGGGTTCGCGCTCGCTCTTCGGGCCGTAGATCCGCTCGCCGCGGATCACACCCCGCTGGCCCCGGTCCTCCTGCAGGATCCGGTTCGCGACGTCGTCGGCCTTGCCGTCCGGAACCCGCCGCCCCGAGTCGTCGATGGCGTTGCGGATGCGCGCCCGCTGCTTGTCGTACGCGTTGCTGCCCGGCCGTGGTCCTGGCATCACTGCCTCCTCGGTCTCCTCGGCGATGACGTACCGCGGTCGTCTACCCGTGCAGGACCCGGTCAACCCGACGGAGGCCGGGGACCTCAGCGCGGGGCGCGGACCACCGCCACCGGGCAGTCCGCGTGGTGCAGCACCGACTGGCTCACCGATCCCAGCAGCAACCCGGTCAACTCCCCGCGCCCCTGCCCGCCGACCACCAGCAACTGGGCCTCGCGGGAGGCGTCGGTCAGCACACCGGCCGGCCGACCACGGACCGACCGCCGCCGCACCGGTACGTCCGGCCAGCGGTCGGCGGCGCCGGCCAGCGACTCGGCGACCAGCCGGTCCTCCTCGTCGTGCAGTTGCGTCTCGTCGTGCACCAGGGGTTGCATGTCGCCCGGCCCGCCGGAGCCGGGGTGCCGGTAGCCGTGCAACGCGACCAGTTCCGCGCCGCGCAGCGACGCCTCCTCGAGCGCGAACTCCACGGCCCGTCGGGACAGCTCGGAGCCGTCCACCCCCACCAGCACCGGGCCGTGGGCGCGGTCGGCGCCGCGGGCGACCAGCACCGGGCAGTCGGCGTACGCGGCGACCTGCACCGCCACCGAGCCGACCACCAGGGAGGAGAAGCCGCCGAGGCCGCGGTCGCCGAGGACGATCAGCGCGGCCGTGGGTGTCTCGCCGAGCAGCACCGCGGCGGCCTCGCCGTCGATGATCTCGCCGGAGACCCGGATTCCGGGGACGGTGGCCTCGGCCTCGGTGACGGCCTCGGTGACGAGCTGCTCGGCCTGGTTCCGCAGGCCCGCGCCGGGCGGGCTGTCCGGCGGGGGTTCCACGGGCACGTGCAGCAGCGGCCAGATGAAGCCGTGCACGACCCGCAGCGGCCGGTGTCGGCGGGCGGCCTCGACGGCTGCCAGGCGTACGGCCCGCAGCGCCGGCTCGGAGCCGTCGACGCCGACCACCACCGCCGCGCCGTCCGCCGAGTTCACCGTCCACCTCGCGCCCGCATGCCGCCCAGTATCGCGGCCGGTGGGGGTGTGGCGCGGCGATACCGCGCAGGACGACCGGTCGGTACGCTGACCACCAGGACCCGGGGAGGGAGCGCCGTCGATGGACGAGCCGACCGTGCCGAGCACCGCGCGCATGATCGACTTCTGGTTGGGCGGGGAGCACCACTTCCCGGTGGACGTGGCGGCGGCACGCGCCTTCGAGCAGGCGTACGGGCCCTGCGCGCCGGTGTTCCGGGAGCTGCGGGCGTTCCTCGGCCGGGCGGTGCGGGCCATCGCCGACGAGGGGGTGGACAACTTCCTCGTCTTCGGCGGGGGCGTGCCGACGATGGGCAACGTGCACGAGGCGGCCCCCGAGGCGACGGTCCTCTACACCGACGTGGACCCGGTCACGATCCGGCTCGGGCAGCAGATCCTCGCCGGCAGCGACCGCGCCGGCTACGGGTTCGGCGACGCCACGGACATCGGCACGGTCGACCCCGCCCAGCTGCACCGGTTCGTGCCGGGCTGGGGGAGGAGGCCGGTCGGCGTGGTGTTCCTCGGGCTCGCGGCCTTCCTCGACGACGACACGCTGGCCCGCACGCTCGACGAGCTGTACGCGGCGACGGCGCCGGGCAGCCTGCTCGCGGTGGACTTCGACACCGAGGAGCTGGCGGCGTACCCGGAGGCGCTGGCCATGATGGGGCCTGCGTTCCGGATGCGCCCGCCGGCGGCGTTCGCGCCGCTGCTGGGCCGCTGGACGCCCACCGCCGAGGGCATCGTTCCCGTCACGGCCTGGCGCCCGGACGGCCCGCCGGCCGAGGTGCCGGACGCCTTCCACGGCGGGGTCGCCGTCCGCGCCGCCGACTGAGCCGCCCGGCCCGTCGCGCGGGTCGCGCGGGTCGGCGAGGTGTACGCCCGCCCGTGGCGTCGGTGGCCGTCACCGTATGATGCTTGCCCGACTGCAAGTGTTGTCGGGGGGGAACATGGTGGACGCAGCCGGCCCGGTGTCCCGCGCGGTGCGCGCGGCACCGCCGGACCAGGTCGCGGAGGCCGCCGACCGGGCCATCCGGTCGGTGCTGGGCGCCCTGCGGACGGACGTGTTCCTCGCCGACTACCGCATCGCGGGCCTGTGGCCGGTGCTCGACGGGGACCTGCCCGATTCCGGGTCGCTGGCCTTCCGGGGCGTCGCCCAGCGCTGCTTCTCCAGTCAACAGCCGGTCCGGGAGGCGCTGGACGACCGCTGCCGGCTGTTCCTGCCGCTGTCGGTCTGGGGCGAGCGGCTCGGCGTCCTGATGGTCGAGCTGCCGGCCGCGCCGGACGACAGCAGCCTGGACGACATCCTGGACGCCGCCGGTGACCTTGCCATGGCGCTGCGCGCCGCCGACCGGGAGACCGACCGCTACCGGCGCACGCGCCGGCGCGAGCGGCTCAGCATGGCCGCCGAGATGCAGTGGGAGCTGCTGCCCGGTCGCGGCGTCAGCCACGACACGTTCGAGCTGGCCGGCCAGCTCGAACCGGCGTACACCGTCGGCGGGGACCACTTCGACTGGTCGGTCGACGGCGACCGGCTCACCGTCACCGTCCTCAACGGCGCCGGCATCGGCCTGTCGGCGGCGCTGCTGACCGCCGTCACCGTCAACGCGCTGCGCAACGCCCGGCGCTCCGGGGGCAGCCTGGAGGAGCAGGCGGAGCTGGCCTCGGACACCGTCTTCTACCAGCACCGCGGCGAGCGGTTCGTGGCGACGCTCCTGCTGGAGCTGGACACCCGGACCGGCCGGGTACGCACGGTCGACGCGGGTTCACCGCGCCTGGTCCGCGTACGCGGTGGCGCGCCCACCCCGGTCCCGCTGGAGCAGCAGCTACCGCTGGGCATGTTCGCCGAGACGCGCTACGACGTGCAGGAGTTCGACCTCGCGCCGCGGGACCGGCTGTTCGTGGTCAGCGACGGGGTGTGGGCGGCCGACCCGGACGGCCAGGGGCGCTACGGCGAGCGCGCGATGACGCGGGCGATGCGCTCGACACGGTTGCAGCCGCCGAGTGAGGCGGTTGGTACGGTGATGCGCGAGTTGCACGCCTACCACGCGGACACCGACCTGCGGGACGACGCGGTCGTGGTCTGCCTGGACTGGCGTGGTCCCGGCCGGGACGGCGGGTGAACCCCGCGGCCGGGCCGGTGACCGACCATGAGCGGGACTATCGCAGGGGACACCGGGTGGAGCGACCTCTGAATCTGCCGGCGGCGATCGACGCGGCCGCCGAGGCGTTGGTCGGTGTGCTGGACTCCGCGGTCTCCCGGCACCAGCTCTCCGTCTCGCCGACGCAGTTGCGGGTCCTGTCCCTGCTCAGCGGTCGGCCGGAGACTAACGTGAACCGGCTGGCCGAGCTGCTGGACGTGGTGCCGTCGTCGGCGAGCCGGCTCTGCGACCGTCTGGAGGCGACCGGCCTGCTGCGGCGGGTGGCCGATCCCCGGGACCGGCGGGAGGTGCTGCTGGTGCCCACGGCGGCGGCCGCCGCCCTGCTGCGGGAGGTCCGGGAGCGGCGGCACGCCGCCCTGCAGGCGGTGCTGGACCGGATGCCCGGGCGCGTGCAGCAGGAACTGCTCCAGGCGCTGGTCTGTTTCGGCCAGGCCGCGATCGGCAGCGTGGAACCGCAGCCCGGCGCCCCGGCCCGTACCGCCTGAGTCGGCACCGATCTGGTCCCCCATCACCTGGCGTCCTAGGACGCTTTAGCGGTAGTGATCAGGGTCGCACACCGCAGCGGACACCGCGGCGACGCAAGGACGCGGGGCCGGAGCGGATGAGGAAGGCCCGATATAGTGGCAGCGCAACTCACCCGGCCCGCGATCATGTCGATCGCGGGCCGCGTCAAGGGGAGGGTCCCGTCCCGGGGCCGCAGGGGGAGCCGGCACCAGCCGGCCGACAGTGCGCACGTCTCTCCGCCGCGCCCGTCTCGTCGGGGCGCCGGAGCGTGTCGCGGAGGAGGTTCGGTGTCGCGTCGGCCGGCTCGGCAGGAACGCCCGCGGGCCAGTGACGACATCCGTCCCGCACCCGTCGGCGACCGGGTCCTCACCCTGCCGAACCTGATCAGCTTCGTACGGCTGCTCGGCGTGCCGATCTTCCTCTACCTTCTGCTGGTCGCCCGGGCCGACGTGGCAGCCATCGTGGTGCTCGCCGTGGGTGGGACCACCGACTGGGTCGACGGCTGGATCGCCCGCCGGCTGCGCCAGGTGAGCCGATTGGGCGAGCTGCTCGACCCGCTCGCCGACCGGCTCTACATCCTGGCCACCCTGCTCGCGTTCACCGCGCGGGAGGTGGTGCCGTGGCAGTTCACCGTGGCGCTGCTGGCCCGGGAGCTGCTGTTGCTGGGGTCGCTGGCGGTGCTGCGTCGCTACGGGTACGGCCCACCGCCGGTGCACTACGTCGGCAAGACGGCGACGTTCCTGCTGCTGGCGGCGTTCCCGATCCTGCTGCTGGCCACGGCGGTGCCGGCGGCGGCGACCGCGGCCGGGGCGATCGGCTGGGGGCTGGCCTGGTGGGGTCTGGTCCTGTACTGGGTTGCCGGGGCGCTCTACGTGGTGCAGGCGGCGAGGCTCGTGCGCGGGGTACGTGGGGCGGAGGCGCAGGGATGACCGACGCACCGCGCGACGGCGGTAACCGCGGCGACCGGGTGTACGCCCCGGACTTCCTCACCGAGTTGTTCCGCAACCCGCTGGACCCGGGGTACGCCGACGCGGCGGCCCGGCGGCGGGCGGATCCGCGGGCCGGGTCCGGCTGGCGGCGGTGGCCGGTCCGTTCGGTGAGCCTCGTCGTGCTCCTGGTGCTGGGCTTCCTGTTCGCGGTGGCGTACCGGCAGACGATGGAGGACGAGCCGGGGCGCAGTCAGGTGCGCTCGGGGCTGGTGGAGCAGATCAAGCAGCGGGAGACCGAGACCGACCGTCTGTCGGAGCGCGCCGACCAGCTGCGGGCGGAGGTCGCCCGGCAGCGGGCCGCGGCCCTGGGCAGCTCGGAGGCGGCGCGGCTGCGGACGTTGGAGTCGGGGACCGGTCTGGGGCGGGTGCGCGGGGACGGCGTGGTGGTGCGGTTGGTGGACGGGCCGCAGAGCCCGGACGCGGTGGGCGACGGCGACGTCGGTCCGTCCCGGGTGCTCTACAGCGATCTGCAGGGTGTGGCGAACGACCTGTGGGCCGCCGGCGCGGAGGCGATCTCGATCAACGGCCAGCGGTTGACGGCGATGTCGACGATCCGTCAGGCGGGCCAGGCGATCCTGGTGGACTACCGCCCGGTGACGGGGCCGTACGAGGTGTCGGCGATCGGGCCGGAGGAGATGCGGGACCGGTACGACCGGAGTCGCAGTGCGTTGACGATGCGCAAGGTGGCCGAGGAGACGGGGTTGTCGTTCGCGATCCGGGAGGCCGACGACCTCACCCTGCCGGCGGCTCCGGACCCGCGGCTACGCTACGCGGAGCCTTCGGTCAGCCCGAGTCCGTCGCGGTCGGGTGCCGACCGTTCCGTCAGTCCGGGACCGTCCCGCTCGGGGACGTCGCCCAGCCCCTCCGGAGGTGGTTGATGATCGCGGTGTTGGCGCTGTTCGCCGGTGTGGCGTTGGGGTTGTGGCTCGATCCCACGGTCCCGGCGGGGTTGCTGCCGTACCTGCCGATCGCGGTGGTGGCGGCGCTGGACGCGGTGTTCGGTGGGATCCGGGCGAAGCTGGACCGGATCTTCGACGACAAGCAGTTCGTGGTGTCGTTCATCTCGAACGTGCTGGTGGCGGGTCTGATCGTGTACCTGGGTGACCAGCTGGGCGTGGGGGGTCAGCTGTCCACGGGCGTGGTGGTGGTGCTCGGGGTGCGCATCTTCGGCAACGTGGCGGCGATCCGTCGGCACCTGTTCCGGGCGTAGGTTTGTGACGATGAGCAACGACGAGCACACCGAGACGGGCACGGGTTGGCCGCAGCCGGCGGGGCCGGCGCGCCCGTCCGGGCCGGCGGGGGAGCCGGATCCGCGTCCGGCGGCTCCGGATCCGGACGAGTTGAGTCCGTTGGCGCCGGAGCGGTCGGAGCCGCCGGTGCGGGAGCCGGAGGACGGCGGGGCGACGGTGGATCTGCGGCGCGCCGCCGAGTTGGTCGGCGCGCGCGGGAAGCCGGAGCCGGGGTCCGGGGATCCGCCGGCGGTGGTGGAGGAGGTGCCGGTCGACGGCGCTTCGTCCGGTGCGCCGTCGGGGCGGTCGCGGTGGAGTTCGGCCGGGGTGATGATCGGCCTGTTGCTGGCGCTGCTGGGGTTCACGCTGGTGGTGCAGTTGAAGACGACGTCGACGGATCCCACGGCGGTGGCGACGCGGCAGGAGGATCTGGTCCGGATCCTGTACGACCTGAACGCGCGGGAGGTCCGGCTGCGCCAGGACATCGCGTCGTTGGAGGAGAGCCAGCGGCAGTTGCGCTCGGGTGAGCAGGGCCGGCAGGCGGCGTTGGAGGAGGCGACCCGGCGCGCGGACGAGTTGGGGATCCTGGCCGGTACGTTGCCGGCGACGGGTCCGGGTCTGTCGGTGCGGTTCGAGGCGGGCGCGGAGCAGATTTCGGCGTCGCGGGTGCTCGACGCGGTGCAGGAGTTGCGGGGCGCGGGCGCGGAGGCGATGCAGATCTCCGGTGGGGACCGGGCGACGGTGCGGATCATCGCGTCGACGTACTTCCTGGACGGGGAGGACCGGTCGTTGGTGGTGGACGGGCGTCGGTTGACGGGTCCGTTCACGATCACGGTGATCGGTGATCCGGCGACCATGCGTACGGCGTTGAACATTCCGGGCGGGGTGGTCGCGTCGGTTGCGGGCGACGGCGGTACGGTGATCGTCGAGGATCGTGAGGTTGCCGAGGTTTCGGCACTGCACGCGCCGATCAAACTGGAACACGCCCGTCCGGTCTCCTGACCGGCGCGGCCGGCACCGGTGTTGTCGCCGGTGCACCGATGGATGAAGGACGCGACTGGTGATTCCTGAGGATCTGCGGTACACCGCCGAGCACGAGTGGGTGGCCGGTGTCGACGGTGGCGCCGTCCGGGTCGGCATCACGCACTTCGCGCAGGACGCCCTGGGTGACATCGTGTACGTCCAGTTGCCCGAGTCCGGTGCGGTGGTGGCGGCTGGCGAGTCGCTGGGTGAGATCGAGTCGACGAAGAGCGTGTCGGAGATCTACGCCCCGCTCGGTGGGACGGTGGCGGCGCGCAACGAGGCGCTCGGCGACACCCCTGAGGTGATCAACACCGACCCGTACGGTGCGGGTTGGTTGGTGGAGATCACGCCGGACGATCCTTCGGCTGTCGATGGTCTGTTGTCCGCGGAGGCGTATCGCGAGCTCACCGAGAGCTGATGCGCCCCGCTTCCGGTGCGGGGGTCGTTTCCGCGCGTCCGGTTGCCCTGCATTTCGGCGCTGGCTAGGCTCGCCCAGTTGACCGAGAAACCATGAGTTGAGCGTCGCGGAATTGCCTTCCCTGGCACGGGGAGCCAGCCGCCGGGTGGTGCTTCGCCCGGCGGCCAGACCCGCCATTACCCGACGCCGACCGAAAAAGATCCGTGAGGTGGTCCCATGACGCGGCCAGACGACGAGTTCCCCCCGCTCGACGTCACTTCGACGCTCAATCTCGGTTCGCTCGACGAAGTGCTGGAGGGGCCGGACACCGATGTGGTGCCGAGCCGGATGTCCGGTTCGTTGCCGCCGGGTATGGCGCTGCTGGTGGTTCGTCGGGGCCCGAACGCGGGTGCTCGATTCCTGTTGGACCACGACGTGACGACCAGTGGTCGGCACCCGGACAGTGACATCTTCCTCGACGACGTGACGGTGTCGCGGCGGCACGCGGAGTTCCACCGTGACGGTGGGACGTTCACGGTGCGGGATGTGGGAAGCCTGAACGGTACGTACGTGAACCGGGAGCGGGTCGAGGCGGCCACGTTGAGCAATGGTGACGAGGTTCAGATCGGTAAGTTCCGGGTGGTGTTCATCGCCGGTCCGCGCCCGGAGGAGGAGGCCGGCCGGGGGTGAACGAGCCTGCGGCCTCCACGCCGCCGGGGTCGGCCCGGGCGCGTCCGCTGATGAGTATCGGCGAGGTGCTGGCCGAGTTGCGGGCGGATTTTCCGGACACGACGATTTCGAAGTTGCGGTTTCTCGAGGCTGAGGGCCTGGTGGAGCCGCAGCGGACGGCGGCGGGGTATCGGAAGTACTCGTGGGATGACGTGGCGCGGTTGCGGTTCGTGCTGACTGCGCAGCGGGACCAGTACCTGCCGTTGCGGGTGATCCGTGATCAGCTCGCGGAGTGGGACGCGACGGGGGATTCGCCGGGTCGGCAGCGGCCGACGTTGGTGGCGGTGGGTCCCGGTGGTGAGGTTCCGGGGCGTGCGTCGGAGGAGGCGGCCGAGTCGTCGGAGGTACGGCTCGGCCGGGCTGATCTGGTGGCGCGCAGCGGTCTGGACTCGTCGACGTTGGGTGAGTTGGAGCGGCTCGGTGTGGTGGTGTCGGATCCGCCGGGTTGGTACGACGCGGATGCGTTGATCATCGCGCGGGCGGTGGCGGGTCTGGCGGCGTACGGGTTGGAGCCGCGGCACCTGCGGGGCTACCGGTCGGCGGCGGACCGTGAGGTGGGTTTGTTCGCGCAGTTGGTGGCGCCGTTGGCGCGGCAGAGTGATCCGGCGGCGCGGGCGCGGGCGGCGGAGACGGCGCGGGAGTTGGTGGCGTTGTCGCAGCAGTTGCACGCGGCGTTGGTGCGGGTGGGGTTGCGGTCGACGTTGGGTCGGTGAGGCCGGTGTCGAGCGGAAAGATCTGCCCCGGGAAGCGTGTCGTAGGCTTGCCGGGGTAACCCCTTTCTGGCGCGGGCGTGGTGCAGGTAGCGCATGGGACGGCCGTGTCGCGGTCCGTGTACCGTGCAGGGAAGGGCGCGGTGCGTAGGTTGACGACGACACGGAGGCGGCGGTGCGCGAGCTGAGCGTGGTCGGAGTTCGGGTGGAGCTGCCCAGCAACCAGCCGATCGTCCTGCTCAGGGAGGTCGAGGGGGACCGCTATCTGCCGATCTGGATCGGCGCGGTCGAGGCTACGGCGATCGCCTACGAGCAGCAGGGGGTCAAGCCGGCCCGGCCGTTGACGCATGATCTGTTGCGGGACGTGTTGGCGGCGTTGAAGGCGCCGTTGCGGGCGGTGGAGATCATCGAGCTGAAGGAGAACGTCTTCTACGCCGATCTGTTGATCGGTGACGAGGGCGTGCGGGTGTCGGCCCGGCCGAGTGATTCGATCGCGTTGGCGTTGCGGGTCGGTGCGCCGATTCGTTGTGCGGAGGAGGTCCTCACCGAGGCGGGGATCGTGATCCCCGACGAGCAGGAGGACGAGGTGGAGAAGTTCCGCGAGTTCCTGGAGCAGGTGCGTCCGGAGGATTTCGCGGGCTGAGTGCGGCCCGGCCGGGTTCGTCACGGTAAGTGACGTTCCGGTGCGGTGGGTGATCTTCGGCCGTGGTGTACGGCGTGTCGCGACTGTTCCTCCACGGTAACGAGCGGGGGCGGCGATAGTGTTGCCCGTGTCGAGGGGTGCGCGTCCCGGAAACGACGTGTCACCGCACGGGCGGGGAGGTTGTCCGGATGCACGAGCCGCGAGATCCGGGTACGGGTTGGGACGGGTCGGTGGGGTCGCCGGGTTCGGCAACCGACGGTGACGCCAGCGTGGGCTATCGGGGTGTGACGGCCTGCCAGGCGGTGGGCATCAGCTACCGGCAGTTGGACTACTGGGCGCGGACGGCGCTGGTGGTGCCGAGTGTGCGGGACGCCTCGGGTTCGGGGACGCAGCGGTTGTACTCGTTCCGGGACCTGGTCGTGTTGAAGGTGGTGAAGCGGCTCCTGGACGCCGGGGTGTCCCTGCAGAACATCCGTAAGGCGATCGAGGCGTTGCGGTCGCGTGGGGTGGAGGACCTGGCGGGCATCACCTTGATCTCCGATGGCACGACGGTGTACGAGTGCCGGTCGCCGGAGGAGGTGGTCGACCTGTTGCAGGGTGGGCAGGGTGTGTTCGGCATCGCGATCGGCGGGGCGTTCAAGGAGATCCAGGGTTCGCTGTCGCACCTTCCGGCGGAGCCGGCGGTGGCGCCGGTCGTGGAGTCGGCGGCGGATCCGGTGGGTGACGAGTTGGCGGCGCGTCGGGCGCGACGCCGGGCGGGCTGATCGTCGGTCGTCTCGAAAGCCGGGCGCGAATGCGCCCGGCTTTTTTGGTGTCTCCCCATGACGGTCCGTCGTCGTTGCGGGTTCCGGGCGGGGGTGGTGCGGGGGTGGGTGGTGTTCCGCCCGGGACCGTCGCCAAGGTTGCGGTGCGGTCTGCGGTGGTGTCGTAGCGGGTGGTCACGGACGTGTCGCTGGGTGGGTTTTCCGCAGCACCGTCGGCGTCCATCGGGGAGAGTGCGTCGGGTGTGGACCGTGCACGTGGCCGTACGTCACCGGCACGTCGCCATGCGTCGATATGTGGCCGGCCACTTTATCACTCTCCGTCGTGGACTGTTGTCGGGCAGCTGATAGGGCGGTCATGACCGGCGACGCGTGACGCGCTAAGGTCCGTCACGCGGTCGCCATGGCACCGGTGTTTCTCCCGGATTCCATCGGCCGTACGCCCCTTCGCGCCGACCCCGCGCGCCCCTCGTTACCCGGAAGGAACGACCGTGACGGTTACCGAAGAGACCGCCCCCCTCACCCACTACCAGCGCATCGGTGGCGCCGGTTCCGTCAAGGCCGCCGTCGAGCTGTTCTACGACAAGGTCCTGGCCGACCCGGAGCTGGCCGGTTACTTCTCCGATGTGGACATGGTGGGCCAGCGCCGGCACCTGGCGCTGATGCTGACGGTGGTGCTCGGCGGCCCCAACGAGTACACCGGCCGTGGCCTGGCCGAGGCGCACCAGCCGCTGAACATCCCGCTGGAGCACTACGTGAAGGTGGGCGAGCACCTGACCGCCACGCTGACCGAGCTGGGCGTGCCGGCCGACATCATCACCGACGTGCAGGCGGTGCTGGCGCAGGTGCAGGACCAGGTGGTGGCCGGCGGCGACCCGGCGGGCGTCTGAGCGTGGACGTCGCCCGACTCAAGCAGAGCTGGTCCCTGGTCGCCGCGCACGGCGACCAGGTGCCGCTCTACTTCTACTCCACGCTGTTCCTGGCGTACCCCGAGACCCGGCAGATGTTCCCGACGAACATGGCGGGTCAGCGGGACCGGCTGGTCACCGCGCTCGGCCACATCGTGTCGAACGTGGACCAGGTGGACCGGCTGGTGGGGTTCCTGCAGGATCTCGGCGCCGACCACCGCAAGTTCGCCGTCCGCGCCGAGCACTACCCGGCGGTGGGCGAGGCGCTGCTGGCCACGTTGCGGCACTTCCTGGCCGAGCAGTGGACCGACGAGCTGGCGCAGGACTGGGCCGCGGCGTACGGGCTGGTGGCGCAGGTCATGACCGAGGGCGCGCAGGCCGCGGAGGCGGTCAACCCACCGTGGTGGGTGGCGGAGATCGTGAGCCACGAGCGGCGCGGGTTCGACGTGGCGGTGTTGACGCTGCGACCGCAGTACCTGTTGCCGTTCCAGCCGGGCCAGTCGATCGGTGTGTCCCATCCGGCGGTGCGGTCGTGGCGGTACTACTCGCCGGCGAACGCGCCGCGGGTGGACGGCACGTTGGAGCTGCACGTGCGGGCCGCGCCGGGTGGCGCGGTGTCGTCCCGGCTGGTGTACGGCAGCGCGATCGGTGACCAGGTGCACCTGGCGGCGCCGGTGGGTGACCGCCTCACGTTGCGGTCGGCCGGGTCGGCGGACCTGCTGCTGCTGGCCGGCGGGACGGGCTGGGCGCCGGTGAAGGCCCTCATCGAGCAGGTCGCCGCGGAGGGTTCCCGCCGCACCGTGGACCTGTACCTGGGGGCCCGGTCGCGCAGCGAGTTCTACGACGACGAGGCGGTGGACAAGTTGGCGTCGTCGTACCCGTGGTTGACGGTGAGCCGGGTGGTCGGCGTGGACGTGGCCCGGCCGGGGGAGGTCACGCACGCGGTGGACCGGGCGCTGGTCGACGGTGACTGGCGGTCCCGGCACGTGTACGTGTGCGGTTCCGACGAGATGGTGTCGCACTCCGTGGCGGCGCTGACCCGGGCCGGCTACCACGCCGGTCAGCTGCACCACGAGGGGCTCGGGAAGCACTGGTACGGGCCGTCGTGGCGGACGGCGGTGGACAACAACCCCGGAGGTGGCCAGTGAGCGCGACGCCGATCAGCAGGTATGACGGGATGCAGGTCTCCGGTGGCGTCCAGGTCCGGATGACCGCCGACCGGGTGCGCCGGTGGGAGTTCGGTTCGGCGTCGTTCACCCGCCGTGGGTACGACCCCAACGACGTGGACCGGTTCCGGATGCAGGTCGCCGACGAGTTGGATCTGCTGGCCGCGCAGGTGGGTGGTCTGCGGGCGGAGAACGAGCGGCTCAACGACCAGTTGGAGCTGCACCGGCACGGTGTGCTGCCGAGCGCTCCGGCGGCGTCGGCGGTGCCGGCGGCGAAGGAGGTCAACCTGCTGTCCGCGGCGCAGCGGGAGGCCGAGCAGATCATCGCGCAGGCGCACGACTACGCGCGGCGCGTCGCCGAGTACGCCCGGGTGCAGTACGAGAGCTACGTGCAGGCGGCGGCGGAGGAGGCGCGGCAGGAGGCGGAGCGGGCGGTGCAGGAGTACCGCGCGACCGCCGGGCCGACGTTCGACGACGGGGTGGCCGCGCGGGAGGCGTTGCGCATCTACGGCGAGATGATGATCTCGCACATGCAGTCGGCTGCCCGGCACCTGGACGACGGCAGTGAGCACCTGGCGCGGACGATGGAGCGGTTGGCCCGCGACGGGAGCACGCCGGCGGTGGCGGGGACGGCGCAGGGGGCGTTGCCGCGGCACGGGCAGCACTGACGGGACCGGCGGTCGCGGGCGGGGTTGTCCGCGCCGCCGTACCCCGGAGGTCGTCGCCGACCGTTGCGCGGCTGCCTGCCGCGCCCTGCGGGGGTCGGGCGGGCGGTCAGGCGCGGGTGACGGCCTCGGCGATCGGGGTGTCGCCGCCGACGAGTTCCAGGATCCGCCCGGCGGTGTCCGGGGCGTACAGGAGCGCGACCAGGACGCGGGCGACGTCGGCGCGGGTGACCGCGCCGGGGGTGACGCTGCGGGCCAGGGTGATCCGGCCGGTGGGTTCGTCGTCGGTGAGCCGACCGGGCCGCAGGACGGTCCAGTCGAGGTCCGCTCGGCCGGTGAGGTCGTCCTCGGCGGCCTTCTTGGCCCGCAGGTACGCCGCCCACACCTCCTCGGTGCCGGCGGGCGGGGCGTCGTCCACCCCCATCGAGGACACCAGCAGGTAGCGGCGGACACCGGCGGCCCGGGCGGCGTCGGCCAGGAGCACGGCGGCGGCCCGGTCGACGGTGTCCTTGCGGGCGGCGCCGCTGCCGGGGCCGGCGCCGGCGGCGAAGACCACCGCGTCGGCGCCGTCGAGGTGGGCGGCGAGGTCGTCGACGGAGGCGTGTTCCAGGTCGCAGACGACCGGGTGGGCGCCGGCGGCGGTGAGCACCGCCACATGGTCGGGGTTGCGGATCAGGCCGACGGCGGTGTCACCGCGGCCGGCGAGTTCCCGTTCCAGCAGTCGGGCGATCTTGCCGTGTCCTCCGGCGATGACGACGCGCATACGGTGAACCTATCGGCCCCGGACCGCACCCACCCCCGACATCGGCGGGCCGCCGGCTGTTAAGCGGGGACCCTTCCTCTACCGCAGGCGTTAGCGGGGGGCCCTTCCTTTCGTGGTCGCCGGGGGGATGCTGAGGCAGCATGGGTGGGGTGACGGAGACGATCGACGCGCTGGCCGGCCCGGTCTCGGGCGGCGGCGTCGTGGTGTTGAGCGGGGCGGGACTGTCCACCGAGTCGGGAATTCCGGACTACCGGGGGCCCAGTGGGGCGGCGCGGCGGCACACGCCGATGACCTACCAGGCGTTCACCCGCGACGCGGACGCGCGGCGCCGCTACTGGGCGCGCAGCCACGTGGGGTGGCGGCTGATCGCGCGGGCGGAGCCGAACGACGGGCACCGGGCGGTGACGCGGCTGCAACGCGCCGGCCTGGTCGAGGGGATCATCACGCAGAACGTCGACGGGTTGCACACCGCCGCCGGTGGCACCGCTGTGGTGGAGCTGCACGGCCGCCTGGACGAGGTGGTGTGCCTGGACTGCGGCAACGCGACGTCCCGGGAGGAACTGGACCGGCGGCTGCGGGAGGCCAACCCCGGCTTCGAGGCGCAGGTGGACGCGGTGAACCCCGACGGTGACGTGGATCTCGCCGAGGAGGCGGTGGCCCGCTTCCGGACCGTGGACTGCACGTTCTGCGGCACGGGGATGCTGAAACCGGACGTGGTGTTCTTCGGCGAGACGGTGCCCGCGCCGCGGGTGGCCCGCTGCTTCGCGATGGTGGAGCGGGCCCGGCTGGTGCTGGTGCTGGGGTCGTCGTTGACGGTGATGTCGGGTCGCCGGTTCGTGCTGCGGGCGGCGAAGCTGGGCATCCCGGTGGTGATCGTCAACCAGGGGCCGACCCGCGGCGACGCGTACGCGCAGCTGACCGTCGACGCGCCGCTGGGGCGGCTGCTGCCCGCTCTGGCCGACCGCCTCGTGGGCCCCGACGGGGCCGGCCCGGGCGGGGTGGGGCCGGTGCCGGCCGGCGCGACCCCGGCCGCCCGGTAGGGCGGCGGGGACCTCCACCCGGCGGCAGGGGTACGACGGGTGCGGGAATCCCGGGCGCTGGTAGCGTTGACCATGCCGGTATCACCCACGTGGGAGAGACCGCCCCCGTGAGGGGGTGGCGCCGAAGGGGCAAATCCTCCCCGGAACCTCTCAGGCAAAAGGACCTCGTGGGCAGGCACTGTGGAGCGCCCGGGCGCGACAGAGGGGGAGGTTGACCTGTCGACCTCGCCCCCTGCAGGAGCGCCGCCCATGACCGCAGATCAGTTCGCCGCCCGCCACATCGGGCCCGATCCGGCGCAGGAGCGCCGGATGCTGGAGGCCGTCGGTTACGGATCGATCGACGAGCTGATGGACGCGGCGATCCCCGAGGTGATCCGCTGGCACGGCACGCTGGACCTGCCCGAGCCGGCCACCGAGCAGGAGGCCCTGGCGGAGCTGCGGGCCCTCGCCGGCCGCAACACCGTGGCCGTGTCCATGATCGGCCTGGGGTACCACGGGACGCACACCCCGGCGGTGATCCGCCGCAACGTGCTGGAGAACCCGGCCTGGTACACGGCGTACACGCCGTACCAGCCGGAGATCAGCCAGGGCCGGCTGGAGGCGCTGCTGAACTTCCAGACCATGGTCACCGACTTGACCGGGCTGGCCACCGCGAACGCTTCCATGCTCGACGAGGGCACCGCCGCGGCCGAGGCGATGACCCTCGCCCGCCGCGCGTCCAAGGTCAAGAGCCCGGTGTACGTGGTCGACGCGGACACGCTGCCGCAGACCATCGCGGTGATCACCAGCCGGGCGGAGCCGCTCGGCATCGACGTGCGGGTCCTCGACGTGGAGCACGACGACCTGCCGGCGGAGTTCTTCGGGTTGCACCTGCAGTACCCGGGGGCGTCCGGGGCGGTCCGCGACCACGCGGCGCTGGTGCAGGCCGCGCACGGCGTGGGGGCGCTGGTGACCGTGGCCGCCGACCTGTTGGCGTTGACGCTGCTGCGCCCGCCGGGGGAGATCGGCGTCGACATCGCCGCCGGCACGACCCAGCGGTTCGGCGTACCGATGGGCTTCGGTGGGCCGCACGCCGGTTATCTGGCGGTGCGTGCGGGCCTGGAGCGGATGCTGCCGGGCCGGCTGGTCGGCGTGTCCCGCGACGCCGACGGCCTCCCGGCGTACCGGCTGGCGTTGCAGACCCGTGAGCAGCACATCCGCCGGGAGAAGGCGACCAGCAACATCTGCACCGCCCAGGTGCTCCTGGCCGTCATGGCCGGCATGTACGCCGTCTACCACGGCCCGGACGGGCTGCGGGAGATCGCCCGGCGTACCCACGACATGGCGGCGCTGCTCGGCGACGCGCTGCGCGCCGGCGGCGTCGAGGTCGCCGACGTCGCGTTCTTCGACACCGTCACCGCGGTCGTGCCGGGCCGGGCCGCCGCGGTGGTCGCCGCCGCCGCCGAGCGTGGCGTGAACCTGCGGCTGGTTGACGCCGACCGGGTGGGGATCTCCTGCGACGAGACGACGACCCGGGCCCACCTGGACGGGGTGTGCGCCGCGTTCGGCGTGCCCGCGCCGCAGGGTGAGCCGACCGGTGCGCTGCCGCAGGCGTTGGCGCGCACGTCGGACTTCCTCACCCACCCGGTGTTCCGGACCCACCACTCGGAGACGGCGATGCTGCGCTACCTGCGGCGCCTGTCGGACTTCGACTACGCCCTGGACCGGGGCATGATCCCGCTGGGATCGTGCACGATGAAGCTCAACGCGACCACCGAGATGGAACCGGTCAGCTGGGCGGAGTTCGCGCACGTGCACCCGTTCGCGCCGGAGGAGCAGACCGCCGGCTACCGGGAGCTGATCGCCCAGCTGGAGGGGTGGCTGGCCGAGGTGACCGGCTACGACGCGGTCAGCGTGCAGCCCAACGCCGGGTCGCAGGGCGAGCTGGCCGGGCTGCTGGCCATCCGCTCCTGGCACGCCTCCCGGGGCGAGGCGCACCGCGACGTGTGCCTCATCCCGTCGTCGGCGCACGGCACCAACGCCGCGAGCGCGGTGATGGCCGGCATGCGGGTGGTCGTGGTGGGCTGCGACGACGACGGCAACGTCGACCTGGTCGACCTCGACGCGAAGATTGACAAGCACCGCGACGCCCTGGCGGCGATCATGGTGACGTACCCGTCGACGCACGGCGTGTACGAGACCGGCATCGCGTCGCTGTGCGCGAAGGTCCACGACGCCGGCGGCCAGGTGTACGTCGACGGGGCGAACCTCAACGCGCTGGTCGGGTTCGCCAAGCCGGGGAAGTTCGGGGCGGACGTGTCGCACCTGAACCTGCACAAGACGTTCTGCATCCCCCACGGCGGCGGCGGCCCGGGTGTCGGTCCGGTGGCGGTACGGGCGCACCTGGCGCCGTTCCTGCCCGGCGACCCGCAGGCGGCGCACGACGACGACCGGCCGGCGATCTCCGCCGCCCGGTACGGGTCGGCGGGGATCCTGCCGATCCCGTGGGCGTACCTGCGGATGATGGGCGCGCAGGGCCTCACCCGGGCGACCGGGGTGGCGGTGCTCGCGGCGAACTACGTGGCGGCGCGGCTGCGGCAGCACTTCCCGGTGCTGTACGCCGGCAACAAGGGCCTCGTGGCCCACGAGTGCATCCTCGACCTGAGGCCGCTGACCAAGGCGACCGGGGTGACGGTGGACGACGTCGCGAAGCGGCTGATCGACTACGGCTTCCACGCCCCGACGATGTCGTTCCCGGTGGCCGGGACGCTGATGGTGGAGCCGACCGAGAGCGAGGACGTGGCCGAACTGGACCGGTTCTGCGACGCGATGATCGCGATCCGCGCGGAGATCGACAAGGTGGGGTCGGGGGAGTGGCCGGCGGGGGACAACCCCCTGGCGAACGCCCCGCACACCGCGGCGATGGTGTCCGGTGACGAGTGGCCCCACGCGTACCCGCGGTCGGTGGGCGCCTACCCGGCCGGGGTGGACCGGGCCGGGAAGTACTGGCCGCCGGTGCGCCGCATCGACGGCGCGTACGGGGACCGGAATCTGGTGTGCTCCTGCCCGTCGCCGGAGGCGTACGAGAGCTGAGCGGTGGTGTCGTGGCGCCGGGGCGGTCGTGGTGCCGCCGCCCCGGCGGGGCGTCGACCTGGGCGGCGGGTGTCCCGACCGGGGGGACTAGCCTGGTCGACGCGAACGTGTGCTGACGCTGCGTGGTCGCTCAGGCGACGAGAGCGTGTCGGGCGGGCCCGCGGTGCGGGGCGATGGTCCGGCCGTCGGGGAGCAGTTCGCCGGTGTCCTCGAAGACGATGACACCGTTGCAGAGCAGGCTCCAGCCCTGCTCAGGGAAGCAAGCGAGGACGCGGGCGGCTTCCCGGTCGGTCGCTTCGGCGGAGGGGCAGGTGGGTTGGTGCTGACACATCGGGTTCTCCGGACTGTGGGGGCACTGTGTCATGGTTCACATGACCAGTGACGCACAGTACCAAGCGAAACTGTGCGGCATCGAGCAGGCATGTGCGTGGTTTCGAGGAAATCCGCTGAACGGACGAGCGAGAATGGGCCGGATGGCGTGGAAACGCTCCCATACCGCGTGACCGACGTGCCGGCGGCGCCCGCTGGCTGTCGCCGTACGCTCGTCGAACGGGCGCGCTGGGAGTGGCGGCCCGCCGACGGCGGTGACCCCGCCGTACGGGCGCAGGAGTTCCTCGCCGCCCACGGCCTGCCCCTGCACGACCTCGCCCGCCCGGCCGGCCCCCACGACCCGGACGGGCCCTGCGGCGCCGCCCTGTACGTCTCCGCCGCCGCCGGCGCGGCCCTCGCCGGCGGTCCCACCGGCGCCGCGAACCCCGCGCCCACCCTGCCCGAGGTCGCCGTGGTCGTGTACGGCCACGCCACGACCCGCCCACCCACCACCGCTGCGCCGGCGGCCGGGTGGTGGCTCGGCGACTGGGCGGAGAGCTGGACACCGGTCCAGCACGCCGACGCCGTGCGGGCCGTGCGCGACGCCATCGGCCGCGGCGACGTCTACCAGGTCAACGTCGTCGGGCACGCGGCCGCCCGCTACACCGGCGACCCGCTGCCGGCCCTGGCCCGCCTCGGCGCGCTACCCGGCGCCCGCTACGGCGGCACCCTCACCGGCGCCGGCTGGGCGATCGGCTGCGCCTCCCCGGAGACCCTCGTGGAGGTCGTCGACGGCCGGCTGATCACCCGGCCGATCAAGGGCACCCGCCCGGCCACCGCCCCCGGCCGCGCCGAACTGCTCGCCTCGGCCAAGGAACGCGCCGAGCACGTCATGATCGTGGACCTGGAACGCAACGACCTCGCCCGGATCGCCCGCACCGGCTCGGTCCGGGTCGACGAGCTGTTCGCCGTCCGCCGCTGGTGCGACCTGTGGCAGGCCGAGTCCACCGTCTCCGCGACCGTCGCCGACGGGCTCGGGCTGGCCGACCTGCTGCACGCGGTGTGCCCCGGCGGGTCGGTCACCGGCGCGCCGAAGCTCGCCGCGCTGGATCACATCGCCGCCCTGGAACCGGTCGGACGGGGCGCCAGCATGGGCGCGCTGGGCTGGGTGGCGCCCGGCCGGATCGACCTCGGGCTGACCATCCGTACCGCCGCCGCCGACGGTGACCGGCTGCACGTGTGGGCCGGCGGCGGCATCACCTGGGGCAGCGACCCCGACGCCGAGGTCGCCGAGGCCGCCGCGAAGAGCGCCCCGGTCCGCGCGACGCTCGCCGGCCACTGACCACCCCGCGCCTCCCGCCGGTCGCCCCGCCGCCGTGCCGGGCGGTCGCCGTGCCGCGCCTCTACGGCGTGGCCGGCGATCCGCGGTGGCAGGGCGCCCTGGGTACTTGATCGGTGCCCTGTCGAGCTGATGTCGTCGGTGGATCGCGCTCGCGCCACGTCGTCGCGGTGGCGCCTCCCGCCCCGACCGGGCGGTCATGACCTGGATGACTCAGCTCGACAGCGCCACGACCCGGTGTCGGGCCGGCGCACCGTGGCGACATCCCGGACGGGGTCAGGGCCGGCCGGCGAAACCGTCCAGAGCGGCCCGCACCCGCTCGGCCACGCCGTGGCCGGCGCCGTGGCCGGCGGCTTCGACCAGCTCGAGCCGGGCGTCCGGCCAGGCCTGCGCCACCTGCCAGGGGATGTCGGCGGGGCTGGAGACGTCCAGTCGCCCGTGCACCAGCACACCGGGAATCCCGGCCAGGCGGGCGGCGCCGCGCAGCAGTTCCCCGTCGGGCAGGAACGCCGCGTGCCGCCAGTAGTGGGTGACCAGCCGGGCGAACGCCATCCGGAACACCGGGTCGGCGAACTGCGAATCGGGTCGGTGTCCGGGGACGGTGGCGACGTGGGTGTCCTCCCAGGCGCACCAGTCGACGGCCGCGCGCTCCCGCACGGCCGGGTCGTCGTCGTGCAGCAGCCGCGCGTACGCGTCCGCGAGGTTCCCGTCGCGGTCAGCGGCCGGGACGCCGTCGCGGAAGCGGGCCCACTCGGCGGGGAAGATCCGACCCATGTCCCGGGTGACCCACTCGACCTCCCGGCGGGTGGTGGTCACCACGCTGAACAGCACCAGCGCGCTGACCCGCTCGGGGTGGCGCTGGGCGTAGGCCAGACCGAGGGTGGAGCCCCAGGACGCCCCGAGCACCAGCCACCGGTCCACGGCCAGGTGCGTCCGCAACCGCTCGATGTCGGCGATCAGGTGGTCGGTGGTGTTGGTGGCCAGGTCCACGGTCGGGTCGGCGACGTGCGGGCGGCTACGGCCGCAGCCGCGCTGGTCGAGCAGCACCACCCGGTAGCGGGACAGGTCGAACGGGCTCAGCCAGCCGGGCGAGCAGCCGGAACCGGGGCCGCCGTGCAGCACCACGGCCGGTGTGCCGTCGGGGTTGCCGTAGGTCTCCCAGTAGATCTGCTGGCCGTCGCCGACATCGAGCATCCCGTGTGCGTGGGGCTGGGTCATGGGAGGACACGGTAGCGGTGCGAGAGACCGAGCCGACCCCGGGTGGCCACCGTGACGGCCGTCGCGACCACGGCGAGCGGGACGAGCAGATTGATCTCGCTGACCAGGTACGCCTCCAGCGAGTCGCCGAACACGAACCCGCCGACGCGCACGGAGTCGTTGGACAGCCCGTGCATGGCGATCGCGAGGATCGTGGCGCCTCCGGCGGCGTTGAAGAAGTACGTCATGACGACGGTCAGGGCGACGAACTTCGCCACCAGCACGGCGATCAGCGCGCCCGCGCCGGCCGGCCCGTAGCCGAACAGTTCGAACTTGACCGGCAGGTGCCACAACGCCCACAGCAGGCCCAGGACGACCGAGCCGAGCAGCGGCCCGTACCGGTGCTGCAGCAGCGGCAGCGCGAAGCCGCGCCAGCCGTTCTCCTCGAACACCGCGCCGGCGTCGAGGAACATCGCGACGAGGAGCCCCACCAGCAGCGGCCACCACAGCGGTGCCACGTTCCAGCGGAAGTCGTACGCGTCGGCGGTGAGGGCGTTGAGGCCGGCGGTGGCGAGGTTCATGGCGGTGAACACCGCGACCGCCCCCGCCCACACGGTCAGACCGCGCCGGGCGCCCAGGCGGGGCGCCCAGAAACGGAACCGCCGGCCCACCCGGCGCAGGTGCCCGCCGCCGGCGATCACGCCGACGACCAGGACCGCGAGGTCGGGGGCGGCGACCTGGGTGAGGGCCAGCAGCACACCGGCCAGGGCCCGACGGTCGTCGAGCACGAGCCGGGCGGCACTGACCAGGTCGGTGTTGAAGCCGGCGCCGGTGGCCACGATCGCGTCGTCCAGGGCCTGCTGGGCGCCGGAGAGGAGGAACACCGGGACGACCACCAGTTCGATGCCCACGGCGATCAGCCAGAACCACAGCACCGGGCGACGGGCCACCGCCCGTCGCCACCGCGCCGCGGGCACGGTGGGGGTGGATACGGTCACGGCTGCCTCCCGGTGGACGCGCGTCCCCCGGTGGGACGCTCGGCCGGGGACGCTAGGAGGCGCTGCCGGAGGTGCCGCGAAGGCCGGGTCGAGATCCGGTGCAGACGCCTCTGCACACGTTCTCGACGTCATCCGGTCCGGACCTCGACGGCACCGGCCTACCCTCGACCGGTGTGAGCACCCCTGCGCGCCTGCTCGTCGTCGAGGACGAGCCCGACATCCGGGACGTCCTGGTGGCGTACCTGCGCCGCGACGGACACCACGTGGAGCACACCGGCGACGGCTCGCACGCCTGGGACCTGTTCGAGGCGAGCCGCCCGGACCTGGTCGTCCTGGACGTGCTGCTGCCCGGCCTCGACGGCTTCGAGCTGCTGCGCCGCATCCGACGACACGGCGGCACACCGGTGATCATGGTGACCGCCCGGGACGAGGACGTCGACAAGATCGTCGGTCTGCGGATGGGCGCCGACGACTACGTCGTCAAGCCGTTCAACCCCGCCGAGGTCGCCGCCCGCGTCGCCGTGGTGCTGCGCCGCGCCCGACCGGCCGACCGGTCCCGGCACCTGACGTTCGGTGCGCTGACCGTCGACCTCGACGCCACCCGGGTGACGGTCCGCGGCGCCGAGGTGCCGCTGACCGCCACGGAGTACCGGCTGCTCACCTGCCTGGTCGAGAACCCCGGCCGTACGCTGAGCCGGGCCCAGCTCCGCACGGCCGCGCTGCCGGACTCCGCCGCCCTGGACCGCGTCGTCGACGCCCACCTGACCAACCTGCGGCGCAAGCTCGCCGACGCCGGCGCGACCGGACTCATCGACACCGTCCGCGGGTTCGGCTACCGCCTGGTCGACACCGACCGGTCCCGCCGGTGAGGGGCATCCGGGCCCGGCTGATGCTCGCGTTCGGCGTCGTCGCCGTGGTCACGGCCGCGGCGGCGCTGGTGCTCGCCCTGGTCTACTTCGAACGACGACTGACGGGTCTGCCTCCCGAGGTACGCGACCAGGTCGACCGCCGGCTCTCTGTGGCCGGAGGCGACTTCGACGGCTTCGCGGAACTGTCCGCGGTGGCCGGTGTCAGCCTCGCCGCCGGCCTGCTGGCCGCGCTGCTGCTGGCCCGGTGGCTCACCGCGCCGCTGCGCTCGGTCACCCGGGCCGCCCGTCGGGTCGCCGACGGGCACCTGGACGCCCGGGCCACCGGCCGCACCGGCCGCGACGAACTCGGCCGGCTCGTCACCGACTTCAACGCCATGGCGGCGAGCCTGCAGGCCCTCGAGCGGGAACGCGCCGCGTCCAGCGCGGCCGTCGCGCACGAGCTGCGGACTCCGCTGGCCGCGTTGACCGCCCGCCTGCGGGCGCTGCACGACGGCGTCATCGACTACGACGCGGCCGAGCCGCGGCGTCTGCTGCGGCACACCGCCGTGCTGCACCGTCTCGTGGACGACCTGCGTACGCTCAGCCTCGCCGACGCCGGCCGGCTGCGCCTGGACCGGCACGTCACCGACCTGCGGGCCACCGTCGCCGACGCCGTGGACGCGCACACCTCCCTCGCCGCCGACCGTCGGGTCGGCCTCACCCTCGCCGGGGTGCCCGCCGGGGCCGTGCTGGTGGACGCCGACGTCGACCGGCTCGCCCAGGTGCTGGCCAACCTGCTCGACAACGCCGTACGCCACACGCCGGCCGGCGGGACCGTCACCGTCGGTGTGCACGCCGACGACACCGACGCGGTGGTCGTGGTCGACGACACCGGGCCCGGCATCGCCGCCGACGACCGGGAGGCGGTCTTCGACCGCTTCCGCCAGCTCGACCCGTCGCGCCGGGCGCACCCCGGCGGCAGCGGGCTCGGCCTGGCGATCGTGCGGGCCCTCGTCGGTGCGCACGGCGGGCGGGTGGCGATCGGCGCGGCACCCGGCGGGGGAGCGAGCGTCGAGGTGCGGCTGCCCCGCGGCGGGGCGGCCCCGCCGTGGGGCGCCGGTCAGCCGGCCAGGCGGCGGTAGCGGCGCACCGACAGGGGCCCGAACACCGCGATCAGCAGCAGCGGCCACATCACCGCCAGGATCGGGGCGTGCTGCGCGGCGAACGACTCCCCGCCCCAGCCGGGGTTGCCGAACAGCTCCCGGCTGGCGGCCACGGTCGCCGACAGCGGGTTCCAGGCGGCGACCGTGGCCAGAGCGCCGGGCATGGTCTCCGGTGCGACGAACGCGTTGGAGGTGAACCCGAGCGGCCAGACGAGGATCTGCAGCACCACCACCGACTCGGGACGGCGCAGCAGCAGCGCGAGGTGGATGCCGACCGCGATCAGCGCGAGGCGCAGCAGCAGGAGCAGCCCGACGGCGGCGGCCGCCGCGGGCAGGCCACCGCGCGGCTGCCAGCCGACGACCAGGCCGCAGGCGAGCATGACCGCCAGTGCGGCGGCGGCGTGCAGCAGGTCGGCGGCGGCCCGCCCGGTCAGCACCGCCGAGGACGCCATCGGCAGGGACCGGAACCGGTCGGTCACGCCGCGGGCGAGGTCGGTGGCCACCGCCGCGTACGTGGCCTCGACACCGAAGACCATCGTCATGGCGAACAACCCGGGCAGGAGGAACTCCCGGTAGTCGCCGCCGCCGGGCACGGTCATCGCGCCGCCCAGCAGGTAGCCGAACATGACGACCAGCAGCACCGGGAACAGCAGCCCGACGAGCGCCTGGGCGGGTTGGCGCACCCAGTGGGCGAGGGCGCGGCCGGTGAGCACGAGGCCGTCGGAGACGGCCCACCGCAGCGCGGTCACACCACCACCTCCGGGCCGGTGGTGTGGTGACCGGCGGTGAGCCGCAGGAACACCTCGTCGAGGGTGGGACGGCGTACCGCGATGTCGGCCGCCGTGACGCCCGCGTCGTCCAGCGCCCGCAGCACCGCCGACAGGGCGGTGACCCGGTCGGTGACGGGCACGCTGATCCGCAGGGCCGCGGCGTCGACCGACGCGGTGGCGCCGACGGCCGCGCCGGCCGCCCGCGCCGCCGCGTCGAGGTCCCCGGCGTGCGCCAGCGCCACGTCGATGCGGTCGCCGCCCAGGGCGGTCTTCAGCTCCTCCGGCGTGCCGGTGGCGACGACCCGGCCCGCGGCGACCACCGCGAGGTGGTCGGCGAGGCGGTCGGCCTCCTCCAGGTACTGCGTGGTCAGCAGGACCGTGGTGCCGCCGTCGGCCAGCGCGCGGACCGTGTCCCAGACCTGTGTGCGGGCGCGCGGGTCCAGACCGGTGGTCGGTTCGTCGAGGAACAGCACCGGCGGGTCGAGCACCAGGCCGGCGGCCAGGTCGAGGCGGCGGCGCATCCCGCCGGAGTACGTGCCGACGGGCCGGTCGGCGGCGTCGGTCAGACCGAAGCGGTCGAGCAGTTGCCGGGCCCGGTCGCGTGCCCGAGCCGTGGGCAGGTGGTGCAGGCGTCCGAAGAGCACGAGGTTCTGCCGGCCGCTGAGCACCTCGTCCAGGGCGGCGTGCTGGCCGACGAGCCCGATGCGGGCCCGTACCCGGTCCGGGTGCCGCCGTACGTCGAACCCGGCGACCCGGGCGGTGCCGGCGTCGGCGCGCAGCAGGGTCGTGAGGATCCGCACGGCGGTGGTCTTGCCGGCCCCGTTGGGGCCCAGCAGCCCGCAGACGCCTCCGGCGGGCACCCGCAGGGAAAGACCCGCCAGCGCGACGGTGTCGCCGTACCGCCGGCGTAGCCCCTCGGCCTCGATCGCCACGTCGTCCGTCCGCATCCGCCGCCCCCGTCCCTCGCCTACCGTCCGCTGTACCGTACACCGTACGGTACAGCGGACGGTAGGGTGAGCCCGTGACGACCGAGTACAGCGGCACCGGCGACCCCGCCCGCAGCCTCGCCCTGCTCTGGCGCACCCGCGAACGCACCAGCCGCAAGGGCCGCCCCGACCTGTCGGTCGACCGGATCGTGCGCGCCGCCATCGAGGTCGCCGACACCGAGGGGCTCGCCGCCCTGTCCATGCGCCGCGTCGCCGAACGCCTCGGCGTGGGCACCATGAGCCTCTACACCTACATCCCCGGCAAGGGCGAACTGCTCGACGTCATGCTCGACACCGTCCACGGCGAGCAACCGCCGGACGAGGAGCCGACCGGCGGTTGGCGCGAACGCCTGGAGCGCATCGCCCGGCAGAACTGGGACCGCTACCTGCGTCACCCGTGGCTGCTGCAGGTCGCCACCACCCGACCCCCGCTCGGGCCCAACCTCATCGCCCGCTACGAGTACGAACTACGCGCCGTCGACGGCATCGGCCTGACCGACCTGGAGATGGACGCCGTCGTCACCCTCGTCGGAGGGTTCGTCCACGGCGCCGTCCGCAGCGCCGTCGAGGCCGCCCAGGCCGCCGCCCGCACCGGCATGACCGAGCAGCAGTGGTGGCAGGCCCACGCCCCCTACCTGGAGAAGGCCCTCGACCCCCGCCGGTTCCCCCTCGCGGCCCGGGTCGGCACCGCAGCCGGGCAGGAGTACCAGGCCGCCGCCGACCCCGACCGCGCCTTCGACTTCGGCCTCGCCCGCATCCTCGACGGCGTCGAGACCCTCGTCCGCGACCGCCCGCAGGCCCCCGACGCGGGACGATAATCTTGCCGGCATGACCATGCGCCCCATCCGGATCATCGGCGACCCGGTCCTGCGGACCCCCGCCGAACCCGTGACCACCTTCGACGCCGACCTGCGGGCCCTGGTCACCGACCTGATGGACACCCTGGTCGGCGCGCCCGGCCGCGCCGGCGTCGCCGCACCGCAGATCGGTGTCAGCGCGCAGGTGTTCGTCTACGACGCCGACGGCCACCGCGGGCACATGGTCAACCCGACGCTCGAGCTGTCCGACGAGCTGCAGGACGACGACGAGGGCTGCCTGTCCGTCCCCGGGCTCTACTTCCCGACCCCGCGCGCGCTGCACGCCACCGCCCACGGCTTCGACCAGCACGGTGAGCCGCTCACCATCGCCGGCACCGGGTTCCTCGCCCGCGCCCTGCAGCACGAGACCGACCACCTCGCCGGCCGGCTCTACGTCGACACGCTGCGCGGCGACGTCCGCCGCCGGGCGCTGCGGGAGATCCGGGCCGGTCGCTTCGACTCACCCAGCCGCCGCGCCTGACCCACCCGTCGCGCGCCGGTCCGCGTACGCGAAAAGGCCGCCGGACCCTCGACGGGCCCGGCGGCCGACGCGTCACCCGGCGGCGACCGGGACGCCGCGGGTCACTTCGGCGGCGGAGCCACCCGGCACACCGCCGGGGACGAGACGTTGCCCGCGTCGTCCACGCCGGTGATCACGGCGTCCCCGCGCAACGTCACCTTGTAGTCGATGTCGCCGGTGCCGTCCTTCACCTTCGACTGCGCGCCCGGCGCCTGCACCAGCTTGATCTTGGTGCCCGCCGGGAACGGGCCGAACCGCACCGACGGGTCCGCCGAGTCGGCGATGAACACCTGCACCGCCGTGTCCACCACGTCGGTCGACGTCAGCTCGTAGAACCCGTCCGGGTTGTCCGAGCCGGGGATGGTGTCACCGGCGGGGTTGTTCGTCGGCACGCACGCCGTGGCCGGGGCGGTGGTGTCCACCACCCGCATCACCGCGGTGTCGCTGCCGGTGTTGCCGGCCGCGTCGGTCGCCGTGCACGTGACCGACGTGTCGCCCAGCGGGAACGTCGAACCCGGTGGCGGCACGCAGGTGGGGCTCAGCGGCCCGTCGACGTTGTCCGTCGCCGACGCCGGGTAGTCGATCACCGCACCGGCCGGGCCGGTGGCCTCCACCGTCCGGTCGTCCACGACGACCGTCGGCGGGGTCACGTCGTTGACCCGCACGCTGATGCTCTGGACGAACGGCGTCCCCGCGGACACCCCGTCGAGCAGGAAGTCCACCGTGCAGTGCAGTACCGCGCCCTGCGCCGCGTCGGCCGCCACGGTGATCGTCTCGGCGAACGGCACGTCGGTGCCGGACTGCCGGGTCCGCGACGCCGCGTCGAAGGCCACCGACAGACCCGGATCGCACGAGGTGACCGACGGTGTGACCGTCACGTCCAGGTCCCGCAGGCCCGCCAGCAGCGCCGCCGTCACCGTGTCGGGGGAGCTGTCCACCAGCTGCCCGCCGGTCGCCGCGACCACCGACGCCGCCTGACCCGTGGCGTCCAGCCCGCCGGCCGCGCCGGCGACGTTGACCGCGATCACCCGCGCCTCGTCGGCCAGCAACGCCGCGCCGGCCTGCGCCAGCGTCCGCCCGTTGCTCGGGTCGTGGCTCGGCGCGTCACCCACCAGCACCACGATCCGGCTGCTGCCCGACCGGTAGGCCACCGCACCCTCGGAGACCTCCACCAGCGCGTTCACCCACGCCTCCGGGGTGTCCCCGCCGCCACCGGCGGCCAACCCGTCCACCGCCGCCTGCAACGCCACCGCGTCGCCGGTGAGGTTCTGCCGCACCCGGAACAGCTCCGCGCCGTCCCCGGTGTCCCGGTAGGAGGCCACCGCGAACTGCGCGCTCGGCTGCGCCGCCCGCACGTCGGTGATGACCTGCTGCAGGTTCGTCCGCACGTTCGCGATCGCCCCGCCCATGCTGCCGGTCGTGTCGACCAGCAGCACCACGTCCGGCTTCGGTGGTATCGGCGGAGTCGACACCACCTTGCTGACCGGAATCGACGCCCCCGGGTCGGCGGTGCGGTCCACCGCCGCCGGGCTCACCCCCGGCGCCGCAGCCGCCGGTACGGCCAATGCGGTGACCATCGCCGTCGCCGCGGCCACCACACCCACCCCCCGGGATCTCCGCCAGGGCACTGTCGCTGTTGCCATCCGATGCTCCTTCAGCTCCGCCGCGCGCGACGCGCCCGGCCTCGACCGCAGACGCTAGGGGCCGGGAAGCACCGCACCCGCTCGACACGTGCCACGCTGCGCGTCGGGTTGTTGACGCCGCGTGGCGGCTGGACATGCCGCAGGTGACGGCCGCGCGCCCACAACGCGCCGTTCGCGCCGCCGACCGGCCGAACCGGACCGCCGGACCGGGCCGGAAGGCCAGCCCGGGACACCGATCAGTGACCGAAAGCGGTCAGCTTGTACTCGTGGTAGTCGGCGACCGTCGTGAACCCCAGCCGCTCGTACAGGCGCACCGCCGCCCGATTGTCGGCGCGGACGTTCAACGTCACGTGGTCCACGCTGTCGCGCAGGCCCGCGCACACCGCCGCCACCGCCGCCGCGGCCAGCCCACGACCCCGCAGCCTCGGCAGGGTCGTCACGTTGCCCAACGCCGCCACCCGGTGCACCGGCGACCACACGTGCACCCCGGCCACCGCCACCAGCTCGTCGCCGTCGCGAACGCCCACGTACCGGCCCGTGTCCAGCATCCGCGGATCGAACCAGTTACCCGGATAGGCCGCCGCGTACAGCCGCGCCACCGCCGGAAGGTCCTCCCGACCCAACGGCACCCCCGCCGGTGACACCGACGCCAACCGGCCGGGATCCGTCAACGCCATCTTCCGGTGCGCCGCCGCCGACTCCACCCGGAACACCGCCGTCAACGCCGACTCCAGACCGGGGGACAGGTGCGCGTACACCCGGGCCGGCAACACCGACGCCAGCTCACCCAGCAACGCCGACAGCCCGGCCGTCTCCGCCGGCCGCGCGAACGCCAGCAACGTCGGCGGATCGAACCCGTGGTACAGCAACGCCACCGCGTCCCCGGACCGGAACCACGACGTGTACGGCCAGAAGAAGTCGTCCAGGTCGCCCAACTCGTAGGCGTGCAGCACCGGATCGCGCCCCAGCAACTCCGCCAGGACAGCCCGGTCGTGTTCGGCGCGCACCGGCATCCGCCGATGATCACACGACCGCGACGGCGCCGATCACCCGGCCGCCCACTGGTCGTAGCCCAGCTTGGCCACCAGCGCGGACACCACCACCAGCAACACCACCCGCACGAAGCCCGAGCCCCGCCGCAACGCCATCCGCGCGCCCAGCACCGCCCCCGCGATGTTGCACACCGCCATCGCCGCGCCCAGCAGCCACCACACGTGGCCGGTCGCCGCGAACACCACCAGCGCACCGAGGTTCGTGCCGGCGTTGACCACCTTCGCCATCGCCGAACCCTGCACGAAGTCGGCACCCACCAGCGCGGTGAACGCCACCACCAGGAACGTCCCCGTCCCCGGCCCGATCAGCCCGTCGTACAGGGCGATGCCCACCCCGGCCACCGCCACCACGGCGATCACCCGCAGCCGGGTCCGCCGCTGCGGCAACGCCACCACACCCAACCGCGGACGCAGCACCACGAACAGCGCCACCGCCACCAGCACCACCAGCACCACCGGCCGGTACGCCGACGCCGGCACCGCACCCGCCAACGCCGCGCCCAGCCCCGCGCAGCACACCGCCAGACCCGCCGACGGGCCCGCCACCGCCCAGTCCAGCTTCGTCCGCCGCGCGAACGTCACCGCCGCCGTGGACGTGCCCGCGATCGCCGCGAGCTTGTTCGTGCCCAGCGCGGTGGCCACCGGTATCCCGGGCGCGGCCACCAGCAACGCCGGCAGCAGCAACAGCCCACCACCGCCCACCACAGCGTCGACCCAACCGGCCAACGCGGCCGCGGCGAGCAGGGTGGTCAGCGAAAACGGGTCCACGGGCGGCCATTCTTCCCACCCCCGCCACGTCCGCGGGACGCGCTGTGGCCAGCCTCACCGCCCCCGACGACGCTGCAACCACATCCCCACGACACCGACCGCCACGAACACCAGCATCGAGCACAGCAGCAGCTTCAACATCCGGCAACCATGCCACGGCGACGTAAGGTGACACGGTGCGCCTGGCCACGTTCAACCTGCTGCACGGTCGGTCCCTCACCGACGGCCTCGTCGACCCCGACCGGCTCACCGCCGCCGTCACCGCCCTCGACGCCGACGTCCTCGCCCTGCAGGAGGTCGACCGGGACCAGAGCCGCAGCGGCCAACTGGACCTCACCGCCATCGCCGCCCGCGCCCTCGGCGCCGCCGAACACCGCTTCGCCGCCGCCGTCGTCGGCACCCCCGGCGAACAGTTCCGCCCCCTGCGCCACGACGACGACGGCCACGGCGAACCCTGCTACGGCATCGGCCTGGTCACCCGCCACAAGGTCATCACCTGGCAGGTCACCCGCCTGCGCCCCGCACCCGTCCGCTCACCGGTCTACGTGCCCGGCGCCGGCGGCGGCCTCATCCTCCTGCGCGACGAACCCCGCGTCGTCCTCGCCGCCGTCCTCGACACCCCACGCGGCCCCCTCACCGTCGCCGCGACCCACCTGTCCTTCGTCCCCGGCTGGAACGTCCGCCAACTCCGGCAGACCGTCCGCGCCCTGCGCACCCTGCCCGCCCCCCGGATCCTCCTCGGCGACCTCAACCTCCCCGCCGGCCCGGCCCGCCTCGTCACCGGCTGGCACCCGCTGGGCCGCCGCCCCACCTACCCCGCCGGGCAACCCCGCGTGCAACTCGACCACATACTCGCCGACCGCGACGGCTTCGACCAGCTCCCACCGGTCACCGCCGTACGCACCCCACTGTCGACGATCTCCGACCACCGCCCGCTCCTGGTCGACCTAGGCTGAAACATCTGCAGGTTGCCGGTTCGCTGCGCATGCGCAGCAGCCACGCCGCGGCGCCCGGTCGGCCGCCACCGCCCGCGCCGCATCCGCCTGCATCCATCGATCTTTCGCCGAGCGCAAACCCCATGGCCGAGCCGCCTCTTCAGGCCGGGGGGCCGAACGACAACGCCACCCGCAGCGCCGCGTCCCGCACGCCGACGAAGTGCCGCACCTGCGCCAGCCGACTCGCCCGGGCAGCCATCGCCGCCATCCGCTGCGTCGGCCGCCGTCGCTGCGCGTCGTACCGGGCCAACGCCGACGCCACATCCGAGCACGCCACCAACGCGTTCACCAACGCCACCGCATCGATCAACGCCTGACAGGCCCCCTGCCCCAGATCCGGGGTCATCGCGTGCGCCGCGTCGCCCAGCAGCACCACCCGACCCCGCACGTACGACGGCAACGCCGGCAGCATGTGCACGTCGTGGTGCAGCAGGCCCGCGGCCTCCACCCGCTCCAGCACCGCAGGGACCGGATCGTGCCAGTCACCGAACCACCGGCGTAGCACCGCCACGTCACCCTCCCGCGGCCGGAACCCCTCCGGCGCGGCCACCGCCGCGTACCAGTTGGTCACCCCGGGAGCCTGCGGCGTCAACCCGAACTTGCGCCCCCGACCCCACGTTTCACCGCCGGCCGGCACGTCCATCGCCACCGTGCCCCGCCACGCCGTAACCCCCGAGTACCGCAGCGGGAACCGGTCACCGAACATGGCCGCCCGCGTCGCGCTGCGAATCCCGTCCGCGCCTACCACCACGTCGTACGACTCCGTCAACGCCGGCGGGTCCGTCACCGCCTCACCGAACCGGACCGTGCCCGCCGGCAACGCTTCGGCGAGCAATCCCAGCAGCGCCGGTCGCGACAACAGCCGCACCCCCTCACCGTGCCGCCGCCGGATCCGCGCCACGTCCAGGGTGGCGATCACCGACCCGTCGGGGCGGCGCATCGCCCCGTCCGGTTGCACGAGGCCCCGCTCGCGGGCGACCGTCCCCAACCCGAGCTCGTCCAGAGCCCGTAGTGCCGACGGCCAGATACCCAACCCGGTGCCGACCGTCGGCAACCCGCCGGCACGCTCGAACACCGAGACCGTCCACCCGGACCGGTGCAATCCGCCGGCCAGGGCGAGCCCACCGACGCCGCCTCCGATGATCGCCACTGAGCCTCGCATGACCCGCATCCTACTACAGATGTAGTCACCGAGACTACTGATGTAGTGTCTGCCCGTGGACACCCGTCAACGGCAGATCCTCGACGCCGCCATCACCGTCCTCGGCACCCGCGGCCCCCGACACCTCACCCACCGCGCCGTCGACGAGCAAGCCGGCCTGCCCACCGGCTCCACCTCCAACCGCTACCGCACCCGCGAAGCTCTCCTCGCCGGCGTCCTCACCCGCATCCTCGACACCGAGACCGCCGGCTGGTACCGCCTCGCTGGCGACCTCCACCCCGTCGACCCCACCACCTTCGCCGCCGTCGTCGGCGCCCTCGTCCACCACCTCGCCCATGACGGCCGCACCCTCACCCTGGCCCGGCTCGCCATCTTCGGCGAAGCCGCCCACCAACCCGACCTCCAACGACAGATCGCCCGCAGCCAGGCCGACCTCGCCGCCTGGGCCGCACCCCTTCTGGCCACCCTCGGCGCACGCCACCCCACCGCCGCCCTACGCCTGCTGCTCGCACTCGTCGACGGCCTGCTCAACAACCAACTCGCCAACCCCGACCCCGCGTTCGACCCCACCACCGCCGTCGCCACCGTGCTGCCGGCCATCCTCGACCGTCACGACCCCTGAACGGCCCCCAGCAACCCCGACAACACCCGATGCGTCCGGTTCGACCGCACCGCCGCCCGCTGCTGACCCGCCGTCACCTCGATGTACGTCTGCGACGACGCCAACGACGCGTGCCCCAGCAACCGCATGATCTCCGCCGCGCCCGCCCCGTCCTCGGCCAACCGCGTCGCGAACGTGTGCCGCAACGCGTGCAACCGCGCGCCCCGCGGCACCCGGTCACCGATCCCCGCCCGCCGGTAACAGGAGTCCACCAGGTACTGCAGCCCACCCCGGCGCAGCGGCTCACCCCGCCGGTCCACCAGGAACACCGAGTCCGGCCGTACGCTCCGCGCCCCGAACCGTCGCACCCGGCTGTCCAGGTACGACTCCAGCACCCGATCCAGCTCCGGCTCCACCGGCACCACCCGCGGACGCCCACCCTTGCCGGCCACCTCCACCCGCCGCTCGCCGGCCCGACCCCCCAGCGACGACACCCGCAGCGCCAGCAGCTCCGACAGGCGCAACCCGGCACAGAGCGCCAACGCCAGCACCGCCACGTCCCGCTCCGGCCACGGGTCGCGCTGCCGGCCGTCCTCCCGGGCCACCGCCGCGAGCAGTTCCTCCGGGGTGTCGTCGCCCCGCAACGGTTTGGGCTGGGGGAGCGGGGTACGGGGACGGCCGACCGCCGGCATCGGATTACCGGCCACCACCCCCTCGGCCACCAGAAACGTGAAGAAGCTGTTCCAGCTCGACCAGGCCCGGTGGACCGACGCCGAGGCCCGGGGGCCGGCGAACCGCGCGAAGGCCGTCCGCATGACCCGGGGGGAGAGCGCGGAGATCGACAGCGCGTCGAGGGGGAGGGGAGGGGTGTGGTCCTCCGCGGCCAGTGCCGCGACCGTGCGCAGGTCCCGCCGGTACGCCTCCAGGGTGTGGGGGGAGGGCTTACGGGTGGCACGGGCGGTCAGGAACTCCTCGATCAGCTGCGTCACCGATTCGTCCGGTTTGTCATGCATAAGCACTATTATGCATGAGTTTCACGTTCCGGCCCAGGGGGAGGAGGGGACTGCATCAGTTCACCGCCGCCAACGCCACGGAGCCGGCTCGCAGCGGTTCAGCACCGGCTCGGAGCGGCCGGTGCGCGTGGCACTCGCTGTCCAGCTGGGAACGTCGCGAACCTCGGCTGTCTTGTCCCTGTGGCAGGATCGCGGGATGCTGCGCCTCACCGATTTCATCATCGATTGCCCGGACACGATGAAGCTCGCAGCCTTCTACTCTGCGGTGACGGGTCGCCCGGTGAAGGCAGGCAGCGACGAGGATTGGGCCGGTATCCGGTTCGGCGAGGTCGAGTTGGCCTTCAACCGGGTGGAGGACTACCGAGCTCCTCAGTGGCCCGACAGCGAGCATCCCAAACAGTTCCACCTCGACTTCGAGGTCGACGATGTCGAGGCGGAACAGAGCCGCGTCCTGGCCCTCGGTGCGACCCTGAAGCGGGACTTGATCGGCCCCGACGGCTACGGCTTCCGTGTCTACACCGACCTCGTCGGTCACCCCTTCTGTCTCTGCCGCAACAAGGGTGTCGTGTGGACCGACCAGGGCCTCATCTGGCCTGAGCGCGCCTAGGCCACCTATACCGAACCGCGACCAGCACCGGGTGCCGCTGGGCGACCTTCGCACCGGCGCCCAGGGGACCCTCTCAAGGTGCAACTTGACATAATGTACATTATCGAATGCCTGCTCGTGGTGCCTCCGCGGCTCGCGCAGGCACCACGACCCGGTGTCCCGGTCGGCGGCGCGGCCCTCCCGGCCTCCACGGCGGTCGTCGCCCCGTCGGCGGCGCACCGCTCCCGGGCGGCGGCGCGGAAATCCGCCCGGGTGCGCCGACGCGGCGGCCGGTTGTCCGTCTGGCACGTGTGATCTGGCCACGACGTCGTCGTCGTCGATCTTGGCATTGGCCCCGACAGGGACCCTGCGCCGCGTCGCGGGTGTCGGGTCAGATGGCGCGGGCCCAGTCGAGCCGGCTGCTGTCGTCGTACTCGTCCCCCGGGATCCACCAGGGCTCGCCGAAGCCGCTGGTCGAGACGATGATGTTGCCGCCGTCGGGAGCCTCGTTGGTCGGCGGGATCGACAGCGCGGCGCAGTAGCGCCCGTCGGGTGAGAACACCGGGGACAGGTAGTAGCGGGGTTCGTCGGTGAGTCGCTTGAGACCGGTGCCGTCGATCCGCACCGAGCCGAGCGCCGCCCCGCCGAGCACCGTGGTGTCCCGGGTCCAGCGGTTGGTGCAGAACACGACCCGCTCGGAGGCGGGCATGAAGACGGGTCCGTGGAAGAGTTCCCCGGCCGCCTCGGGGGTGTAGATCGGCCGTACCTTGCTGGTGGCCAGCTCGAGCGTGCGCAGCTGCGGCCCCTCGGAGCGGCTGACCCACCGCATGACGATCATCGAGCCGTCCCGCGACCAGTTCGGGTGCGACATGGTGTGGCCCTGGACGAGCACCCGCTTTCCGCCGGTCGCCACGTCGACCGCGACCAGGGTGTCGTTCCCGATGACGAGGGCGATCTGCGTGCCGTCCGGGGACCAGGTCGGCGCGCCGTACTGAACGCCGGGCGGGTCGGCGAGCAGCTTGCGGATGTCGCCGGTGACCCGGTCGAACAGCGACACGTAGGGCAGGAGCTGACCGTCGCCGGACCAGGCGTTGTTGACCCAGGCCACGTACCGCCCGTCGGGCGACGTGGTGGCCTGGTCGCCGTCGGTGAGCAGCTGCTGCGGCGTGGTGCGGCCGGGGTTGACCTGGAGCACACCCCAGCCCACGCTGACCAGCCACGGCCCGTTGACCACCTCGGTGGTCTCCGCCGCGGCGGCGGGCGCCGCGGCGGTCAGCCCGGTCGCCGCGGCCGCGCCGGCCAGCGCGGCGGTCCGCAGTAGCGCCCGTCGATTCATTCCTGTCATGGAAACCCCCGTGGTAGACGTCGCTCCACCCTCCTGGAGGGATGATCGGGAGGGCATCCGACGAGCAGCCGGTCCACCGTCGCCACTCGGTCAGCGCGCACCACGTCGGCCGAGCACGATGATCCGGCCTGGGGCCGCGCTCGCCACCGGGCACCGCACGCTGCGCACCGCGTCAAGGGACATGATCAACGCGAGCGTGCTCTACCGGCGCAGACCACCGAAGCGCTCGACGCCTACTCGCCGAGCGGTCAGAAGCGGCGGCGGCGCCACTGGTTGGCCTCCTCCTCCAGCGCCGCCTGCTCCCTCTGCGCTGTCTCGCGCACCCGACTGCGCATGTCCCGCTTGGTGCGGAGTCGGGCCAGCACCAGCACCCCGATGACGCCGGTGAGCAGGGCCAGCGCGGTCAGCGCCGGCAGCCGGTACGCCAGCGGCGCCGCCCCGGCGAGCAGTCCGCCGGTGCCGAGCGAGAGCCGGTCGAGCCGGCGGAAGGTGCGCAGCTCGATCGCCACCAGGGTGAGCAGGAAGACGACGACCCCGCCGTAGAGCACCAGCAGGTCCAGCCCGCCGAGCGACTCCCGCGCCGCGCGGGCGGGCGAGGTGATCACACCGGTGAGCAGCCGCTTCAAGCCCAGGGCGACGAAGATGATCGCCATGATCAACGGTAGGTGCAGGTACGTGTAGAGGTCCCGGGTCAACGGGATCCGCTCCGGCCCGCGCACCCCGTGCAGCGTCTGCTCGACGGCGAGGGCGAGCAGGTCGAAGTAGAGCCACCAGAGCGTGGCGATGACGACGATGCCGAGGACGGCGGCGGTGATGACGGAGAGCGTGATGTTTCGCCCCGCCCGGCTGGTGGAGCCGATCCCGAGGGCGATCACCGACTCGCCGAGCGCCACCAGCACGATGAGGGCGTGCCGCTCGGCCCAGTGGCCCACCGACCGCACCCGCCAACCGATTCGGGTGAGCAGCAGGGGCACCGAGTACTCCACCACCAGTGCGACGAGCCAGAGCCCGAGCCGCACGTCGTCGGCGACATCCTCGGCGAAGAGGTGCTGCGGCACCGTGGCGGCGAGCAGGATGATCAGGGCACCGACGATGGTGGGCGCGGTGAGCAGCAGCGAGCGCCTCCTCGGCGTCGGGCCGGTCCCTATCGTGGCCCAGAGTGCGGCCCCCTGGACCACCCAGATCGTCAGGTGGGCGCAGGCGAAGACGAACGGCCCGTACAGGCCACCGGGCTCATCGTGGATCGCCGCGTCGGTGGTCAGGGCGAGCACGAAGACGGCCGCCATCACCAGGAAGCCGACCAGCGGCATGACGCCCTGGTCGGCCCGGAGGATGTTGCCCAGGGCGGCGAAGCCGGTCCAGCACCACCAGAGCAGGGCCAGCACGGCCAGCGACTCCCCCAGCGCTCGGACATCCAGATTCGCCGAGGTCAGCGTGGTCAGGTTGATGAACGCGAAGACGAACACCAGGTCGTAGAAGAGTTCCAGGCGGGTGACCCGGGTGCCCGGCCCACCCCAGGTGATCAGCCGGGACCGGGCCTGGGTAGCCACCCCCGCAGTGTCCCAGCCGGCGCTGGCCCACCGGGCTCGATCGGTCAAAACCCGTCGCCGCCCGCTGCTCACCGTCGACGACCGGCCGCCGCGGTCCAGGTCGGAGCGGACGGCGCCTTGACCAGGTCGGCGGCGGGCAGGATGAACGGCGGCAGCCGAAAGTGCTCCAGCGTCCGGTCAGGCCGAACCGGGGCCCGGGCGCCAGGCGTACGGCCACCTGCTCGGCCGCCCGGGCGAGGGCGCCGGAGGTCACGGGAGGAATGACATCAGCGGCCCGTCCGATCGGCGATCCGACCCGGACCGGACGTCGGCATGTCGATCCCCGAGTCGCGGCCTGCCGCTGTCGCCGCGGTCCGCCGGATCATGCGCGGCGTCACCCGCCGGTAGGCCCCCGGGTCGACCGGCAGCAGCCACTGCCGGGCGCGGGTCAGCGGGCCGACGTTGAGCCCGAGCTCGTCGAGCACCTCGTCGATGTTGTGCATCGAGAACGGGATGATGTTGGTGCCGCGGGCGTGGTGTCCGCCGGTGCGCTCCTGCATCCAGGCCAGGCGGGTACGCACCTGCTGCCGCATCTCCTCGGCGGGCGGCAGCGTGACCCCTCCCCGCAGGTACGCGGCGATCCACACCGCCGCCATCTCCGCGCTGAGCGGGCTGAAGAACGAGGAGTTGTAGCCGGCGAAGGTGAGGTTCGGTACGTCGATCGGCAGGATCTGGCGGTGCAGCATGAAGTTGCCCTCGCCGTCCTCGAGCCGGGCGTGCAGCGCGGCGTCGAGGAAGGGCACGTGCTGGCGGAAGCCGGTGCCGCAGATCACCAGGTCGGCGGGGAGCACCGTGCCGTCGGCGAGGCGGGCGGCCGGTCGTCCGCCGTCGACCAGGAGTTCGGTGATCACCTGGTCGCGGTGCACCGTGATCCGGCCGTCGGTGACGCGCTCGGAGAAGCCCTCCGTGGCGAGGCTGACGGTGCTGCGGGCGATGTCGGCGAAGGTGCCGTGCGGTACGAGGCCCAGTTCGCGGAGTTTGAGCTGCCGGGTGGCGGTGGCGCCGACCTGGCGCAGCATCGCCTGGCGCAGGCCGTCTCCGGGGCCGTGCAGGAACCGTTCGAAGCCTTTCAGGGTGATGTACCGGAACAGCGCCTCGCCCATCCGGGTGAGCAGCAGGTACTTGTAGTTCACCGCGCCGAGTTTCCTGGGCATCTTCCAGAGCAGTTCGCGGGCGACGAGGTGGGTGTGTGCGGTGACGTCGCTGAGCGGAACGGCCACGTCGCAGGAGGACTTGCCGTGCCCGACGACGATGACGTGCCTGCCTCGGGCTGTCTCCAGGTCGTGGAACTCGCCGGCGGCCAGGACGCGTCCACCGGCGGCGACGAAGTCCTCCCGGCCGGGGAAGGGCGGGATGTACGGGTCGGAGAAGATGCCGTTGGCGACGGTGAGGTGGTCGTAGCGTTCCCAGGTCACCGGGTCGTCGCTGCCGGCCGGTCGGGAGCCGATCCGCCATCCCGTCTCGCCGTCGACGAGTTCGGCGGAGACGACCTCGGTGGACAGTCGCAGGGCGGGGCGCAGCCCGAAGGTGTCCGCGTAGGTCTCCAGGTACTGCTGGACGTCCTCGCCGGTCGGCCATTGTGGACAGTGCGCGGGCATGGGCAGGTCCGAGAGGCGGTAGGTGCCCTTGTCGTTCTGGGTGCGCAGGCCCGGGTAGCGCCGGCTGCGGCTCCAGACGCCCCCGACGTCGGGGGCCTTCTCGAACACGGTGACGTCGAAACCGCTCTGTCGCAGCACCTTGGCTGCGCTCAATCCGCCGAATCCGGCGCCGACGACGGCGATCCTCATGACGAGACCTCCAGGAAGGGTGGTGGTTGACGCGACCGCGGGGCGGGTCGCCGGCGGTGTCCGCACGCTAACGAGCGCCGCGGTGAGGGCGCTATCCGCTGGGCGAGGCCGCTGTCCGGCGTACGCGGACGGGCGCAAAGTGTCGGATCGGCGGCTCGGCGAGCGGTTGATCGGCACTCGTGCCCTACGGTCGGGGCAGTCCGGGGGCGGGAGGTGCCAGGTGGACGCCGTGACGGTCAGCACGAACGACATCGAGCACGCCCGCAGCGAGGTGGGCCGCGTCTTCTGTCCCCACCGGTTGACGCCTCGGTCGGGGGTACACGACGTTCGCCTGCGGATGACCTCCCACCTCCTGCCCGGTGTCGGGGTGGGTGTCGTGGACCTCGACTACGGGCGGGCGGTGCGGATCGAGCCCGATCCGTTGGAGACCTTCTACCTGGTGCAGATCCCCCGCCGGGGCGGCGCGGTCGTCCGGCACGCTGGTCAGACCGTGACCTCGACACCCGGGACCGCTTCGGTCCTCTCCCCCTTCGACGCCTCGGACATGCACTGGTCCGAGGGGTCGCCGCACCGGATCTTCTACGCCGACCAGCGCGCCCTGGACCGGGAACTCGGCCGGTTGCTGGGTCGTCCGGCGGACGCTCCGGTCCGCTTCGACCCCGGCATGGACATGGGTGGTCCCGCGGCGGCGGCGTGGTCGCGCGGGGTGGACTTCCTCGCCGCGGAGCTGGCCCAGCCGGCGGGCGGGTCGCTGGTGAGCCATCCCCTGGTCGCCGTCCGTCTCGCGCAGGCCCTGCTCGGCAAGTTGCTGCTGACCCATCACCACAGCGGGACGCACCTGCTCGCCGAGGCGGCGGAGCACCCGGCCCCGGGGCGCCTGGTCCGGCGGGCCTGCGCCCTGATCCGGGACCACCACAGCGAGGCGTTGACGGTCTCCGACGTCGCGGAGGCGCTGGGGGTCAGCGTCCGGACGCTGCAGGAGTGCTTTCGTCGGGAGCTGGCGACCACGCCGACGGCGTACCTGCGGGGGTGCCGGCTGGACGCGGTGCACCGGGCGTTGCGGGCCGGGGAGCCCGGCACCTCCGTGACGGCCGTGGCTCTCGCGCACGGTTTCGCCCACCTGGGGCGTTTCGCCGGTGAGTACCGGGCTCGTTTCGGGGAGTCGCCGTCGGTCACCCTGCGTCGGTGACGGGTGTCGGTGTCGTCCGGGTGAACTCCATGATCCAGTTGGTCTCCCAGGCCTCTCCCCCGTCGGTGGAGAACGCCTGTTCCCATCGGCAGGAGGTCGGCGTGATCGCCGACCAGACGAACCGGCACCGGATCGGGCGGCCGTCGTCGAGGTCGTCGGCGAGGAAGGTGCCCACGCCGTCGGTGAACCGACCGACCACCGGGGGTAGCTCCAGCACTCCGCGTGAGCTGTTCGTCCAGTAGATCGACCAGGTCCCGTTCGCGGCGTCGTGGATCCGTACGGTCGACCCGGCGAAGCCTTTCGTGGGAAAGGTGATCTCGTCGAAGCTGCCGGCGCCGTCGAAGAAGCTGTGCGCCACGGTGGTGCCGGGGAATTCGTCCCACTCGTCGCTGCCGACGTGTCGTCGCACCAGCCGCCGGTTGGCCACGTGCCAGGAGCCGACGAGGAAGTCGAAGTCGCCCATCAGCGCCCCACCGGCCCTTCGACCCGGGTGTCGGCGAGCCAGGCGTCGAGGTCGGGTCGGTCGGGGGCGAGGATGTGCCGGATCCAGGCGGTGCGTTCGTGTTCGAGGACTCCGAGTTCCCAGACGCAGCCCACTGCGGGCCGGCGCATCTCGGTGAAGTGCGTCGGATCGTCGTCGGGTGAGCCGACCGCCGGCTGGCCGGCCACGGCGATGCGCGCCTCGACGACGTTGTCGAAGAACCAGCTGTACGCCAGCAGGTAGGCCCCGGTGTCCGCGCCGCGGTGCAGCACCACCCAGGTGCCGGCGGGTGTGCCGTCCTCGCCGGCGGGCGGGAGCAGGGCGGGCAGGTAGTCGTACGCCGCCCGCTGCACGTGGGCTTCGAGTCGGCGTCCGGGCTGGTCGATGTGGTAGCGCTTGATTCTGCGTCCGGCGAGCGTGAGCGGTTCCGGCACGCGCAGTTCCTTGTCTCGGAAGGCCATGCCGGGGACGGTAGGACCACTCCACTGACAGCTACTGTCAGCGGAGTGCGGGCCAGTCGACTTCTCTCCCTTCTGCTGTTGCTGCAGAGCCATGGGCGGATGACGGCCGCGCAGCTCGCCGAGCGGCTGGAGGTGTCCACCCGTACCGTCTACCGCGACGTCGAGGCGCTGCACGCTGCCGGCGTCCCGCTCTACGGCGAGGCCGGGCATGCCGGGGGTTATCACCTGGTGCAGGGGTGGCGTACCCGGCTGACCGGGTTGACCACCGAGGAGGCCGAGCGGCTGTTCCTGGCCGGCCTGCCCGGGCCGGCCGCCGAGCTGGGCTACGGCGCCGTGGTCGCCGCTCTGCAGCTCAAGTTGCACGCCGCGCTCCCCCGCGAGCTGGCCGACCGCGCCGTGCAGCTCCAGCAGCGTTTCCACCTCGACACCCCGAGCTGGTATGCCGACGGTGACGCGTCGCCGCATCTCGCGGAGGTGGCGGAGGCGGTCTGGCGGCAGCGCCGCGTCCGGGTGCGCTACCGCAGCTGGCGCGGGGAGGTCGACCGGACGGTGGAACCGTACGGTCTGGTCCTCAAGGGCGGCCGGTGGTACGCGGTGGCCGGTCGGCCGGGGCGGGACGGGGCGGCCACCTACCGGGTGAACCAGATCCTGTCGCTGACCACCCTGGACGAGGGGTTCGACCGGCCGGGGTCGTTCGACCTGCCCGCCTGGTGGCGGGAGCACGTGGTGCGGTTCCGGGCCACGTTGCACCGTGACGAGGCGACCGTCCGGCTCTCGCCGCGGGGCCGGCAGCGCCTGCGCGAGGTCGCCACCGAGCTGGTGGTCGCCGCGGTCGACGGGAGCGCCGGGGCGCCGGACGAGGCCGGTTGGGTGACCGCGGTGATCCCCATCGAGTCGCTCACCCACGCCCACGGTGACCTGCTGCGGCTCGGCGCGGACGTGGAGGTGCTGACCCCGGTCGCGCTGCGGGAGCGGCTGGCCGCGACCGCCGCCGACCTGGCCGCTCTCTACGCACCGGCGACCCGGGTGACCACCTGACGGCCGGTACTCCCCCGGGCGTCAGGTGGTCGCCGGCCCACCGGTGGGGTGGGCCGGCGTCGGTGAGCGCGGTCAGGGTGCGACGTAGGCCGCGAGGTGCTCGCCGGTGAGGGTGGAGCGGGAGGCGACGAGGTCGGCGGGCGTGCCCTCGAAGACGATCCGGCCGCCGTCGTGCCCGGCGCCGGGGCCGAGGTCGATGATCCAGTCGGCGTGCGCCATGACCGCCTGGTGGTGCTCGATGACGATGACCGACTTGCCGGAGTCGACGAGCCGGTCGAGCAGGCCGAGCAGTTGCTCGACGTCGGCCAGGTGCAGGCCGGTGGTCGGCTCGTCGAGGATGTAGACGCCGCCCTTGTCGGACATGTGCGTGGCCAGCTTGAGCCGCTGCCGCTCGCCGCCGGACAGCGTGGTGAGCGGCTGGCCGAGGCTGAGGTACCCGAGCCCGACGTCGGCGAGCCGGTGCAGGATCGCGTGGGCGGCGGGAATGCGCGCCTCGCCGGTGCCGAAGAACTCCTCGGCCTCGGTCACCGACATCGCGAGCACCTCGCTGATGTCCCGGCCACCGAAGTGGTAGTCCAGCACCGAGGCCTGGAACCGCCTGCCCTCGCACTGCTCGCAGGTCGTGGCCACGCTGGCCATCATCCCGAGGTCGGTGTAGATGACGCCGGCGCCGTTGCAGGCGGGGCACGCGCCCTCGGAGTTGGCGCTGAACAGCGCCGGCTTCACACCGTTGGCCTTCGCGAACGCCTTGCGGATCGGGTCCAGGAGTCCGGTGTAGGTCGCCGGGTTGCTCCGTCGTGAGCCGCGGATCGCGCCCTGGTCGATCGAGATGACGCCCGCGCCGGTGGGGATCGACCCGTGTACGAGCGAGCTCTTGCCGGAGCCCGCGACGCCGGTGATCACGCAGAGCACCCCGAGCGGGATGTCGACGTCGACGTCACGCAGGTTGTGGGCGTTCGCGCCGCGGATCTCCAGCGCGCCGGCGGGCGTCCGCACCGTCTCCTTGAGGGTGGCCCGGTCGTCCAGGTGCCGGCCGGTGAGGGTGCCACTGGCCCGCAGACCCTCGACGGTGCCCTCGAAGCACACGGTGCCGCCGGCCGTACCGGCGCCGGGGCCGAGGTCGACGACGTGGTCGGCGATCGCGATCGTCTCGGGCTTGTGCTCGACGACGAGCACCGTGTTGCCCTTGTCCCGCAGTCGCAGCAGGAGGCCGTTCATGCGCTGGATGTCGTGCGGGTGCAGCCCGATGGTCGGTTCGTCGAAGACGTAGGTGACGTCGGTGAGCGAGGAGCCGAGGTGGCGGATCATCTTGGTGCGCTGTGCCTCGCCGCCGGACAGGGTGCCCGACGGGCGGTCGAGCGAGAGGTAGCCCAGGCCGATCTCGGTGAACGAGTCGAGGAGGTGTTGCAGCCCGGTGAGCAGCGGGGCCACCGACGGCTCGTCGAGCTTGCGGACCCAGTCGGCCAGGTCGCTGATCTGCATCGTGCAGACGTCGGCGATGTTCTTCCCGTTGATCTTCGACGATCGGGCCTCGGTGGTGAGGCGGGTGCCGTGGCACTCGGGGCAGGTCGTGAAGGTCACCGCCCGTTCCACGAAGGCGCGGATGTGGGGCTGCATGGCGTCGACGTCCTTGGCGAGCATCGACTTCTGGATCTTGGGGATCAGGCCCTCGTAGGTCAGGTTGATGCCCTCGACCTTGATCTTGGTCGGTTCCCGGTAGAGCAGGTCGTGCAGTTCCTTCTTGGTGTACTTCGCCAGCGGCTTGTCCATGTCGAAGTAGCCGCTGCCGCTGAAGATGCGACCGAACCAGCCCTCCATGCTGTAGCCGGGGATGGTGAGGGCGCCCTCGTTGAGCGACTTGGAGTCGTCGTACAGGGCCGAGAGGTCGAAGTCGGTGACCGAGCCCATCCCCTCGCAGCGGGGACACATGCCGCCGAGACGGTTGAAGGTCGCCTTCTCGGTCTTCGTCCTGCCGGCGCCGCGCTCGACGGTGATCGCACCGGTGGCCTTCACCGAGGGGACGTTGAACGAGTACGCGTTGGGCGGTCCGATGTGCGGCTTGCCGAGCCGGCTGAACAGGATGCGCAGCATCGCGTTGGCGTCGGTGGCGGTGCCGACGGTCGATCGGGGGTTGGAGCCCATCCGCTCCTGGTCGACGATGATGGCCGTGGTCAGCCCGTCGAGCAGGTCGACCTCCGGCCGGGCCAGGTTCGGCATGAACCCCTGCACGAAGGCACTGTAGGTTTCGTTGATCATCCGCTGGGACTCCGCGGCGATCGTGCCGAACACCAGCGAGCTCTTGCCGGAGCCGGAGACGCCGGTGAACACCGTCAGGCGGCGCTTCGGGATCTCGACGTGGACGTCCTTGAGGTTGTTCTCCCGCGCGCCCTGCACGCGGATCAGATCGTGGCTGTCGGCAACGTGCGGCTCAGGGGACCCGGTGTCGGTCCTCGTGGCCATGCTCATCGTGTCTCCATCTCGGGCCTGGGCGCGGGGACGCGAGAGACGCGGCGGTACGGCGTGACACGCCCGGGTCGAGGCCGGTTCGCGGAGCCGGTCACGCGGCTGCTCGGTCCATGGCGATCAGGCTAGTTGGGGCTTCGCCGCCCGTGCTTCTCGATTTCTGATCGGTCTGGTCACCTGTTTGGCGATGCACGCCGGCATGTCCGCCGTCGGGCGTGCACCCTGGGTCCGGTAGGTGCTCGGCGGCACACCGACCAGCTCGGTGAAGCGGGTGCTGAAGGTGCCCAGCGACGAGCAGCCGACCGCGAAGCAGACGTCGGTGACGCTGAGGTCGCCACGACGCAGCAACGCCATGGCGCGCTCGATGCGCCGCGTCATCAGGTACGAGTACGGCGACTCGCCGTAGGCCAGCCGGAACTGGCGGCTGAGGTGCCCGGCCGACATGTTCACCCCGCGGGCGAGCGCCTCGACGTCCAGCGGCTGCGCGTACTCCCGGTCGATCCGGTCGCGGACCCGGCGCAGTCGCGCGAGGTCGCGCAGGTGCTGGGTCTCGGCGGAAGTGCTGGTCACCTGCGAGATCGTGCCACGTCGGGCCGAAATTTGCCTAGCGTCGTGGATATCCCGCCCCGGCCTGTTCGCCCTGGCTGAAGATCATGTCGAGGTGCTGGTCCAGGACGCGCAGCGCCTGCTGGGGTGCGTAGTGGCCGCCCAGGAGGTAGAGGCCCAGCCCTTCCATGAGCGCCAGCAGTCCGGTGGCGGTGTCGTCGGCGTGCGGGCCGGCGGGCAGGAGCCGGGCGATGAAGCCGGTCATCTGGGCGTTGTCCTCGCGCAGCGTGGAGGCGGCTTCGGGGCGTACGGCGGTGTAGGCGAGGAACGCCAGCGCCACCCGCCCGTCATCACGGGACTGGTCGTCCAGCGGCAGCAGCGTCGCGATGATCGTCCGCAGCAGCAGTCGCGGCGGGGGATCCTCGCCCAGGGCGGCGAGGGCCTCGGTGAGGCGCCTCTGGCTGCGGTCGCGGACCACCGACAGCGCGAACGCCATCATCTCGTCCTTGGTGCGGAAGTAGTGCTGCACCATTCCCGCCGAGACGCCGGCGGCCGCCGCCACGTGCCGGAGGCTGACCGCTTCCAGGCCCTGCTGCGCGGCGACCCGCATCAGCGCGTCGGCGATGAGCGTTCGTCGCTCCTGACGGTCCACCTTCTTGGGCATGGCAGCGATGCTTTCAAACCGAGGTGGTGAGGTCGCGGGCGCGGCGGACGAAGCCGTCGGGGTCGTCGGCGTACAGGCGCAGTTCGTCGACCGGCTCGGTCCTGCCCTTGGGCAGGTCGAGGGTGAGCGGGCGGCGCAGCCGGATGTCGACGCTGGTCTGGCTGGCGACGACGAACTGCAGCACCCGACGGTCGCCGTCCTGCTCCACCTGGACGGACCTGCCGGAGGGCGGCGAGCGGTAGCGGGCGTGCACCGCCTCGACGTGGTCCCACGGCACGGTGACGTCGATGGCGGCGTTCAGGCGTATCCGGATGCCGCGCGGGCCGACGACGTGGGGGTGGATGCTCATGCTCGCGAAGAGACCGACCATCCAGAGCAGGCCCCAGACGCCGAGGACACCGACGATCCAGCGGGCCGGGTGCCAGGGTACGACGTTGCTGACGATGAGGTCGAAGATCGGGATCTCCACGGCGGACAGTCCGATGAGAACGCCGAGGATCGGCTTGACGACGCCGAGGTAGCTGAACGGCGCGTCGCCGGGCTCCAGGGCCGGGGGCCGGCGTCGCGCCCAGCGGTACAGGCTGCGCCACATGGCGCCCTCGGTGGCGATGGCCCGGCGCAGGAGTGGGCCGGCGCGGCCGGGCGCGCGGGTCGTCGTCGTGTCGGTCATGGTCGTCCTCATCCTCGGCTCAGGGTCGGCTCGGGTACGGCGGGTGCGGTGGCCTCGTGCGGGGTGACGGTCCCGGCCGCGCCGTCGACCGTGATGATCTGTCCGGTGGTGATCCGGCGGGTGGCGTCGGGGACGCAGATGACGGCCGGGATGCCGTACTCGCGGGCCACGGTGGGTCCGTGGGCCATGATGGCGCCGGTGTCGGTGACCAGCGCGGCGGCGGTGAGGAAGAGCGGCGTCCAGCCGGGGTCGGTGGTGGCGGCGACGAGGATGTCGCCGGGTTCGATATGGGCGGTGGCCGGGTCGTGGACGACCCGGGCGGGGCCGGTGGCCCGGCCGGGGGCCGCGCCGACGCCCCGCAGCGCGGCGTCGGTGGTGGGTGTGGCCGGCCGGACGGCTTCGACGTCGGTGCCGTCGGAGAGCAGGGCCACCGGCACGGTCCTGCGCCGCAGCTCCCGAGAGTGGATCACCTTGCGTGCGGCGGCGGCGGAGCGCTGGTCGGCGCCTTCGTGCACGGCGTCGTGGACCTCGTCGAGGGTGAGGAACATGATGTCGTCGGGCTGTTCCAGCAGGTCGGCGGCGGTGAGGTCGGCGCCGATGAGCAGCAGGTGGCGTCGCATCTCGCGCAGGTGGTAGAGGCCGGCGAACTTGCCGGCCTCGCGGAGCCCGGCCAGGGCGCGTGCCCGGCGCAGGAGGAACACGGCGAGGCGGCCACGTACCGGGCGTCGGCGGCCGGCACGGGTGGCGATGTCGTCCAGCGTGGCCTCGGCGGTGGCGGCGGCGCGGGCGAAGCGTCGGTCGGGGGCCTGGTCGGCGTCGGTGAGCCGGAGGTAGTTGGCGAGCATCGCGAAGACCGGTGTCGGGTCCTCCGCCCAGCGCGGTACGCCCAGGTCGACCTCGGCGACGCCACGGTGGCCGTAGCGGTCCAGGAACGCGGTGAGCCCGATGTCGGGAAGCTTCCCCTGGTGGTGCAGGAGCGCCAACTCGTGCGGGGGTGTGTCCCGCAGCAGGTGACGGTGCGCGGTGGCGCGTTCGGCGATGCGCCACAGCGCGAGGTCCATCTCGATGGTCACGTTGTGCGGCATGCCGCCCAGCACCCTCTGGACCTCGTCCGGCTCGGCGACGCCCTTGAGGAGATGCGACGGCACGGACGCGGCCAGGATGCCGGCGACGACCGGCCAGGTGATCTCGTCGTGGCTGTCGGTCGCGTCCCGGGTCTGGACGAGGCGCAGCCGGTCGGCGGTGGTCGTCGGGCCGTCGGGTGCGGCCGAGGCGAGCCGCATCTGGTCGACGGCGTGGAACAGGCGGGTCCGGGCGGCGTCGGGTCGCGCCAGGGCGCGCAGGATTCCGGTGAGTGCGCGAGCGGCCGTACGCAGGGCGGCGGGGTTCGCCCGGCGGGTACCGGTGGCGCCGCGCTCCAGCGGGGCGAAGCGGGGGTCGGCCAGGACGTGTTCCATGGCGGCCTGGGCCCGCGGGCCGAAGTCGACGGCCATGAGCTTGACCAGGCGTTTGCGGGCGGACCGGTCGCGGGCCAGGTCGGTCAGGTCACCGTAGAGGCGGCCACCGATGTCGACGATCTCGACCCTGAGGCCGAGCGGGGCGAGCATCGCGGCGATCAGGTCCCTGAGGGTGGCCATGCCCATCGGGGTGACGGGTTGGAGCATGCCCTGCACGTGCCCGAATTCGAGGTAGACGCGGGGTTGGGGCTTGTCGGTGGCCGGCGGCGGGGGGAACAGGGTGGTGATGGGCCGGGACTGGAGTATCCACAGGGTGCCCTGCTCGTCGATGGCCCATTCGACGTCCTGCGGGCTGCCCGTGTGCGCCTGGATGCGTGCTCCCGCGGCGTGCAGGTCGGCCAGGTGCGCCGGGGTGAGAACTCCCCTGGCGGGCTGGTCGGACCCGTCGAGGACGTAGTGGTCGGCGGCGGTGGCGCCGTCGACCACGGCGGTGCCGGGTCCGGCGGCGGCGTCGACCATCATCTGGGTACGGCAGCCGGTCAGCGGGTTCGCGGTGAACAGCACGCCGGACACGGCCGGGGCGATCATCCGCTGCACGACGACGGCCATGCGGGCGGTGTCGTGGTCGATGTGGCGGGCGTCGCGGTAGGCGGTGGCGCGGGGGCCGTGCAGCGACCGCCCGCAGGCGCGGACGGCGGTGAGCAGGTCGGTGGCACCGGTGACGTCGAGGAAGGTGTCCTGCTGGCCGGCGAAGCTGGCGTCGGGCAGGTCCTCGGCGGTGGAGCTGGAGCGTACGGCCACCGGGCCGCCGCCGAGCCGCTGGTAGGCGTCGACGATCTCCGCTTCGGGCAGCGCGTCGAGGTCGGTCCCGGTGGTGATGCAGAAGCCGGGCGGGACGCGTTCGCCGTGTCGGATGAGGTCCCCCAGGCCGGCTGCCTTGCCGCCGACGAGGTCGCGCATGTGGGCGGTGATGTCGGACAGGGCGATGATCTGCATGGGGACGCCTCTTCCTTTGCAATGCATGTGCATTGCATCCGACCGTACCCGGTTGGCGATACGACTGCAACGCCAACGGTGTCGGGCAGGTCACCCGTGCGGCATCGTCCGTGGCGGGAGAATCTTCGGCATGGCCGCCCTGTTCGCCGACGAGGTGGTGACGGCACGACTGTCGCTGCGCCGCCCGACGCCCGCCGACGTCGCGCGGATCCACGCCCTGCACACCGATCGGCGGGCCTGCGCGCACAACCCGTCGGACCTGCTGACCGACGTGGCCGGGGCCGAGGACCGGTACCGGGCGTGGGACGCGCACTGGCGGGCGTACGGCTTCGGGTACTGGGCGATGCGCCCGCGCCACGATCCGGAGCAGGCGGCGGTGGGTTTCTGCGGGCTCAAGGTGGTGCGGTGGAACACCGGGGAGGTGTTGAACCTGTTCTACCGTCTCGACCCTGCGGTGTGGGGCGACGGGCTGGCCACGGAGGCGGCGGCCGCGGTCGTGTCGTGGGCGGGACGGACGGTGCCCGGGCGACCGGTGGTGGCGCGGGTACGGCCGGCCAACGTGGCGTCGGCGCGGGTGGCGGTGCGGGCCGGGCTGCGGCGTGCGCCCGACCTGGACCGGTGGGGCGAGGACGGCCTGGACGAGGTCTTCACGTCCCGGTGAGGGTGGTCCCCTCCCCTGCCCCGCGCGGGCGGCGCGCGAGGACCAGGGTGGTGTGCAGCCGGACGATCAGGCTGCCGCCGAAGCCGTCGACGGTGTGGCGCAGCGCGGTCAGGCCGCGGGTCTGCTCATCGGGTGTCCGGCGGCGGAAGGGGCCGAAGGTGCGGACCAGGTCCAGGTAGCGGTCGGTGGTGAAGGGCATGTCGCGGAGCCGGGTCGTGGTGGTGACGTCGGCGAACAGGCCGCTGCCGGTGATGTCGTGCAGGAACCAGTCGGGCCGGCGGCGGGGCGCGGTGGGGTCGGCGGAGCGGAAGACGGCGTCGAGGGCGCGGCCGTGCTCGGGGTCGGCGTAGCCGTAGGTGTGACCGAGGACGGCGAGGGTGCCGCCGGGGGTGAGCGCGTCGTGGGCGTGCCGGTTGCGGGTGGCGGGGTCGAGCCAGTGCCAGGCGAGGGCGGCGGCGAGCAGGGGCACGCCCCCGGCCGGGGGCCGCCACTGTTCGAAGGTGGTGCCGAGGACGCGGATGCCGGGGTGGCGGGCGGCGAGCAGGGCGGCCATCCGGGGGTCGGGTTCCAGGCAGGTGACCGGAGCGCCGAGGCGGCGCAGCAGGTCGGTGCCCTTGCCGGTGCCGGCGCCGATCTCGACGACGCCGGTGGGTGTGCCCCGTGGTAGTCCCGCACGGTGTCGGCGAGATCGGCGGGGTAGCCGGGGCGGACATCGTCGTAGAGGCCGGCGACCTCGCCGAAGACTCCCATGTCTACAGACCTCCGGCGATGCGCAGGACGGCTCCGGTGGTGTAGCTGGCGTCGGGGCCGAGCAGCCAGGCGATGGCGCCGGCGACCTCGTCGGGTTCGCCGGCGCGGCCCAGCGGGATGCGGCCGGCGGCGCGGTCGGGGCGGTCGGGCTGCCCGGAGAGGGCGTGGATGTCGGTGCGGATGATGCCGGGGGCGACGGCGTTGACGCGGATGCCGTGCGGCGCGAGTTCCTTGGCCAGGCCGGTGGTCAGGGTGTCGGTGGCGGCCTTGACGGCGGCGTAGTGGATGTACTCCCCCGGACTGCCGAGGGTGGCCGCGGCCGAGGAGACGTTGACGATGGCCCCGCCGCTGGTCATGCGGCGGGCGGCCTGCTGGGCGCAGAGGACGTAGCCGACGAGGTTGACGTCGACGACGTGGCGCAGGTCGGCGGGGTCGAGGTCGACGAAGGCGCCGATGGGGCTGGTGACGCCGGCGTTGTTGACCAGGCCGGTGATGGGCCCGAGGGCGGCGGCGGCGTCGAAGAGGCGCATGACCTGGTCGGGATCGCGGGTGTCGGTGGCGACGGCGACGGCGCGTACGCCGGTGGTGCGCAGGTCCTCGACGACGACCTCGGCGGCGTCGTGGTCGCGGCGGTAGCCGACGGCCACGTGGTGGCCGGCTCGGGCGAGGCGGCGGGCGGTGGCGGCGCCGATGCCGCGACTGCCGCCGGTGACGACGGTGACGTGTGCCAATGCGTTTCCCCTGTCCCCCGTGCTGGCCGCGACGTTACCGTGGCCGGCACGTCGGGCGGGAGATGGGAGTGGTCGATGGCACGGGCGTTGGTGTTCGGTGGTGGCGGGGTGACCGGGGTGGCGTGGGAGCTGGGGCTGCTGGCCGGACTGGTGGAGCGGGGTGTGGATCTGGTGGGCGCCGACCTGGTGGTGGGCACGTCGGCGGGATCGGTGGTGGGCGCCCAGGTGTGCTCCGGGACGCCGGTGGAGGACCTGTACGCAGTACAGCTGCGCGACGCCGGTGGTGAGGTGGCGGCCCGGTTGGGGTGGCCGGTGCTGGTGCGACTGCTGTGGGCGGGTGGGTCGACCCGGGACGGGGCGCGGGCACGGGCGCGGATCGGGGCGATGGCGGTGGCGGCGCGTACACCGTCGGAGGCGTCGCGGCGGACGGTGATCGAGGCTCGGCTGCCGGTGCGGGAGTGGCCGGCCCGGCGGCTGCTGGTGACCGCGGTGGACGTGGCGTCGGGCGAGTTCGTGGTGTTCGACGCGTCCTCGGGAGTGTCGTTGGTGGACGCCGTGGGGGCGAGTTGCGCGGTTCCCGGGGTGTGGCCGCCGGTGACGATCGGTGCGCGGCGGTTCATGGACGGGGGGATGCGCTCGGCGGTGAACGCGGACCTGGCGGCGGGGGCGGAGGCGGTGGTGGTGCTGGCGCCGATGTCGGCCGCGTTCGGGCCGATGCCCCGGTTGTCGGCGCAGGTGGCGGCGTTGCGGGCGGCGGGGTCACGGGTGGCGGTGGTGGTGCCGGACGCGGCGGCGCGCACGGCGATCGGCCGCAACGTGCTGGACCCGGCGCGGCGGGCGGGGGCGGCGCGGGCCGGTCGGGCCCAGGCGCACGCGGTGGCCGAGGAGGTCTCGGCGGTGTTCCGGTGATCGCCTAGGCTTCGCGCCGTCGGTGTCGAGGTGGAGGTGGCGTGGTGGTTGGTGTGGGTGACGTGGTCGAGGACTTCGAGCTGCCGGACGACACGGGCGCTCCGCGGCGGTTGTCGGAGTTCCTGGCGTCCGGTCCGGTGGTGCTGTTCTTCTACCCGGCGGCGATGACGCGAGGGTGCACGGCGGAGAGCTGCCACTTCCGGGACCTGGCGGCGGAGTTCGCGGCGGTGGGCGCCCAGCGGGTGGGCATCAGCCGGGACCCGGTGGCGAAGCAGGCGGAGTTCTCCCGGCTGCACGGCTTCGACTATCCGCTGCTGTCGGATGTCGACGGTGCGGTGGCGTCTCGGCTCGGCGTACGGCGGCGGTTGCCGTTGGGGCCGTTGAGCACGAAGCGGGTGACGTTCGTGATCGGGACCGACTCGCGGGTCGTGGACGTCATCCACTCCGAGGTGAGCATGAACGAGCACGCGGACCGGGCGCTGCGGGCGCTGGGGGGTTGATCTTCCGGGTGTCGGGGTCGACTGGTATCAAGGCACCAATCAGACACGTGTACGGAAGAGGGCTGTGATGGCGGGCCAGGGTTTGTCCACGGAAGACGTCGCCGGTGTCCGGGAGGCGCTGGCGGCGGGACGCAAGCCGAAGGTGGTGTTCACCTCCTCGGCGGGGCAGATGGCCGGGCAGGTGGGTCAGGTGGTGGAGCTGACCGACCCGGCGGTGTCCGACGAGTACGTGGTGGTGCGGTTCGGCCGCGACGAGTTGCCCTTCTCCCCCGCCGACGTGGCGATCGCGCCGCGGGGCGCCGGGCGCCGGGTGGCGGAGCCGAAGGCCGAGCAGGCCGAGCCGGAGCCGGTGCAGCCGGCAACGCCGGAGTTCGTGTTGGACACGCCGCGGGTGCCGGCGCCGCGCCGGGAGGAGCCGAAGGTGGAGCAGCAGGTGGAGCCGAAGCCGGCGCGACGTCCGGTCAAGGCCGCGAAGCCGAAGGGGCCCGCGGGCCTGACGGTGACGCTGGCGTACGCCGAGGGCGAGTGGACGGTGGCGGCGCAGCAGGGCACGAAGGCCCTGGCAAAGCCGTACGTGGTAAAGCCGGCCGAGGCGTTGCGGATGGTGGCGCTGGTGGACGTGCCGGGGGTGCACGAGGCGGTGGAGCAGATCATGGCCGCGGAGCGGGCGGAGGCGGAGCAGCAGGCGGAGAAGCTGCGCGCCGAGCTGGCCGAGATCGAGGCGCGCCTGGCGGAGCTGCGCGAGGCGCACTGATCTGCCACCGGCGGCGCTGATCAGAGTGCCGGCGCATGGCCGGTCAGCGCCGCCGGTGGGGCCTGGGACCTTGGGCAGAAGCCGGGTCGGCTGGTCAGGCGGGGGGTGCATCGGTGGCCGAGCTGCCCAGGATCTTGTCCTTGTCGCCGACCGGTTCGCCGTCGGGTTCGCGGTCGCGCTGCCTTGTCGCAGGCCGGTCGCCGTCCGAGTGCTGAGCGGTGGGTGCCGGCGGATCGCCCGCTGCGGGCGGCTCGCCGTCCGGTGCCGGGGCGTCGGAAGCCGCGCGCGGTTCGTCCCGTGCCACGTCGGTGGCCGCCGGTGCCTCGGAAGCCGCCGGTGCCTCGCCGGTCGCGGGCGTGGCGGCCGGCGCGCGCCGACGGCGCAACGCGGCGACCCGGTCGGTGACCGACGCCACGACGGCCTGAATCGCGGCGGCCGCCAGGAGGACCAGCCCGACCCGCAGCAGCACCGCCTCCTGGATGCCGAAGCGGCTGTACTCGCCGGCCGAGTACATCGTGCCGGCCACCGCGCTGCCCATGCTCGCCAGGACGACGAGTGTGCCGGCCACCGCGAGCAAGCGGGCGCCTCGGAACGCCCGGGCCAGCAGGCCGGCGCCGAACGTCACCAGGAAGATCAGACCGGCCTGCGGCAGCACCCGGTCCGGCTGCGGGAAGAAGACCCGTTCCGGGAAGGTCGGCACGCCCGGCACCGGCTTGGCGTACCGGACTGTGCCACCCAGCGAGGTCGGCAGCAGCTTCACCACCGTGTCGGCGTAATGCTTCGGGTGGGCCAGGGCGTACCGGTAGCCGACCGACCCCTTCTCCCGTTGCACCCAGTCCATCAACGCCGGACAGTCGCGATAGGCGACGATGAACTTGCCCATCGCCCCGGCCCTCCCCTTGGCAAGCAACTCCGCCCGCTCACAGCGGGGCATTCCGAACTCCTGCTGGTAGGCGGACTTCACCTGCGGATCGTTGAGGACCTGGAAGCGCAGTCGGTACAGGAATGTCGCCTCGGACAGGCTCAGGCCGGTCCCCCAGGACCGGTAGCTGTGGTCCACGGTCGGCACGATCGCCGCTTGCCAGGCCAGGCCGCCGAGCAGGACCACCGTGGCGGTGGCCGCGGCCCAGCGGTACCGGCGGAGCAGGACGTGACCGGCCAGCACGACGACCAGCAGCAGGACGTAGGGCAGCAGGTCCTGTCGGGTGAAGGTCCACCAGAACACCACCAGGACCAGCGCTGTTATCGCCACCCGTGAGCGGGTCCTGACCCAGATCGCCAGCAGCGCCAGCGCCGCGATGCCGAGGCTGATCGACAGCGACTCGGAGAGGATGGCGTGGTCCCACGGGTAGACCGACCGGCTCAGGGCCAGGCAGATCAGCGCGGCGGCGGCGAAGACCCGCGCCGGCAGGGAGCGCAACAGCAACCAGCAGGCGCAGACCAGCAGGGACCAGGCCAGTGTGCTGATCGTCCACTGCAGCACCACGCGGGCCGGGTCGGTGTCGACCATCGCGTACAGCAGCGGTACGCCCCACGGTCGCGGTGCGTGGCCGGTGAACGACAGCGTTTCTATCGGTTTCCCCGACCGGGCTGCGTACGAGCCGGCGTCGGCCGAGGTGAAGACGGTGAACCCGGTCAGGACCCGGACCCGCGCGGCCAGGTAGGCGCCGAGCAGGGCGGCGAGGGGCAGGTGCCGCCAGCGTGGAATCCACCCCCGCCGGCGAGGCGGGGGGGCCGACGAGGTGGGTTCTACCGGTGCTTCGGCCGCCGCTACGGGCATGCGGAATCCTCACGAGCCGGGGGGGTGATGGCGGGAAGGATAACGAACGGGCGGCATTCCGGTTGCCCCGCCCAACGGGTGGCAGAGGGTCCCGCGCTCAATCGGGCGGTTCGGTCGGCCTGTCCCGCCGAACGGACCACCCGCCCGCGAGGAATACGGTGCGCGCGGGCTGTGCAGCGCAGTACGGCGAGCGCGCCGGGCACCGGCGTGATGATGCTGACCTACGACAACGCCGGTGCGCCGACCTTCGGCTCGGTGGGGGGATGACGGTCAGTGCTGCGGGATGTGGGCGACGCCGATGCGCTTGCGGAACACCCAGTACGTCCAGCCCTGGTAGGCCAGCACGATCGGGGTGAACACCACCGCCACCCAGGTCATGATCTTCAGGGTGTAGGGGGTGGAGGCGGCGTTGGTGGCCGTGAGCGTGCCGGCGGCGTCCAGCGTCGAGGGCAGGACGTTCGGGAACAGGGCCGCGAAGAGGGTGGCCACGGCCAGCCCGATGGCCACGGCGGTGCCGGTGAAGGCCCAGCCCTCCCGGCGTACGCGGGCGGCGGCGAGACCACCGAGCAGCGCCAGTGCCGCGCCGACGGCGAACACGACGGCGGCCGCGCTGGAGCGGATGGTCAGCGTCCAGGACAGGAACGCCACGGCCAGTACGGCGGTGGCCACGCCGAGGCGCACCGCGAGCGCGCCGGCGCGCTCGCGGACGTCGCCGACGGTCTTGAGGGCGATGAACACCGCGCCGTGGGTGAGGAACAGGGCCAGGGTGGTCGCGCCACCGAGCAGGGCGTACGGGTTGAGCAGGTCGAGCAGGCCGCCGACGTACTCGTGGTCGGCGTCCAGGGGTACGCCGCGCAGGATGTTGGCGAACGCCACGCCCCACAGGATCGCCGGCAGCAGCGATCCCCAGAAGATCGCGGCGTCCCAGCGGCGCTTCCAGGCCGCCTCGGGGCGCTTGTGGCGGTACTCGAAGGCGACGCCGCGGGCGATCAGCGCGAGCAGGATCAGCAGCAGCGGAAGGTAGAAGCCGGAGAACAGGGTGGCGTACCACTCGGGGAAGGCGGCGAACATGGCGCCACCGGCGGTGATCAGCCACACCTCGTTGCCGTCCCAGACCGGGCCGATGGTGTTGATCAGGACTCGGCGTTCGCGGTCGTCGCGGCCGAGGACGGGCAGCAGCATGCCGACGCCGAAGTCGAAGCCCTCAAGGATGAAGTAGCCGGTGAAGAGGACGGCGACGAGGAGAAACCAGATGGTCGTCAGTTCCACGGGGTGCTCCGGTCTCAGTAGGCGAAGGCGAGCGGGCGCTCGGCGTCGTCGGTGTCGTCGGGTTCGGGCGCCGGGGTGACGTCGGGTACGCCGGCCCTGGCGTGGCGGACGAGGAGCTTGAACTCGACGACGGCGAGGGTGGCGTAGATCAGCGTGAACGCGGTGAAGGAGGTGAGGACCTCGGCCAGCGAGACACTGCGGGAGACGCCGTCGCGGGTGAGCATCTCGCCGAAGACGATCCACGGCTGGCGGCCCATCTCGGTGAAGATCCAGCCGAAGGAGTTGGCGAGCAGGGGCAGGACCGGCATGACCAGGGCGGCGCGCAGCAGCCACCGGCTGGTCGGGGTGCGGCCCTTGCGGTGGGTCCAGAGCACGAGCAGGGCGATCGCGGCGGCGGCGAGACCGAAGGCGATCATGAACCGGAAGCTCCAGTAGGTCACCGGGATGATCGGGGTGTAGCTGCCGGCGCCGTACTGGCTGGCGTACTGGGCCTGGAGGTCGTTGATGCCCTGGACGGTGCCCTCGGGGTCGCCGGTGCCCAGGTACGACAGCAGGTACGGGATCTTGATGGCGAACAGCTCGCGGGAGCCGTCGAGGCTGCCGACGGTGAGCACGGAGAACGACGCGGGACTCTCGGTCTCGTACAGGCCCTCGGCGGCGGCCATCTTCATCGGCTGCACCTGCGTCATGATCTTGCCCTGGATGTCGCCGGTGACGACCACGGCGAAGGCGGCGATCAGCGTCACCCACGAGCCGAACTTCGCGGCGAAGCGGTAGGCCGGGGTGTCGGCGGAGTCGCGGTTGCGGATGAGGTGCCACACGGCCACGCACACCAGCAGCGAGCCGGCGACGAGGAACGCGCCGGCGATGGTGTGCGGGAAGGTGATGAGAGCGACCTTGTTGGTGAGCACGGCGACGAAGTCGGTCAGCTCGGCGCGGCCGGTGTCGGGGTTGATGCGGTAGCCGACCGGGTTCTGCATGAACGAGTTCGCGGCGAGGATGAAGTACGCGGACAGGTTCGTACCGATCGCGGCGGCCCAGATGCTGGCCAGGTGCAGGCGCGGGGGCAGCCGGTCCCAGCCGAAGATCCACAGGCCGATGAAGGTGGATTCGAGGAAGAACGCGACGAGGGCCTCGATGGCCAGGGGTGCGCCGAAGATGTCGCCGACGAAGCGGGAGTAGTCGCTCCAGTTCATGCCGAACTGGAACTCCTGCACGATGCCGGTGACCACACCCATCGCGAAGTTGATCAGGAAGAGCTTGCCGTAGAACCGGGTGAGCTTGAGGTACTTCTCGTTGCCGGTGCGGTGCCACAGGGTCTGGAGGATCGCGACCAGCACGGACAGGCCGATGGTCAGCGGTACGAAGAGAAAGTGGTAGACGGTGGTGACACCGAACTGCCAGCGGGCGACGTCCAACGCGTCCACCTGATACCCCCAGCTGTGCATACTACAAGACGTAGTAAATACTACTGCCCGTCGTAGAAGAATGGGCAGGGGCAGGGGTCCCGAACCAGCCCGGGACCAATGACCCTGATCACCCCGGGCCACTCGGCAGGCGGGCACCGACCCCGGGCGGCTGACGTGCCCCGCCCCGTCCCCCGCGACCGGACCGACCGTGCGAGCATGTCCCGCTGATGGACACCGCACACTCCGGATGGCAGCCGCCGCTGATCTGGCGGGCCGCGCAACTGCTGGCCCGCGCCCTGGTCGGCGCCGTGGCCCGGCTGGAGGTCACCGGAGAGGTACCGACGTCGCTGCGCCGGGGTCCCCTGGTGCTGGCCGCCAACCACATCAGCCCCTTCGACCCGGTGGTGCTGGCCGCCGCCTGCCGGGCCGTGGGCGTCGCCCCGCGGATCATGGCCACCGGCGGACTGTTCCGCGCCCCGCTCGTCGGCACCGCGATGCGCCGCGCCGGGCACATCCGCGTCGACCGGGGCACCGCCGCCGCCGGCCGCGCCCTCGACGACGCCGCCACCGCCGTCGGTCGTGGTTCGGTGATCCTCGTGTACCCGGAGGGCCGCATCGGTCTGGACCCCGGGCTCTGGCCCGAACGCGGCAAGACCGGCACCGCCCGCCTGGCCCTGCACTGCGACGCGCCGGTCATCCCCGTCGCCCAGTGGGGCTCCCACGAGGTGGTGCCCTACCGGGCACCCGAGGGGCTGCTGCGCGGCATCGCCCGGTCGATGCTGCGCCGCCCGGTGGTCCGGGTGCGCTTCGGCGCGCCCGTCGACCTGACCGACCTCACCCGCGGCACGCCCGGCGCCGCCCTGCGGGCCACCGACCGGATCATCGACGCGATCACCGACACCCTGGTGCCGCTGCGTCTCGACGAACCCGACCGACCCCGACACGTCGACCCCGGCCGACCGTTGGACGGCAGCCGCGCCCACCGCCGGCGGGCCCCGGGCTGAGTCGGGCGCCCGGGTGCCCGCCGGCGGTGGCAGTGGTCAGGCGGTCGCGTCCAACAGCGGGACGAGGTGTTCCTCCTCGTACGCGAGGTGCGCCTCCACCTGTCCGGTGAGCCGGGCCACGTCGCGGCGCAGCGCCTCCCGGTCCGGCTGCGGGGTGGCCAGCACGGCCTGCAACTGCTCCAGCAGCGCCGCCATCGCGCGGTGCTCCGCGTCGAGGCGCTGCCGCACCTCGACCAGGTCGGGCCGCTCGACGGCCAGCCACGCGAAGAGCCCCTGGTCCTCCATGCGGTGGTGGTGGTGCAGGCCCGCGCAGAGCGTCAGGCAGTTCACCCGCAGCTGCGCACCGACCCGGGGCCCCGACGCGTCGATCTCGTCGCGGATCAGCGCCAGTTCCCGCCGGAACGCGTCGTGCACGGCCACCAGAGCCGCTCCGGGCGATCCCGACGGCGGCGTGGGCGGGCCGGGCACCTGCTCCAGTGCCACCACGGGCAGGACCCGGCCGGAGCGTTCCTGGTACTCGACCCACCCCGCGTCGGCCTGTACCGCCCGGTCGAAAAGCCGGTCCCGTTCGGCGCCGGTGAGGACCTCCGCGCGCGCCCGGTAGGTGAAGACACCGTCCTCGACGGTGACGAGCGGGTCGGCCCGCAGGTTACGCAGCCACTGCGGGTCGCGCGGCGCGCCACCGGCGGAGGCGATGACCAGGACCCGGTCGCCGTCGGGCAGGTAGCCCAGCGGGGTGGTGTGCGGGGCGCCGGTCCGGGCGCCGGTGGTGGTCAGCAGAAGCAGGCGGGCTCCGGCGAACCAACCGCCGACTCGGCCGGCGTTGGCGCGGAACTCCGCGATGACATCGTCGTTGAAGGTGTTCGGCATGCGTGTGTGTACTCCCGAAAGGGCAGGTGACGTCCCGCGCGGCGGGACGGTGGCCAAGGGGCGCGCACGTGTCGGCGCGACGGTCCTGCGGCACGCGCGAGGGCGTGCGGAGACCGTGGAGGGGAGAAACCGGCTGGCGACACGGCGGCGGACCTCGGGCCCGCCCGGCGCTCACGCGTTCGCCGGGTGCCCTGTCCGCTCGTGGCCTGAGGCCGACCCGGCAGTCACGACACTGGAACCTAGTACCGGGCGGGGCCCCGGAGCAAGGTCCACCGGAGTGCCACCACCGCGAAACGGGCATCCGCCGCCGGTCGCCGGCCGGTCACCCGGCGGCCACGCGGGACCGGCATACTGCCCCGCGTGCCGACCGCCCCGCACCCGTACCTGGACGCTCCCGCACCCCTGGCCTTCGCGCACCGCGGCGGCGCCGCCGACGGCGACGAGAACACCACCGCCGCGTTCGCGCGGGCCATCGGCCTGGGCTACCGGTACGTCGAGACCGACGTGCACGCCACCGCCGACGGGGTGGCCGTCGTGTTCCACGACGCCACCCTGCGCCGGGTCACCGGCGAGCGGGGACGCATCGCCGACCTGCGGTGGGCCGACCTGGCCAGCGTCCGCGTCGGTGGTGCCGCCGTGGTGCCTCGCCTCGACGAGGTCCTCGGCACGTGGCCGGAGGTTCGCTTCAACATCGACGTCAAGGCCGACCGGGGCGTCGAGCCGGCGGTGGCCACCGTCGAGCGGGTCAGCGCCGGCGACCGGGTGCTGCTCGCCTCGTTCAGCGACGCCCGGCTGACCCGGCTGCGCGCGCTCACCGCGGGCCGCGTCGCCACCAGCCTCGGCATGCGGGGGGTGGCCCGGCTGCGGATGGCGTCGCTGACCGGCCGTCCACTGCGGCTGCCCACGGCGGTGGTCGCCGCGCAGGTGCCGGTCCGCTACGGGCGGGTGCCGGTGGTCGACCGCCGCCTGGTCGCGCACTGCCACCGCATCGGCCTGCAGGTGCATGTCTGGACGATCGACGAACCTGCCGAGATGCACGAGTTACTGGACCTCGGCGTGGATGGCATCATGACCGATCACGTCGGCGTGCTGCGCGACGTCTACCGCAGCCGCGGCCACTGGGCCGCCTGACCCGCCCCGAGAAGGACCCGCGATGGCCGCAACCGTCACCCCGGCGGTGGACGACACCCCCTCCCCGTCGAGCACCCGCCGCGAGCGCACCGGCTGGTACTTCTACGACTGGGCGATGTCGGCGTTCTCCACCACGGTGATCACCGTCTTCCTGGGCCCGTTCCTCACCACGGTCACCGAGCTGGCCGCCGGCTGCGAGCTGGGCGCGGACACCTGCTCCGGGTACGTGTACCCGCTGGGCATCAAGGTCGCCGCCGGGTCGTACTTCCCGTACCTGGTGTCGCTGTCGGTGTTCCTGACGGTGTTCGTGCTGCCGGTCGTCGGTGCGTTCGCCGACCGGACGGCGCACAAGAAGCGGCTGCTGGCCGCCGCCGCGTTCACCGGCGCCGCCGCCACCGTCGGCATGCTCTTCGTCACCGGCGACCGCTACCTGCTCGGCGGGGCACTGTTCCTGGTCGCCAACATCGCCTTCGGCGCGGGCGTGGTCGTCTACAACTCCTTCCTGCCGCAGCTCGGCGGTCCCGACGACCGCGACGGCATCTCCAGCCGCGGCTGGGCCCTGGGCTACCTCGGCGGCGGCCTGCTGCTCGCGCTGAACCTGGTGGCGGTCACCATGCTCGGCGAGGAGGGCAACGACCAGCGCACCCTGGACCTCGCCCGCTGGTCGATCGTGTCGGCCGGTCTGTGGTGGGCGGTGTTCACCCTGGTACCGCTGCGCTGGCTGCGCGAGCACCCCACCGCCGAGGCGCTCACCGCCCGCGGCGGGAACGTGCTCACCGACGGATTCCGGCAACTCGGCCGCACCCTGCGGCAGATGAAGGCGTACCCGCTGACGCTGTACTTCCTGCTCGCGTTCCTCGTCTACAACGACGGCATCCAGACCGTCATCGCCCTGGCCAGCCAGTACGGCACCGAGGAACTGCGGCTGGGGCAGTCCACGCTGATCGTCACCATCCTGCTGGTGCAGTTCCTGGCCTTCGGCGGGGCGCTGCTGCTGGGGGCGCTCGCCCGGCGTATCGGCGCGTGGAAGACGGTGCTGCTGAGCCTCGTGCTGTGGACCGGGGTGATCCTCGCCGCGTTCCGGCTGCCCGCCGAGGCGCCGGTGCCGTTCATGGTCCTCGGCGCGGCGATCGGCCTGGTCCTCGGTGGCAGCCAGGCGCTGAGCCGGTCGCTGTTCAGCCAGCTCATCCCCGCCGGCCGCGAGGGCGAGTACTACGGCTTCTACGAGATCAGTGACAAGGGCACCAGCTGGCTCGGACCACTCGCGTTCGGCCTGGTGTTCCAGCTCACCAACTCCTATCGGGTGGGCCTGGTCTCACTTCTGATCTTCTTCGTGGTCGGGTTCGTCCTGCTGCTGGCCGTGCCCATGCGCCGGGCCATCCTCGCCGCCGGCAACACGCCGCCCCGGGTGCTCTGAGGGCGCCGCACGCCCGCAGGACCAGGGCGGTCGATGGGTTAGGCTGCCCGACCGTGACCGACCTCGCCGCCTCCCCGACCTGCCTTGCGCGCCCACTTCCCGGCCCCGACCACAGCCCCGGCGGATGTGCCGCGGCGCGCGGCGTGGACGGGCGTCCGCTGCACGCGGCGGCGCTGAAGTTCTTCTGGGGGCCGATGGACTGCGGCAAGTCCACCATGGCGTTGCAGATGAACTACAACCACTCGCGGCAGGGCCGCCGTGGTCTGGTCACCACCCGCATCGACCGGTCGCTGGGCCCGCAGGTCACCACCCGCATCGGGCTCGCCCACGAGGCCGTCGAGGTGACCGACGACCTGGACCTGCGCGCCCTGGTGCGCGACACCTGGGCCGAGGGAGTCCGGGTAGACTACCTGATCTGCGACGAGGCCAGCTTCTACAGCGTCGACCACGTCGAGCAGATGGCCGAGCTGGTCGACAGCTACGACGTCGACGTGTACGCGTTCGGCCTCGCCACCGACTTCCGGTCCTGCCTGTTCCCCGCCGCGCAGCGCCTGTTCGAGCTGGCCGACTCCGTGGCCCGCATCCAGGTCGAGGTGCTGTGCTGGTGCGGCCGCGAGGGGCGGCTCAACGCCCGCGTCGTCGGTGGGCAGGTGGTACGCGAGGGCGCCCAGGTCGTCATCGGCGACACCGTCGACACCGCCGAGGTGCGCTACCAGGTGCTGTGCCGCCGCCACTACCGCGCGGGCGAGCTGGGCCCACGCCGGTAGGCCCGGCGCACCGGCCCCGCCGGTTGGACACGATTCGATCACGGCGCGAACCTTTCGGCCGGCCTCACCCCTCCTCCACGGCGACGACGACGGCGAGCGGCGCCGCTCGTCCACGGGGGACGGGGAGACACCACGACATGAGGCTCGCGTTACGACGCGCCCGGGGAGCGAAGGGACTGCTCCTCGCGGCGGCCGGGGCGACCCTGGTCGCGACCGCCGCGCTGACCGGGCTCAGCGCCTACAACGACGATGTCGTCGTCTCCGGCACCACCAGCGTGCTCGCCGCCGCCACACCGGAGGAACGCTCGATCCTCGTGCGGGGCCCCGCCGGCGGCTCCGACGAGGTGCTGCGCGAGCGGGACACGGCCCTGCGGGCCCATGTCACCGCCGGCCTGTCCGGTCTCGACGCGCGGGTCACCGCCGCCGGCTACGCCGCCGGGCGTCAGCTGCGCGGCGACACCGGCAGCGCCGTGCCCGACGCCGGAGGCGGCACCTACGCCTCCGTGGTGTTCCTCGACGACCTGGCCACGCGCGCCCGACTCACCGCCGGCGCGTGGCCCCAGCCGGGCGGCGCTCCGGTGCAGACGGCGCTCGCCGAGCCGGTCGCCGCGACCCTCGGCGTCGGGGTCGGCGACCGCATTCCCGTCACCGACGGCTTCACCGGCCGGGTCACCGAGGTCGGCGTGGTCGGCGTCTGGCAGCCGCTCGATCCGGCCGACACCTACTGGCGACTCGCCCCGGAGGTGGCCACCGGCACCCTGCCCGGCTCGGCCACGTACGGCCCCCTGGTCGTCCACCGCGACGACTTCGGAACCCACTTCCGCACCAACGCCTCGGCGGGGTGGCTCGTCGAGCCCGACCTGGCCGCCGTCACCACCGGTGCGGCGCTGGACCGGCTGGTCGACACCGCCGGTACGGTCGCCTCCGGTGCGCCCGCCGCCGCCGGGCTCGGCGACGCCGGCACCGCCATCACCACCCTCGACGACCTGGTGCAGCGCCTGCAACGGGCCACCCTGGTCGGGCGGTCCGCACTGGTCACACCGATGCTCCTGGTGGTCGTGCTCGGCGGGTACGCGCTGCTGCTGGTCGCCGTCCTGCTCACCGAGCACCGCCGCGCCGAGACCGCGCTGCTGCGCGCCCGTGGCGCCGGCCGTTGGCAACTGGCCGGACTCACCGCCCGGGAGGCGGCGTTGGTCGTCCTGCCCGCCGCCGCGATCGCGCCGCCGCTGGCCACGCAGCTGCTGACGTACGCCGACCGGGTGCCCGCCCTGGCCGCGGTGTCGCTGCGTCCCGACGGTCCCGACGGCACGCTGTGGCTGGTCGCGGGCCTCGCGGCGGCCGGCTGCACCCTGGCGATGGTCGCGCCCGGCCTGCGCCGCGGCGTCAGTTACGTCGCCGACCAGGCCGCCCGCTCCCGACCCAGCCGGCGTGGCGCGGTGCAGCGCGCCGGCGTCGACGTGCTGCTGGTCGCGCTCGCGGTGCTGGCCTGGTACCAGCTGCGGCAGTACTCGTCACCGCTGTCGCGCAGCCGCTCCGGCGCGCTGGACGTGGACCCGTTGCTGGCCGCGGCCCCCACCATCGGGGTGCTCGCCGGTGCGGTGCTCGCCCTGCGGCTGCTGCCCCCGCTGACCCGCCTGGCCGAACGGTGGGTCGACCGCAAGCCGTGGACGGCGACGATCCTCGGCACCTGGCAGGCCGGTCGCCGCCCGCACGCCGGCCCGGTGCTGCTGCTCGCCCTCGCCGTCGCCGTCGGCACCCTGGCCTGGTGCCTCGCCGCCACCAGCGAACGCTCCCTGACCGATCAGGCCGACCACCAGATCGGGGCGGACCTGCGGCTGACCGAGTCGAACGGGTCGGCTCCGGCCGGGCGGGCGGACCAGATCGCGCAGCTGCCGGGCAACCGCGTCGCCCTTGCCGCCTGGCGGGAACCGCTGCGGCTCGGCCCGACGTCGGAGCTGGCATCGCTGGTGGCCCTCGACGCGCGGCAGGCCACCGACGTGGTGCGGCTGCGACCCGACCTGGCCGACGGTGACGTGCTGCGCTCCCTCGCCGAGGCCCGCGTCGTCGCCCCGACGACCGCACTGCCGGCCGGCTCCCGGCGTCTCACCGGTGAGGTGCTGACCCGTGTCGCCGGCCTCGACAGCACCGTCCCCGTGCAGACGTACGTGGTGCTCGTCGACCCGCACGGCGGGCACCGCCGGCTGCCGGTGGGCGCGAGCCGCGACGGCGAGCCGCTGCGGTTCGCCGTCGACCTGCCGGCGGGTCCCGGTCCGACGCACCTGGCCGGGTTCACCGTCGAGACGTTCGCGCAGCAGGGCTTGACCCTCGACTGGCGCCTGCGGGACCTGCGCAGCAGCGCGGACGACTCCCCCGGCACCCCGGTGGACCTGGGCGCCGACGGTGACTGGCGGTGGATCGACCGCGCCGGGTCCAGTGCCGGCGTACCGGCCGTCGGCGCGACCCTGTCGACCCGGTGGTCCTGGGACGATACGAGCGTCGGCACCCAGGGCGCGCCGGTGCAGACGGCCGTCGTGCGCGGTACGCCGAACGGGCCGGTGCCACTGCTGGCCACCCCGCAGGCGCTGGAGGCGTTGCGGCTGGACGTCGGTCAACAGACCCGCCTCTACCTGGCCGGGGCCGAGGTCGACGCCATGATCGTGGGCGCCGTCGACTCCGTACCCGGCGACACCGAGGCGGCGGCACTGCTGGCCGACCTGCCGTCGCTGAGCGGACGCCTGCTGTACGACCACGCGATCGCCCGTGATCCACAACAGTGGTGGCTGTCGGTGGAGCCCGGGCAACGCGTCGCCGCCTCGGACGCGGCGACGGCGCTCGGCGGCCTGGTCGTGGCCGACCGGCAGCTCCTGGCCGGTGAGCTGGCCGGCGATCCGTTCGGTGTCGGCGCCCGGGGGGCGCTGTTCGCCGCCGCACTCGCCGCGGTGCTGCTCGCCGCCGTCGGCGTCGCCGTCGACGTCAGCGCCACCGCCCGGCGGCGGGCCACCGAACTGGCCGTCCTGCACACCCTCGGCGCCGGTCACCGCCTGGTGGCCCGGTCGCTGCTGGCCGAACAGACGTTCCTCGCCGGCCTGGGGGTGGTGGTCGGGCTCGCGGTCGGCGTCGGTGTGGCCGCGACCATGGCACCACTGGTGATCCTGACCCCGTCGGCAGACCGGCCCGTTCCGCAACCGTTGCTCCAGGTCGACTGGACACCGGTCGCGGCCACCGGCGCGGGTCTGCTGCTGCTGGCCCTGGCCTCCAGCGCCGGGCTGTCGTTGACCATGCGGCGGCGCCTGACGGCGAGCCAGCTGCGGATCGGGGAGGACCGGTGAGCACCGGCGTGGGCGGGCACGGCACGACGTCACGGACCACGGTCGCCCGCTGGCGCGCACTGCGCGCGGAACCCGCCCGGCGGGTCCGGGCGTTTCTTGGGCACGCCGGGCTGCTCGCGGCGCTGACGCTGGTCGCGACGCTGCTGCTCACCGCCGCGCCACGACTGTTCAACGAGTACGCCGACCGGGGACTGCGCGCCGACGTGGCGGCGCTGCCGCACCTGTCCCGTGACGTGATCATCCAGCAGGAGCTGGACCCCGATGCCGGCACCACTCCCGATGCCGGTATCGGCCAACGCGAGCGGTTCGTCACCGCACTGCCGCAGCCGCTGCCCGGCCTGGTCGGGCAGCGCTGGTACGCCGGGACGATCGCGCCGAAGTCGCTGGTCGCCACCGGGGACGAAGCGCCGCTGAACGGTGGCGCGCCCAAGTTGTTCGGCCTGGTGACGCAGACCGGGATCACCGACGTCGCGGATCTGCGAGCCGGGGCCTGGCCGCGTACGACGTCGGCCCAGCCCGTCCAGGTCGCCGTGTCGGAGCAGGTCGCCGAGGTGTTCGGGCTCCGGCCGGGCAGCCGACTGAACGTCACCGGTCGACGGGCGGCCCCGCTGGTGGTCAGCGGGATCTTCGCCCCGAAACGGGCCGACGCGCCGGACTGGGACGACCTGCGGTTCGCCCTGGAGCCGCTCATTCCCACCGACGACGGGGAGCCCTTCGTCGCCGTCGCGGTCACCGACGCCGCCGGCACGGCGTCGGTGTCGGCGGCGACGAGTGCGCCGATCACCCACAGCTGGCGGCACCGCTTGGACGAGCGGCTGCTGAACACCGGCAACCTGGAGGCGGTGACCGCCGCGGTGGGTGCCGCGCGGCGTACCGAATGGTTGCCCTCCTCGGTGGTACAGACCGGCCTGGACGTCGCACTCACGCGGTTCGCCGGGCAGTTGGCGTCGGTGCGGGCGCTGCTGGCTGTCGTCCAGACCGGGCTGGTCGTCAGCCTGCTGGGTCTGGTCCTGCTCGCCGCCGACCTCGGTGTGCGGCGCCGCCGCGAGGAGTTGGCGCTGCTGCGGTCCCGGGGTGCGTCGGTGGCGACGATCGGCCGACGACTGCTCGCCGAGAGTGCCCTGGTGCAGCCGGTCGCGGTCCTCGTCGGCCTGCTGGTCGGTACCCGGGTGCCCGGCCGCGCGGGCCAGACCGGGTGGCTGGTGCTGGCACTGGCGGTGTTCACCACCGTGGTGGTGGCGGTGCTGGGGATGCTCGATCAACGCAACGTCACGTTCGTGGCCCGACGCCAGGACGTGGCGAGGACTCGGCCGTCGCCACGCCGGGTGAGCGCCGAGGCGGCGGTGGTCGTCGCCGCGGTCGCCGGTGTGCTGCTGCTGCGCCGCCGTGGCCTGGACACCGACGACGGGGTCGACCTGTTCCTCGCGTCGGTGCCGGTGCTGGTGGCCGTCGCGGTCGCGCTGGTGGCGCTGCGACTGCTGCCGTGGCCGCTGCGACTGCTGGACCGGTTTGCCGGGCGGGCCTCCGGAGCCATGCTGTTCCTCGGCGCGGCTCGCGCCGGTCGCGGTTCCCCGATGACCATCGGTCCACTCGCGGTGATCATCGTGGCCGTCAGCACCGGCGTTTTCAGCGCGGTGGTCACCACGACAGTGGACCGGGCCCGGGACCGGGCCGTCGACGTGGCCGTACCCGCCGACGCCTGGCTGACCGGCTACGCGTTCACACCCGACACCGGAGACCGGCTCGCCGCGGTAGCCGGGGTGGACGCGGTGGCCCGGGTGTGGACGGAGGGCAACCGGCCGCTGCTGACCGGCGAGGAGGCCGATGCCCGTACGCTCGGACCGGCGCGGGTCCTGGTGGTCGACGGACCCGCCTTCGCCGAGGTGGTACGGCGCAGCGGTATCGACGTGGACGTGCCGGCGGTGATCCGGTCGGCCACGCGCGGCGACGCGCCGGTGCCGGCGGTGGTCTCCCCCGACGTGGCCGCCGACCTGCCCACCGGCGGTGCGGCGGACGTGCAGAACCGGCTGTTCCCGTTCACTGTGGCCGGTGTCGCCGACACCTTCCCCGGGCTGGGCCCGGACGGGGGCCGGTTCGTCGTGCTGCCCTGGCAGGCCCTCTCCGAGTACGGGGACACCCCGGTGATCCCGAACCGGTTCCTGCTGGCCGGCGAGGACATCGCCGTGGCGGAGCTGCTGCGGGTCGCCGACGACGCGCAGCGGGAGCGGCAGTCCGCCGTGCTGGGCACCGAGGTGCGGGAGCCGGAACTGCCCGCCGCTCTGGACACGTGGCAGGCGCGCCGGCAGGACCTGGAACGCACCGGCGTCAACGAGGTGCTCGCCCTGGCGTTCGTGGTGGGCGCGGCCGGCGGCACCGGGCTGGCCGTGCTCGCGGTGGGCTTCGCGGTGGTCGCCGACGCCCGGGGCCGGGGGCGGGTGCTGTCCCGGCTGCGCACCATGGGCCTGTCCGGCAGGCAGGGCCGTCAGCTGCTGGTGTACGAGCTGGTGCCGCTGGTCGGCGCGGCGGCCCTGGCCGGTGGCGCGGTGGGCGTGGCGCTGCCCCGCCTGCTCGGCGACACGCTCGGGCTGTCCACGTTCACGCCCGGCGTGACACCCCGCGTCCAACTGGACCCGCTTGTCGTCGCTGGCGTGCTGGCCCTGGTGGTGGTGGGTCTGCTGGCCGGGCTGACGGTCGAGAATCTGGCGAACCGGCGGATGCGTCTCGGTGAGGTGCTCCGCGTGGGAGAGGAGAACGCATGACGGTCGTCGACAACGTACCGGACCTGGCGACCCTGCAACGGCGGGCCGCGGAACGGGCCGCCGCCCGCGCCGGCGGCGCCGACCGGCTGCGCGGGCACATCGTCTGCGACGGCCTGGTGCGGATCTTCACCACCGAGGGGGTGGAGGTCGTCGCGTTGCAGGGCCTGGACCTGGTGGTGGACCAGGGTGAGCTGCTGGCGATCGTCGGCGCGTCCGGGTCGGGCAAGTCCACCGTGCTCAACATCCTGTCCGGGCTGGACGTGCCGACCGCCGGGATCGCCCGGGTCGCCGGCTACGACCTGCTGACCATGTCGCCGCGCAAGCGGTTGGCCTACCGGCGGCACACGGTCGGGTTCGTGTGGCAGCAGACCGGCCGCAACCTGCTGCCGTACCTGTCGGCGCGGGAGAACGTCGAGCTGCCGATGCGGCTGGCCGGGCGGCGTGGTCGTGCACTGCGCCGGCGCGCGGTCGAGCTGCTGGAGACCGTCGGCGTCGGGTACTGCGCCGACCGGCGGCCGGGTCAGATGAGCGGCGGTGAGCAGCAGCGCTGCGCCATCGCGGTGGCGGTGGCCAACGACCCGGAGGTGCTCTTCGCCGACGAGCCGACCGGCGAGCTGGACGAGGCGACCGCCGGTGAGGTGTTCGCGGCGCTGCGCGCGATCAACGCCGAGCTGGGCGTCACCATCGTGGTGGTCACCCACGATCCGCAGGTCGCCTCGCAGGTCCGCCGGACCGTCGCGATCCGCGACGGCCGCACCGCCTCGGAGGTACGCCGCTCGGCGCGCATCGGCGCCGACGGCGTCGAGGAGCTGGTCACCGAGGAGTACGCGGTGCTGGACCGGGCCGGTCGGATGCAGCTGCCGGCGGCGTTCGTCGACGCGCTGGAGCTGCGGGACCGGGTGAAGCTGACGCTGGAGCCCGACCACGTGCAGGTGCGCCCCGGCGCGGACGTGAAGGAGAAGTGATGGCCGACGAGCTGGTACGTGTCGAGGGCGTCAGCCGCGAGTACCGCACCGGCGGGCAGGTGGTGCACGCCGTACGGGAGGTGTCGTTCACCGCCGACCGGGGTGAGCTGGTGGCGGTGAAGGGCCGCTCGGGCGCCGGCAAGACGACCCTGCTGAACCTGATCGGCGGGTTGGACCGGCCCACCGCCGGGCGTATCCACGTCGCCGGGCACGAGGTGACCTCCGCCGGCGAGCGGGAGCTGCTGGCGCTGCGCCGCGACGCCATCGGGTTCGTGTTCCAGTCCTTCGGACTGATCCCGATCCTGTCCGCGGCGGAGAACGTGGGGGTTCCGATGCGGCTGGCGAAGGTGCCGGCCGCCGAGCGGGAACAGCGGGTGGCGGTGCTGCTGGAGATGGTCGGGTTGGGCGGGCACGCCGCGCAGCGGCCGTACGAGATGTCCGGTGGGCAGCAGCAGCGGGTGGCCATCGCCCGGGCCCTGGCCAACGACCCGCCGCTGCTGATCGCCGACGAGCCGACCGGCCAGCTGGACTCGGAGACCGGCCGGGCGGTGATGGACCTGCTCCGGGCGCTGGTGCGCTCGCGGGGGATGACCGCGCTGGTGGCCACGCACGACCCCACGCTGGTGGACCTGGCCGACCGGGTGCTGGTGCTGCGCGACGGCCGGCTGGCCGAGGAGACCACGCCGGTTCCCGCCTGATCAGTACGGGTCGCCGCAGACCCGCCAGCCGCCGTCCTCCTTCACCACCGACAGTTCCCGCTCCTCGGTGGCACCCGTGTCGCGGGTCAGCCGGACCGCCACCGTCCCCTCGGGGCGGCCCCGGCTGGTCGCCACCGACACGTCGACGATCTCGTAGTCGTCGACCAGCGGCGGGGTTCGCATCCAGCTGGTGAACCCGATCGGGCTCCACCGGCTGCGGGCGTCGGCGCACAACCGCTCGTACGCGCCGTCGGTGTCCCCGACGGTCACCGACCGCAGGAACCCGTCGGCGGTCTCCCGCACCGGACCGCTGGCCTGGGTGACCACCTGCACGTTCCAGGCACCCAGGCCGGCCACCCCGACGCAGCACAGCGCCACGCCCACCCCGGCGAACACCAGGCCGGCGCGGACCGGTCGGTGCCGCCGGGCCGGCCGGCTCCACCGCTGCTCAGCGCCCACCCGTCGACCGTAGAGAACGGGCCGGGCCGCGCGCAGGAAAGTCGGCCCTGTCGCGGTCGCCGCCGGATCGTCTACCGTCGGCGCACACCCCCGACGCCCCGTGCGAGGAGCCGACCGATGAGCCGCTTCGTGCAGCCGGTGCCCGCCCCCGACGACCCGTACGCCGGTGACCGACTGCTGCGCTCGTGGCTGGAGCGGCAGCTCGGCCCGGCCGGGCACGCCGCCGCGAAGGGCCGCCTCGCCGACCTCGCGGCCGACGTGGCCGGACCGCTGCGGGCCGCGCAAGCGGACGCGGAGGCGCACCCGCCGACCCTGGTCCGCTACGACGCGTGGGGCGCCCGGGTGGACCGGATCGAGACCTCTGCCGGGTGGCGGCAGCAGCGGGCGGCCGCCGCGCGGCACGCCGTGGTCGCCCTGCCCTACCTGCCCGCGGCGCGCGGCACGTGGGGGGCGGCGACCCGGGTGGTGCAGCACGCGCTGCTGCACCTGTACGGGCCGGAGTCGGCCACGTTCTCCTGCCCGGTGGCGATGGCCGACGGTGCGGCAGCGCTGCTCAGCCGCCCGGAGGTCGACGCCGAGGTGCGGGACGCGTGGCTGCCCCGGCTGATCTCCACCGACCCGGCCACGGCGATCACCAGCGGGCAGTGGATGACCGAGGCGCAGGGCGGCTCGGACCTGGCCCGTTCCACCACCATCGGCCGGCCCGCGGCGGACGGCTCGTGGCGGCTGACCGGGGAGAAGTGGTTCTGCTCGGCCGCCGACGCGACGATGGCGGTCGCCCTGGCCCGACCGGAAGGCGCCGGGCGGGGCAGCCGGGTCCTCGCCCCGTTCCTGGTACCCCGGTACGCCGCCGACTCGCCGCTGGCCGGCGCAGTGGCACCGGACGCGCCGGCGCCGGGCGTGACGGTGCACCGACTCAAGGACAAGCTGGGCACCCGCGCCCTGCCGACCGCCGAGATCGGCCTGCACGACGCGTACGCGCTGCCGCTGGGTGACCCGGCGGTGCCCGGCCTGGTCCGGGCGATGACCCTGGTGGTGGTGACCCGGCTGCACAACGCCGCCGCGGCGGCCGGGGGGATGCGGCGGAGCCTGGCGTACGCCCGCGCCTACGCCGAGGCCCGGCACGTCGCCGGGGGGCCGCTGTCGACGAACCCGCTGCACCGCGCCACCCTCGGCGCCCTCGCCGTGGACGCGGCCGGCGCGTTCGCGCTGGCCGGGCACGCGTTCGCGCTGCTCGGCAGGGTGGAGGTGGGTGCCGACCCGGAGGCGGCGGCGGAGTTGCGGATCGTCGCCCCACTGGCGAAGCTCGCCACCGGCCGGCTCGCGGTGGGCTCCGCGAGCGAGTACCTGGAGAGCTTCGGCGGCGCCGGCTACGTGGAGGACACCGGTGTGCCTCGGCTGCTGCGCGACGCGCAGGTGCTGCCGATCTGGGAGGGCACCACCAACGTGCTGGCGGTGGACGTGCTGCGGGCGGTCGCCCGGGAGGACGCCGGGGTGCCGCTGCTGCGTCGCCTCGACGGCGCCGCCGACCTCGCCCGGCCGTTGTCGCCGGTGCTCGCCGACACGCTCGCCGCCCTCGCCGGCGAGCTGCGGGCCGACCTCGCGGCGGTGGCCGCCGACCCGGGTGCGGTCGCGGTGGTGGCGGGCGCCCGGGGGTTGGCCCTGCGCATGGCGTACGCGCTGACGGCCGCGCTGCTGGTGGAGCAGGCGGCGTGGGGTGACGAGCAGGCCGAGGTGGCCGCCGTGCTGTGGGCGCGGCGGTGGCTGCGCCACGAGGAGATCGCCGCCGACGCCCACCACCACCTGGACCTGCTCGGTTGACCGGCGTGGCGGAGCCGCTGATCGAGCTGGGCGTCGACCGGGGTGCCCCGGACGAGGCCGTCGCACCACCGACCCGCTCGCGTCGGTGGGAACGCGGCGCGGCGGTGGTGGCCGGCTGCCTCCTGCTGGTGGGTCCGGCCGCGCCGGTGCCCGGCCTGACCGGCGCGGCGGGACCGGCGGTGCTGGTCGGCACGTCGGTCCTGTCCGCCGGCGAGGCGCTGCTGGTGGTGGAGCCGCCGCGGCTGTCGGCGTACGACGCGACGGCGCCGGGTGGGCCACCCCGGTGGCGGGTCGACGTCGGCGGGGCGACCGGCTGGGCCGCCGAGGCCGCCGGTGACCTGGTGCTCGTGCACGAACGTGACCAGTTGCGGCAGGTGGTGGCCACCGTGGCCCACGACGCGCGGACCGGTGTGCAGCGCTGGCGGCGGCCCGACCGGGTGTACGCCGCGGGCGACGGTGCGGTCGCCGTCACGGAGGTTCGCAGCGCGCTGGAGCCGGGTCGCCGGGTGGAGGGCGTGGTGCACGGCGTCGACCCGGCGACCGGCCGGACCCGGTGGACGGCTCCGGTGCCGTCCACCGCGGTGGTGAGTGTCCTGCCGGGTCCGCCGGCGCGGGTGCTGCTGGTGCACGACAGCGGTCTGGCCCGGGTGCACGACGTGGGCAGCGGGGCCGTGCGCGGCCAGGGGCGGCTTCCGCCGACCGACTACGCACCGGACAATCCGCAGGTCGTCGGCGACCGGCTGGTGTTGCGCCATCCCACGTCCGCCGGTCGGGTCCTCGCCGGCTACGACCTGCCGGGCTTCGTCCTGCGGTGGCAGCGCCCGGTCGGAGTCGGGGAGGTGACCGCGCGGGCCTGTGCGGGCCTGCTCTGCCTGCACCAGGGTTCGGTCCGGCGGGCGGTACGGCCGGACACCGGGGCCGAGGTGTGGACCTGGCCCGACGGCGGCGACTGGCGGGCGGTGCCGGCCGGGCGGGGCGCGGCCGAGCCGGTGGTACTGCTGCGGCCGGCCGCCGACGGGGTCCGTCGCCTGGTGGCGGTGGTGCGGGCCGACGGCCCACGGGTGATCGGGGTGCTGCCGGCCGATGCCCGGGACTGCCGGCAGGCGGCCGGGCGGCTGGTGTGCCGGTCGGCCGAGCGCGCGACGGTGTGGAACCTTCCGCGTACCTGACAGAGGATGACAGGTACGCGGAGCAGACTGCTGGCATGACAGTCACCGCCGACCTCGCCATGGTCAACCTCGACAGCTCCGACCCCGTCGCACATGCCGCCTTCTGGCAGCGTGTGCTCGGCGGGGAGATCACCCACAGCGAAGCCGAGTACGCGATGGTCGCCACCTCCGGTGTGGCCATCGGCTTCGGCCTGGTACCCGGCTACCGCCCGCCGGCCTGGCCGGACGAGACCGGCGACAAGCGCTTCCACCTCGACCTGTACGTCGACGACCTGGACCTGGCCGCGAAGGAGTTCGTGGCCGCCGGCGCCACCCGGCCGGACTTCCAGCCCGGCGACGGCCGGTGGGTGGTGCTCGTCGACCCGATCGGCCAGCCGTTCTGCATCTGCCGGCGCGGCTGACCGGGTCAGCGCAGCGGCCCGCGCGCCACCGTCGCCCGCATGTCCTCCGCCGGGCCGGCCGGCACGTACTCCAGCCACCACGTCGCGCCGGCCTGCGCCACCTCGCCCAGGTTGACCAGTGTGGACGCGGCCACCGAACCGCCGCCGCAGGAGATCTCCAACCCCGTGTCGCATCGCCGGACCGTACGGTCGGGGTGCGACAGTGGATCAGCCGCTACGACGGGCGCGGGCCGCCCAGATCGCGTACGCCGGGTCCCGGTCCAGGTTGTGCCGGTCCCGGTCGTAGCGACGGGTGGTGCGCGGGTCGGCATGGCCCATGGCGTCCTGCACGTCCTCCAGCGGCACCCCCTCCGCGCGGGCGGTGGTGGCGAACGCGTGCCGCAGGGAGTGCGGTGACAGCTTCGCCCACGCCGGGATGCCGGCGGTCCGGGCCAGCCGTCGCACCAGCCGGAACACGGAGTGCCGGTCCAGCCGGGCGCCGCTGGCGGTGACCAGCAGCGGGCCGGTCAGTTCCTGCACCGCCACCCCCCGGTCGGCGGCCCGCTGCGCCAGGTACGCGTCGAGGGCGTACGCCGTTCCGGGGGTGAGGGCGCGCCGGCGTGCCTTGCCACCCTTGCCGACGAAGCGGACGCTGCGGTGCCCCCGCTCTGCGCCCAGATCGGCCAGGTCGAGGGAGACCAGCTCCCCCACCCGCAGGCCCAGGTCGGCCAGCAGCGCGACGACGGCACGGTTGCGGGCGGCGGTCGGGCCGGCGTCCGCCTCGGCGGCGGCGAGCAGCGCGTCCACCTCGTCCGGGGTGAGCCCCACCGTCGCCGAGTGGTCCCGGTCGATACGCGGACGGTCGGCGCCGGCCACCGGGTTGGCCTCGACCGCCCGCAGCTTGACCAGGAAGTCGTACCAGCTGGACAGGGCGGACAGGCGGCGTGCCACGGTGGCCGGGGTCAACGGCCGGCCGCTGCGCACCGCGAGGGTGGACTCCAGCGTGCGGGCGTACTCGTTGACGTGCAGGAAGTTCGCCCACAGGGGATCGAGGTCCCGGGCCGCGCACCAGGCGAGCCAGCCGGCGATGTCCCGCCGGTACGCGTCGCGGGTGTGCGCGGAGAGCCGACGGTTACGCAGCCACGCCTCGGTGAAGTCGGTCGGTCCGGCGGGCAGGGCCGGGCGGGGCGACGGGCGGGACCGCACCGGAGCGTCCGAGGAGAGCATGTGAAAAAGGCTCTCAGCCCCGGATCAGAAAGCCGCGCAGGCGCGCCCTACGGGCGAGGAGCACCCACCACTCCCGTCAGCGACCGTGTCCGAGGACGCACGGAGCGTGACGACGGACAACGGCTCGGCCGTATCGACGGTACGGTCGTGCGGTGCGCGCGAGTCGGCTGGTGTCCCTGCTGCTGCTCCTGCAGACTCGCGGCCGGATGACCGCCCAGGAGTTGAGCGTCGCTCTGGAGGTGTCGATCCGCACCATCTACCGGGACGTCGAGTCGCTCTCCGCAGCCGGGGTGCCGGTGTACGCGGAACGCGGCCCGGACGGCGGCTATCAACTGCTGGACGGCTACCGCACCCGGTTGACCGGGATGACCGCGGCCGAGGCCGAGGCGCTGTTCCTGGCCGGCATGCCCGGTCCGGCGGCCGAGCTGGGTCTCGGGTCGCTCCTGGCCGCCGCCGAGCTGAAGCTGCGGGCCGCGCTGCCGGCGGAACTGGCCGACCGGGGCGGGCGGATCCGGCACCGGTTCCACCTCGACGCGCCCACCTGGTTCCGCGAGCCGGAGCCGACTCCGCACCTGGCCGCCTTGGCCGGGGCCGTATGGGAGGACCGACGCATCCAGGTGCGCTACCAGCGGTGGAAGCAACCGCGCGAGGTCGTCCGGGACCTCGCCCCGCTCGGTGTCGTGCTGAAGGCGGGACGGTGGTATCTGGTCGCCGACGCCGGCAGACAGGTCCGCACCTTTCGGGTCACCGCGATCCTGGACCTGGCCGTCCTCGACGAGCGGTTCGAGCGCCCGGCCGACTTCGACCTGGCCCGCTGTTGGCAGGAGCACGCCGACCGGTACGAGCGCGGGGTGTACCGCGCCGAGGCGCAGGTCCGGATGACGGTGGCGGCGCTGGAACTGGCCACGCACGTCTTCCCGCCGGCGATGAGCCGGGCGGCCCGCGCGGCGGCCGGTGAGCCGGACGAACGGGGCTGGCTGCGGACGACGGTGCCGATCGAGTCGGTGCGGCACGGCCACATCGAGCTGCTCAAGCTCGGCGCCGACGTGGAGGTGCTCGCCCCCGCCGAGCTACGGGACCTGTTCCGGGGCACCGCGAGGGCGCTGGCGGCGCTGTACCCGACGTGACGACGCGCCCGCGGGACGGCGGTGCGGCGTCCCGCGGGCGCGGTCGGGTTCAGGCGTGGATCTCCTTGCGTCCGTTGCCGTTGCTGCCGGCGGTGATGGTGACCCGGCGGGGCTTGGCCCGCTCGGCCACCGGAATCCGCAGCGTCAGGACGCCGTTCTCGTACCCCGCCTCGAGCTTGTCGGTGTCGAGGGTGTCGCCGAGGAACAGCTGGCGGGTGAAGGTGCCCATCGGACGCTCGGCGGCGACGAGTTCGACGCGGTCACCGGTGGGTCGGCGGCGCTCCGCCCGGACGGTGAGCACGTTGCGCTCCACCGTGCAGTCGATGCTGTCGGGGTCGACGCCGGGCAGGTCGAACGCGGCGTAGAAGTGCTCCCCGTCGCGATAGGCGTCCAGGTGCATCATCGCCGGCCGGGCCGCGGTGCCGAAGAACTGCTCGGCGAGCCGGTCGATCTCACGGAACGGGTCGGTACGCATCAGCATGGTCGTGCCTCCTCGGGTCTCCTGGCCGAAGGTCTCGGGTTGAGTCGACATGACTCAACTTCCTCTTCAGTATTTAGCGCGTTCCGGCGCGGTCGTCAACCCCGACGCGCCCTGCCCAGGTGTCGGCGCCCGCGACGGCCTGTCGCGGGCGCCGGGACGACCGGGCCGGAGTCAGCGGCGGGTGGGCAGGATCGGGATGAGGACGGCCGCGACCGCCAGGTGCATCGCCCCGAGGGCGAGCTTGGCGCCGGTGGAGGCGTCGACGCCGAAGAGGGGGAACAGCGACGCCACGGCCACCACTGCGGCGAGCGCGGTCCAGATGATCGTCGCCCGGTGACCGGCGAAGCGCTCGAGCACGACCAGGGCCGCCCAGCCCACCAGCGACGCACCGAGGGAGACCACGACGACCGGCGCCAGCCCGAGCTCCATCGCGGGACGGCCGGGACTCGTCACCGTCCAGTCCACTCCGGCGACGCTTCCGATCACCCAGATCAAGGCGCAGGTCGCGACGGCGGCGAGGACGCCGAGAGCGCGCCGGCGTACGGACGAGGTGGTGGTGACGGGCTGCGCGGTCGCACTCATGGCTGCTCCTCGATCGCGGGTTCGACGAGAGCGACCGTAGCAGATGGTCCCGTTCGAAACCATCTCCTTCGGGATCAACACCCGGGGCGGTTGCCCGGACCGCACGGGCCGGCCCCGGAGAGGCGTCCGGCGACGAGGCTGCCCAGCGCCCGCAGCAGCGCCTCCCGCTCCCCCGGCGGCAGGCCGGCGAGCACGTGCTGCTGGATCCGCGCGGCGATCTCCTGGGCCCGGTCGAGCACCGCGAGCCCCTGCTCGGTGACCTCCACGAGGCGTGCCCGGCGGTCGGTGGGCGACGGACGGCGGCGGGCCAGCCCCGCGGCCTCCAACTGGTCGAGTGTCACGACCATCGTGGTCTTGTCGATGCCGCACGCCTCGCCGATCTGGCGCTGGGTGAGATCTCCCGCGCGGGCCCGCAACAGGACGTGGTGCGCCCGGGGCGAGATGCCCAGCTCGGCCAGGCCGGCCGCGTGCTCGGCCAGCAGGGCGTGACTGGCCGAGGCGAGCAGGAACATCAGGTCGGGAGCGCCGCCCGGCGAGCACGAGGACATTCCCCGAGGTTAACAACTGGTTGAGAACGGGATCGTCTCCGCGTGGACGATCAGCCGGTGCGCCAGTACACCCCCTGGTCCCGACTCAGCAGGTGCTCGTCGACCAGGTACCGCCGCAGCGTCACGTGGTCGGACCCGCCGCCGGCGCACCAGGCGCGCAGCGTCTCGTCGACCGCGCGCTCCGGATACCGCACCCCGGGCTCGAAGGCGGCGGCGATGTGCGCCAGCAGGACCCGCCGTCGGCCCCGCTGCGAAGGCAGCCCGACCAGGACGCCGTCGCGCAGGAAGGTCCGCAGGACCCGCTCCCCGGCGTCGACCGGCCCCGGGGCGGGCGTCGACGGCGACGCGTCCCGCGCGGCCTCCCGCAGCCACCCGCCGTCGACCCTCAGGTCACCGTCGTCTCCGATGACCACACCGACGTCGCGCAGTCGCCGCACGGCGGTGACCACCTCCCGTACCGTCAGGCTGGTGCGGGCGGCCACCGCCGCCCGGTCGGCGTCACCGAGCACGATCGCCGCGAACACCGCTCGCCGCCCCTCGTCGGCGAGCGCACCCGCCAGCACCTGCGCAGTCACACCCGTCACCCTGCCAGGGGCGTACGCGTCCCGCCACGCGATATCGCCCGGTGACGACGGCCTACAACGCGTGCCCCATGGTCGCGTCCACGTGGTCCGGCACCGGCTCGTGCCGGTCCCCCACGCTGGACGTGCCGGACGGCTCGAACATCAGGATCGACGCTCCACCGGGCGAGGACGGTCGGTGCTCCACACCGCGCGGTACGACGTACACGGCGCCGCGGGGCAGCACCACCTCCCGCTGCGCGCCGCCCGGCCCGTCGCGCAGCGCGATGCGCAGCTCGCCCTCGATGACCAGGAAGAACTCGTCGGTGTCGTCGTGCGCGTGCCAGACGTGCTCGCCGGCCACCTTCGCGACGCGGACGTCGTAGTCGTTGACCCGGGTGACGATGCGGGGGCTCCACAGCTGGTCGAATCCGGCCAGCGCGGCCGCCAGCTCGATCGGCTCGTTCCTCATCGGACCATGATGCCGCGCCCTCACTCGCCGGTGGGGCCGCCGGTCAGCTCGACCACGACGTCCAGGTGCCCGACGTGCCGGGCGTACTCCTGCACCAGGTGGAACAGCACCCGCTCCAACGGCGGGGGCTCCGCGCCGTCCCAGCGCGGGCCCGGAGCGCCGGGCGCATCCAGGTCGGCGGCCTCCACCACCGCCCGGGTGTGCGCGCCCTGCGCCCGCAGCGCCTCGACGAGTCCGTCCCGGGTCTCCTCCGGCGTCACGTGCCACCGCTCGTCGCGCCGGTCGCCCCAGGGCTCCCCGACGTCACGGCCCTCGAAGCCCCACTCGATCCAGCGCAGTTCCACGTACCGCAGGTGCTTGACCAGCTCCAGCGGCGTCCACGCGGAGGGCAGCCGGCTGCGACGCAGTTCCTGCTCCGGCAGGCCCGAGACCTTCTCGATCAGGGTCGACCGGAAGAAGTCCAGGTAGCGCAGGAACACCTCGGTACGGTCGGCGGCCGGCACGGTGGGGGAAGGAAACGGCAACGTCACGACGCCATTGTGCGCCGCCGCAGATCGCCCGGCGCTGCGGCCCGAGCGGACATGCGGCAGAGTGGCAGCCGCGACCGGCGGCGGCCGGTACGCCGAGAGAAGGAGGCGGTGTCCGTGGAGGGTCCCCGCGGGGTGGTCTTCCCCCGTACCGGCGAGAGTCGCAGCACGTCCGCTCTCGGCCGCACGGTCGTCGCCGACGCCCTGCGCGCCGTGGACCCGGTGGGCGCCCGGGCGGCCGAGCACGAGACGGACTGGCGGCACGGCTACCTGGGGCACTTCCGCCGCCTCGTCGAAGCCGGCCTGCTCTCCCGCGAGGCGGCACTCACCATCGCCGGTGACGGGCTCGCGTCCCTGCACGCCCGGATGACCGTGGTGGACGACGAGGGCCGGGAGGGGCCGCTGGCCGACGTGTTCGCCGCACCCGCGCGCCACGAGCCGCTGGCCACCGCCACCGTCGAGGGGGACGGCACCGTCGAGCGGGAGTTCTCCCTGCCGTACCGGGGGGAACGCCTGCGGGGCGGCGCGCTGCGCCGGCGGCTCGACACCTGGGTGACCGACGGTGTGGTGGAGCCCTCCTGCGCGGAGGCGGTCGGCGCGGTCATCGCCAACCCGGACTGGCTCGACCTGCGCGACCAGCGGATCGTGGTGCTCGGTGCGGGTGCCGAGATGGGCCCGCTTCCCTCGGTGCTGCGCTGGGGCGGCGACGTGGTGGCGGTGGACCTGCCCCGCCCGGAGATCTGGCGCCGGCTGCTCCAGACCACCCGCCGTCACGGTGGACGCCTGCACCTACCGGTACCGGCCGGCACCCGCACCGACGACCCGACGTTGACCAGCCACGCGGGCGCCGACCTGCTGCACCGCCTGCCGCAGGTCGCCGAGTGGCTGCGCGGGACCGAGGGACGGCTCGTGCTGGGCAACTACGTCTACGCCGACGGGGCGACCAACGTCCGGGTCGCCACCGCCGTCGACGCCCTCACCGCCCAGCTGCGCCGCGAGCGTGACGACGTCGCGCTCGCGTTCCTCGCCACTCCGACCGACGTGTACGCCGTGCCCGGCGACGCGGTCCGGCACGCCGAGCGCGGCTACGCCCGTCGCGGTGCCGCCCGTCGCGCCCTGCGGGTCGTCTCCGGCGGTCGACTGCTGCACCGCAACTACCCGCCCGGGGTGGACCCGGGCATGAACGACAGCCTGGTGCCGCAGCAGGGCCCCAACTACGCCCTCGCCAAGCGCCTGCAACGATGGCGCGCGGCCGTCGCCCGCGAGCAGGGCGCCGTCGTGTCGTTCACGGTCGCCCCACCGACCCGCACCCGCTCGGTGCTGCGCAACCGGGCGCTCGCCGCCGCGTACGCCGGGGCGCACCGGTTCGGCATCGAGGTGTTCGAGCCGTCGACCAGCAACACGTTGATGGCCGCACTGCTGGTGCACGACCTGCGCACCGGCGGCGGCCCGACCCACGAGCAGCCCTGGCAGGACGAGGCGTACGCGGCGGCGCACGGCGGGCTGTGGCGCGTGCCGTACGCGCCGCGCAGCGCCCTGGGTCTGGCCGTGCTCCTCGGCCTGGGCGGCGCACGGACCTGACCGGTCGGTCCGCCCCGGCCCCGGCAGGCTCTTGCGCACCCCGTGCATCGAGGGTGATCGTTCTTCCAGGAGTCGGCGCCGCCCGTGGCGCTGCGACAGCTGGGAGAGCCTGATGCCGATCAGCAGGAGAGCGATACTCACCGGGATGGTCGGCGGCGCCGGAACCGCCGCCCTCGGCCTGTCCCCGTTCCCACCCGGTCCGGCCTTCGCCAGGCCCGCTCCCCGCACCGCGGGTACCACCCTGGAGCGCACCATCGTCCGCGGCGCACCGGGCACCGGCGGTTACGCCCGGCTGCGGTTCGCCGAGGGCGAGCCGTTGATGGTCCGCGCCGACCTCGGCGGGGTTCCGCGCGCGCGGGCGGGCTCCGCCGGCCGGGTGTTGACCTGCTTCGCGCAGCTGAGCGACCTGCACGTGCTCGACGTGCAGTCACCCGGGCGCTTCGAGTTCTTCGACCGGTACGGCAGCCTGCCCGGCCTGGATGACCTGACCAGCGCGTACCGACCGCAGGAGCTGCTCAGCGCCCAGGTGGGCGACGCCATGGTCCGACAGGTGCGGCGGGTGCGCCGGGGTCCGTTCACCGGAGCTCCGGTGCGGTTCGCGGTCGTCACGGGCGACAACACCGACAACTGTCAGCACAACGAGCTGCGCTGGTACATCGACCTGCTCGACGGTGGCACGGTCCGGCCCGACTCCGGCGACCCGACGCGGTACGAGGGCGTGGCCGACGACGCCGCTCCGGACGCCTACTACTGGCACCCCGAGACGGGCTTCGGCCAGGCCACCTCCGTCCACGGTCTCCCCGTCGTGCCGGGCCTGCTGGACGCCGCCCGCGCCCCGTTCCAGGCGGCCGGGATCGGCGTGCCGTGGTACTCGGTCTACGGCAACCACGACGGACTGGTCCAGGGCAACGTGCCCGCCTCGCCGCTGCTGCAACAGCTGGCCACCGGCCCGTTGAAGCTGACCAGCCTGCCACCGTCGATCCTCGCGGCGCCGATTCCGGCGCAGATCCAGTTCATCCTCGGGCTGCTCGCCCAGGACCCGGCCGCGGTGGCCCTGATGCTCTCCTCCGGCGGGCGCCGTGTCGTGACCCCCGACCCCGCCCGACGGATCGTGGACCGGGCCACCACCGTGACCGAACACTTCGCCACGACCGGCACGCCGGTCGGGCACGGCTTCACCCGGAGGAACATCGCGGACGCCACCGCGTACTACACCTTCGACGCCGGCCGGGTCCGCAACATCGTCCTGGACACGGTGAACAGCGCCGGCGGGCCGAACGGCTCGATCGACCCGGCCCAGTACGCCTGGCTGGAGCAGCACCTGCAGAGGGCGAGCAGCCGCTGGCTGTCACGGTCGGGCGAGGTGGTCTGCCGGCCGGGTCGGGCCGACAGGTACGTGGTGATCTACAGCCACCACACGATCGACAGCATGGACAACGTGCCGGCCGGCAGCGACCGGATCGGTGGGGAGCAGGTCCGCGCCCTGCTGCTGCGGTACCCCAACGTCATCCTCTGGGTCAACGGGCACACCCACCGCAACGAGGTACTGCCCCACGCGCGCCCGGCCGGTGCGGCCGTCGGCGGCGGCTTCTGGGAGGTCAACACCGCCGCCCACATCGACTGGCCCGAGCAGTCGCGGATCATCGAGCTGGTCGACAACCTCGACGGCACGCTCTCCGCGTTCTGCACGGTCGTCGACCACGCCGGACCGGTCGCCACGGGCGGGCTCTCCGGCACCACCGCCCTCGCCGCGCTCTCCCGGGAGCTGTCGGCGAACGACTGGCAGGGCCGGACCGACAGCCGGCGTGGCGAGCTGCCGGACCGCAACGTCGAACTGCTCATCCCGTCGCCGTTGGCGGCGGCGCGGCCCCGCTCCCACGGGAGGGGTCAGGCCTCCGCCCTGGCCGGCGGTGGTGCGGCCCGATGAGCCGGCGAGCCGCCAACCCTCGGCCGACCATCGTCTTGAGGGTTTCATCGCCGTGTGCGACCAATATCGCCGGAAAGTCTCCACCGTCGATTCAACGATACCGTTGAGGGAATGACTGCTGCTGTCACCACTGCCGCCCATGCCGTCGACGCCACCACCGTCATGGGCCTGCTCCCGACCCGACCACGACTGCTCGCCCTCGGTGAGCCCACCCACGGCGAGGACGTACTGCTCGACGTGCGGAACGACCTCTTCCGGCAACTCGTCGACCAGGAGGGCTACCGGACGATCGCCATCGAGAGCGACTGCATGATGGGCCTGGTCGTGGACGACTACGTCACCTCGGGGGCGGGCACCCTCGACGAGGTCATGGCACGCGGATTCAGCCACGGGTGGGGCGCCTCGGCGGCCAACCGTGAGCTGGTGCGCTGGATGCGTGCGTACAACGACGGCCGGCCCGTGTCGGAACGCCTGCGTTTCGCCGGTTTCGACGGCCCGCTGGAGACGACCGAGGCCGCGAGCCCTCGGCAGTCCCTCACCGCACTGCACGACTACCTCGCCGCCCGGGTCGACACCGACCTGCTGCCCTGCACCGCGCAGACACTCGACCGCCTGCTCGGCGCCGACGACCGGTGGACCGATCACGCCGCGATGTGGGAGCCGTCCCGGTCGGTGGGGCGGACGCCCGAGGCCCGGGAGCTGCGGCTGCTGGCCGACGACCTGGTGACCCTGCTCGACACGCAGACGCCACACCTGGTCGCGGCGTCCTCGCCGGAGGACTGGGACCGGGCACGCCTGTACGGCCGTACCGCCGTCGGGCTGCTGCGGTACCACTTCTGGATGGCCGACACGTCGCAGAGCCGTCTCGTGCGGCTCTGCGCACTGCGGGACTCGATGATGGCCGCCAATCTGCTCGCTCTCGTCCAGCGGGGTCCGACGCTGGTGCACGCCCACAACGCCCACCTCCAGCGGAACAGGAGCAGCATGCGGATGGGCGGTCAGCTGCTGGAATGGTGGAGTGCCGGGGCGATAGTCGACGCCCGGCTCGGCGCGGGGTACGCCTTCCTGGCCACGGCTCTCGGCACGATCCGCCACCACGATGTGCAGACCCCACCCCCGGACACCGTCGAAGGACTCCTGTACGCGCTTCCGCGGGACCGGTACGTCGTCGACGTGCGCCGGCTGGCCGCCATCGTCGGTGACGTGACGCCCCGTGTGTCCCCCTGGTTCGGCTACGCCCCGCTGGACCCGGCCCACCTGGCCGACACCGACGGGCTCGTGTTCGTCAAGGACTGCCCGCCGAGCTAGCCGCCCGGCGTCCAGCCCGGCTCGTCGGCGGCGACCTCACGGCCGGCGACCTCGTGTCCCACGCGTGTGTGCGGGGTTGCCGGCCGTGAAGTGCGGTATCGCGACGGAGGCCGGAGCTGCTGGGCTAGCCTCTGACCGAGGGCGACACCCGATGATCGGTGTCGAGTCGCCCGTACGTGTTTTCCGAGGCGGCCGGGCGGCACTCGGAGTCGGGGGCGCGCACCCGCTCCCGAATGGCCATGGCGCGCCGAACCCACCTGTGCGGCAGGGACGAGCCGACGATTACCCCTGTGCGGTGTCCGACCGCGGTCAGGGCCGGCCGTCCTCCGCCGCGCGGTCGTCAGACACACGACATGGCAGTTCATGGCATGTTCGGGGGCGCACATGACGGCTCGGACCCGGGACGAACCCTGGCGGTCCACCGACTTTCGGCTTCTGATCGCGGGTCAGACGGTCACCCAGCTGGGCACCGATGTGACCGCGGTCGTCTTCCCACTGATCGCGATCCTGCTCCTGGACGCCACGCCGTTGCAGCTCGGTGCCCTGGTCGCTGTCCAGAACGCCGCATTCCTGCTGGTCGGCGTACCGGCCGGGGTCTGGTTGGACGGGCGGCGGCTCCGACCGGTGCTGATCGTGACCGACCTGGTCCGGTGCGCCGCGCTGGTGACCGTCACCGTGGCGGCCGCGCTGTCGCAGCTCACCCTGCCGCTGCTGATGGCGATGGCGGCGGTGCTGGGGGTGATGCGGGTGCTCTTCGACATCGGCCATCAGTCCTACCTGCCGACCCTGCTGAACCGGAAGGATCTGTTGCAGGGCAACTCCGCCGTGGAGGTCGTCCGGTCCTCCGGGCAGGTCGCCGGCCCCGGTCTGGGCGGATGGCTCACCCAACTGGTGGGCGCGACGAACACGTTGCTGGTCGACGCGGTGAGCTTCCTGGTCAGCGCCGCCTGCCTGGCCAGGATCAGGGCCAGGGAGCCGACGCGACGGCTCACCCGGCGGTCCGGGACGGTGTCCCAGGCCCGCGAGGGCTTCGCCGTCGTCCTCCGCAATCCGGTCCTGCGCGCGGTCGCCGCCACCAGCGCCGCGTCCAACCTGCTGTTCACGGCCGCCACCGCGTTGATCATCCTGTTCCTGGTCGACACCGTGGGGTTCGGTCCCGGTACTGCCGGGATGCTGATGTCCGCCGCTCCGGTCGCCGCGCTCCTGGGCGCCACCCTGGCCCCCCGCCTGGCACGTCGGGTCGGCTCGGCCCGCATCATCTGGCTCTCACTGGCGGTGACGAGTCCCTTCCACCTTCTGATCCCGCTGACCGGCCCGAACTGGGGCGCCGCGTTCTTCCTCACGGGTGTCGTGGGCGGCGGAGTCGGGCAGGTCATCTACGGCATCTCCCAGGTCACCTACCGGCAGGCCGTCGTACCGGCCCGGTTGCTGTGCCGGGTCAACGCGAGCATGCGATTCCTGGTGATGGGCGCGCTACCGCTCGGCGGTCTGCTCGGTGGTGCTCTGGGTCAGGCGATCGGCATCCGACCGACCCTCCTGCTCATCGGCGTCGGCCTCACCCTGGCACCGATCCCGCTGCTGCTCTCTCCCCTGCGCCACGTGCGCGACCTCGACGAACTGACCGCGCCCCCGCCTGCGGGCGCCCCGGCCGACCGGTCCCGGCGTCGCCGGCCGGGCCGGGCCATGCGGCGGAGAGCCGGCCGGAACCGCCGGGGCCAGCGGCGCCCGGCGAGCACGCGTCGACACCGGCTGCGCCGGCCAGGCACTCACGTCCGGGACATCGGCTCCTGACGCGGGAGGACCGGCTCCACCCCGCCGCTCGGATCAGGGGCCGGTCGCCGGAAGGTCGTGCAGAAGGGCGAGAGGACTACGCGGCGGACGCCACTCCAGGAAGATCGCCGTGGCGTCGTCGTCGAGCTCGCCGTCCTGGTACGCGACGACGGCACGCACCAGGCGACGCATCGTCTCCGGGGTCGGCAACCGGTCGTTGAGCGCGCGGTTGACGAAGTCGACGAGCCGGTCCACCCCGAACCGCTGGCCACCTGTACCACGCGCGTCGGTGATCCCGTCGGTGTACGCCAGGACGCGGTCGCCCGGGTGCAGGTCCTCCTCGTGCACCTGCGGGCGGCGCGCCGACAGGTGACCGAGGCCCAGTGGCAACGCGGTCGGGCCCGGCAGTTCCCGGATCGCCTTGCCGTCACGCAGCAGCAGCGCACCGGGATGGCCGGCATTGATCATGCGGAGCCGGCCGGTCACACGGTCGAGTTCGGCGAGCAGCGCGGTCGCGAAGTAGCCCGGATGTTCCGAGCGCACCCACCTGTCGATGCTGCTCGCCGTCGCGACGAGGTCGAGCCCGCAACGGCGGGCGTTGCGGTAGCTGCTGACCACCAGTGAAGCCAGACTGCTTGCCTTGATGCCGTGCCCGCAGGTGTCGAAGAGCCCGACGCTGAGCACGTCGCCGTTGAGCGCGTAGTCGAAGATGTCTCCGCCGACGTCGTAACAGGGTTCGAGGATGGCGGTGATCATCGTGTCGTCCGTCGCAAAGGTCAGCGGCGGCAGCAGGCCCCACACGATCTCGGCCGCGACCTGCATGGGAAGGCGTCGCCGGAGGCGCTCGACGACGTCGCCGTAGGGTCGGCGGTTCACCAGTACCTGGGCGACGCTGACCGCCAGCTCCCGCGCGGTCCCCTCCAGGGCCTGCTCGCCCGCGGCCGTTGAGACGACCTCCAGCACACCGATCCGCTCGCAGCCGACCAGCAGGGGGACCCAGATCCGGTCCGGGTCGTCGGTCGCGCGTTGCACGTCGAGGCTGGTGAACGCCCGGCCGGCGAGGGTCGTCTCGATCGACAGCTCGTCCCGGACGAGGCCGCTGCCGAGCATCGGCACCAGGCGGGCCTGCGTGTAGTCGGCCAGGTAGATCACGAGTTGCGTCGCGCCGATCGTCGGCGCGGCCTGAGCCACCAGCAACGGCAGTTCCTCCGGCCCGCCCCGGGAGGCGGCGAGCTGCAACCAGCGCACGGCAGGTCCTGCGTCCACCAGCCCCACCTCCCCGCGACTCCCCACCGTAGGAGGCCGACGCCGATACTGCCACCGCGTGACGGTTTCGACACCATCAGCCGCTCGACCGTCGGCCGCGGTGAGCCGAACATCCGGTGACAGCACCGGCTGCAGCCGCCCGGCGCGGTCGACCGACACGACGCGGTCCCCACCCGCCGCCGAGGCGGGTGGGGACCGCGTCGGGCGGTCAGGGGCAGTTGACGACGGGGTCGAAGGCGTCCGAGGTGCAGGTGTCGAAGCCCACGTTCCCGTCGAGGGAGTCGTTGGCCGCCACGCCGTCGACTCCGTCGAGGGTGTCGTTGCCGGTGCCGCCGTCGAGGCTGTCGTTGCCCGTAGCGGCGTTGAGGGTGTCGTTACCGCTCTCACCGCGCAGCGTGTCGTTCCCGGTGTTGCCGAGCAGCGTGTCGTTGCCCGGGCCACCCGAGATGGTGTCGTTGCCGGCGAGGCCGTCGAGGGTGTCGTTGCCCGGCCCGCCGATGATCGTGTCGTTGCCGGGTGTGGCCAGGAACCGACCGTCGGCGGCGGCCACGGCAGGGTCGCCGACGATGCGGTCGTCCTTCGGGCCTCCCTCGATGACGTCTCCGCCGCTACCGCCGCTCAGCGTGCCGACGATGTCCACGTTCGGCGCGACCCGGATGTCGTCGTCCAGGTCTGCGCTCTCCACCGAGATGCGCGCCACCGGCAGCGGACAGCGGACGGCCCGGTCGCCGTCGGCCACGCAGGGCGCTACCGCCAGCACCCGGTCTCCCTGGTCGGACACGACGAGACTCTGCCCCTGCCGCCGGATGCGGATCTCGTTGACGACCCCGGGCCGGGCGTCGACGAGGACGGCGTCGCCCACCTGCCGCACCACGGTGCCCTCCACGGCGGCGACCGTCGGTGCGGTTTCCTGCCCGCGGTTGCGGCCGACGGCGTCGGCCGGGCCACCGGCCGCCACCACGTGGCCGAGGCCGAGGAGAGCCGTTGCCGTCACGACGAGAATCTTGTTCCTGGCATTCATGGCGCGAACTCCCTGTGGATCGGTGTGACGGTTGTCAGGCGGGCTCCCGGCCGGGTCACGGGCACTCGTCGGCGGGATCACCCGGGTCGGCGAAGCAGGTGTCGGTGCCCGTACCGCCGAAGAGCCGGTCGTTGCCGCCGAGCCCGTCGAACCCGTCGAGGACGTCGTCGCCGCCACCGCCCAACAGCGTGTCCCGGCCGACGCCGCCGGTCACCCGGTCCCTGCCGGCTCCACCGTCGAGCAGGTCGTCTCCGCCGTCACCGGCGAGCTGGTCGGCTCCCCCGCCGCCCTCGACCACGTCGTTGCCGTCGCCGCCCTGCAGCGAGTCGGCTCCCTCCTGGCCGCCGACGCTGTCATTGCCCGCGCCGCCGAACGCCGAGTCGCCGCCCGTGCCGCCGTTGACGGTGTCGTTTCCGCCGCCGCCCAGCAGCGTGTCGACGCCCTCCTCCCCGTCGAGGGTGTCGTTGCCGGCGCCGGCGACCAGCCGGTCGTTGCCCGAACCTCCGTGCAGGGACGCGCCGACCGGGGCGGACGTACCGGTGTCGACGGTGACGCGATCGTCGAGGTTCCCGGCGTTGACGACGAGTTCGGTGGTCCCGGCGGCGGGGCAGCGGGCCTCCGCGCCGACCAGGGTGCAGGCCCCGCCGGCGCTGACCCCTTCGACCTGGTCGGTGATCACGTACGTGGCCCCCACCAGCCGGACCGTGATGTCGTTGGCACGGTTGACCCCTGCGGTCACGGTGAGTACGGAGCCCGTGCGGTTGACGAGCGTGCTGCCGTCGGCGAGAGCGGCGGCCGCCGCCGGCGCGGCGGGCACCCCCAGAACGGCCGTGCTGAACGCCACGCCGAACAGCGCGGACCGGCGTTTCGAAAACATCGTGGTTCCCTCCTGGAACATCGAGGACACCCGGTGGAGAACGAAGGTGTCACCGACGATGCTCGGGGCGTGGGACCGTGCGGACAAGGGTCTGGAAACAATTATCCGATGACGCCATTGTTGCCTTCATGAATTTCGAGTCGGTTGATAACCGACGCTATGGGCATGTGCTGCAGTTATAAGCGTTCGCATATTGACGACGCCTTCGTGCCGCAGTGGACTCTGCCCTCTGGTCAGTCGGTCGGACCGAGATAGCGGAGGTCGAGCGCGTCCAGCCCGAACCCGTACCGCGGGGAGGACGTCGGCTTGCCCGTCACCTCGAAGCTGAGCGTGTGGGCGCCGGCGGCCAGGTCCACCACACCGTGGTCGCGGCGCACCGTGTCCACGCCGCCCGCCCCGCTCAGGCCGTGGGCGAAGATACCCAGGTCCCGGTCGTCGAGACGCGTGCGCTGCGTACCGAAATCCCAGGCCCGGGTGTACGTGATGCCCAGGTCGTACCGCCCGGCCCGGGGCGCGTTGAAGGTCAGGGAGAAGGTGTCCCCCACCGAGTCGGCGCGGAACAGGATCTGCGCGTCGGCCGACCAGGCCACGCCACAGCAGTTCTCCTGCCGGTCGGCGGGGGCGGTGGAGCGCAGCGTGGGCAGCAGGCTCTCCGCCTCGACGACCGTCGTCGCGCCCGCCCCGGGGGCGCTCAACGCGTCCAGCTCAGCCACCGTCGTGTAGGCGTTCGGGCCGAGATCGCCGACCAACCGGATGCCGGTGGCCGTCACGGCCCGGTCCAGCTGCAGGTCGGTCTGCTGGTACGGGCGCCCTTCCAGGGGACGCGACCAGACCGAACCGCTCGCCGCGTCGCGCCAGACGCCGTCCGTGCCGCGCAGTTGCACCCTCGCCGACCGCAGCCCCGCCGTGGCGCCGGCGATCACCCGGACCGTGTGGACCCAGACCCACCGGTCGTAGGTGACCGTGAAGGTCTGCCTGCCGCCGGTGCCGCGGGCCGAGACGTATCTGGCCTGGTGCGGCGATGGCTCGACGCCGGAGAAGTCGGCCTCCCGTCCGTCGGCCATGGCCGACGCGTACGACACGCCGCCGCCGTCGGTGCTGCCGGCCGGTTCGAGGTTGGCCCACACCGTGCCGCCGGCCCTGCGGACCTGGTTGTTGGCGCTGCGCCGGTACAGGTCGACCAGCGGGTTGGCCGCCGCCAGGGAGACCAGGTCACCCGGCGCCGGTGCGGGCGCCCGGTCCGGGATGTTCCATGTGCCGCCGGCCACGCCGCCGCGCGCCTCGCGGACGACCTGGTCCACGAGGGGGAGCATCCGCTGCGCCATCAGCGTGAAGGTGTCCTCCGCCGCCGGGTCGCCGGGCAGGAAGTCGGGAACGGCGTCGCGTGTCCGGCGGCTGTGGTAGCGGTCGGAGAGGGCACGGTCGGGGAACTGGGCCCGCAACTCGGCCGTGCCGTAGAGCAGGCCGAGCAGCCCGCCGAGGGTGGCCGTCGGGTTGTCGGAGTCCCATCCGCTGAGGGTGCCGATGCGGACGGTGCGCTTGAAGTCGCCGAGGCCGTAGAGCAGCGCCAGCACTCCGGTGGCGAGGTTGACGCTGGACTCGTACCAGTCGCGGTAGACGAACCCGTTCTCGTCCGCTTTCACCTGGTAGCGCTGGTGGATCCTGTCACGGGTGGACTCCCAGTCGTCGACGTCGGGATTGGCCAGGAAGTCCGTCAGGACGAAGTCGACGACGTCGGCGCTCTTGGAGCCGTTCGGCAGGTACCTGCGGGCCTCGCGGGTCAGCCACACCACCTGCTCGCGCCGTGGTGCGCTGGTGTCCACGGCCGAGGCCAGTGAGTAGAGGAGGACGAAGAACTGCGAGGCGTGCGCCGCGTAGCCGTCGGCGGTCGTGCGGATCGGCAGTTCGGACAGGCGCAGCGCCTGTTCCGGCATCCGGGGCGCCAACGCGCCGAAGAACTCCGTGGTGAGCTGCGCGTCGATGCGCAGCGAATGGGTGTTGGCCACGTTCATCCCGGTCACCGGTGGGAGCGCCTTCTCCCCCATCAGGGTGCGCGCCCGCTGGTTCGACACGTAGATGAAGCGGTTGATGTGCCGCTGCCAGGTGGTGGAGATCTGCTCGGGGGTCAGCCGTACGTCCCGGTAGGTGTTGGCCATGGCGTGCAGGTAGGCGTACTCGATGTCGGTGTCGTCGTCGGCTCCCCACGGGTCCTGGACGACGTAGTCGATCCGCCTGTCGTCGCCCAGTTGCGTCCCCCAGTCGGCGTCGGTGAAGAACGGCGCGGTCGACCGGAGCCCCTCGGTGGTCAGCCCGGTCCAGTTGGCGAGGGCCTCGCCCAGCCACATGGCCCGGAGCTTGTCGGTGTAGGCGGCGCGGTCGACGGGCACCGCGGCGCTCGCGGGCGACGCGGCGACGACGACGGACGACGACGCGAGCAGCGCGGCGGTCGCCGCGATCGCATACCCTCGGCGCAATCGATTCATCGAATTCTCCCCATGGTGGGACGGGCGGGCGCTCTGAAAACGCGCTCCGACGGTGACGGCCTCCACTCGCGACGGGCAGCGCCGACATGAGGCGGGCACGCCCGGATCCGGGATTGCGGAGCACCGGTGACGAATATTGTCGAGAGCAATTTCGGGGTTGCGCAAGAGGTTGCGAATGTCATAAATGCGAGGTGGCGGAAACAGTCATGCCGCCGTCGGACGCGCGGTGGCCGGCTGGACCGGCGCTCAGGCCGCGCTGATGTGCGCCGCGAGGATTCGCCAGCCACGGTCGTCGTCGTGGACCCACGTCCGGGTGTACCGGAGCCTCGCCGCGAAGGGCGAACCGTCGAACACCCCGGTCACCCGACCGAGAAAGAGCGTCACCCCGGTCGCCCCCGCGACGATCAGCTCCAGATCCTCCTCGACGAGGGTGTCGATGATCGAGGTCCGGCTCCGGTGGGCCGACAGGTCGTCCTGCTTGGTGTGTCGGGCGCCGTCGGGGCCGATGGCGACCAGTCGGTCGTCCAGCAGTTCGTCGAGCGCGGTGACGTCCCCGGCCCGCTGCGCGGCCTGCAGGCGCCGCTCCGCGTCCAGCAGTTCGGCCGCACGTTCACTGTCGGGCATCCTGGTCCTCCTGGTCCTTCCGGTCATCCGCCGAGCAGCCAGCCGGCCGCGGTGGCGGTTGGTCCTCATGGTCCTCTGCCGAGCTGACGTGTTCGACCTGTTGGCCGCACGGCCACCGAAGCCGATCCCGTCAACGGCCGACGAGGTGGTCGATGCCGCGAGCGGCCAGGTGATCGGCGTCGGTGGCCCGGTCCCGGGTGACGATCGCCGGTCGGATGCCCTCGTCGACGAGGGCGAAGAAGTGGTCCGCGAACTCCAGGCCGGCCCGGTGTGGATGGTCGAGCACCAGTGCGATGCGACGCCGGAGCGGCCGCGGGGGCGCCGCCCGCCACTCGGCGACGAGTGCCCGCAGGCGCTCGCCGGTCGGCTTCACCTCGTTGTCGACCGTCAGCAGGCCCAGGTCGTACTCGTACTCGTGGAAGCCGGTGAACCGGCGGTCGATGTCGTGACTGCCCCACCAGGTGCAGCCCCAGACGTCGGCGGACGACAGCGTGTTGCGTACGAGGGACTCGGTCCAGTCCGGGATGGAGTCGGCCGGGCGTTCCACCGGCGATGCGCCGAACTCCTGCAGCCACCGTGGCCGGTGCGGCTCGCTCGCGTGGGCGGCGACCAACTCGGTCATGTACTCACCCAGATGCCGCGTGCCGGTCCCGTCGGTTCCGTAGCGCTCCAGCGCGCCGGTCCAGAACGGATAGGTGTGGAAGACACTGGCGGCGCCGCTGGTGGCGGCTCCGGCCGGAGAGAAGGTACGAGCCTCGAACCACGGCTGGTGGTCGTGACCATTGACGTGCAGCCGCCCCGGCGCGAGCTGGTCGCAGTGCGCCAACATCCGGGCGGCCCACCGGTCGCCATCGTGCGGCGCGACGTCGCCGTTGATGACGGACAGTTCGTTGCCCAGGTCGAAGCCCAGGAAGCGGGGGTGCCCGCCGATGGTCGCGGCGAGGGCGTCGAGCAGGCGCAGTTCCGCGGTCACCACACCGTCGTCGGTGATCATGTTGCGGCCCTTGAGCCAGGCCGGTGCGAAGACGAACCCACTGAGCCACCCGTCGAGCACGGTGACCGAGACGTCCAGGCCGACGTCGGGCCGGTCGGCCAGGTCCAGCAGCTCGCCGAGGTGGTCGAGGGCGGCCGGGCTGACCGCCGTGGGATCGGGCTGGAACACCGGCCACAGCAGCTGGATGCGGACGTGGTCCAGGCCGAGGCCGGCGACGGCTCGCAGGTCCTCCAGAATGGAGCCGGTGTCCCAGTCCCGCCAGCAGTGCCACCAGTTCCGGCTGGGCACGTAGTTGGCCCCGAAGCGCGGCCCGGCCGCCGGTCGTTCGGTCACCTGCTACCCCTCGCGAGGTGCGTCAGCTGCGCCACCGCGCTGAGGTCCTGCCAGTTCGCCTCGGTGCCGAACGCCACCTGCTGCCCCTCCCGGGTGTATCCGTCGTCGTCGTCGTTGACGGCCACGTCGATGCCGAGGGTGGTGTCGCGGCCGGGGCGTACCTGGATGGAAGTCCACGGCACGGCCAGTTCCACCGCGTACCCACCGGGGCGCGGCGCCCAGGCGTGCCGCACCCCCGCGGTGTCGCCGCGGGCCTCCGTCAGGCCGGGGTCGTTCCAACGCTTGAAGAAGTGCCGATCCGTCAGCGGGTTGTACGCCTGCGCCCGGTCGTCGTCGCCGTCGAGGTGGATCTCGACGCCGTCATCCTCGTAGGGGTCGTGCGAGTCCCTGCGCAGGGTGCCGTCGGTGACCTCCACACCGACGTACAGGTAGGTGTCGTCCCAGGTGAAGCCCACCCGCGCGGTGTTGTCCGTGGTGCCGAGGACGGTCTCGGAGACCGGGGTCGCCAGCCGCCAGTCGGCCTCGTCGAGCACACCGTCGACGGTGACCGTGCCGGTCGCCTGGACGGAGGGCAGCCGCGGGGTGCTCGGCAGCGCCGGTGTGGCGGTGCGCGTCGCCGACGGTCGGCCGTCGCCGTTGCCGTTGTGGGCGATGACTCGCACCTGGTACGCGGTGCCGTCGGTCAGGCCGGTGAGCCGGTAGCGGGTGAGGTTCCCGACGTCGACGCGAACGGGAAAGCCGCCGTCGGTGACGCGGCCGTACTCCACGGAGTAGCCGGTGGCGTGGGAGGCGCGGCTCCACCGCAGCAGCAGGGCCCGGGTGTCCGTCGCGGCCACGGCCAGGGTCGGGCGTCCGGCCCGGGCCGCCGTCGGTGTCGCCGTGGCGGTGGCCGAGGCGGGCCCGTCGCCGAGGGCGTTGCCGGCGGTCACGCTGAAGTGGTGGGCGGTGTGGTCGGCCAGCCCGGTGACCGTGTGGCCGGTGGCACGGCCGACGATGACGGTGCCGGTGAGCCGCGTCGGCGAGGTGCCGTAGCGGACGGTGTATCGCTCGGCGCCGGGTACGCCCCGCCAGCCGAGCGTGACCCGCCCGTCGGCGCCCACCGCGTCGAGGATGCGCGGGGCGGTCGGCGCGGTGGTCGCCACGGCGCCGAGCGCGTCTCGCAGGGCGTGGAAGGCCGGCTTGGCGCCGTAGGCGCGGTCGAAGGGCAGCCCCGCGTCGTGGTCCGGGCGCTCGCCGGGTATCCAGGAGTGCTCGTCGGTGAATCCCCAGGTGGTCAGCGAGGCGCAGGCGGGCTGCGCCACGCAGAACTCGGCCACCTCGCGGTAGGCGCGGGCCTGGTCGGCCAGCTTCCCCGCGGTGACCGGCACGGGAAGTCCGTAGTCGAACTCGGTGATCGACAGCTGCACGCCCAGCGCGGCCAGACGATTCGCGTTACGCCAGTGGGCGTCGGTGATCCGCCAGCCGTACTTCGCGTGCAGTTGCCAGCCCACCGCGTGCACGGGCACGCCTCGCGCCCGCAGGTCCTTCACGAGGGCGTAAACGGCGTTCGCCTTGAGGCTCATCTCCTCGGAGCCGTAGTCGTTGTACTGCAGGACGGCGTCCGGGTCGGCCTCGTGGGCCCAGCGGAAAGCCAGCTCGACGTACTCCGGGCCGATCAGCCGTTCCCACACCGACTCGCTGGTCGAGCGGCGGTTGCCGTTGTCGCCCGTGGCCTCGTTGACGACGTCCCAGACCTTGATCCGGCCCCGGTACCGGCCGACCACGGTCTTGATGTGTTCCTCGAGCACCGCGCGTGCCTCGGCCTCGCTGCTGATCGCGTTGACCCAGCTCGCCCGCTGGTGGTGCCAGACCAGCGTGTGCCCCTGCACCGTCATGCCCCGGGCCAGGGCCAACTCGACGATCGCGTCGGCCTCCCGGAAGTTCCAGGAGCCGCGGGTCGGCCGGAGGTGGTCCCACTTGAGCGCGTTCGCGGTGGTGGCGTGGTTGTACTGGTCGGTGAGGGTCGTGATGTAGGGGACGTCGGCGGCGAGCACGGGGTCGGCGTCCACCGCGGCGCCGATGCGCAGCCCACGGCTGTCGGCGAGGTCGCGCAGGGTGGGCCCGCCGGGAGGCGCGGCGCTCGGCGGCGCGGCCACGGCGGGGAGCCCGCCCAGGGCCACCAGTGCGGCGGCTCCGACGGCGACGAGGGACAGCCGCCGGCGCGACGAGGCTCGCTGCCGGCAGGGAGGGGTCGGGAGGGTCGGCGTCACGCCGTCACCTGTCCTTTCGGGAGTTCGGTCTCCGCGGAAGAGCGGTGACCGGAGACGGGATCGAAGATCAGCACGTCGGCGTCCGGGGCGTGGGACCAACCGATCTCCACCCCCTGGGACGCCAGCACCGACCCCGGTGCGACCGAGCCGGTGCCGCGCACCCGGTAGGTGCGGGCCGGATCGAGCGTCTTCGGGAAGACGCGCCAGTCCTGACGGATCTGGTTGCCGCCGTCGCGGGGGTGGGCGGCACGCCGACCAGCCGTGTCCCACACCAGGACGCAGACCCGCCCGTCGGGGTCCGGGCCACCGGAGAACTCCCGGGCGTACGGGTGGTCCGACGGTGAGCCGTGCACGGTCAGCTCGCCGAACTGCAGCAGCGGCCGCAGTTCCCGGTACAGGGCGATGAAGCGGGCAGCCTGGCGGCGCTGCTCGGCGTCCCACGACAGCAGGTCCGCCCCGACGCCGAGCACACCGGACATCGCCACCACGAACCCGTAACCGAGTGAGGCCGGCGTCTTGGTGCGCATGCCGGGCAGCCCGGAGACCAGCGAGTTCATGATGTGCGGTGGGAACGCCCGCAGGAAGCCGTGCTGGATCTCCAGCAGGTCCCGTGCCCCCACCTCGTCGGTGGGCCAGACCAGGTCCGACAGGCCGAGCACGGCGGCGTCGACGCGCCCTCCCCCGCCCGAGCACACCTCGACGGTGACGTGCGGGAAGTCCTCCCGGAGCATCCGCAGCAGCTGGTGGAAGGCGGCCGTGTGCTGCAGCGGCCACTCGCCGCCCGCCGGGTCGCCCGGGCGTCCCCCGTCGGTGATCGGGCGGTTCATGTCCCACTTCAGGTAGGTGATCGGGTAGCGCGCCAGCAGGTCACCCACCGTGCCGGCGATCCAGTGGCGCACCTGCGGCAGTCCGAGGTCCAGGACGTACTGGTTGCGGGAGAGCAGCGGCGTACGGTCCGGTGACCGGTAGATCCAGTCGGGGTGCCGACGGAACAGGTCGCTGCCCGGACTGACCATCTCGGGTTCGATCCACAGACCGAAGCGCAGGCCGCGGGCGATCACTCCGTCGGCGAGTTCCTCCAGGCCGTCGGGGAACTTCTCGGTGTCCACGCGCCAGTCACCGAGTCCACCGGTGTCGTCCTTACGGCCGGCGAACCACCCGTCGTCGAGCACGAACACCTCGGCGCCGATCTCGGCGGCCACGTCGGCGAGGGCGAGCTGATGGCGGGCGTTGACGTCGAACTCGGTGGCGAACCAGGAGTTGTAGACCACCGGGTGGTGGTACGCGTCGGTGGACCGGGCGAGGGCCTGCCGTTGGTAGCGGTGCCAGGCCCGCGCCACGCCGTCGACGCCGTCCTGGCTGTGGACGCCGAGGGTCGCCGGGGTGACGAAGGTCCGGCCCGGGTCGAGGACCACGGTGACGGTGTCGTCGTCCACGCCCATCGAGATCCGCGCCCGGTCGCCGTACGGTGCCGCCTCGACGACGGCCCGCCAGGACCCGCTCCAGGCGAGCTGGGTCCCCCAGGCGCCGGGCGGTCCGCCCGCCATCGGCGTGACGGTCACGGCCGGTGCGAACAGGTGGCCGGTCACCCCCTGCCGGCTGCCGATGGTGAGACTGCCCAGCGCCAGGTCGACCTGGTGCTCGCGGAACTCCTGCCCCCAGGCCCCGCCGAGGTAGCGAACCCGCACGCCGCCCGCGCCCGGCACCGTCCATCCGCCGCTGAACACCCGGTGCAGCCGTACGGTGGAGGTGCCCCGGTTGATGATCTCGATCCATCGTTCCACCACGTCGTGGCCGGAACTGACGCGGACGTGCTGCACCAGGCGCAGGGTCCCGGCGTGGTCGTCGAAGGTGACCACCAGTTCGACCCGGTCGTCCTCCCGACGCACCTCGTCGCCGACGTGTGCCCACGCGGCGCCGAACCAGCCGTCGCCCCGGTCGAGACGCATCTCGCACTGGTGGATGTGCCGGGTGCCGTCGGTGGCGTACTCGATCGGCGCGACGTCGGCGACCGTCTCGAACGGGGGCAGCACCCCGGGCGTCCAGGAGCTGACCGGCTCCCGGACCGTGGGCCCCCAGTAGTCCGACACGAGGGCGCTGTCGTCGAGAGCGAGGCTGACGGCGTAGGTGGTGTGCGCGGTCTGGAGCCGCCACTGCCGGCCACGGGGGCACCTCACGACTTGACCGCCCCTTCCATGATGCCGGCGACGATCTGCTTGCCGGCGACGACGAAGACGATGACCAGCGGGAGGGTCGCCAGCAGCGCGCCGGCGAGCAGGCGGGAGTAGACGACGAACTGGCCGGAGGCGAGGTTGGACAGGGCCACCTGCACCGTGGGATACCGGGAACCGCTCAGCGTGATGAGCGGCCACTGGAAGTCGTTCCAGGTGGCGGTGAAGGTGAACAGGCCGAGCACGCCCAGCGCGGGACGCAGCGCGGGGACGACCACACTGGCGAAGATGCGGACGGTGGAGGCCCCGTCGACGCGGGCGCACTCGACCAGTTCGTCGGGGATCGCCGCCACGATGAACTGGCGCATGTAGAACACGCCGAACGCGGTGACGAGACCGGGGAGGATGACCGCCGGCAGGGTGCCGTTGAGTCCGAGGCGGCCCATCAGGATGTACAGCGCCACGACGCCGAGCTGACTGGGCACGGTCATGGTCAGGACGACGAACAGCAGAAGCGGGGTGCGTCCCCGGAAGCGCAGCTTGGCGAACGCGAACCCGGCCAGGGAGCTGAGGACCAGCACCGACGCGGTGACGACCAGCGCCACCACCAGGCTGTTGAGCAGGGAGGCGATGAAGAAGACGTTGTCCGCGGCGAAGACGGCGTGGGCGTTGTCGGCGAAGTTGTCCCGCGGCACCACCGAGGGCGGGATCTGGAAGACCTGCTCCTCGCTGCTCGACCCGACGACGAACATCCAGTAGAGGGGGAAGGCGGACATGAGCAGCACGAGGACGAGCAGCGTGTAGGTGAGCGGTCCGGCCGGGTTGGCCGAGGAGGGGCGACTGGTGGTGGTCATCGGCGTCCTCCGCTGAGGCGGTTGGTCAGTACGCTGTTGACGGCCGCCAGCAGCACGATGACGAGGAAGAGCACCCACGACATCGCGGCTGCCCGGCCCAGGTCGAGTTCCTTCCAGCCGGTGCGGTAGATGAGCATCGCGATGGTCTGGAACTGGCCGTCGGACCCGCCGGTGGCCTCCCGCGGCTGCGTGTCGAACAGCAGCGGCTCGGTGAACAGCTGCATGCCGCCGATGGTGGACAGGATGATGGTGAAGAGGACCGCGGGCCGGATCACCGGCACGGTGATCCGCCACAACTGCTGCCAGGGGCTCGCACCGTCCAGGGCGGCCGCCTCGTAGAGGCTCTTCGGCACGGCCTGCATGGCCGCGAGGTAGATCAGCGCGTTGTAGCCGACGTAGCGCCAGTTGACCATCGTCGCGATCGCCAGCCAGGAGGACCACTTCTCGGCCCGGAAGTCGACAGGCTCCAGGCCGATGCCGGACAGTCCGCTGTTGACCAGACCGAACTGCTGGGCGAACAACGCGCCGAACACGAGCGTCGAGGCGGTGATCGGGGTGACGTAGGGCAGCAGCACCCCCATGCGCAGCCCGGTACGCAGCCGCAGGCGGCGGTTGAGCAGCGCCGCCAGCAGGAGCGCGAGGAACAGCTGCGGCACCGACGAGAGCAGGAAGATCCCGACGGTGTTCACCATGGCGTTCCAGAACCGGTCGTCGGCCAGGATCGTCGTGTAGTTGTCCAGACCGGCCCAGCCGTCGCGGGTCGGGTCGTCCAGGCGCCAGGTCCGTAGGGAGACGACGGCGTTGTAGACCAGTGGGAAGACTCCGAACAGGCCGAAGAGCACGAAGAACGGCGCGATGAGCAGGTACGGCGTGTACCGGATGTCCCACCGGCTGAGCCGGTCCCGCCACCCCGGCCGACGGGGGTGCGTCGGCGGCGGGGCGCGGTGCGTCACGGGCCGTCGTACTGCCGTGATGGGGGTGGCGGGCATGCGGGCTCCTCAATCGGCGCGGGGTCGAGAAGGACAACGGGAGACGCCCGGGATGCGGCGGGTCAGCGGGCGGCCCGCTCCGCTTCCGATCTCGCCTTCGCCCACGCCGCCGGGCCGCTGATCCTGCCCTGCTGGACCTGGTCCAACACGTTCGACACCGCGGTGCGGACCTTGTCGGTGAGCCTGCCCTGGTACTGGGGAACGACCTTTCTGGCGGCCTCCGGGAAGATCCGGCCCACCGGCGCGTCGTTGAAGAACGGATTGGTGAAGTCGCGGATCGCCGGATCGTCGTAGAGCGCCGGCTGTGAGGGCAGGTTGCCCGCCTTCTTGAAGATGGCGATCTGCTGTTCCGGCTGGATCAGCCACTCGAGGAACCGGTACGCCTCGTCGACGTGCTTGCCCTGAGCGGGGATGGTCCAGAAGGAGCCGCCCAGGTTCCCGGCGCCCCCGGGTGGGTAGGCGATGTCCCACTTGCCTCTGGTGTCCGGCGCCTGCCCCTGGATGTAGGCCTGCATCCACGCCGGGCAGGTCAGCACCGCGAACGTCCCGTTCTTCATCGCGGCGTTCCACTCCGGGGTGAACGGCTGCAGGTTCGCCGAGAGCCCCTCGGAGACCAGCGTGGTGGCGAGGTCCCATCCGACTCGGGGGCCGCCGTCCATGGCCAGTTTCTCGTCGGGGGTGAAGTAGCCGACGGGCTGCTGGCGGATGACCGTCTCCAGGAACAGACCGGCGCCGTCGACGAACTTCTTCCCGCCGGAGCCTTGCCGGTACCGCTTGCCGGCGGCCAGGAAGTCGTCCCAGGTGCGCCAGAGGGTCGACACCTGGCCGCGGTCGGTCGGCAGCCCGGCGGCCCGGAACAGGTCGGCGCGGTAGCAGATGGCCTGCCCACCGATGTCGGTGCCCAGGCCGATCTGCCGCCCCTCCGGCGACCGGGTCTGCTGCCACTTCCACGGCAGGTAGTCGTCCTCGTACTGGCCCGCGCCCTTGTCGAGCAGGTTGACGAACTTCGAGGCCTGATTGCGGAACTGCACCACGGTGCTCTCGTCGACGGCCGCGATGTCGGGGGCGCCCGATCCGGCGACGAGGAACTTCTGCAGGTCCTCCTGCTGCTGGCTGTAGTCACCGGAGTTGAGCTGGATGGTGACGTCGGGATGGGCCGCGGTGTACCGGGGAACGAGATCGTCCAGCCCGAAGTCGCCCCAGTAGCTCACCCGTAGCGTCACCTTGCCGTCGGAGGAGTCCCCCGCACCGCCGTTGGTGCCGGCGCAGGCGGTGAGGGCCAGGGTGCCGACCAGACCTGCGGCCAGCGTGCCGACGAAACGGGATCGAATGGTGAACATGCATCCTCCGATTCACTGGCCATACGGCGTCGCGTATGACGGTCTCGCTCTTCCGGGCGTGGATCGCCGGGGCTGTCCGAGCGCGCGTGCGCGGTGTGCGGGCGCCTGACCTCGGCAGGCGCCCGCCGCTCGCGTCACCGGACGAATTCGAGGGCGCCCCGGTCGTGGGCGGCGCCCTGCGGCCGCCCGGTTCCGAAGTAGTCGTTCCGCACCATGCCGAGGTAGGTGCCGCTGTCGATCGCCGGCGACGTCGGTCGCAGCCAGAAGTTGGCCCTCGCCGGGTCGGTGCTCGGGCTGACGAACCGCGGATCGGCGATCACGTCCCGGGGCCCCTTCACCTGCGGTGCCAGGCCGCCGTAGTAGATGTTGTAGTCGTGCCGGACGTTGACGTTCCGCCAGGTGAAGTTCGTGGCCTTGCCCGGGCGGGCGTAGGAGATGTTGTTCAGGATGTTCACATTGGTGCTGTCCCAGGCGCCGATGTTGGGATTGCTCAGCACCGGGCTGCGTGAGTTCAGGTACGCCGTGTTGTGGACGATGTCGACGTCCCTGCTCAGGTAGGAGTGGATCCCCGATCCACCGTTGTCGAACACGATGTTGTTGGCCACCAGGGTCCGCCCGGTGTAGGGGCGGCCGCCGCTCTGCTGGTGCTTCGTGTCGTCGACGATGATGCCGTTGCCGTCGGAGATGCACCCGCAGGCGATCCACTCGACGAGGTTCTCGTTGTCGTACGAGATGTTGTTCCTGATGACGATCTTGTACGTCTGGCCGGGCGCGGGCGGCGCGACGTCGATCGGCTCGTAGACGGAGATTCCGCTGGTGGCGAAGACGTTGTACCAGGACGTGGAGTGGACCCGGTTGTTCTCGATGAGGACGTGGTCGGAGTAGAGGACGCCGATGCCCGCGCCCGGGCACTTGTGCAGGTGGTTGTTGCGGATGATCAGGTGGTGCGAGAGCGCTCCGGTGACCCGGTCCTCCCTCGCGTTGATGCAGTTGGTGTTGAATCTCGGCCGTTCCGCGCTGGCGCCCGCCCTGGCCTCCGCCAGGGTGATGTTGTCGCTGTCCCCCTTGATCTCCAGGCCCTGGATGGTGATGTGGGAGGCGCCGATCAGCACGATGCCGTTCCACCCGGTCACCGGCTTGAGGATCGGCCGGTGACCGGGCATGGCCTGGTAGGTGATCGCTCTTCCGGGTGAGCCGGAACGGGTGATCTGGACGACGCCCTCGGTCGACGTGTCGCCGTACGTACCGTTCATGATGTTCACGGTGTCGCCCGGCCTGGTCAGGTTCGCCGCTCGCTGGATGGTCCGCAGCGGCGACGCGGGCGACAGTCCGTTGTTGGCGTCGGAGCCGGTTCCGCTCACGTAGAACGTCGTCGGTCGCGCCGGCGCGGCGGCCTGAGCCGTCCCACCCGACACGGCGACCAGTGCCGCCACGGCCGACACGGTGCCGTACACCTGGATTCGTCGCATGGTTTCCTCCTCGATGCGGACCGCGCCCGCGGTGATCGCGGAGTCGTGGCGCGGCCGAAGGGTCACCACGGAGCCAGTTGAATCGTGAACGGCGAGTGAAGGACGTAACCCGGTGCTCATCGCGTGCTCCGTAGTATGTTTCGAGGACGTTACCATATAATGACCAATATCGATGTAACAAATGTCAAGAGAATCTTCGGCGAGAATCGCGGACAAATTGCAGGGGACATCAGCCGGCGGGCCTCAGGAATGGCGCCGTTGCGGGGGCGTCCAGAATTGCGCCGTCGACGCTCTCTCCCATCGTCTCGTGTCATGGTCACGCAGTGCCGGAACCGGTGGCGCGGCATGGACGATCCGGTCAGGCGACGGGCACGTCCCCGGCACTGCAGTGCGATCCGGGGGTGTGGGACGTGTGGGCGATCCGCAACTCGCTGGCCGCGTCGCCGGTCGGTGCGGGGCGCAGCCGGTCCGGTATGCGCCAGGAGAAACCCGGTCGGCCCGGGTTGCGGCGGGCGTCCTCGGCCAGGGCGAGGGGGATGAGTCGCAGCCGTCGCTGCACCCAGCCGGCGTCCCACGGCCCCTCCGCCAGGATCTGCTCCGCCGGCCGGAACTCGTAGTAGATCGTGCGGCGGAGTCGGTTACCGGTGACCGGCGCCGAGCCGTGCACGAGCATGACGTCGTGCACCAGCACGTCCCCGGGCTGGAGCTCGACCACCACCGCCCCGGGGACCTCCCACCCGTACGCCTCGGTGAGCGCGCAGACGTCGGCCGCCCGCCGCTGGCTGCCGGGCAGCACCCGTAGCGCCCCCTCGTCCCGCCGGGACTCGTCGAGGTAGACGTCGATGTTGAAGATGCGATGGTTGCGGGGGTGGACGGCGTCCTGGTGCCAGGGGATGGGGGCGCCGTCGCCCTCCTCCTTGAAGACCAGGGACTCGTAGGTCGGCACGAAGGCCGGTCCGGCGAGGCTCTCGGCGATGCCCAGCAGTTCCGGTGCCCCGAGCAGTTCGAGGGACGCCACCTCGCCCTTCGCGTGCAGGTAGTCGACCCGGAACAACGACCTGCTCCCGGAACGGTCGACGAACTGGTAATCGGATCGTTGTGATTCGTCCGTCGACTCGGCGCGCCCGGCGGTGACCCAATTCTGCGCAGCATCGCGTAGGCGGTTCACCAGCGAGGTGGGAATTCGGCCGCGCAGTATCAGGAAACCCTGATCGTCGAAGAGTCGGACATCGTCGTCGGTCAAGCAGTATGACATGCCGTCCTCCGCCGTCCGCTGACTCAATGATGTTTCATATTGGGAGCGTATGCTGAGACGACAGGTAAATCTTCGCCGCAGATCATCACTCTTTCCCGGATGTTCAGATGACCATGTCACTGTGGGAGCACGACCTCGGTCTCGACTGCTGGCAGGGCACGCCCGAGGTCATGAGCCGGGCACACCGGCACCAGGACATCGAGATCAACATCGTCGAGACGGGCGGGCTGGCGTACCTGTACGGCGGACGCCGTGTCGAGCTGCGGGCGGGCACCACGGCACTGTTCTGGGCCGCCATCCCGCACCAGCTCTTGACGGCGACGCCGGACGCGCACGTCTGGTGGCTCAATCTGCCGTTGGCCACCGTGCTGTCCTGGGGGCTCGACCGCGCGGTGCTGGACCGGGCGCTGCGCGGCTGGCCGGTGGTGGTGTCGCAGGGTCCGTCGGCCGGACGCTTCGGACGGTGGTCGGGCGAACTGACCGGCGGCGACGCCGAGCTGCGCGTGATCGCGCTGCTGGAGGCCCAGGCGTACGTCCGGCGGCTCCTGTACGCGACGGAGGCGCAGACCGACGCGCCGCCGGTCGCCCATGTGCAGGAGGACGGCGCGGTCGGTCAGGTCACCACCATGGCCCGGTACGTCGCCCACCATTTCGCCGAGCGGATCACCGTCGCCGACGTCGCCGACACGGTTCATCTCCACCCCCGCTACGCGATGACGATCTTCCGGCGGGTCACCGGCCTCACCATCGGCCGCTACCTCGACCAGTGCCGGGTGGCCGAGGGCCAGCGGCTGCTGCTGACCACCGACGCGACCATCGCGGAGGTGGCGCACGCGGCGGGCTTCGGCTCGGTCAGCCGGCTCTACGCCAGCTTCACCGCGACGTGCGGCCAGTCCCCCGCGGCGTTCCGCCGGTCCTACCGACACGTTCCCGGCTGACCGGGCCCGTTCCACCGCCGGCCGATCGACGCCGAGCACCGTCAGGCCGGTACGCCGAGCCGGGCCTCCTTGGCCACCTTCGCCATCGTCGCCTGCTGCCGTTGCCGCACGAAGGCGAGCGCCGCCTGTGTCTTCGCCTTCGCCGCGACCGGGTCCTGGGCCATGGCGAGCACGGCCGGCACGATGCCGGCGATCGACGCCTCGTCGTCCATGTCGAAGAGCCAGTCGGCCAGCCCGATGTCGCGCCACATGAAGCCCTTGGTCGTCTGCTGCCTCCACCGGCACACGATCGCCGGCACCCCGCTGCCGACACACATGATCGGCGAGTGCATCTCGTGGCCGAAGAGGCCCGCGGAGCGCACGTAGGTGCTGCGCGCCTCGTCGAGGGACCAGAAGGTGTCCCGCCAGACCACCCGACTCCTGACGTCCGCCGGCAGCTTGTCCAGCAGCATCTCCTTACCCAGCTTCACCTGGCTGCGGTCCTCGGGGCAGATGAGGACCCTCAGGTCGGTCCGCCGGACGACGGCCGTGATGGCGGCACGCAGGGGCGCGTGGTCGTGCTCCTTCATCCGCTGGTTGTAGGCGTCACTCGCCTTCTCGCTCTCCGTCGGCGCCCGGTCGTAGATCTCCCAGTACGGGGTGACCCGGTAGCGCGGGATGCAGCAGAGGAACCTGCCGTCCTCCAGACCGTTGGTCCGCAGAAAGGCATCGGCCGCGGCGTCGTCGGCGAGATCGGTGGCGAAGGCGCCGTCGGGTGCGAAGCGTACGGTCGGCACCGGTTGTGTCACGCCCCTGTCCAGCGCGTTGTTCATCGACACGGTGTCACGGAAGAAGACGAACCTGGCGTCGTTGAGGATGTCCAGCGTCTTCTCGTCCGGGTCGCCGAGGGTGATGCCGTAGACGCCGTAGGGCTGCCCCGCCTCCGCGCGCCACCTCGCGACGTCGTCGGCCGCCACCAAATAGGGCCCGGATCCATGCAGGAGAAAATCGTGGTACGCGAACGCGGCCCTGATCCCGGCCGGCGACCGGTCGATCACCTTCACGCTCGGGAACCGCGCCCGCAGCATCTCCGCCACGCCGTCGCCGAGGCTGCTGGGCCACAACTGCACCTCGGCGTCGGGGATGTGCTTTTCGATCAGGGCCAGGACGCCGGGCGTGTGGGCGACGTCGCCGATGTTGACCGTCTGCCACGAGGACCGCAGCAGGATCCGCGGGCCACGTTTCGCCGCCGCGCCGGGCACTGGTGGAACGGCCTCGGCACCGTCGGTCGAAGGCCATCCGACCTGGCTTCCCAGCCCCGCCACCATGAGCGATTCCAGTAATTGCCGTCTATTGAACATGCAGCCATTAGCTGTCGTCGCCCGATGTGTGTCAAGGAGCCCGATCGGTTCTCACGCCATTGTTTGCCCGCCTGCCGACGTCATCGCACTGTGTTTATATCCGCCGCGACATGAATGGAGAAATGGCCTTCCCGGCATTCGGGGCGCGGTCCTCTGAGACGGCCGCCCCCCGCCCCACCACCGATCGCCAGCGCCCCATACGCGTACCTGCGTGCAAGGGTGATGCTGAACAGGTCAGATCGTGTCGTCGAGCCAGTCACAGATGCGGGCCACCGCCAGGCGCAAGGCGCCAGGGTGGCTGTGGGCGTCGCCGCCTTCTTCCTCGGTGAAGCTCAGCAGCTTTTTTGGTCCGGTCAGGTGCCGGTAAAGTTTGCGTGGGTCAGACTCCTCGGTGGAGGCGTAGAACAGGTCAGCGGTTGCCTCGCACACCAGCACTGGGCAGGTGATCTTTTCCGCGCTGCCGTCGTTGAAGTTGTAGCGGGCGTACTCGGCCAGAAACTCTCTGTCGGTCGAGGTGCCGGTGACGTAACGCCCGTGCTCGCAGGCCCAGCGCAGGGTCGGGCTCTGTTCACGGGCGTCGGCGATCATCCGGTCCAGTTCCTCGTCGGGCCCCGCTGCCGCGCGCCGGACGGCCTCGTCGTGCGGCAGCGGGAGGTACGCGGTCAGGGCGGAGGCGGCGTCGAAGACACCGTCGACGGCGACGACGGCTGCCAGGCGCGGCTCATGGGCTGCCGCGCGGGGCGCGAGGTAGCCGCCGAGACTGACGCCGAGCAGCGCGATGCGGGCGGGATCGACGCCGGGGTCCTGGATGAGGAAGTCCAGGACGGGACCGATCACGTTCTCCCAGTCCGGCCGAAAGGTCAGCCCGTCACGGTGGATGCTCGCCGGCTGGCCCGGGCCGTCGAAGGTCAGGACGTGGTACCCGCGTTCCTGTGCGCCGATGGCGCCGAAGAAGTGCAGTTCCTCGGCGGCGCCGTCGAATCCGTTGTGCATGATCAGTGTTGGCTTCGGGCCGTCGCCCGCCGCTCGGTAGAAGTAGCCGTGCAGCACGGTGCCCTCGTACGGAATCTGCACAGGCACGATGTCGGGAATGTGGGCGATGGCGTCACGGAAGCAGGCAACACCGCGCTCGTAGGCGTGGTCGATACGCGGGTCGCGGGGTTCCCCGTGCAGGAAGAACTCGGCAGCCCGGTAGTAGGTGGAGGCGCGTAGGAGTCCGTCGCGGGCGCTGATGGGGTGGCTTGCTCGGGCCTCGGTCTCCAGCCGTTCGGCGGTGGACAGCCAGGCGTCGTGCCAGCCGTCGTAATCGCCGGAGGGAACCCGGGAGGCGGTGGCGATGACTTCGCCCACGTCGGAGCCGCCATAGACGGCCAGGCCGAGGTTGCGCAGGGTCTCGAACCAGAACTGTTGGTCGTCCTTGAACATCAGTTGTTCCATGGCGTCTCCGTCTGTAGGAGGGCGCGGAAGCTGCGCGGGGGCCGGCCGGTGAGGCGTTGGACGGTGTCGGTGACGCGGTCTTCGGATCCCTCGGCGATGGCCCTGTCCATGCCGGCCAGCATCGCGGCGAACTCCACCGGTATCAGCGCCGTGAGGCGATCGCGCATCTGCTCGTAGGACAGGCGGCGGTGGGCCACGGGTCGACCGGTGACCTCCGTGATGATGGCGGCGATGTCGTCGTAGCTGAGCGCCTCGGGTCCGGTGAGGATGAGGTCGGTGTTGGGGGCGTGTTCGTCGGTCAATGCGTGGACGGCGACGGCCGCGATGTCCTCAGCGTCGACGAAGCCGACCCGGCCGCTGCCGGTGGCGGTCCAGATGGCGCCGTCTTCACGGATGCTCACGGCGTGCGCGTGCGCACCGGTGAAGTTCTGCATGAACCACGAGGGCCGCAGCACCGCCCACTGTTCGAACAGCTCCGGTAGCGCCTGGTGCACCATTCCGACCGCAGGACCGCCTTGGGCGATGGCCGAGGAGCTGAGCAGCACGGCGCGGTGTACGCCGGCGTCGCGGGCCCGTTGCAGGAACGGCAGCATGACCGACGCCGGGTCGGATTCGCCCAGGGGCGGTAGGAGGTAGACGCGGTCGGTTCCGTCGAGGGCGTCGAGGTGGGTGGCCGGGTCGTACCAGTCGAAGATGACCGACTCCGCGCCGACGACCGGGGTGGCGTTCCTGCTGGCGGCTTTGACCCGGTGGCCCGCGGCTGTCAGCTGGGCGGCGGTGCGGCTACCGGTGGTGCCGGTGGCGCCGATGACGAGAGTGGTGCTGGTGACGGTCATCGGCTGCTGCTGACGAAGTCGGTACCGGGCTCGGAGACGGCGAGGGGGTTCCAGTAGTCCCGGTAGAAGGCGAAGCGCCCGTCGCGGACGGTGACGACGGCGATGTAGGTCATGTCGAAGGGGCTGTCCGTCTGCACCAGGCGCCCGACACCTCGCATCTCCACCACGATGGTCTCCGAATCGGTGGTCTGGTGGATCGTCACGTCGGGGAAGTCGTGCAGGTCGATGTGGTCGGGGTAGGGGCGCATGTAGGCGGCGATGGCCTCCTTGTCCGCCAGACGCTTGGGCCAGCCGTCGGGCGCGAAGGGGAACTCCATCTGCCCGTCCTCGGCCCACAGGTCGACCCAGGCGGGAATGTTCTTGTCCAGCAGCAGCTGCAGACCGTGGCGGAACAGGTCTGCTGGCGCGGTGTGTACGGACACAGGTAATCTCCATCTCCTGATCCGGACCGGCGGTCCGGAACCCCAAAGATACGGACCTCCGGTCCGGATCGCAAACAGGGAGTCGCATGACCGAGCGCAGACCCCGCAAGGACGCCGTCCGTAACCGGATGGCTGTCCTGGCCGCCGCCGACGCCCTCTTCAATCGCCGCGAGAGCCCGGAGGACCTCACCATGGCCGGCATCGCCGCCGCGGCAGGTGTCGGCAAAGCAACGCTCTTCCGTGCCTTCGGTGACCGCACCGGGCTGCTCCGGGCGCTGTACGAGGCGCGGCTGCAACCGATCATGGAAGCCGTCGAAGCGGGTCCGCCGCCCCTGGGGCCCACCACCCCGCCGCTTCAACGCGTACCCGCCCTGCTCGACGCCCTGCTGTGCTTCAAGCTCGACAACCGCCGTCTCGCGCTGGCCCTGGAGGAAGCGGCCGGCACCAGCCCCTACCGGGCAGAGAATTACGAACGATGGCACCGCCTGGTCCAAGACATGCTGGAGCAGATTCCCGGCATGGCCGACAGTGACTTCACCGCCCATGCACTGCTCGCCGCCACCCGAGCCGACCTCGTAGAACACCTGGCCGGCCGAGAGCGCGTAGAGCCCGAACAAATGCGGACGCAACTGGCGGGCTTCACCGCCAGAGTCTTAGGCACTCATCCGCTGTAGGGGTTGAACGCCGAAGGACTGATCAAGTCGGGAAGGCGCCTCGGCACCGCGGACTTCTCAGAAACGGACGATGTCGAGGCGGAACGAACCACAGCAGGCGATAGAGCACCGGAAGCATCGCGACCGGGTCGCCGGCCTGCTCAGCCGTCTCGATCACTGCCGCCGGGCGCGCGCAGGCCTTGGCAGCACGCGGCTTGATCCGCGGCGCCGGCCGGCCGTCGATCACCAGCGAGGTCCTGTCCATTAACCGCGCGAAGAAGTCCGGCGCGTGCACGAACCCGGCCGGAGAGCCGGCACGGTTGCGGGCAGGAATCCTGACGGCGGCGACGAGGTCCAGGGCCATCGCCGGAGGGGCACGGAAGGTGGCGACACGTCCTCGACCCGGGATACACAATAACAGTCATTATGGTGTTTGACTCCCGGGCGACTTTCTGGCGTAATTACTGGATTATCGTTACCGGAATTACGTTAATAAGTCGCTGTCCCGGGCGGAACTCCGGTTGCCACGAGCCACCCGTGCTGCCATGGTCGGGTGGTGATCGCGATGACCGGGGCCGACGTCATCCGCGCCGTGGCGGACATGGCCGCCGTGCTCGACGCGCACACCGACCGGGACTGGTCGGTGCCGGCCGGAGACCTCGAGTGGAGCTGCTGGACGACGGCGGCGCACGTGGCGCACGACCTGATGGCGTACGCGGGCCAGGTCGCCGGGGGCGCCGAGACCGGTTACCTGCCGTACGACCTGGTGGTCTCCCCCACCGCCGCGCCCGCCGAGGTGCTTCGGGTGGTGCGCGCCTGCGCGGGCCTGCTGGCCGCCGCGGTGGACGCGGCCCCGCCCGAGGTGCGGGCCTGGCACTGGGGTCCCTGCGACCCGGGCGGCTTCGCGGCGATGGGAGTGGCCGAGACCGTCCTGCACACCTACGACATCACCCGGGGGCTCGGGGTGCCGTGGACACCACCGGAGGACGTGAGCGCCGCGGTGCTGCGCCGCCTGTTCCCGGACGCCCCGCACGGGTCGACGCCGGCGGTGCTGCTCTGGTCGACCGGGCGGGGTGAGCTCCCGGGTCGGCCCCGGCGTACCTCGTGGGTCTGGCGCGCCGCGGTCGACTGACCCGCCGATCGGTCAGCAGCAGCTGCCGGGCGGGCGACTGGTCCCGCCAGCGCGCTATGGGGGCCGCTAGGGTTGCCGCCATGCGGATCGTCACGGGTGCGGGGCAATGGACGGCACCGGCCGACGCCGCCGCCAACGACTGGGTGGAGCACCTGCGGGTGCCCGACCTGTCCGTGGGGACGTACTGCATCCCGGCGGGCGGGACCGACGACCAGAGCCCGCACACCGAGGACGAGATCTACGTGGTGACGGCGGGCCGGGCGCGGATCGTGACGTCCGACGGCGAGGCACCGGTCGGCCCGGGTGCGGTGATCTTCGTCCCGGCGGGTGAGGAGCACCGCTTCGTGGACGTCACCGAGGATCTGGCGCTGCTGGTGGTGTTCGGCCCGGCCTACGGCTCCCGGAGGGCGCATCCCGCCTGACCGCCGTCGCCCAGATCGGGCACGCATGGAGCGCTTCGCCGCCGGGGGCCCCCGCCGCTGAGGGCCGTCAGGCAGCCGGGCGGCGCCACGGCAGCCGCCACCAACGCCTGGACCGCCGCTGCTGGGTGACCGTCGCCGGGGTCCCCGCGTCCGGCCGGGTCGCCGCGACCGCCACCGCCTGCCGGCGCTCCCGCCAGCCGCGCACCACCTCGTCGGCGTTGACCGGGCGCACCACCACGCGCGGTCCGGACGGGTTGCGCAGCCAGGCCAGGATCTCCCGGTTCAGCACGGCGACGTAAGCACGGACCGCCTCCTCGGTGGGCAGGTCCCGCGCCTCGTCGGGCACCTGCTCGGCGCGGCGGCGCAGCAGCAGTGGAGTGGGCAGCAGCAGGTCCGTCGGCAGGGCCTCCCGCTCCAGGAAGCTCTTGATCCACCAGGACTCGTCGTACGGAAGGTTGCGACCGGGGATCGGCTTGCCCATACCGGGCAGGTTGTCGAACTCCCCGCGCTCCTGGGCGCTGCGAATCTGCGCCTCGACCGTCGCTTCCCAGCTGTCCATCGCCCCGCCTCCTCCCCGGCCACGGTAACGCGGGCGGCCACGGCGCTGCCGCCCGACAGAGGCCAGCGCCCGAGGCGTACGCGGCATTCCCGGTGGAGGTCAGTCGGCGGTGCGTGCCGGACGGGCGCGTACGTGCGCCCGCTCACCCTGCGGGCCGAACAGGATGAGCAGTTCCACCGGCTCGTCGGTGGGGTTGGCCAGCCAGTGCGGCACCCGCGTGTCGAACTCGGCGACCTCGCCCTCGGTGAGGACCAGGTCGTGCTCGCCGAGCACCAGCCGCAACCGTCCCGACAGCACGTACAGCCACTCGTGTCCCTCGTGGCTGCGCGGGTCCGGCTCCCCGCCCGGCGTGGCCGCCGGAATGATCAGTTTGTACGCCCGCACTCCCCCGGGCCGGCGCGTCAGTGGCAGGTAGGTCACGCCGTGGCGGCGCACCGGGCGGGGGTGCACGCGCGGGTCGCCGGTGGGTGGTGCGTCGACCAGCTCGTCCAGCGGTACCCGGTGGGCGCGGGCGAGGGGCAGCAACAGCTCCAGGGTGGGCCGGCGCTGACCGGACTCCAGGCGGGACAGGGTGCTCACCGAGATCCCGGTCACCGTGGACAGCTGGGCGAGGGTGGTGCCGCCCCGCTCCCGCAGCGCGCGCAGGCGCGGCCCGACGGCGGACAGCACCTCTCCGAAGTCACTCACGCCGCCGACTTTGCCACAACGGCAACGGCATTTGCCACCGGGCGCCGGTCGGCGCACAGTCGGCGCCGGTGGCGGGCGTCCGACCCGCCCCGCGAGGGGGAACGGAACGATGCGCGAGACGTACGACGTGGTGGTCGTCGGTGGCGGCGCGGCGGGGCTCAGCGGCGCGCTGGCCCTGGCCCGGGCGCGACGGTCGGTGCTGGTGGTGGACGCCGGGGCGCCACGCAACGCTCTGGCCGGGCACGTGCACAACTTCCTGACCCGCGACGGCATGCCCCCGGCGGAGCTGCTGGCCGCCGGGCGGGCCGAGGTCACCGGCTACGGCGGGGAGATCGCCACCGGCACGGTCGCCTCGGCGACGCGGGTCGACGGCGGGTTCCGGGTCGGGCTCAGCGACGGGAGCACGGTGCTCGCCCGCCGGGTGCTGGTGACCACCGGCCTGGTCGACGAGCTGCCCGACGTGCCGGGCGTGGCGCAGCGGTGGGGACGGGACGTGCTGCACTGCCCGTACTGCCACGGTTGGGAGGTGCGCGACCAGCCGCTGGGCGTGCTGGCCACCAGCCCCCTCGCCGTGCACCAGGCACTGCTGTGGCGGCAGTGGAGCGCCGACGTGACGCTGTTCCGGCACACCGCGCCGCCGCTGGACGCCGACGCGCAGGAACAGCTGTCCGCCCGGGGCGTCACGGTGGTGGACGGTCCGGTGGCCGCGGTGGAGGTCGCCGACGACCGGATCACCGGGGTCCGTCTGGCGTCCGGGCAGGTCGTACCGTGCGCGGCGGTGGTGGTCGCACCCCGCTTCACCGCCCGCGCCGACGTGCTGACCTCGCTCGGCCTGCCGACGGCGCCGCTGGAGATGGGCGGCCAGGTGGTCGGCACCGCGGTTCCCGCCGACGCGTCCGGCGCGACCGAGGTGCCCGGCGTGTGGGTCGCCGGCAACGTCACCGACCTGCGCGCCCAGGTGGTCAGCGCGGCGGCGGCCGGCCTGAACGCGGGCGCCGCGATCAACGCCGACCTGATGGCCGAGGACACCCGGCGGGCCGTGGCCGCCTTCCGGGACCGGGCGTCGGTGTAGGGGTTCGGTGGCCGTCGCGGTGCCGGCGGGGTGGACGGGCGCGGCCCGAACCACCCCGCCGCCGCCCGACGGTCCCCGCACTAGACTTCGCCCTCGATGGACGCCCCGGCCACCGCCCCCGAGACCCGCCCCTGCGCCCACTGCGGACGTGAGGTGCCGCAGCGCGCCGGCGCGGGCCGCCCGTTCCGGTACTGCCGGGACAACGACGGCGCCTGCCAGCGTGCCTCCCGCAACAGCCGGATGCGGCACCGCAACGCCCCCGGCCTGCCCGGCCAGGTGGCCCGCACCTGGGAGGCCGTGGACCGGCTGGACCAGATCGTGGACACCCTCACCGAGGCGCTGCACGCCGAGCTGTCCCCGGTCGGGGTGGAGCGGCAGCTGGCGCAGGTCCGCGCCGACGCGGCCAACGAGGTGGCGGCGGCGCAGACCGAACGGGACGAGGCACGCCGCGACGCCGAGGACGCCGCCGCCACCGCCGTCCGGGCCCGCGAGGAGGCCCGCGCGGCCCGCGCCGACCGGGACGCGGCGCGCGCGCAGGCCGCTCGCGCCGCCGAGGAGGCCGCCGCCGCGACCGAGCGCGCCGACCGGGCCGAGGCCGACCGGGAGCGGGCCCGCCGCGAGGCCGGCGCCGCCGAGGCGCTGCGCACGCAGGCGGAACGGGACCGCGACGCGGCCCGCCACGAGCTGCGTACCCTCCGGGAGGAGCTGGAGGCCGCGCGGCGCGGCGCCGCCGAGGCGACCGGTGAGCGCGACGCGGCCCGCGCCGACGCCACGCGGGCCACCGCCGCGGCGACGGAGGCCCTGGACCGGGCGCAGCGCCGCCACGACGAGGCCCGGCGGGCCCGCGAGCAGGCCGACCAGGCCCGTACCGAGGCGGCCCAGGCCCGTACCGAGGCCGACCGGGCGCACGCGCAGGCCGCCGCCGCGCGGCAGGCGCAGGAGCGGGCCGAGGCCGAGCGCGACCGTGCCGATGCGGCCCGCCGGGAGGCCGTCGCGGCGGTCGGGCGGGCGGTCACGGACCGGACCGCGCTCGCCGCCGAGCGGGACGCGGCGGTCACGGACCTGGCCGCCGCCCGCGCGGCCGGCACCGCCGCGCAGGGCACGGTCGACGAGCTGACCGTACGCCTGCGCGCCGCCGAGGCCGACCGGGACGAGGCGCGGACGCGGGCGGCGCAGCTGGCCGACCAGGTCAGCCACCTCGCCGCCGCCCTGGCGCAGCTGGGGGCCCGCGGCTGACCAGCCCCTGGGATACCGGGCGGTCGGCGGGCCGCTGCGGCGCGATGATGGCCACATGGGGAAGACACACGAGCGCATCGACGGCCGGCTCCGCACGTTCATCGAGGACCAGCCTCTGTTCTTCACCGCGACGGCGCCGCTGTCCGGTGCGGGCACCATCAACCTGTCGCCGAAGGGCCTGCGCGGGTCGTGGGCGGTCCTGGACGACCGCACCGTGGCCTACCTGGACTTCGCCGGTTCCAACGCCGAGACGGTCGCCCACCTGCGGGAGAACGGCCGGATCACGCTGATGTGGTGCGCGTTCACCGGCCCGCCGAACATCGTGCGGGTGCACGGGCGGGGTGAGCCCGTGTTCCGCGACGACCCGCGCTGGGTGGAACTCGCCGGCCACTTCCCGGACATCGACACGAGCCAGCACGGCCTGCGGGCGATCATCGTGGTGCGCGCCGAGCTGATCCGGGACACGTGCGGCTACGCGGTGCCGTTCATGACCTACGACAGTGACCGGGACCTGCACGCCAAGCGGTTCGCCCGGGAGGACGACGCGTCGCTGGACGCGTACTTCGCCGGCAAGGACCACGTGGCGACCAGCATCGACGGGCTGCCCGGCCTGCCGCTGCCGCTGCCGCCGACCCCGGTGTCCTGACCGGGAATGCCCGGCCGGTCAGTGGATGCCGGCCATCAGGGCGCGGATCTGCCGGGTGAACATCATCGCCGCGGCACCCAGCACGACCGACGCCAGGCCGAAGACGAGGAAGTAGGTCGGCTGCGGCCAGGTGTCCGACAGGCGGGCGACCTGGCCGCCGATGGCGTCGCCGACGGCGGTGGCGAGGAACCACAGGCCCATCATCTGGCTGGCGTACTTCACCGGGGCCAGCTTCGTCGTGGCGGACAGCCCGACCGGGCTCAGCGCCAGTTCGCCGGCGACCTGGATCGCGAAGACGGCGACCAGCCACCACGGTGAGACCAGGTCGCCGCCGACGGCGGCCTGCGCGGCGGCGGCCATCAGCACGAACGACAGGCCGTTGAGGACCAGGCCGACGGCGAACTTGGCCGGGGTGGACACCCGGTGGCCCAGCCGCACCCACAGCAGGGCGGCCAGCGGCGCGCCGATGATGATGAGGATCGGGTTGACCGACTGCAGCCAGGACGCCGGGAAGGTGAAGCCCGCGACGTCCCGGTCGGTGTTCTCGGCGGCGAAGAGGTTCAGCACCGACCCGGCCTGGTCGTAGATCATCCAGAACGCGGCGGCGAACACGAACAGCCACACGTACGCCTTCATCCGGCTGCGTTCGGTGTCGCTGAGTTCCCGGTCGAGCAGGATCCGCGCGAAGTAGACCACGGTGACCAGCACGGTGACGGCGGTGAGCAGGTTGACCACGGTGTTGACGGTGAACAGCCCGGCCACGGCGAGTGCCCCCACGGCCAGCACCAGGACGGTGGCGGCCACGCCGATCCGGCTCAGCGCCCGTCGCCGGTCGGCCCCGAGCAGCGGGTCGGCCGGTCGGGCGCCCGCGTCGCCCAGGCGGCGCCGGCCGAGGACGTACTGGAGCACGCCGAAGGTCATGCCGATCGCCGCCGCCCCGAACCCCAGGTGCCAGTTGATCTTCTCGCCGAGGAAGCCGGTGACCAGCGGTGCGACGAACGCGCCCAGGTTGATGCCCATGTAGAAGATGGAGAAGCCGGCGTCGCGGCGCGGCGAGTCCCGGTCGTAGAGGTCGCCCACCATGGTGGAGATGTTGGGCTTGAGCAGCCCCGTGCCGACCACGATCAGCGCCATGCCGGCGAAGACGCTCCACCGCACGGGGATCGCCATCACGTAGTGCCCGGCGGCGATGACGATGCCGCCCCACAGCACGCTGCGGCGCGCGCCGATCAACCGGTCGGCGACCCAGCCGCCGGGCAACGCCATCAGGTACACCATCGCGTTGTAGGTGCCGTAGACCGCGTTGGCGGTGGACTCCCCCAGGCCCTGACCGTCGTCGGCCACCGACGCGGTCAGGTACAGCACCAGGATCGCCCGCATGCCGTAGAAGCTGAACCGTTCCCACATCTCGGTGAGGAACAGGGTGGCCAGGGCGGGCGGATGCCCGAAGAAGCCCCGCCCGCCCGGCGGTCGGGCGGCGACCGGCGCGTCACTGGCCATGGCGAACCTCCGGCTGCTCGTCGGGCGGCTAACATCCCCGTTGGCAGCGGAAACACTCCACCGTTTCGACCCGGGCGCGGGATGAGCGCGTCGGCGGCCTGGCGTGGCCGGTTACCCTTGGTGCGGCCGACCGTGTGCGCGGCAGCGCCACGGGCGGGAATGGCCCGGTGGGAACGGACCGTTGGACCAGAAGACCAGCACCACGAACGAGGGGAAGTCGATCATGGGCGAGCGTATGCTGCGCGGAAGCCGTCTGGGCGCGGTCAGCTACGAATCCGACCGCAACACGGAGCTCGCGCCGCGTCAGACCCGCGAGTACCTGTGTGCCAAGGGCCACCAGTTCGAGGTGCCGTTCGCCGTCGACGCCGAGGTCCCCACGACCTGGGAGTGCAAGTTCGACGGCAGCGTCGCGCGGCTGGTCGACGGCAGCGAGCCGGAGCAGAAGAAGGCCAAGCCCCCGCGTACCCACTGGGACATGCTGCTGGAGCGGCGCTCGATCGCCGAGCTGGAGGACATCCTCGCCGAGCGGCTGCAGGAGGTTCGCACCCGCCGCGGTCGCGCCTGAGCAGTCACCGCACGACACGACAGCGCCCCGGCAGCTTCGGCTGCCGGGGCGCTTCGCGTGTCGACGTTCCTAGTTGCGGCCGGGCTCGACGATCTCGCCCTCGATGGCCCGGCCACCGTCGATGACGGTGGGCTCGGCGGCCGGCCCGGGCGGCGGCTGCGGATCACCGCGCCGCACGCGCACCCGGCGGGGCCCGAACAGGTCACCGGCGACCATCGACGACACGCGGCGCTCGGCGGTGCGTTGCACGCCGGCGCGGGCCAGCCGGCGTACCGGTGGCACCAGCAGCATCAGGCCCACCAGGCCGCTCAGCAGGCCGGGGGTGGCCAGCAGCAGCGCGCCGGCCAACCCGACCAGGCCGTCGGTGACCTGCGCGCCCGGCGGCCGACCGGCCTCGGCGGAGGCCCGGAAGCCACGCCACGCCCGCATGCCCTCGCGGCGCAGCAGCACCAGGCCCAGCAGCGACGCGACGAACACCGCCAGCACCGCCGTCGGGAAACCGACCGCACGGCCGACGGCCACGAACACCGTCAGCTCCAGTACCACCGCCACCAGCAGCGCCAGCGGTACGAATCTCAGTCCTCGGCGCATCTCACCCCATCCGCCTTGAGTGGGGCCCTCATCCGGATGTGTCCGCTTCCGTCCGCTTGTCTGCGGCCGGTGGGGCGTCGCCACCCGTCCAGCATGACACGCCCACGCTCAGGGCCACCGCACCTGACCGGTGGGGGTGCCGTGCAGGCCCCGTCGTACCGCCCGCCGGCGGTCCTGCAACCCCCAGGTGGTGATCCGCCACAGCGCCTCGGCCACGATCAGCGGGGTCATCTTGCTGGTGCCGCGCTCCCGCTCGGCGAACGTGATGGGCACCTCCACGATCCGCGCGCCCGCCTGGTGCGCCAGCCTCGCCAGCTCCACCTGGAACGAGTACCCCTGGGAGCACACCGCGTCGAGGTCGAGCGACTCCAGCACACTGAGCCGGTACACGCGGTACCCACCGGTGGCGTCGGAGACCGGCAGGCCCAGCGCCACCCGTGCGTACAGGTTGCCGGCGCGGGACAGCAGCAGCCGCCGCAGCGGCCAGTTCACCACCCGCGCGCCGCCGGTCCACCGCGACCCGATCACCACGTCGGCGTCACCGGCGGCGTGCAGCAGCGCCGGCAGTTGCTCCGGGGCGTGCGAGCCGTCGGCGTCCATCTCCACCACCGCGTCGTAGTCGCGTTGCCGCGCCCACGCGAACCCGGCCAGGTACGCCGCGCCGAGGCCCTGCTTGCCCGTGCGGTGCAGCACGTGCACCCCCGGGTCGGCGGCGGCGAGGGCGTCGGCCAGCGTGCCGGTGCCGTCGGGGCTGTTGTCGTCGGCGACGAGCACCTCCACCGTGGGGGCGGCCCGCCGTACCCGGGTCACGATCTGCCGTACGTTGTCGGCCTCGTTGTAGGTCGGGATCACCACGAGCACCCGACCCAGCCCGGGGTGTCCCGTCGTGGGCCTCCGGACGTCGGTCGCCTCGGCCACTCCGCTCCCCCTCCGCCGGCCCGGTCGCGGGCCTGCCGTCATCCGGTGCGCGGCTGCTCCTGCGGGCCATCCGTGAAGCGGCGGCGGCGCAGCACGGTCGCGCCGGCCAGGGCGGCCGCCGCCAGGGCGGTCAGGACCGCCTCCGGCCACAGCCCGACCCGGGTGGCCAGGGTGCGCCCGTCGGCGAGCCGCACCTCGCGGACCACCACCGCGCGGGTGTTGAACCCGGTGGCGTCACTTACCCGCCCGTCCGGGGCGACGAACCCGGACACCCCGACCGTGGAGGCCATCAACGCGGGCCGGCCGTGCTCGACGGCCCGCAGCCGCACCATCGCCAGTTGCTGACGCGCCTCGGCCACGTCGAAGGTGGCGTTGTTGGTCTGCACGACCAGCAGCTGCGCCCCGCCGGTGACGGTGTCGCGGACCACCTCGTCGTAGGCGACCTCGAAGCAGATGACGTCGCCGAGCACGGCGGGCCCGGTGCGCAGGACGCCGGGTTCGGTGCCGGGCACGAAGTCCGCGCGGACCCGGTCGACCTCCTTGCTGACCATCCGGGCGATGTCGCGCATCGGCACGTACTCGGCGAACGGCACCGGATGCCGTTTGGTGTACAGCTGCGCGAGGTCCGGGCCGGTCCGGGGGTTCCAGATCAGCCCCGCGTTGCGTACCTGCCCCTCGCCGGGGCCGCGCAGCACGGCCCCGACCAGGATGGGCGCGTCGATCGCGTCGGCGGCCTCGGAGATCCGCGCCCCGGCGGAGGCGTCGCGCAGCGGGTCGATGTCGGAGGAGTTCTCCGGCCACACCACCAGGTCCGGGCGCCGCTGGGTGCCGGCGGCCACCTGGCGGGCGAGGTCGACGGTCGCGTCGACGTGGTTGTTCAGCACCGCCTGCCGTTGGGCGTTGAAGTCCAGACCGAGGCGCGGCACGTTGCCCTGCACGATCGCGACGGTCACCGCCGCGCCGGGGCGGGCGGCGCCGACGGGGACGAGCAGCCCGATTCCGGGCACGGCCAGCGCCGCCGCGGTCAGCCCGGCGACCGGCGCCCACGGCCGCGCTCCCCCGGCACCGCCCCGCAGCTCCCCGGTACGCCACGCCGCGGCGGCGAGGAATCCGCCGGTCAGCGCCACGGCGAAGGTGACCAGCGGCGCGCCGCCGAGGGCCGCCAGCCGCAGCAGCGGGGAGTCCTCCTGGCTGAACGCGAGCCGCCCCCACGGGAACCCGCCGAAGGGGGTGCGGTCACGCAGGGCCTCCTGCCCGACCCACAGCACGGCGGTCAGCGCCGGCCACGCCGCCCGGAACCGGTCGGCCAGCGGCGACGCGTACGCCGCGGCGGCGCCGAGCAGCGCCACGTAGCCGGCCTGCAGCAGCGACAGCAGCACCCACGGCAGGTAACCGGTGTGCAGGTTCGTCCAGCTCAGCATCGGGGCGAACAGCGCCACACCGGTCAGGAAGCCCAGGCCGGCGCCGGCGCGGATCCGGCGGCGGTGCACCGCGGCGGCCAGCAGCGCCACCCCGACCGGTGCCAGCGGCCACAGCCCGTACGGAGGGAACGCCAGCAGCAGCGCGAGCCCGGCGGCCACCGCCAGGGCGATCGCCGTGCGCAACGGCAGCGCGCGGGGCGCGTCGGTGTGCGGACGCACCCGCCCGGCGTGCGCCCTACTGCTGTCCACGGTCGTCACCGGCACCTCACCACGATCACGGGGGTGAAGGCTACCCGCCCGATCGTCCGCAGCCCGAGTGACCGCCTCGCCCGGGCAGCACGAGGGTGTCCTCCGTTACGGAAAGATGCTCCTGGGGGTAACCCCGCCGCGCAGCGGCCCGAGAAAGGACACCCATGACCTCGTCCCCGTCGCCCTGGCCGGTGACCCGTTTCAGTCGCCTGCTCGACCTGCGCCGGCCGGTCGTCCAGGGCCCGTTCGGCAGCGGCCTCTCCTCGGTGGATCTGACCGTTGCCGTCGCCGAGGCCGGCGCGGTGGGGTCCTTCGGCGCCAACCATCTCGACGCCGAGGCCATCACCGCGCTCGTCGGGGACCTGCGGTCCCGCACGAACGGGGTGATCAACGTCAACCTGTGGGTGCCGCTGCCGGGTGAGGTGGACGTGCGGGTCGGCGCGGACGAGGTCGCCGGGTTCGTCGCACCACTGCGTCCGTTCTACGACGCGCTCGGCGTCGCCGTCCCCGACGGCCCGCCGCCGGCCGGGCCGCGCTACGACGACCAGATCGTCGCGCTTCTGGCGGCCGCACCACGGGTGGTGAGTTTCGTGTTCGGTGTGCCGGACGCCGAGGTCGTCGCCGAGGCGCACCGCCGGGGTGTCGTCGTGCTGGCCACGGCGACCACCGTCGAGGAGGCCGTCGCCCTCGACGAGGCCGGCGTCGACGTGATCGTCGCCTCCGGCAGTGACGCCGGCGGCCACCGTGGCGCGTTCCTGCGCCCGGTCGAGGAGTCGCTCGTCGGCACCCTCTCGCTGGTTCCGCAGGTGGTGGACGCGGTCGCCGCGCCGGTGGTGGCCGCGGGCGGCATCACCGACGCCCGCCAGGTCCGGGCGGCCTTCGCGCTGGGCGCCGAGGGGGTGCAGATCGGCAGCGGTTTCCTCGCCACGCACGAGTCGGCGGTACCCGACGTGCACAAGGACGCCCTCACCACGGCCCCCGGCCGGCACTCCACCGTCCTGACGTCGGCCTTCTCCGGTCGACTCGCCCGCGGTGTGCCCAACCGGGTCACCCGCGCCCTGGCCGATCCGGCGGTTCCCCGGGCCCCGTACCCGGCGCAGTCCGCGCTCACCGCGCCGCTGCGGCGGGCGGCGGCCGCCGCCGGGGACCGCGAGCACGCGAGCCTCTGGTCGGGTCAGTCCGCGCCGCTCGGCCGGCGGATGCGGGCCGTGGACTATCTGGAACGCCTCGACGCCGAGCTGGCCGCGGTCGGTCGGTGACGAAATCGGGGCGCGGCTTGCGCCGCGCCCCGATGCTCCCAGGCCCTCCCCGGCCGGTGGGGCGAGGATGGGGCACGCCGACCTTCGGACCGACCCGACGGTGGACTGGCTGTCCCCGCCCGGCCGTTGTCTACTGGCCGTGCACCTCACCCTGCCCGTACACCGGTAAGCGCGGCCGGTTCGCGCCGCCCCGCCGACCCCCGCCCGCTGGACCTGGCCGCCGCGACGAACTGCTCGGTGTCGCTCGGCCAGCGGACGAAGGGACGAAGCGAACAACAGCCGCTTCCCGTAGTAGGACTCAAAGACGGTACGTGCTGCCCCCCGGGCGCTGTCAACCCACCCCGGACGAGTCGCGGCCGTCACATTCGGCGTGTCGCGTCGGCGCGTCCCGACCGACGCGGGTGAGGCGTCGTTCAGCCGAGGTTCACCTCGCACCCGAGGACGCTGCCCACCTGTTAAGAAGGGCCCCCGGCACCACGCGAGGCGTTAACGGGGGGCCCTTCCTTGCATCCCGTCCAGCAGGGCGCGGGCCGCGGTGGGATGGTCGGCGGCGAGCAGCCCACCGGCGGCCAGGACGTAGTCGACGTCGACGACCGGCCGGGCGGCGCGCGGCAGCGGCCAACCGCCGGCGTGGTCGGTGAGCACCGAACCGAGGACCCCCGCGGCGGCGTCGGGAGCGGCGTGCCGCAGCACCCCGCCGGAGCCGACCAGCAGCCGCACGTCCCGCAGGTCCCGGCCGGCGCGCTCACCGGTGGCCGCGCCCCGGGCGTGCCGGCGCAGCGCCACCGTCGCGGCGAGCGCGGCGATGCGGGCGTCGACGTCCCGCTGCACGGCGTCGGCGGGCAGGAACCCCGGATCGGCGGCACGAGCCTGCGCCGCCGCGGTCAGCTCACCGGCGTCGCCGGCGGTGAGCAGCCGCTCCTCCACGGCCGCGCGGACCACACCGGGCGCGCTCCACCGCATCCCCAGGTCGCCCTCCACGGTCCGGGCCCGCCACAGCGTGCCGGCGACCTCCCGACCCGGCCCGGTGGCCCGCTCGTCCGGGGTGAGCACCGAGTACACGTCGGTGGTCGCCCCACCCACGTCGACGACGGCCAGGTCCCCGCCCAGGGAGTCGGCGAGGACCTCCACCCCGGTCAGCACCGCGTCCGGCGTGGCCGCGCGCACCAGCCGGGCGAAGCGCGTACCCCGCGACAGCCGCTTGCCGCCGATGACGTGCCGCAGGAACACCTCCCGGATCGCCGCCCGCGCCGCGCTCGGCGCGAGGACACCGATGCGGGGCAGCACGTTGTCCGCGACCGTCACCGGCACCCGCGCGTCGGCGAGCAGAGCGTGCAGGTCGTCGCGGGCGTCGGCGTTGCCGGCGAGCACCACCGGCACCCGCCACCGGGCCTTCGCCAGCCGCGTCGCGTTGTGCGTCAACGTCTCGGCGTCACCGCCGTCGGTGCCGCCGACCAGCAGCACCACGTCCGGCCGGGCGGCCCGCAACGCCGCCACGTCCGCCGCACCCAACCGGCCGGCGGCCACGTGCACCACGTTCGCCCCGGCCGACAGGCCGACCCGCCGACCGGCCTGCGCGGTCACCAGCGGCTCGTACCCGACCACCGCCAGACGCAGCCCACCACCGGCCGACGAGCACACGTACCACGGCGCGTCGCGCATGCCCAGGCGCGCGGTGGCCGCGGCGACCGCGGCGTCCAGGCCGTGCAGCACGTCACTGTCGACCGTCGTGGGCGCCGACGCCGCCGCGACCAGGCCACCGCCGTCGAGGTCGACCACCGCGACCTTGGTGTACGTCGAGCCGACGTCGGCGCAGACGGCGACGTTCACGCCGCCGGCGGTACGACCACGGTGCCGGTCGCGGTGACCGCCACGATCGGCTCGTCGAGGACCTCGGCCGCGGACTCCCCCCGGTCGGGGCGGCCCCGGCACACCACCCGCGCGGTGAAGTCCAGGGTGCGGCTGCGGGTGCCGACCCGGGTCACCGTCGCGGTCACCTCCAGCACGTCGCCGGCCTTCATGGCGCTGCGGAACTGCACGTCGGAGTAGGACGCGAACAGACCCTCGTCGCCGTCGGTACGGATGCACACCTCGGTGGCGACATCGCCGAACAGGCCCAGCGCGTATGCGCCGTCGACCAGGTTCCCCGCGTAGTGGGCGTGCGCGTACGGCACGTACCGCCGGTGCGTCACCGTCAACCCCAGCCGCTCGCTCATGCCGGCACCTTCCTGTTCGTGATCAACGCGTGCACCAGGTACGACGCCACCTCACCCGGGGTGGTGCCCCGGCCGAAGATCCGGTCCACACCCAGCTCGCCGGCCATCTTCTCGTCGAAACGGGGACCGCCGACGATCAGCAGCGGACGCTTCCCGGCCGGCATGGCCTCCCGGAACGCCGCCGACATCTCCCGGGTGTTGTGCAGGTGCGCGTCGCGCTGCGTCACCACCTGCGACACCAGCACCGCGTCGGCCTTCTCCATCCGGGCGGCCTCCACCAACTCGGGCACGCTGACCTGCGCGCCCAGGTTGGTGACCTTCAACTCCCGGTAGTACTCCAGGCCCTTCTCCCCGGCGATGCCCTTGACGTTGAGGATCGCGTCGATGCCCACGGTGTGCGCGTCGGTGCCGATGCACGCCCCCACCACCGACAGCTTGCGGCGCAACTGCCGCTTCACCACCGCGTTGACCTCCTTGGCGCCCAGCAGCGGGTAGTCGCGCTCCACCACCTGCACCGCGGACAGGTCCACCAGGTGGTTCACCCGCCCGTACACCACGAAGAACGTGAACCCGTCACCGATGGGCTTGGCGTGCACCAGCATCGCCGGGTCGATGCCCATCTTCGCCGCGAGCTGCACCGCCGCGCCCTCGGCCCGCTTGTCGTGCGGCACCGGCAGCGTGAACGACACCTGCACCATGCCGTCACCGGTGGTGTCCCCGTACGGCCGGACGATCGTCTTGTCACTCACGAGGCCTGCTCCAGGATCTCGGTGGCCGGGTTGTAGTAGTCGGCCTCGTGCCGTGCGACCCCGTCGAGGCCCTTGCCCCGGTCCGCGGGCCGCTTCATGATCCCGAACGTGCCCTCGGCGATCGCCGTCAACAGGGACTGCTCCCCGATCCGCTCCAGCAGGTCCAGCGCCTCACCCAGGACCCGGTTGGCGCGCTGCTGGATGAACCCGCCCGGCGCCGGCACGAAGTCCTCGTGCAGCCCACCGGCCGCACCGAGCACGTACCGCACGTTCTGCAGGGCGATGTCCCGGTCGGACAGCCACGGCGTCACCACCGCCTCGGTCATCATCCCCACCAGCAGGATCCCCTGCCCGGTCATCGTGCCCACCAGGTTGAAGAACCCGTCGAGCAGGTTGCCCCGGAACACGTCACCGGTCATGTGCTTCGTCGGCGGCATCCACTTCAACGGCGCGTCCGGGAACAGCTCCCGCGCCAGCAGCGCGTGCGCCAACTCCAACCGGAACGACTCCGGCACGTCCGGGTTGATCTCGAACGCGTGCCCCAGCCCCAACTGCCAGTCCGCCAGCCCCGCCTCGTGCGCGAAGAACTCGTTGAGCAGCTGCGACACCGTCACCGTGTGCGCCTCGTCCACCGCGTCGGCGGTGGTCAGGTAGTTGTCCTCACCGGTGTTGATGATGATCCCCGCCCGGGCGTGCACCTGCCGGGAGAACCGCTGGTCGACGAACGTACGGATCGGGTTGATGTCGCGGAACAGGATCCCGTACATCGAGTCGTTGAGCATCATGTCCAGCCGTTCCAGCCCGGCCAGGGTCGCCATCTCCGGCATGCACAGACCCGACGCGTAGTTCGTCAGACGCACGTACCGGCCCAGCTCCTTCGACGTGTCGTCCAGCGCCGCCCGCATCAGCCGGAAGTTCTCCTGCGTCGCGTACGTCCCGGCGAACCCCTCCCGGGTCGCGCCCTCGGGCACGTAGTCCAGCAGCGACTGCCCCGTCGACCGGATCACCGCGATCACGTCCGCGCCCGCCCGCGCCGCCGCCTGCGCCTGCGGAATGTCCTCGTAGATGTCCCCGGTCGCCACGATCAGATAGATCCACGGCCGTTGCTTCGGATCCCCGTACCGCTTCACCAGGCGCTCCCGCTCGGCCCGGCGCCGGTCGACCAGCCGCACCCCCGACCCGACCGCCTTGCGCGCGGCCCGGCGGGCGGCGGTGCCGGCCCTGCCCGACGGCACACCGAACCGCACCGACCCGGCGGCGGCCTTCTGCGCCAGCAACGTCACGTCCGTGACACCCTCGCGGGCCATCGCGTCGAACACCGGCACCGCGACACCGTGCCCCAGGCCCACGTCCGCGACCACCGCGTCGACCAGCCGGTTCACCCACGGGATGCCGTCCGGGTCCGCGCCGCTGACCCCGGCCAGCCGCAGCACCGCCCGCTCCACCGACACCGTGGTGTGACTGCGCGCCAACTCCACCACCGGCGCCCCGGCGCGGCGCGCCAACTCCCGCGCCCGCGCCACCAGCGCCGGATCCAGGTCAAGCTTCCCGCTCACGAACTGCCTTCCTCGTAGATGACCTCACCGCGCAGCACCGTGCGCCGGCACACCGGCAACGGCGTGGGATCCTGCGGACCCCGCACCTCCGGGTCCTCGGCCACCAACACCGGCAGACCCCGCTCCACCCCCGCCGGGGTGTCCCACACCGCGAACGTCGCCGGCGCACCCAACGCCAGGACACCCTCACTGTCCAGGTGCACCGCCCGCCACCCGCCCCGGGTGTGCGCCGCGAACGCCGCCCGCACACTCATCCGCTGCGACGGGTTGTGGTGCGCCGCCGCCGCCCGCACCGACCCCCACGGATCCAGCGGCGTCACCGGCGAATCCGACCCGAACGCCAACGCCACCCCCACCGAGTGCATCGCACCCATCGGGTTGGACTCCCACGAGCGGTCCAGACCCAACCGCGACTCGTACATCCGGCCCGCGCCACCCCACAACCGGTCGAACGCCGGCTGCATCGACGCCACGATCCCGTACTCCACGAACCCGGCGATCAACCGCTTGCTCATGATCTCCGCGTGCTCCACCCGGTGCCGCGCCGCCCGCAGCCGATCCGTGCCCAGCGTCGCCGCCGCGGCCGCGAACCCGTCCAGCACCGTCGAGATCGCCGCGTCACCGATCGCGTGGAACCCGCCCTGCATGCCGTGCGCCGCGCAGTCCAGCAGATGGTCACGCACCTGCGCCACGCTCAGGTACCCGTGCCCGCACGACCCGTCCTCGGCGTCCAGGTACGCCGACGACACGTGCGCCGTCCGCGACCCCAACGCCCCGTCGGCGAACAGGTCCCCGCCCGCACCCACCGCGCCCAGCTCCCGCGCCCGCGCCGCACCGGACAGCTCACCCCAGTACCCGTACACCTCCGGCACCCCGGCACCGGAGATCGCCAGCAACCCGGTGAAGTCCTCCTCGTCGGAGATCTCCGGACCGCCGCACTCGTGCACCGCCGCGATACCCAGCGACGCCGCGTGCCCCAGGGCCACCCGCTGCGCCACCACCCGCTGCGCCCGGGTCACCGACCCCTGCGCCGCCGCCCGCACCACATGGTGCGCGTCACGCCGCAACCACCCCGACGCGTCGTACCCGGGCGCGGCCTGCGCCTGCGGACACGCCGCCAGCAACGCCGCCGACACCAACGCCGAGTGGATCGACGCCTGCGACAGGTACGTCCGCCGCCCACCGGCCGCCCGGTCCAACTCCGCGGCGTCCGGCAACCGCCGGTCGGCCCAGTTCGACTCGTCCCAGCCGTGCCCCAGCACCACCGCGTCACCCGGCAGGCCCGCCGCGAACGCCGCCACCGCCTCCAGCAGCTCACCCGCCGACCGCACCGACGACAGGTCCAGGCCCGACAACACCAGACCCGTGTCCGTGGCGTGCACGTGCGCGTCCACGAACGCCGGCGTCACCAGCGCCCCGTCCAGCTCCACCACCTGATCCGCGGCCGGCGCGTCACCGGCCGCACCCAACCAGGCGATCCGGCCGTCGCGCACCAGCAGCGCCGTCGCGCTCGGCTCCGCCGGACAGTGCAGCACGCCACCGCGGTACAACGTCGAGGGGTTCGTCATGGCACTCAGTCTGCCGCCAGCCGGGCCTCGAACAGACGACGCACCCCCGGCTCGGAGCGCAACAGCCCCATCGCCAGCTCCGCGTGCCCCGGCACGTACCCGTTGCCCACCAGCATCGTCACGTCCGCCGCCAGGCCCTCCGCGCCCAGCGCCGCCGCCGCGAAGCTCGTCGCCATCGAGAAGAAGACCACCGTGCCGCCGTCGGCGGTGCCCAGCACCGCCCCGTGCTCACAGCCCGGCACGTCCACGCACACCACGGTCACGTCCGCCGGCGCCCCCAGCGCCGACGTCACCGCCGTCGACAGCGCCACCGGATCCCGGGCGTCGGCCAACGCGACCACCGACGCCAGGCCGGCGCCCTGCAGCGCGTCGCGCTCCGCCGCCACCGGCACCACCCCGACCGTACGGTGCGCGCCCGCCCGCCGCGCCGCGGCCAGCGACAGCGACCCGCTCTTGCCCGCGCCCCCGATCACCGCCACCCGCACCGGCGTCGGGTCACCCGTACGCTCCCGCCGCGCCACGTGCTCGGCGACCACCCGCGCGGTCAGCGCCGGCGCACCGCACACGTCCAGCACCGCCAGGGACAACTCCGGGTGCAGGTCCTCCGGCAGCACCGCCGCGATCGACCGGGCGAACAGGATCGCGTACCCGTCGCACGGCACCTGCTCGCTGCGCCCGTCCCACCGCGCCAGACCGTCGAGGATCGTCAACGGCGTCAGCGTCAGCGACACCAGCGTCGCCACCCGCTGCCCCGGCCGCAGCCCCAGCGGCGAGCGCCGCCCGGCCTCCTCGACCGTGCCGATCAGCATGCCCCCCGAACCGGTCACCGGGTTCTGCATCTTCCCCCGGGTCGACACGATGTCCAGGACCTCGGCGCGGACCTTCTCCCCGTCCCCGCCGTGCTTCTCCCACAGCTGCCGGAAGCTCGCCGCGTCCAGGTTCAGCCGCTCTACCCGGATCCGCACCTCGTTCGCCGCGATCTCCGGCCTGGCATCCAGACGCCAGGCCGCCTGCGGCAGCACCCCCGCCGGTTCCACGACGCGGTGCAGACCCACCGGTGACGTCACGCCGACCTCCCCTGTCAACCGCCCGAAACCCCGGCCAGGGCTCGCGTAGCGGGAAAACTTCCGGCAGACTAATTTCTTCGCCGGATATTTTCCAGTAGCCTTCGGAGCCGCTGATCATCCGCACCGCACTGAGGAGGGGCCGTGACCCAGACCCAACCGGTGGAGACCATCCCTGCGCCCCGCCCCACGCCGGTCGCGGTCCCCACCGCCGGACAGCCCTACGAATACCGCCGCAGCCCCCTGGTCGAACCCGACTGGACCCGCTTCCCCGGCTGGCGACACGTCACCCGCGACCAGTGGGAGAACGCCCAGTGGCAGCGCGTCAACTGCGTCAAGAACATCAAGCAGCTGCGCACCGTGCTCGGTGACCTCGTCGACGAGACCTTCTACGACGACCTCGCCGCCGACCAGGCCGCCCTGGCCACCATGTCCATGCTCGTACCACCGCAGATGATCAACACGATGGTGCCGTTCGCGCCGGTCACCACCGAGGCCTTCCTCGCCGACCCGATCCGGCGCTACATGATCCCCGTCGCCTCCGACCGGCGCACCGACTGGCCCTCCCACCCCTACGCCAGCCGCGACTCACTCCACGAACACGACATGTGGGTCGCCGAGGGCCTCACCCACCGCTACCCCACCAAGGTCCTCGCCGAGCTGCTCTCCACCTGCCCGCAGTACTGCGGCCACTGCACCCGGATGGACCTCGTCGGCAACTCCACCCCCGCCGTCGACAAGCTCAAGCTCACCCTCAAGCCCGTCGACCGCTACGACGCCCACATCACCTACCTCAAGGCCCACCCGGGCGTCCGCGACGTCGTCGTCTCCGGCGGCGACGTCGCCAACGTGCCCTGGCGCAACCTCGAGTCGTACCTCATGCGGCTGCTGGACCTGGAGACCGTCCGCGACATCCGGCTCGCCACCAAGGCCCTCATGGGCCTGCCCCAGCACTGGCTCCAGCACGACGTCGTCGAAGGCCTCGAGCGGGTCGCCCGCACCGCCGCCCGCCGCGGCGTCAACCTGGCCATCCACACCCACGTCAACCACGCCCAGTCGCTCACCCCGCTGGTCGCCAAGGCCGCCCAGACCGCCCTCGACGTCGGCGTCCGCGACGTCCGCAACCAGGGCGTGCTCATGCGCGGCGTCAACGCCACCGCCCCCGAGCTGCTCGACCTCTGCTTCGCCCTCCAGGGCGAGGCGGGCATCCTGCCGTACTACTTCTACATGTGCGACATGATCCCCAACGCCGAGCACTGGCGGGTCCCCGTCTGGCACGCCCAGCAGCTCCAGCACGACATCATGGGCTACCTGCCCGGCTACGCCACCCCCCGCATCGTCTGCGACGTCCCCTTCGTCGGCAAACGCTGGGTGCACATGCTCACCGAGTACGACCGCGACCGCGGCATCTCCTACTGGACCAAGAACTACCGCACCTCCATCGAGTCCGCCGACCTGGAGGCGCTCAACAAGCGCTACGCCTACTATGACCCGATCGACACCCTGCCCGAGACCGGCCAGCAGTGGTGGACCGCGCACCGCGACGACTGACCCCGCACCACCGTCACCCCCGCCACCACCCGGTGCGCGGGGGTGACCCGTCCCCACCGCCCGAACCCACCCGGCCCGTCCGTGGCTTCCGGCGAAAAACCGACGCTACCGCCGGCTCGGCGACTGCCGTGGCATCCCCGACCCGGAGCGAGGCTCGACGAGCATGCCGCCGGCAACGGTGGTGAGACTGGCGCTCAACCGGGTGACATCGCCGGTGGCGGCGGCGAGCAGCACGCCGCCCTGGTAGGCCGCCAGCAGCGCCGAGGCGGCCGCGTCCGGGTCGAGGTACGGCGCCAGCCCCCCGTTGTCGCGGACCCGCCGCAGGCCCGTCGACAGGGCGGTGTGCCAGCGGGTGAAACCGGCGGCGAGCGCGGCACGGGCGTCAAGGTCCTGCTCGCCGAGTTCATGGACCAGGGAACCGATCGGACACCGCACCGGGTCGTCAGCCGAGTACTGCCGGGCGGCCAGTTCACACCACCGGCGCACGTCGGCGGCGGTCGCGATGCTGCCCAGCAAGGGTTGCTGGGCCTCCAGCACCCGTTCGACCTGCTGGTTGACGACCGCGGTCACGAGGTCGGCCTTGCCGGCGAAGTACGAGTACAGCTGACTGCGCCCGGTCGCCGAGGCGGCCTGCACCTGGTCGAGCGTGGTGGCCCGGATGCCCTGCCGAGCGAACAGCACGCACGCCGCGTCCAGCACCCGTTGCACGGTAGCCCGGCCCTTGGCGGTCGTCGGCGGCGAAGGCATGCCGAAAATCCTATCGCCAAAATGTATCGCGCAGTACATTCTAGTGCGGTGCGGCCGACCCGGCGCCGCCGGCAATCCTGGAGGCATCCCCATGATCCGCACCATCACCCCGGACGACGCGTCCAGCATCGTGAACCTGGCGGTCGCCGCCGAACTGTTCCCGCCCGAGGAGTCCGGCATCGTGCAACAGATGATGGCCGACTACTTCGCCACCAAGGCCGACAGCGGGCACGCCTGCCTCGTCGACGAGCACGACGGACAACTGATCGCTGTCGCCTACTACGAACCCCTGCCCGCCACCGACCGCACCTGGGAACTCACCATGATCGGCGTCGAGCGGAGCCACCACCGCCACGGCCTGGGCACCCGCCTCCTCCAGGCCGTCGAGACCGACCTCCAAGCCCGCGGGCAGCGACTGCTGCTCGTCGAAACCTCCGCGACCCCGGCGTTCGACCGCGCCCGGGCCTTCTACCTCTCGTGCGGATACGACGAGGAGGCGCGGGTCCGCGACTACTACGAGACCGGCGACGACATGGTGCTGTTCCGTAAGGCCCTCACCGTGCCCTCCATCGCCTCCGACATGCACTGAACGACCAGTCCGGAAACCCCCATCACGCCGATCGATGGGCCGGCGAGTCGTTTTCGCGGTACCCCACGAGCGGGCCCACCCCGACCGCTAGCGTCACCCGCATGGGGACCCCGATCCGGGACACCGACACCGCCGACCGGGTCACCCCCGTCGAACTGTTCTTCGACGTCGTCTTCGTCCTCACCATCACCCAGCTCTCCCAGCTGCTCGAAGACGAACCCGACGGCACCGGCCTCGCCCACACCGTCCTGATCCTCGCGCTCCTCTGGTACCTCTACAGCGGCTACGCCTGGCTCACCAACCACGTCCCGCCCCACCGCCCCGCACGCAAGTTCCTGCTCTTCGCCGGCATGGCCGGCTTCCTGCTCGCCGCCGTCGCCATCCCCGACGCCTTCGCCGGCAGCGGACTGCTCTTCGGGCTCGGCTACCTGATCGTCGTCACCGTCCACCTCACCCTGTTCAGCCGCAGCAGCACCGCCCGCGCCGGCGTCCGCCGCCTCGCGCCCTACAACCTCGGCGCCGCCGCCCTCGTCATCGCCGCCGGCCTCGCCAGCGGTCCCGCCGTACCCGCCCTCTGGATCGCCGCCGTCTTCACCCAGGCCGTCCTGCCCTACCTGCTGCCCCGCCACTCCTGGATCGGCGCCGCCGCCAGCTTCCACATCCGACCCGCCCACTTCGTCGAACGCCACGGCCTGCTCGTCATCGTCGCCCTCGGTGAAACCGTCGTCGCCATCGGCGTCGGCGTACGCCCCGACAACATCGGTCTCGCCACCGCCGCAGCCGTCGTCCTGGCCCTCGCCCTGTCGGCCGCCCTCTGGTGGACCTACTTCACCGACGCCCCGTCCAAGGAGACGGCGCTCGACCACGCCGACGAAGCGACACGCACCCGGCTCGCCGTCCGCGTTTACGTCCTCAGCCACTACCTGCTGCTACTTGGCATTATCGCCACCGCCACCGGCCTGCACGCCGTCGTCGCCCACCCCGACACCCCCGCCGGCTGGCCTCCGGCCCTCGGCCTGGCCGGCGGCGTCGCCCTGTTCCTGATCGCGGTCGCCGACCAACGGCACGCGGCAGGCGAGGGACACACGCGCAGCCGCCTGGTCACCGCGGCCGCCGTCGCGGCCACCGCACCCGTCGGCGCCGTCGTCAACGCCGCCCTGCACCTGGCCCTCGTCACCGCCCTGATGACCGTCATGCTCCTCGTCGACGGCCACCGCCCCGTCAACCCCGCGGCGCGTACATGATCACGGCGACGCCCACCAGGCAGATCGCCGCACCGGTCAGGTCCCACCGGTCCGGTCGGAACCCGTCCACCACCACGCCCCAGGCCAGCGACCCCGCCACGAACACACCCCCGTACGCGGCCAGGATCCTCCCGAAGTTCGGGTCCGGCTGGAACGTGGCCACGAAGCCGTAGCACCCCAGTGCGATCACCCCCGCGGCGATCCACCACAGCCCGCGGTGCTCCCGCCAGCCCTGCCAGACCAGCCACGCGCCCCCGATCTCGGCCAGGGCAGCCAGCACGAACAGCACCAACGAGCGCACGACCGACACGCCCGCGACCCTACCGGCCGCTCCCCCGCAGTACTTCGGTCCCGGGAGGGCTGCTCGGCCGGTGCCAACGGTCCGCGTGTCTACGGCTCCACCTCGCGTAGTGCGTCCTAGGAAGCTAGGTGAACGGAGTCGGCACGGAGCTGGTTGACTGGACGAATGGGAGACCTGGTACTGATCCGTCACGGCGAAACCGCCTGGAGCGCCACCCACCGGCACACCTCGTACACCGATCTGGAGCTGACCCCCGACGGCGAGCGGCAGGCCCGCGCGCTCGGTGGGTTCCTCGCCGGACGGCAATTCGGCGCGGTGCTGAGCAGCCCTCGCGTCCGGGCGCAGCGCACCGCGCAGCTCGCCGGCCTCACCGTCACCTCCACCGACGACGACCTCGCCGAGTGGAACTACGGCGAGTACGAGGGACGCACCACCGTCGACATCCGCGAGGACCATCCCGGCTGGACGATCTGGACCGACGGGTGCCCCGGCGGGGAGTCCCCCAGCGAGGTGGGCGAGCGCCTGGACCGGCTGCTGGACCGCGTGCACCCGCTCCTGGAGACGCGAACCGTCGCCGTGGTCGGGCACGCGCACAGCCTGCGGGTCCTCGGGGCCCGGTGGCTGGGACTCCCGCCGTCGGCCGGCGGCCTGTTCCGGCTGGAGACCGCGACCGTCAGCGTGCTCGGCCACGAGCACGGCCGGCGGGTCATCCTGCGGTGGAACCAGCCGGTTCCCCCGGCCCCCGCGACCGCAGGCGACCAGACGGCTCGGCACTGATCGTCGGGGGCCGGCTCTCGTACGGGGTGGACAGCACCACCGTGGTCCGGGTGGTCACGTTCGCCGCGGTGCGGATCTCCTGGAGCACCCGCTCCAGGTCCGACGGACCGGCCACCCGCACCAGGAGCAGGTAGAAGTCCTCCCCCGCCACCGAGTAGCACGAGTCGATCTCCGGCAGGTGGGCCAGCCGCTCCGGTGCGTCGTCCGGCTGCGACGGGTCGAACGGCCGGATCGCCACGAAGGCGGTCAACGGCAGGTCCAGCGCCTCGAAGGACACCCGGGCCGCGTACCCCCGGATCACGCCGCGCTGCTCCAGCCGGCGCACCCGCTGGTGCACCGCGGAGACCGACAGTCCCACCTTCTCCGCCAGGTCGGTGTACGACAGCCGACCGTCAGCGGTCAGTGCCGTGACGATGGCACGGTCGATCTCCTCCACGGCGTGCAACCTACCGTAAGGAATCCACCGGAGACACCTGCGCGGTGGCGCGGATCAGGCGGGCTCGCCGGCGGCGCGCTCGCGGACCGCGTCGGCGGCGTAGTGCAGCACCTCGGTGATGTCGTCCTCCTCCAGGAACGGCAGGTCGGTCAGGATGTCCGTAGCGGTCATCCCGTCCGCCATCATCGCGAGGATCATGGCCACCGGCACCCGGGACTGCCGCACGCAGGGAGCCCCACCCATCACCTGGGGGTCGACGGTGATCCGCGGGAACGTCACCGGCACAGGCTACGCGACCGGCCCGCCGGTCACCCCTTCGCGAGGGCCCGGGAGATCACCAGCCGCTGGATCTGGTTCGTGCCCTCCACGATCTGCAGGACCTTCGCCTCCCGCATGTACCGCTCCACCGGGTGGTCGGCCACGTAACCGGCGCCGCCGAGCACCTGCACCGCGTCGGTGGTCACCCGCATCGCCACGTCGGTCGCGAAGAGCTTCGCCTTCGCCGCCTCGATGGAGTACGGGCGGCCGGCGTCGCGCAGCCGGGCGGCGGCCAGCATCAGCGCCCGGGCGGCCGAGATCTGCGTGGCGTGGTCGGCGAGGGTGAACCCGAGTCCCTGGAAGTCGATGATCGCCCGACCGAACTGCTGCCGCTCCTTCGCGTACCCCACCGCGTAGTCCAACGCGGCCTGCGCCAGCCCGACCGCGCAGGCGGCGATGCCGAGCCGGCCGGAGTCCAGCGCCGACATGGCGATGGTGAAGCCCGTCCCCTCCCCGCCGATCAGCCGGTCGGTTGGCACCCGGGCGCCGTCGAAGGCGATCTGCGCGACCGGGGAGGCGTGCAGTCCCATGGTCCGTTCGGCGACCTGCGGGTGCAGGCCCGGGGTGTTCCGGTCGGCCAGGAGGCAGGAGATGCCCTTCGGACCGGGGCCGCCGGTGCGGCAGAAGATGTTGTAGAAGTCCGCCACCCGGGCGTGCGTGATCCACGCCTTGGTGCCGGAGACCACGTACGAGTCACCGTCGCGGACGGCCTTCGTCGTCATCGCCGCCGCGTCCGAGCCACCCTGCGGCTCGGAGAGGCAGTACGCCCCCAGCAGCTCCCCGCCGACCATGTCGGGCAGCAGCTTGCGCTGCTCGTCGGTGCCGAACTGGGCCAGCGGGTAGCAGGACAGGGTGTGCACGCTGACCGCCTCGGCGACGGCGAGCCACCGACTGGCCAGGATCTCCAGCACCTGGAGGTACACCTCGTACGGCTGGGCGGCGCCACCGTGCTCCTCGGCGTACGGCAGGCCGAGCAGCCCGGCGCGGCCGAGCGTCCGCAGCACCTCGCGGGGGAACTCGGCGCGCTCCTCGAAGCCGGCGGCCTGTGGCGCGAGTTCCCGGTCGGCGAGCTCGGTGGCGAGGTCCAGCAGGTCGTGGGCCTCGTCGGTGGGGAGGATCCGGTCGACGGTCATAGCGCGATGAGCTCCGTGGGGGTGGTGTTGAGCCGGTGGACGCCGTCCGTCGTGCAGACGACGATGTCCTCGATCCGGGCGCCGTGCCGCCCGGCGAGGTAGATCCCAGGTTCGACGGAGAACGCCATCCCCGCCTCCAACGGTCGCGGGTTCCCCGCGACGACGTACGGCTCCTCGTGGCCGTCCAGCCCGATGCCGTGGCCGGTGCGGTGCAGGAAGGCGGCACCGTACCCGGCGGCGGCGATGACGTCCCGGGCCGCCGCGTCGACCGCCTCGGCGGTCGTACCGGGCCGGACCGCCGCGACGGCGGCGCGCTGCGCCTCGTGCAGCACCGCGTAGTAGTCCGTGAACTCGGTCGGGGCGGGCCCGCCGGCGACGTAGGTGCGCGTGCAGTCGGAGCGGTAGCCGGACGGCATCGTGCCGCCGATGTCCACCACCACCGGCTCGCCCGCGCCGATCGGCCGGTCGGAGGTGCCGTGGTGCGGGCTGGCGCCGTTCGGGCCGGCCGCGACGATCACGAAGTCGACGGTCACGTGGCCGGCCGCGCGGATGGCCGCGGCGATGTCCCCGGCCACCTCCGCCTCGGTACGCCCCGGGCGCAGCCACTCCCCCATCCGGGTGTGCACCGCGTCGATCGCCGTGCCCGCCTCGGCGAGCGCGGCGACCTCCGCCGGGGACTTGCGGATGCGCAGCTCGCACAGCACCTCGGAGGCGAGCCGCTGGGTGGCGCCGGGTAGCGCGGCCCGCAGCGCGAGGACCTGCTCGGCCCACATCCGGTCGGCCAGTCCGACCGCGCCCACCGGGCCGCCGAGCGCGGTGGTGACCAGGGGGTACGGGTCGCTGCCGTCGGCGTGCTCGACGATGCGGACGCCGGTGGCCGGGGCGGGGGACGCCTCGGCGGCGGGACGCTCCAGGGTGGGCACGATCAGCGTCGGCTCACCCTCGGCGGGCAGCACCAGCAGGGTCAGCCGTTCCCCGGCGTGCGCGTCGTAGCCGGTCAGGTACCGCAGGTCCGATCCGGGGCTGAGCAGAAGCGCGTCCAGGCCGGCGGCGGCGGTGGCGCGCTGCGCGGCAGCCAGCCGCGCCGGCGGGTACAGCTCGTCGTCTCCCACCCGCTCAGCTTAACGCTCGTTCGGCTACACCCCGGTGGGGCGGGGCCTCACGACATCAGCCACAGGCAGAACGGGTGCCCGTCGGGATCCAGGCAGACCCGGACGTCGTCCTGCGGCTGGAACGGCGCGACGGTCGCGCCGCAGGCGACCGCGTGGGCCTGGGCCGCCGCCAGGTCGTCGACCCCGATCTCCAGGTGCGCCATCATCTGCTGCCGGCCCGCCTCCGCCGGCCACGTCGGACGCACGTACCGGCGTTCCCGCTGGAAGGACAGGCCCACCCCACCGTCGGGATCCCGGAGGACCACGTCGTCGGCCTCCTCGACCTCGATCCCCCAACCGAGCAGCCGGCAGTAGAACCGGGCGAGCGCCGCCGGGTCCGGCGTGTCCAGATTGACCGTGGTCAGACGCAGGTGGGGACGCGGCGTACTCATCTGGCCGATTCTCCCCGCCGGGCACACCCGCCGCAGCCCCGCCGGCGGCGGTCTCGAAGCGGCGGCGGTCTTGACGCGGCGGTGTCGGTGCGGCGGCCTCGACCCGTTCCGGCACGCCGGGACCACGGCGCCGATAGCCTCGGGGCAGACCCTGACCGGACGAAGGGACCGACCGTGGCGGGCGACAACAGGGCCGAGACGCGTCGGCGGCGGCTGCTCTGGTCCGGGCTCCTCGCCCTCGCCGGCCTGGTGCTGCTCGTCATCGGTCTCACCGTCGCCGACGGCGTCGCCGCCTGGGTCGAGGTGGTGGTGGCCATCCTGCTGCTGCTCGCCAGCTACGGGGTGCAGTACCTCGCTCGACGGGAGACCCTGTACGCCGACGAGGAGCGCCGCTGAACGGCCTCCCCGCGTTCGTCGGTGGGGTGTGCCAGGCTGTCGGGCGTGACCGCACCGATCATGCTCGTCGACGCGCCCAGCCTCTACTTCCGGGCCTACTTCGGCATTCCCGAGTCGGCCGCCAGGGCCGCCGACGGCAGTCCCGTCAACGCGGTGCGTGGCTTCCTCGACATGCTCGCCCAGCTCATCCGCACCCGCCGGCCGGACCGGATGGTCTGCGCGATGGACTACGACTGGCGGCCCGACTGGCGGGTCGCGCTGCTGCCGTCGTACAAGGCGCACCGGGTGGCGCCGGAGGGCGGCGAGGTGGTGCCCGACACGCTGAGCCCGCAGGTGCCGGTGATCCTGGAGGTCCTCGACGCCATCGGCATCACGGTCCTCGGCGCGACCGGCTACGAGGCCGACGACGTGCTCGGCACCCTCTCGGTCACCCAACCCGGCCCGGTCGAGGTGGTCTCCGGCGACCGTGACCTGTTCCAGCTGGTCGACGACACCCGGCCGGTCCGGCTGCTGTACGTCGGGCGCGGCGTGGCCAAACTGGAGGACTGCGACGACGCGGCGGTCCGGACCCGCTACGGCGTGCCGGCCGACCGTTACGCCGACTTCGCCGCCCTGCGCGGTGACCCCAGCGACGGGCTGCCTGGCGTGCCCGGCGTGGGCGAGAAGACCGCCGCCCGCCTCGTCGAGCGCTACGGCGACATCGCCGGCATCCTCGCCGCCCTGGACGACCCCGGCTCGGCCTTCGCCCCCGGTCTGCGGGCGAAACTCGCCGGGGCACGGGACTACCTGGCCGTGGCGCCGACCGTGGTCAAGGTGGCTCTCGACGTACCGCTGCCGGACCTGACCACCGCGCTGCCGGCCGCACCGGCCCACCCCGACCGCCTGCTGGAGCTCGCCGCCGAGTGGAACCTGGCCGGCTCGGCCCGCCGCCTCGTCGACGCCCTGGCCCTGCGCACCGCCGAAGCCTGAACGCCCGCCCGCCGGTGCCGGTCACCGGTCGCCCGGTCGCGGGGTGCCGACCGCCCGTCGTCGGTCACCGGTCGCCTTGATCCACTCGACGTCAGTGAAGTCGGGGTGTCGGAGGCGCCCTGACACCCCGATGTCACCGACGTCGGGATGATCTGGCCTGGCCTGGCCGGGCCGGGCGGGCGGGGTCAGCGGGGCGGGTTGTCCCGGCGGGACGGGAACGGCGTGCCGGCGCCCAGCGTCGACCGTGCCCGCAGGCCCACCGGGTCCGCGGCGGGCGACACCGGTGCCGGCGCGGTGACCGGCTCGCCGGCCCGGCGACCGTCCAGGTAGGCGGCACCGGCCCGGTCCTCGTCGGTCGGGGCGGCCAGCAGCGCGTACACCAGACCGACCACCACGAAGATCACCGCGAGGACGATCGGCACGAGCAGGGTGCCGACCTCGGTCCCGGCCACGTCCTCCTGCCGGTCGTGCAGGTGCACCGAGAGCGCGCTCATGCCGGTGAAGTGCATGCCGTTGACCGCGATTCCCATGACCAGGGCGGATGCGAAGATCGCCAGGCCGCGCCGGACGGTCACCGCGAGCCAGAGCGCCACCGTGGCGGCGACCACGGCGATGACGACCGACAGCACCACGCGGGTCTGGTCGTACCCGAGGCGACCCCCCAGCCGCATCGCGGCCATGCCGGTGTAGTGCATCGCCGCCACGCCGGCGCCGGTGAAGAGGCCACCGGCGGCGATGCGCGGCACGGAGACCCGGCCGGTGCCGGCGATGGCCAGGCCGATGCCGACCGCGACGATCGCGAAGGCCGCGCTGGCGGCGGTGATCGGCACGTCGTACCGGATCCGGGTGCCCTCGACGGCGAACCCGAGCATCGCCATGAAGTGCATGGTCCAGATGGCGGTGCCGCCGAGGGCGAACGCCGCCAGGATGCCCCACCAGGCGCGCTGGCCGGGCGTGGTGGCGATCCGGATCCGGCCGGCGCAGACCAGGCCCAGACACGAGCCGAGCACGGACAGCGCGTAGCTCAGCGCGGGCGTGATCCACCCGTACTCGAAGTGATTGATGTCCGCCACGGCGGCCTTCCCCCCAGACACGTTACCGGCGCGTAACAACGCGCCCCGGACATGATCGGGGACCCTCTGAGCAGGCACGACAGCACCCCCCTGCTACTTCGGGGGGTGCTGTCGCGGTAACCGTGCGATGCGTCGATTTCCCGCCGGCGACTACCGAGGGTTACGGTCAGGCGGGGGTGTGGTAGGCCAGGACACCCCGGTTGACGGCCGCGATCGCCTGCCGGGCGGTGGAGCGCAGGTCCGGCGAGGCACCCCCGGAGTCGGCGAGCTGGCCGAGCAGGTCGACGACCTGCCGCGCCCACCGGACGAAGTCGCCCGCCGGCATCTCGCCGTCGATCTCGTGCCCGCTGGCGAGCACCTTGGCGAGCGCCTCGCCCCGGGCCCACCGGTAGACCGGCCAGGCGAAGCCGAGGTCCGGCTCGCGGGTGACCGCGAGCCCGCGCGCCGCCTCGTCGGCCTCGATCTCGCTCCACAGCTTGAGCGTGGCGTCGACCGCGTCGGCGACCGGGCCGCGCGGCAGCCCCGCCCGTTCGTCCACGTCGCGGCGCGCCTCGAAGACCACCACGGACACCGCGGCGGCCAGCTCCGCCGGGGACAGCCCGTCCCAGACGCCCCGCCGCAGGCACTCGGCGACCAGCAGGTCCGCCTCGGTCCAGATGCGTCCGAGCATCCGGCCCGCGTCGGTGACCGTGCCGTCGGGCGCCAGGTACCCACGGGCGGTCAGCAGCGCGACGATCCGGTCGAAGGTACGCGCCAGCGACCCGGTCCGGCCGGCCACCCGCTGCTGCAACTCCTCGGTGTCCTTCTCCAGCCGACGGCGTCGCTCCGCCCACCGGGCGTGCTCCTCCCGGTCGGGACAGGCGTGGCAGGGGTGCCGACGCAGCTCCGTGCGGAGCTGGCTGAGCTGGTGGTCCTCGCCGGCCGCCTGCCGGGACCGGCCGCCCCGGCGACCGCCGTGCCGGTCCAGACCGGTCCCGCTGACCTCGGCGGCCAGGTCCCGCCGGGCCGCCGGGGACCGGTGGTTGAAGTGCTTGGGCACCCGGATCCGGGCCAGGACCTCGGCCGGGGTGGTGAAGTCGCCGGGGGTGATCCGGCCGGCCCAGCGGTCCTGGGTGAGCACCAGGGGCCGGGGCTCGCCGAACCCGCCGGTGGCCGGGTCGAGCACCACGGCCAGGCCGGCCCGCCGGCCCGACGGCACCCGGATCACGTCGCCCACCCGCAGTCGCTCCAGCGACGCCACGGCGGCGGCCTTGCGCTGGTGCTGCCCCTGCCGGGCGATGGCCCGTTCCCGGTCGGCGATGGCCACCCGCAACCCGAAGTACTCGTCGAAGTCACCGTGGTGGCAGGCCGCCTCGACGCCGTACGCCTCGATGGTCTCGGTGTTGCGCTGCACCTGCCGGGCCAGGCCGACCACCGACCGGTCCGCCTGGAACTGCGCGAACGAGGACTCCAGCAGCGCCCGGGCCGGCTCGGTGCCGACCGACCCGACCAGGTTGACCGCCATGTTGTACGACGGCCGGAAGCTGGACCGCAGCGGGTACGTGCGGGTCGACGCCAGCCCGGCCACGTGCCGGGGGTCGGTCTCCGGGGACCACACCACCACGGCGTGGCCCTCGATGTCGATGCCCCGGCGCCCGGCGCGGCCGGTGAGCTGGGTGTACTCCCCCGGCGTCAGGTCGACGTGCGCCTCGCCGTTGTACTTCACCAGGCGTTCGAGGACCACGCAGCGGGCCGGCATGTTGATGCCCAGCGCCAGGGTCTCGGTGGCGAAGACCGCCTTGACCAGGCCGCGGACGAACAGCTCCTCGACCACCTCCTTGAACACCGGGAGCATGCCGGCGTGGTGTGCGGCCAGGCCGCGCTCCAGGCCGTCGAGCCACTCCCAGTAGCCCAGCACCGACAGGTCCTCGCCCGGGATGGCGGTGACCCGTGACTCGACGACGCGGCGGATCTCGGCGCGTTCCTCCGGCGAGGTCAGCCGGAGCCCGGCGGCGAGGCACTGCTGCACGGCCGCCGCGCACCCGGCCCGGCTGAAGATGAACAGGATCGCCGGCAGCAGGCCCTCGCGGTCGAGCCGGTCCACGATGTCGGGCCGCAGCGGGCCCCGCCACCGCGGGCCGCGGCGGCCCCCACCCGGACCCGCGCTGCGTCCCTCGCCCAGCTCCAGCCGGCGCACCGTGTCACGGGTGTAGCGCAGCAGCTCCGGGTGCACGTCGTGCTTGCGGGCCGCGTCGGCGTCGTGGAACAGGTCGAACATCCGCTTGCCGACGAGCATGTGCTGCCACAGCGGCACCGGCCGGTGCTCGCTGACCACGACCGTCGTCTCACCCCGCACGGTGACCAGCCAGTCGGCGAACTCCTCGGCGTTGGAGACCGTCGCCGACAGCGAGACGAGGGTGACCGAGGCCGGCAGGTGGATGATCACCTCTTCCCACACGCCGCCCCGGAACCGGTCGGCGAGGTAGTGCACCTCGTCCATCACCACGTACGCCAGGCCCTCGAGGGTGGCCGAGCCGGCGTAGAGCATGTTGCGCAGCACCTCGGTGGTCATCACCACCACGGGGGCGTCGCCGTTGATGGCGTTGTCGCCGGTGAGCAGCCCGACGTGCTCGGCGCCGTACCGGTCGACCAGGTCGTGGTACTTCTGGTTGGACAGCGCCTTGATCGGGGTGGTGTAGAAGCACTTGCGCCGGCCCGGCCGGGCACCGTCGGGAGCCTCCGGCGCCGCCGGCGCACCCCGCAGGGCCAGGTGTACGGCGAACTCGCCGACCACCGTCTTGCCGGCCCCGGTCGGGGCGCACACCAGCACGCCGCTGCCCCGTTCCAGGGCCTGGCACGCCTCACGCTGGAAGTCGTCGAGATCGAACCCCAGATCCAGGGCGAACTCGTCCAGCGCCGGAAACTGGGAGGCCTGCGCGGCCCGGCGGCGCGCCGCGGCGTACCGCTCGGCGGGACTCGACATGTGACCAAGATTAGTGCGTACCGTGCCGGGACACCCGACAAGGCCGTCCAGTCCAGCCCGTCCGGGGCGATCGGTAGGGTGCACGACGTGCCGGAACCCACCGAACCCTCCCAGACACCCGCCCCGGGCGGCGCCGACCTCGCCTCCGGCGCGCGGGCGTCGCGCCGGCCCGTGGAAGGTGTGCTCCTCGACTTCCACGGCACCCTCGCGCAGGTGGAGGACTCCCAGGCGTGGGTGACCGCGGCGGCGGCGGCCTGTGGGGTGGAACTGGAGCGGGCCCGGGCGACCGCGCTGGCCGACCGGCTGCTCACCGCCGGTCGCGCGGGCGGGCCCCTGCCCGCCCGGGTGCCGCCCCGGCTGGCCGAGCTGTGGGCCGACCGGGACCTCTACCCGCACGCCCACCGGGGCGCGTACACCGGCCTCGCGGAGACCGTCGACGCGGGCATCGAGGGCTTCGCCGACGCGCTCTACGACCGGCTCCTGGTCCCCGAGGGCTGGGTGCCCTACCCGGACACCGCGCCGACCCTGGCCGCGCTGCGCGAGGCCGGTGTGCGGGTGGCCGTGGTGAGCAACATCGGCTTCGACATCCGGCCGATCTTCGCGTCCTGGGGTCTCGACGGTCTGGTCGACGCGTTCGCCCTGTCGTACGAGGTGGGGCGCTGCAAGCCGGACCCGGGGATCTTCTGGCGCGCCTGCGCCATGATCGGCGTCGAGCCGGAGCGGGCGCTGATGGTGGGCGACACCCCGGCCGACGCCGGGGCGGTCGCCGCCGGGTGCGCGGTGCTGGTGCTGCCGGCGGCCGAGGCGGGACGGGCCAACGGCCTGGGCGCCGTGCTGGACCTGGCCGGCGTCAAGGAGCGCTGAGCCGCCGAGGGCGGCCGACGCCGGGAGGCTCGCCGCCGATCAGGCGCCGGCCAGCGCGGGGGTCTGGGCGTGGATGTGGAAGCGCAGCGACCGGGCGTCGGTGAAACACTCCCGCATCGGCCGGACCAGGTCGCGGTGCTCCGGGCTCCGTTCCCACGCCTCGAAGTCCGCCAGGCGCGCCCACTCGCTGGTGATCAGCCACTGCTCCGGGTCGGTCGCCGAGCGGCAGACCTGGTCGACCAGGTGTCCCGGCACGCCGTCGGCGACCAGGTGCCGCACCGCCTCGTACGCGGCCAGGAACGCCTCCGTCCGCTCCTCGGGGACCCGCACCAGGAAGACCACCCGCGCCCGCTGCCCGCTCATGCCTGCACTCCCCTCGTCGGCGCCGCCCCGCGCAGGACCAGCGCGCTGTTGAAACCGTCGAACCCGCGGGCGCAGACCAGCGCCACCCTGCTACGGGGTCGCCGGTGCCCGCGCAGGAAGTCCAGCTCACACCCGTCGGCCACGGTGTCCGGACCGGCGGAGGCGGGCAGCGTGTCGTGCGCGAAGGCGAGCAGCGCGGTCGCCACGTCCAGCGCCGACCCGCCCTGGTGCGCCCGTCCGGTCAGCGGCTTCTGGGTGGTCACCGGCGGCGGCCGGTCGCCGAACACGGCGCGCAGCGCCTCGGCCTCGCTACGGTCGTACCTCGGCACGCCGAGCGCGTCGGGCAGCACCACGTCGACCGTGTCGGGCGCCACGGCGGCCCGGTCCAGGGCCAGCCGCATCGCGCGGGCGTACTGTACGGGGTCACCGGCGGTGTCCGGTCCGGTGTGGACGGCGTCGTGGGTCGAGCCCCACCCGGTGACCTCGCCGTAGACGCGGGCTCCCCGGCCCAGCGCGTGGGCCAGCTCCTCGACCACGAAGACCGCGCCGCCCTCGGCCGGCAGGTAGCCGCTGGCCGTCGCGTCGAACGGCCGGTACGCCCGCTCCGGGTCGGCGACGTCGCTGAGCATCCCGGAGCGCAGCTGACAGGCCAGGGCGTACGGGCTCAGGGGGCACTCGGTCGCGCCGGCGATCACCACCGGAGTGCCCCGACGGATGGCCCGGGCGGCGTGGGCGAGGCTGTCCAGGCCGCCGGCCGCCTCGGCGACCAGCACCCCGCACGGCCCCTTGAACTGGTGGTGGATGGAGAGCTGGCCGACGCTGGCCGCGTAGAACCAGGCGATCGACTGGTACGCCCCGACGGTGCGCGACGGCCCGCCCCAGAGCCGTTGCAGTTCCCGCTGCCCGAACAGGTTGCCGCCGGAGGAGCTGGCCAGGGCGACCGCGTAGCCGTACGGGTCGGGAGCACGCTCGGGCAGGCCGGCGTCGGCGAGGGCGAGGGAGGTGGCGGCGAAACCCAGGTGCGTCCACCGGTCGGTCTGCACGAGCCGGCGGTTGTCGGCGTACGCGGCGGCGTCGAAGTCGGGCACCTCACCGCCGTACCGGGTGGGGTAGCCGGACGGATCGAAGAGGGTGAGCGGGCCGGTGCGGCGGGTGCCGGCGAGGACGGTGCGCCAGTGGGCGTCGACGCCGACACCACTCGGCGCGACCACCCCGATCCCCGTGACGACGGCCCGGGCGGTCACGCCGCCACCGTCCCGGACAGTCGACGGAACACCATGGCCGACTGGAAACCGCCGAAGCCGCTGCCGACCGACAGCGCCACGTCCACCGGCAGCTCGCGGGCCTCGTTGGGCACGTAGTCGAGGTCGCATTCGGGGTCGCGGGTGGTCCAGTTGGCCGTCGGCGGCACCACGCCGAACTCGATCGCCAGCGCGCACGCGGCCATCTCGATCGAGCCGATCGCGCCGAGCGAGTGCCCCACCATCGACTTGATCGAGCTGATCGGCACCCGGTACGCGGCCTGGCCCAGGGCCCGCTTGAACGCGGCGGTCTCGTGCCGGTCGTTCTGGCGGGTGCCGGAGCCGTGAGCGCTGATGTAGGAGACCTGCTCGGGGGCGATCCGCCCCTGCTTCAGCGCGGCGGTGACCGCGAGTCCCATCTCCAGCCCGTCCGGCCGCAGCCCGGTCATGTGGTAGCCGTTGCTGCGGCTGGCGTACCCGGCGACCTCGCAGTAGACGTGCGCGCCGCGCCGCCGGGCGTGCCCGGCCTCCTCCAGCACCAGCACGGCCGCCCCCTCGGCGAGCACGAAGCCGCGCCGGTCGGCGTCGAAGGGCCGGGAGGCGTGCGCCGGATCGTCGTTGTCCGGACTGGTCGCCTTGATGGCGTCGAAGGACGCGACGGTCACCGGTGAGATCGGGGAGTCCGCGGCCCCGGCCAGCACCACGTCCGCCTCGCCGTCAACGATGAGCTGGTGGGCGTACCCGATGGCGTCGATGCCGGAGGTGCAGCCGGTGGAGACGACCTGGGCCGGGCCGTGCAGACCGTGCCGGCAGGCCACGTCGGCGGCGAGGCTGCTGGGGATGAGCGCCTGGTAGAGGTACGGGCCGCCGCGCGCGGCGTCGACCAGCCAGTGCCGGCCGCCGTCGCTGACCGTGACGTACTCCTGTTCCAGGGCCATGGTGCCGCCGACGGCGGTGCCGAGGACCACCCCGGCGCGCTCGCGTTCGGCGTCGGTGAGGTCCAGGCCGGCGTCGGCGACGGCCTCGGCGGCGCAGGCCAGCGCGAACTGGACGTACCGGTCGGCGCGGCGGCACTCGGTGTCGGTGAGGCCGGCCGCGAGCGGGGCGAAGTCGCACTCGGCGGCGATCTGGGAGCGGAACGGCGACGGGTCGAAGAAGGTGATCCGCCGGGTGGCGGTACGCCCCTCGGTGATCGCCTTCCAGAACCGGTCCCGACTGGCGCCGCCCGGGGCGACCACCCCGATGCCGGTCACCACCGTGCGGCGCGCACTCATGACCCGCCCCGCTGTTCGACGAGTTCGGTGTCGACGTGGCCCAGTTCCGGGCGGGGCGCCAGGGGTCCGAGCTGGAAGACCACCTCGGCCGGCTCGTCGCCGGTGTTGCGCAGCCGGTGCCGGACGTTGACCGGCACGAACAGGGCCTCACCGGCGGCCAGCGGCGTCGGTACGTCGTCGAGGTCTACGGTGATCGCGCCGCGCGACACGTACAGGAACTCCTCGCTGTACGGGTGGTAGTGCTCGGCGATGCGCTCCCCGGGGCGCAGCGCGGCGACGCCCATGAACCCCGAGGTGCTGCCGACGGTGCGGGGGCCGAGCAGCACCCGCAGCTCGCCGCCGCGCCGGCGGTCCGGCGGCACGTCGGCGGCGGCGACCAGCCGCCGCGCCGGCTCGGGCGCCAGCCCGTTGCCGGTCGACCCGGTCGTCGTCGGCTCACTCATCGCCGGCACCCCCGTCCCGGGCCAGCCGCTCGATCTTCTCCTTGATCACGGCGAGCTGGATCGCGCTGTTGGTGTTGATCCGGTCGGTCATGCCGGCGTTGTCCACCGGCGCGGTCGGCGCCATCGCGAAGTCCTGCACCCAGGTCATGCGGGTGCCACCGGATTCCTCGGTGTAGCGCCAGTGGATCCGCATGTACTCGAACGGCCCGGTCTCCACGCGCCGGGCGTGGACCTCCCGGGCCACCGGGTCGGCGGTCCGCTCGCTGACCCAGCTCCAGGCGACACCGTTCTCGTCCGGGTGCATGGTGAGCCGGAACCGGACGGTGTCCCCGTCGCGGTGCAGGATCTCGGCGCGGGCGTACTCGGTGAACAGCTCGGGCCACCCGGCGACGTCGTTGGTGACCGCCCAGACCAGCGGCAGCGGCGCGGCGATGAGGACACTGTTCTCGGTGTGCCCCGGCGGGTCGACGCGGCGGGCGACCAGGTCGGCGACGTCGGCGATGCTCAGCTGACCGCTCTCCTCGGGGATGCGCACCTGCCACCGGTCGGCGACCACGGCGGACAGTTCGAGCAGGGCGAGGGAGTCCATGCCCAGCTCGTCCAGGGACGCGGCCGGCGCGCGGGCGGCGGCGTCGGGGTCGAGCCCGCAGTTGGCCACCAGGATGTCGGTGATCTCGGCGGCCAGCGGGCGGCCGTGGGTGACGGTCATCGGGTCCTCCTGTGCGGTGGGTCGGTCGGGTCGGCGAGCAGCCGGTCGACCAGGCCGGTCGAGTAGCGCCCCTTGCGGAAGCCGGCGTCGTCGAGCACCCGCCGGACGAAGGGGATGGTGGTGCGGATGCCGGGGCCGGCGATGTCGAACTCCTCCAGGGCCCGTTCCAGGCGGTTGAGCGCCAGCTCCCGGTCCGGCGCCCAGACGGCCACCTTCGCCAGCAGCGAGTCGTAGTGCGGTCCGACCAGGTAGCCGGGGCGGCCGTGGGTGTCGACGCGGGTGAACGGGCCTCCGGGCGGCAGGAACCGCTCCAGGCGGCCGGGGGTGGGCGCGAAGTCGCGGTCCGGGTCCTCGACGTTGACCCGGCACTCGATCGCCACCCCGTGCGGGCGGATCTCCTCCTGCCGCCAGCGCAGCGGTACGCCCGCGGCGATGTGGAGCTGCTCGTGCACCAGGTCGATGCCGGTGATCATCTCGGTGACCGGGTGCTCGACCTGGATCCGGCAGTTGATCTCCAGGAAGTGGAACCGCTCGTCCGCGTCGACCAGGAACTCCACCGTGCCCGCGCCGGTGAAGCCGACCTCCAGCGCGCCGCGCAGCGCGCACTCGGCGATGCCCTCCAGGGTGCCGGCGGACAGGAAGGGCGCCGGTGCCTCCTCGACGAGCTTCTGGTGCCGGCGCTGCACCGAGCAGTCCCGGGTGCCCAGGTGCACGCCGTTGCCGTGCCCGTCGCAGAGCACCTGCACCTCGACGTGCCGGGCGCCGGCCAGGTAGCGCTCGACGTACACCCGGTCGTCGCCGAAGGCGACCTGCGCGGCGGCCCGCGTCCGCGCGTACGCCCGGGGCAGCTCCGCCGGGGTGTGCACGACGGTCATCCCGCGGCCCCCGCCCCCGGCGGCGGCCTTGACGATGACCGGGTAGCCGACCTCCGCCGCGACCTGCGCGGCCCGCTCGGCGGTGGGCACCGGCGCGACGCTGCCCGGGGGCAGTGGCAGGCCGGCCCGGCGCATCAGCTCCCGCGCGGAGGACTTGTCGGCCAGCGCGGACATCACCTCCGGGGGAGGTCCGACGAACGTCAGGCCGTTGTGGGCGCAGATCTCGGCGAAGTCGGCGTCCTCGGAGAGGAACCCGTACCCGGGGTGCACCGCCTCCGCGCCGACCAGGCGGGCCGCCTCGATGATCGCGGCGGCGTTGAGGTAGCTGCGCCGGCTCGCCGCCGGTCCGATCAGGACCGCCTGGTCGGCCAGCCGCACCGCGGCCGAGTCGGCATCCGCGGTGGAGTAGACCACCGCCGTCTTCACACCCAGTTCGCGGCAGGCTCGCAGCACCCGCAGCGCGATCTCGCCCCGGTTGGCGATCAGCACCTTCGTGAACATTCCGTCCCCCGCCTCAGGCCGGGTCCAGCGCGAGCAGCGGCTGGTCGTACTCGACCGGCTGGCCGTCGTCGGCCAGCACCTCGACCACCCGGCCCGCGCGGTCGGCGGTGACCTCGTTCATGAGCTTCATCGCCTCGACGATCCCGATGACCTGACCGGGGCGGACCACGTCGCCGACGGCGACGAAGGGCGCGGCCCCCGGATCGGGCGCCCGGTAGAAGGTGCCGACGATGGGCGAGCGCACCGTGAGACGGTGGACCGGCTCCGCCGCGGCGGGGGGCGCCGGCCGGGGTGCGGGTGGCACGACGGTCGGCGGCGCCGGGGGCGCGGAGCCGGGCCCGGCGGGTGCGGCGGCGTCGTGCCACTCCACCTCCAGCATGCTGTCACCGGCGCGCAGGAGCACCCGGCGTACCGGCCCGGGCAGCTCGGCGACCAGGTGCCGCACGTGCCGGCGCAGCCCGGCCAGCACGGCGTCCGCCGGTTCCCCGGCGTCGCTCGCGGCGGGACCGTGCGGGACGCGCGGCACGTCGGGCGCCGGCTGCCCGCCGCCGGCCGGCGGCGCACCGTTGCCCGCCGGCGCGGTGTCCGTGCGGGCGCTCACCGGGCACCCGCCCGGGCCGCGCCGCGGGTGACGCCGAAGCGGCGGAAGCGCTGCCGCCGTCGCCGCACCAGCGTCGGAGGCGGCACGTCGAGCAGCGGCAGCAGGTTGGCCAGGACGGCCTCGCGCAGCGCCCGCGCGGCCGCCGCCGGGTCGGCGTGCGCGGCCGGCTCCGGCTCGGCCACGACCTCGTCGGCGATCCCGAGGCGGTGCAGGTCGGGGGCGGTCAGCCGCAGCGCGCGGGCCGCCTGCGGGGCCGCCGACCGGTCCGGCCAGAGGATCGCCGCGCAGCCCTCGGGGCTGATCACCGAGTAGACGGCGTGCCGCAGCATCAGCACCCGGTCGGCCACCGCCAGGGCCAGCGCGCCGCCGCTGCCGCCCTCGCCGGTGACGACCGTGACGACCGGGGTGGGCAGCACGGTCAGGGCGAGGATGTTCTCCGCGATCGCCGCCGCCTGGCCCTGCTCCTCGGCGGCCACGCCGGGATCGGCGCCCGGCGTGTCCACCAGGGTCACCACCGGCAGGCCGAGGCGCGCGGCCAGGCGCATCAGCCGCAGCGCCTTGCGGTGCCCGGCGGGACTGGCCATGCCGAAGTTGCGCGCCACCAGCTCGGCGGTGGTGTGTCCCTTCTGGTGCCCCACCACCATCAGCGGCCGGCCGTCGAGCCGGGCGAGGCCGCCGACCACCGCCGGGCAGTCGGCGCCGAGCCGGTCGCCGTGCAGCTCCACGAAACCGTCGAAGGCGGTCTCCAGGTAGTCCAGCGTGGTCGGCCGCCCGGGGTGTCGCGCCAGCCGTACCGTCTCCCAGGCGTCGCCTTCGCCGCCGGCCGTCGGTCGTTCGACCACCGGCGACGTCCGGGCCGCCGGCACCCGCGCCGGTCCCGCGCCGCCGGCCGCCGGCGGCTCCTGCCGGGGTACGCCGGGACGCGCCGCCGGTCGGCGGCCGGCGCGCGCGGCGGCGAGCAGCGCCACCAGTCGGGCGCGCAGGGCGTGCCGGGGCACCACCATGTCGACCTGACCGTGCCGGAGCAGGAACTCGGCGGTCTGGAAGCCCTCGGGCAGGTCCCGGCCGGTGACCTGCCGGATCACCCGGGGACCGGCGAAGCCCATCCGCGCCCCGCTCTCGGCGAGGACCACGTCGGTGTTGGTGGCGAAGGAGGCGGCCACGCCGCCGTACGTGGGGTCGGTGAGGACGCTGACGCTGAGCAGGCCCGCCTCGCGCAGCCCGGCGACCGCCTGGCTGACCGTGGCCATCTGCATCAGCGACAGGGCGCCCTCCTGCATCCGGGCGCCGCCGGAGGCGGTGACCAGCACCAGCGGGACGCCGTCGTCCAGCGCCCGCTCGGCGGTCCGCGTGACCAGCTCACCGACCGCGCACCCGAGGCTGCCGCCGAGGAAGCGGAAGTCCATCACGGCCACGGCGCAGGGGTGCCCGCCGATCTGCGCGGTGCCGCACACCACCGCCTCCGACAGGCCGGTGGCCGCACGCGCGGCGCTGAGCCGGTGCGGGTAGGGCAGCACGTCGACGAATCCGATCGGATCGGTCTCGGCCGGACCGTCGGGCAGGGCGGTGAACGAGTCGGGGTCGACCATCTGGGCCAGGCGGGCGTGCGCGTCGAGCCGGGCGTGCGTACCGCACTCGGGACAGACGTCGAGGTTGCGGCGCAGCCGCTTGCGGTAGAGCAGGCTGGAGCAGCCCGCGCAGCGGGCCCAGAGCTGCCCCTGGGGCGCGGTGGCGGTCACGGCCGTCGTCCGGTGGGCGCGGCGTCGAAGCGGTAGAAGCAGCGGGCCATCGCGTCGCGGGGTTCCCGCCACGTCGGCAGGTACGGCGAGACGTACGGGCGCAGCGCCGCACTGACCCGGTCGAACTCGGGGTGCTGCCGGGCCGCCGCCACCGCGCCCTCCCCCGGCAGCTCCGTCTCCAGCAGGTGTACGTAGAGATCGTGCAGCCGGTACAGCGACCGGTGGCGCACACCGGCAAGGTGCGGCAGCTCGGTCGCATCGGACTGGGCGAAGATCTCCGCGACCCGCGCCTCGGCGGTCGGGTCGACCTTCGCGACGATCAACGAACGGTCCATGAATGGGCCTCCCCTCAGGCGTCGGGCGTTCCTCACGCCGGCGCCGACCGAGCTGGACGACTGCCGACACGATGCGGACGGGCGCGTCACGGCGGCGTCAACGACGGGGCCGCGCGGCTCCGCTTTGGTGACGGTGCGTTGACGCTAACTGTGTATCCGCTGTGGACCGGCTTTGGACCTGCGCATCTCTTACCAGTTCAGAAGGGTTTTCGCGGTTCGACCAGGCCCCGCAGCGGTGGCACGCTCCGTTGACCGAGAGTCATCACGATTGATAATCTTCGTCAAGGTCAGTCCGGCGACCACGGCGCGTGGCGCCGAGCCGCGGCTCAGCCTTCCGACAGTGCGGTCATGGGCAGCCGCGCCGGGGACACAGTCGAGGAGTCTCCGCCGAGCCTTCCGCAGGGGGTGCCGCGTGACCGCCGAACCGCCCATGCCGACCACGGGGGCCCGCCCCCACGCTCCGATCTCCCTGCACCTGCTGGGCGGGTTCCGTCTGCTGCACGGCGACGTCGCGGTGGTGGTGCCGCGCGGCCTGCAACGGGTGCTCGCGCTGATCGGGCTACGTCCCGGCGCCACCCGCAGCCACCTGGCCGGACTGCTGTGGCCGGAGGCGTCGGAGGAACGGGCCCTGTCCTCACTGCGCACCGCACTGTGGCGGCTGCGCCAGGACCCCTGCTGCCCGGTGAGCACCGTCGGCGACACCGTCCGGCTGGGACCCCTGGTCGCGGTCGACGTCGACGCGCTGGTCGGCACGGCCGCCCGGGTGCGCGACGGCGCCGACCCGTGCACCGCCGCCGCGCTGGAAGCCGGCCGCCACGACCTGCTGCCCGGTTGGTACGAGGACTGGGTGCTCGCCGAGCGGGAACGCCTGCGCCAGCTCCGGCTGCACATGCTGGAGGAACTGGCCGATCAGCACCTCGCGGCGGGCCGGCACGGCGAGGCGCTGGAGGCCGCCCTGGAGGCGCTGGCGGCGGAACCGCTGCGGGAGACGCCGCACCGGCTGGTGGTCCGCATCCACCTCGCCGAGGGCAACGCGTTCGAGGCGGTGCACGCCTTCTACGTCTACCGGGACCTGCTGCTGCGGGAGCTGCGGCTGGAACCGTCGGCCGCGATGACCGCACTCCTCGACGACACCCTCGCACCCATCCGGCACGCCAGCCGGGACGCCGAGCAGCAGCGCCGGTCGCTCGCGCACCGTGCGCCGCCGCGCGCCCACTGACCACCCGTCACCACCCGGGCCGTACGCGTGACGGCCATGTGACAGTCCATCGGTCAGCGTGAACGCACCGCACCACGTGGTGTCCGACCTGGTCGAGGAAGGGCAACCGGCGAGAGGAGTCCCATGAGCCGTCTACTGATCGTCAGCAGGATCATCCCGGGGTCGGAGGGTCGCGTCGCGCAGATCTTCGCCGAGTCCGACGCCACCGAACTGCCCGCCCTGACCGGCGTCCGGCACCGCTCCCTGTACTGCCTGCACGACCTGTGCGTCCACCTGATGGAGACCGGGGACGTGGACCCGGACGCGCTGGCCGGCGCCCGGAACCACCCGTTGTACCTGCGGGTCAACGAACGGCTCTCCGCGCACACCACGCCGTACCTGCCGACCTGGCGCTCACCCCGGGACGCGATCGCCGGCTGCTTCTACCGCTGGGACGCCGCCGACGCGCCGACACCGCACGCCGCCGGCTGACCTCGGGAGATCGCCATGACCGATCGACCCCCGCACGTGATCGTCATCGGCGCGGGCACCGGTGGTCTGTGCCTGGCGCACGGCCTGCGCCGGGCCGGGATACGCGTGTCGGTCCACGAGCGCTACCGCACCCGCGGCGAGGGCCTGCTCGGCTACCGGGTGGGCATCGGCCCGACCGGCAGCCGCGCGCTGCGCGAATGTCTGCCGCCGGAGCTGTTCGACGTCTTCCTCGCCACCTGCGCCCGGTCACCCCGCTACTTCAACGTGCTCACCCAGCGGATGCGCCGCACGGCGTCGTTCACCCTGCGGCCGGACACCGACCCGGTGAACACCGAACGCTCGGTGGCCCGGATGACACTGCGCCAGGTCCTGCTCACCGGCATGGAGGACGTGGTGCGCTTCGACCAGGAGTTCATCCGGTACGAGCAGCGCGACGACGGCACCGTCACCGCGCACTTCGCCGACGGCACCACCGCCACCGGCGACCTGCTGGTGGCGGCCGACGGCACGCACTCCGCGGTACGCCGCCAGTACCTGCCGCACGCGGTCACCCGGGACGCCGGCACCATCAACATCGCCACCCGCATCCCGCTCACCCCACACACCCGCAGGCTGCTGCCCGAGCGGGTGGAGAAGGGCATCTCGCTGATCTTCGGCACCGGAGGCATGATGGGCGTGCTGCACGTCATGGAGTTCCCCTGGGACCGCGACGGCGCCCTCAAGCCCGGCGTGGCGCCCGCCGACGCCGACCTGCTCCGGCAATGGCCCGGCCGGGCCCACGACCCGACCCGCGACAACATCAACCTCATCGTCTGGAGCACCGCCCGCCGCTTCCCGGCCGACGTCATGCACCTGCGCGGCGAGGAGCTGATCCAGCTCGCCCTGCGACTGACCCGCAACTGGCACCCGAACCTCCGTGAGCTGCTCGCCCGCGCAGAGCCCGGCAGCGCCCTGCCGATCCGGGTGACCACCAGCGAACCCGTCCCGCCCTGGAAGAGCAGTACCGTCACGCTGCTCGGCGACGCCATCCACACCATGACACCCGGCCGCGGCGTCGGCGCGAACACCGCCCTGCGCGACGCGGCGCTGCTCTGCCGCCACCTGCGCCTCGCGGTGGCCGGCGACAAGACGCTCGTCGAGGCGGTGGCCGACTACGAGGCCGCCATGCTGCCGTACGGATTCGCGCGGGTCGCCGACTCGCTCAACCGCAGTGGCACCAACGGCGACGACCGGATGTACAAGCCGGTGGTCGGGCGGCTCGCGCTGCTCGGCGCGCGGGGCTACTTCGGTGTCACCAGCCGGGTGCCACGGTTGGCCCGCAGGTTCGTCGACGACTTCTACACCTACCGCGGCGAGGAGGACTGACGCGGTCTGCGGGCCACCGGCCGCACCATCCACCGTCGACCCCGACGCCCCGGCGCCGGGGTCGACGCCGTACGGGCGCGACCGTGGCGCGGGCACGACCGTGCGTCGTCCGACGACCACCCCGGGTAGACCACGTCCCAGCTGCGGAGGTCCGGGTGGAGGCTGGCTGTCGTCCCGCGCGGGCGTGTGCGAAGCTGCGCCCGAGTTTTTTCGAAATCTTCTCCGATCCGACCGATAGGGAGGTCCGCCGTGGCGTGGTCACTCGGGCACTGGCTGATACTGATCGTGGCACTTGCCGTGGGCGCGGTGGCCGGCTGGGCGCTGCGCGACCGCCGTAACGCCGCCGCCGCCGGGCACACCGCGCCCATCGTGGAGGGTGACCGCGACCCGGTGGCCGCCGTGGTGACCACCCCGGCGCCGACGGCCACCGTCGACGACGTACGCCCCGAGGCGACCGTCGACCCGGCGCCCACCGCGGTCGCCGACCACCCGGTGCCCGGCGACGCCCTCGCCGAGGACCGCCCGGCTCCCACCGGCGACCGCCCCGCTTCCGCCGACACCCCCGCCAGCGACGTCGACCCCGCCGACATGGTGCTGACCGGCGACCCGGTGCCGGCCCCCCGGGACGAGGTTCCGCCCGCCCCGCCGATCGACTCCGCCGGCCGGGACACCGAGATGGTGCTTCCGGTCGCCGCCGGTGTGACCGGTCCCGTCGAGACGACGCCGGCCACCACCGACCACACCGACGAGGTGCCCACGCCGGTCGCGGCCGACGCCACCGACAGCCCGACGACGACCGACGCGCTGCCCACGCCGGTTACCGCCGAGGCCACCGACAGCCCGGCCACCGCCGACACCTCGACCGACGAGCCCCTCACGCCGGTTACGGCCGAGGCCACCGACAGCCCGGCCACCGCCGACACCTCGACCGACGCGCTGCCCACGCCGGTCGCAGCCGACGCCACCGACGAACCGGCGACGACCCCCGACACGCTGCCCACGCCGGCGGCTGCGGACGACGAGCCGTCGGTGCCGGCCGCGTCGGTGCCGGCCGCGTCCGTGCCGGCCGCGTCCGTGCCGGCCGCGTCCGTGCCGGCGCCCCGGGCCGAGGTGGCCACCCCTCCGGTACGGCCGACGGCTGGCGCGGACGGCGCGGACGACTTCCGTCGGATCCAGGGCGTCGGCCCGAAGATCGCCGCGGCGCTGCAGGCGGCGGGCATCCGCACGTACCGGCAGCTGGCCGAGCTCGACGAGGCCGCGCTGCGCGAGATGGTCCGCTCGGCCGGGCTGCGGTCCGCCCCGGGCCTGGCGAGCTGGCCGCAGCAGGCGAAGGTGCTCGCGGGCGCGCCGGACGCGGCCGCCGTACTGCCCGGCGGCACCGACGCCTGACCCGGACGACGGGGGTCCGAGCCACCGGCTCGGACCCCCGTCGCGTGCGTAGCCACCCGGCTCGGACCCTTCGCGGGCGTTGCCACCCGCTCCGACGATCCTGCACGTGCGTTAAGAAGGGGCCCTTCCTCTACCGGAGGCGTTAACGGGGGGCCCTTCCTTACTCCTCAGCCGCGGGTGGAAAGCGGTACATAGCGGACAACAGGCGGTTACCGTCGAGGCAGGGCCGGACGGCCCGCCGCGTCGATCAACCGTTCCGGTCCCGCAGGAGCCGCCCGTGTCCTCGTCCCCGCCGGGGTCCGGCCCGCGCCGGCCTCCCCTGCGGGACGAGGAGTCGCCCCGTCGGGTGACCCTGCTCGAACTCTTCTTCGACCTCGTCTACGTGGTGGCGCTCGCGCTGATCTCGCGGGGCATGGTCGTCGACCTGGACTGGCACCGTGCCGCCGAGGCGCTGGTCCTGCTCGCCGCGCTCTGGTGGACCTGGGCGATCACCACCCTGGTCACCGACATGTACAACCCCGAACACCCGGAGATCAAGCTACTGATCACCGCGGTCATGTTCGGGGCACTGCTGATGACCACCGCCATCCCCGAGGCGTTCGGCGCGCGCGGCCTCATCTTCGCCGGCACGTACGTCGCCATCCACCTGGGCCGCGGCCTGTTCCTCATGCCGAGGGTCCGGCACGACCCGCAGACCCAGCGACGCGCGGCCCGCATCTTCATCTGGTTCGCCGTGTCCGCGGTGCCGTGGATCGGCGGCGCCTTCGTCTCCGGCGACGGGCGGCTGGCCCTGTGGGGGCTCGCCCTGTCCATCGACTACCTGGGCTTCCGGCTGGCGTACCCGGTCCCCGGCCTGGGCGTGGTGCCGGAGGCGCAGCGCAGCGTCACCGCCGAGCACCTGTCCGAGCGTTACCAGCAGTTCTTCATCATCGCCCTCGGCGACGCCATCCTGACCATCGGCACGATGTTCAGCCTGGACCACTCCGAGGCGGAGAACGTCGCGGCCTTCACCGCGGCCTTCTGCACCACGCTGCTGCTCTGGCGGATCTACGTCCACAAGTCCGGCGAGCTGCTGCCCCTGGCCATCGCCACCTCACGGCAGCCGAGCCGGTTCCTGCACACCGCCCCGTACACCCACCTGCTCATGGTCGCCGGCGTGGTGACCACCGCCGCCGGCTTCGACCTGCTGCTGCACCACCCCGGGGGTCGGACCCCACCGGCGTGGGCGGCGGTCATCCTCGGCGGGCCGGCGCTGTTCCTGGTCGGTCGCGCGCTCTTCGAGTACGAGGTGTTCAGCCGCGTCTCGCTGTCCCGTCCCGGCGGGCTGCTCGCCCTGCTCACCGTCGCGCCGGCGGTGCTGTTCCTACCACCGTGGACCGCCGCGCTCGCCGCCATGCTGGTCCTCGCCGGTGTGGCGATCGCCGACGCGCGCCGCAGCTGGGGCCGCCCGCCGGAGGAACCCCTCCCACCGCACTGACCTCCGGCCCCCACCGCGCCGGACAGGTCAGACCAGCGCGCCGGCGTACCCGCGCGCCTGGAGACGCTGCCCGGCGGTGGCACCGAGCCGCACCTGGAGGCCGAGTGGCGCGGCGGCCCGGCGCACGTCGTCGACGTGCAGCGACCCGTGCCGGTCCACGGTGAGCACCGGAGGATCCTCCGGGTCGCCTTCGGGGGCGTGGAAGGACAGCAGGGTGACCGACGTGGGCAGGTGCCGGGGGTACGCGGCCCGCGCCGCCGCCTCGTCCGGATGTGCGAGCAGCACCAGGTCGTCGAGGTGACCGAGGTCGGCCAGGACCCCGCCGGCCTTCCAGTGCGCCGGCTCGTCCGGCGCGCCGGTGCGGTGTCGGGAACGGTTCGCCGATGTGATGTGCAGATAGTCCAGCCCGGTCTCGGCCAGCGCCCGGTCGAGGAACGCGTTCGACGGGCAAACCGGTCCCGGCGCGATGACCTGCGTGGTACGCACGCCCTGGTCGTCCGAGGTGAGGTGGCCGGGCAGCCGGTCGGCCGCCGGGCCCCGGAAGCCGAACGGGCCGAGCCCGAACAGGCCGTCCATCAACTGCCGCACCCGGCCCACCGGCAGCCGGTGCGGCACCCGCGTCCAGTCGAACAGCCCGGGAATCCGACCGGCGAGGGCGGTGACGCTGCCGGTCTGCTCGGCGGGGCGCCCCTTGGCCAGGTTGACCCGGCGGACGGTGGCGGCATCCGGCCGGCTCACCAGCGCGTACATGTTGGCGAAGGCGGTGACGACCACCGCTCCCCCGGCCAGCGCGCGGGCCGCCGCCGCGACGTCCGCGCGACGGTCGAGGTACAGGTGCGGTGTCGGGGCGTCCATCAGTCCTCCTGCGCGTGCCCCACAGTTGTACGCCCGTACTGTCCCGCGAGCCCGTCCTTCGTCGCGGATCCGATAGCGACGTCTTCGCGTCCGGCTGACCGGGGACGACGCCGTGACCGTTAGCGGCGAGCGCCGACTGGGTACATCGCCTGCACCTCGAACCACCACAACCCCTGGAGGCGTACGATGCGCGGCACCTCGATATTCGGAGTCCTGGTCGTGATCTGGCTGCTGATCGGTGCAATCGCCGCAGGTCAGCGCGGATACTTCGGCAACGACGACACGAACTGCGCGGAGGCCGGCACCATCCTGGTGACCATCGTGGCCGGACCGCTGAACTACATCGGCGCCAACCCGAAGGTGGACTGCGAACTCCCCCAGCCGTCCGAATAGGACATCTCTGCTCGCCGGCCCGCGCCCATCCCCGGCGCGGGCCGTTCCCTGTCCGGGGTCAGCCTCCGACCCGGTGGTCGTGTGTCGGGTACTGCGACGGGTGTCGCACTAGGTAGGGCATCCTAGGAGGCTGGGCTTGGCTGCCCGGACGCTTGCCACATGGTCCGGCCCGTCCGTGACGACCCTGGGTCGTCACGGACGGGCCGGACGTGCGTTCTTCGACGTGGGCGCCGCGCTTGCGTGGCGGCCTAGTAGTCGGCGCAGTTCGGAACCGGGACCGTGCTGCCGGCGCAGTTCGTGGGCCGGTTCTTCACGATGTGGCTCTCGTCGTCGACCTTCACCCGAGCCTTGTCGGCGAAGACGCCCCCGGGCTCCAGCGTGGACCTGTTGCCGACCACGGCGCTCTTGAACAGCGAGAGCTGCCCCAGCGTTGCGTAGATGCCGCCGCCCTGCGACTCCGGCTCGACCGCGGCGTTGTACTTGACGGCGCTGCGTCGCACCAGCACGTTCGACTTCTCGGCGTAGATGCCGCCCCCGTCGCCCAGGGCGGTGTTGTCCTGCACGGTGCTGTCGTCCAGCGGCAGCAGGCCCTGGAAGACGTAGATGCCACCGCCGTTCTTGGTAGCCGTGTTGCCCCGGATCTCCATGCCGCTGAGGAAGATCAGCGCGTCGGAGTCGGCGATGCCGCCACCGACCTCGGCGGTGTTGCCGAGCACCTTGCTGTCGGCGACCCGGGTGCGGGCCGAGTAGCTGGCCACGCCGCCGCCCTGTCCCGCGGTGTTGTGCGCGAAGGTGCTGTCGTTGACCTGCGCCGCACCCCGGTAGTTGCCGAACCCGCCACCGTACGCGACCGCGCTGTTGTCCTTGAACGTCGAGGAGCGCACGGTCATCACCCCACCGTTGAGCAGGCCCCCGCCCTTGCCCGCGGTGCCCTCGGCGTGGTTGTCGACGAACGTGCTGTCCCGCACCACCATGTTGCCGTCGTTGTACATGCCGCCCCCACCGCCGTCGGCGGAGAGCGAGGTGTTGCCCACGACGGTGACGTGCTCGATGGTCGCCGAGGCGCCGTGCACGACGTACAGGCTGCCGCCCTCGGCGATGGACCGCCCGTTGGCGAGGGTCACGTCGCGCAGGGTCAGCTCGCCGCCGTCGCGGACGGTCAGCAACCGGAACGGCTCGGTGCCCTTGGCGCGGGCGATGGTGGCGCCCCGGCCGTCGATCGTGATCGGGTGGTAGACGAACGGCAGGCCGGACCGGTCCGCCTTCGGGTCGCGCGGCGGGGCCTCGACGTCGCCCGGGTTCTCCGCGCTGTCCGCCGTCTCGCGGGCGTCCCGGATCCCGCCGTCGTACTCGTCCTTCTCGTCGAGAGCCTCGGTGAGGACGTACCGGCACTTCGGGGCCAGCCGCAGGTGCGCACCTCCCTCGGCGTTGGCGTAGGCCAGCGCGGAGATCAGTTTCTTCTCGTCGCACGGCACGTTGATCGCGCCGCGGCCGTCGTAGCCGTGATCCCGGCCCTTGCCGCCTCCGTCGTCGCGGTGCCCGTCGGCGCCGAACGACGCCACGGACGGCCAGTCCGCGGCGGGCCGTTCCGCCGCGGCCACCCCGGCCAGTCCGGCCGAGCCGACCACCAGGCTGCCGGCGGCCAGGCCCCCCGCCACGAACCACCGGGAGCGTCGCCTGCGACGGGTCGCCGGTCGGTCGTCAGATATGAACATCGCCATTCCTGCCTCTCCTCGTGCCTGTCGACACCGCGCCGGTGCCGGGCGCGGAGTGGCCGACGATCGCCACCGAATGCCACGGTACGGACACAAAGTGAGCAGGTTTCGCGTAAGTGAATAAATGACACTTTCGCGCTCGGGAGAGGCGGGACGGGGCCGCCGCGACGGTCAGCCGCCGACGTGGATCCCCGGGCGCCGGGCCGGGTCCGGCTCGCTGCGCCGGATGATCTCGCGGACCACCGGTGGCGTGTCGCCCCGGCCGAGGATCAGGTACCGCAACAGGTGGGCGACCGGACTGCCCTCCGACCACTCGAAGTGGGCGTGCGGCCGGACACCGGTCACGTCCCGCAGCGCCAGCAGGATCGCCGCGATGGCGTTCGGCACGGCCGGGCTGTCGGCCCGCAGCACCCGGAAGCCGCCCACCTCGACGCCGCGGACGTGGAGCACCTGGCTGAACTCCGACGGGTCGACCACCTCGATCTCCAGGAAGAGCACGTCGGCCGCGCCGGGCACCGGGTTCATCCCGCGCTGGGTGCGCTCCTTGACCGTGTACACCTTCCACGCGTTCCCGGCCGGCTTGTGCGCGATCAGGTGCAGCCGCCCGTCGTGGGCCAGTGACTCGTCGAGAAACCGTCGCGCCTGCTCGTCGAACTCGATCCGGTCGGCGCGCAGCTCGGTGGTCCGGGTGACACGGGAGATCAGCGAGACGGCGACGATGCCCAGGACGAACAGGCCGGAGATCGTGATCCCGTCCGGCTTGCGCACGACGTTCTCGGCCAGCGCGTACACCAGCACCAGGGTGAGCACGGTGAAGCCGGCGACGGCGCGTCGCCGCCGGGCGCGCGCCGCGGAGATCGTCACCGCCACCGCGGCCGACACCATCATCGCCAGGATCCCGGTGGCGTACGCCCCGGCCTGCGCGTTGACGTCCGCCCGGAACACGACCGTGATCGCGATGCTGACCAGCGTGTAGACGATCACCACCGGTCGCACCGCGCGCCCCCACTCCGGCGCCATGCCGTAGGTGGGCAGGTAGCGGGGCACGATGTTGATCAGGCCGGCCATGGCCGACGCGCCGGCGAACCAGAGGATCAGCACGCTGCTGATGTCGTACACGGTGCCGAAACCCTCGCCGACCCGCTCGTGGGCGAGGTACGCCAGCGCCCGCCCGTTCGCCGCCCCGCCGGGCGCGAACTCCTCGGCGGGGATCAGCACCGTGGTCACGAACGTGGTGGAGACCAGGTAGACGCTCATGATCAACGCGGCGGTGGCGAGCAGCCGACGGGTGTTGCGGATCCGGGCGGCCAGCCGGGCCTCCCGGTCCGGGCCGGCCCCGGCGACCAGCGGCATCATGCTGACGCCGGTCTCGAAGCCCGACAGCCCCAGCACCAGCAGCGGGAAGGCCAGCACGGCGGTCAGCGCGACCTGCCCGGGGCTCCCGCCGGCGGTCAGCGCGTCGGTCCAGCCGCCGATCGTGCCCGGATCGCCGGCGATCGCCGCCAGGCACACCACCACGATCACCGCGTTCAGCGCGAGGAACACGGCGACCAGCGGGATCGCCACCACCACCGCCTCCCGGAAGCCGAGCAGGAACACCCCGCCCAGGATCAGCAGGAGGACCACCGTCACGCCGACCGCGAGGGCGGTACCGCCCACCCCCTCGGGCAGCAGCGGGTTCTCCAGCAGGTGCACCGTCGCGTCGGCGGAGGAGAGGGTGATCGTGATGATCCAGGAGGTCGCCACGAAGCCGAGCAGGACGAGGACGAAGATCTTGCCCCGCCAGAACGGCAGCAGGCGCTCCAGCATCGCCACCGAGCCCTGCCCGTGCGGGCTCTCCCGGGCCACCCGCCGGTACATCGGCAGCATGCCGAACAGGGTCAGCGCGACGATCAGCAGCGTGGCCAGCGGCGACAACGCCCCGGCGGCCACCGCGGCGATTCCCGGCAGGTAGGACAGCGTGGAGAAGTAGTCCACCCCGGTCAGGCACATGACCTGCCACCACGGGTGCGTACGGGTCTGCCCCTCCTCGGTCTCCGGTCCCACCGGCTGCACCCGGTGCAGGAACAGCCAGCGGCTCAGCCGGCCGGGGGGCGGACCGGCCCGGGTCGGGCTCGCCACCGACGGCGGAACGGCTCCGCGGCGCCTGTCGTGGTCACCGGATCGGGTCGGGTCCCGCGCCGCCCGCAGGTCCGGTCCCGGTCCGGCCGGTGGCCGGCGGCGTCCCCGCAGCCGACGCGGTCGTTCCGCGTTCGTGTCACCCATGTCCCGTCCCCCGTGCGCCGTCCTGCCCCGACCGTAGGTCGTCGGCCGACCACGCCCCGCCGGAACGGCGAACGACGCCGGGCCCGGGTGGCCCTGCTCAGCCGGTCGTCGGGCCGTTCAGGGCGCGGCCCAGGTCGTCGGGGTCGACCACGGTCAGCGTCGCGCCCGGGTGCCGGGGCCACCGCCCGGGCAGCAGGGCCGGCACCGGCTCGGCGAAACGGACGCACAGACCCCCGGCGGTGCTGCTGCCGAAGGTGACCCCGGCGTCGGCCAGCGACAGGTGCGGACCGATGGCCCGCCACCACCGGTACGGGCCGCTCTGCTCGACGCCGGTGACGTTGGCCCGCGGGGTCCGCAGCCGCCACGGCCCGAACCGCACCTGCAACTCGTCGGCGTCCACCCGCACCCAGGCGGTCTCCGGCCGCACCCCGAGCAGGGCCAGCAGCGGACGGAACGGCGGGTCGAACCGGAACGCGAACCGCCGAGCGGCGCCGGTCACCGGCCGCCGCCGGGACCACCTCGGCGGGCGTCGCCCGGACGGGCGGGACGGGGACGGGCGGCGGGGCGGGGGCGGGGCCGGGTGGCCGGCCGGCGCGACGGGTACGTCATGCCGCGCGCGTACCCGGTCCCGAGCGGTCGACACCCCACGGATCGACCCGCTCCCCCGCCGCGTACGCGCCCGTCGGGTTCGGGCGCCCACGACGACGGGCCGGACGCCTCCCCGTCGTCCGGCCCGTCGTCGTGGCCGAGGTGGGCCGGCACCGCCCCCGTACGGCGCCGGCCCTTCCCCCTGTGCCCGGCGCCCCCCGGCGCCGGTCCTTTCCCCCACACCCGGCGCCACCCCCCAGCGGCACCGGCCGTCTCCTCCGCACCGTCGCGTGCGGCGCACGGTCGTTCCTGCGGGACGCGTCCCCGCGCTCCGCCCCGTCCGGAGCGCGGGGACCCCCCGTCCCGGCTACTGCAGGAACGCCCCGAGGGGCGAGAGCAGCAGCCGGCCGAGCCGCGCGGCGTTGTCGTCCAGCCGCGTGCGCTCGCACTCGTGGGCGTCCGGGTCGTGCCGGCACCGCCAGATCCGCTGCGCGTTGCGCCAGGCGACGTCGCGCGTGTACTCGACCAGTTCCCCCTGGTACCAGTCGTCGATGTCGCCGTTGAGCATGTCGATCAGCAACTGCCACCGGTCCAGGTAGCCCCGCCGCAGACCCGGGATCTTGTCCGCGAAGATGTTGTTGATCTCCAGGTAGTCGCGGTGCTGGTCGGTGCCGTCGACCGGCTCGGACTCCAGGCTGTCGAAGGTCGTGACCAGGGCGAACGGCAGATCGTAGTTGATGTGCGCGTTCACGCCGGCCGCCGCCGACGGCAGCGGACGGGCGTCCGGGCCGCTCATCCGTTCGAACAGGCACGACCACGCCTGCGGCGTGCCCGGGTTGGCGTCGGTCCACAGCCGCATCGCGTCGAAGTAGCGGGCGGCGAACTCGACGTCCAGCCGGGAGAGGAAGACCGGATCGGCGAAGCGGTCGTCGTACAGGCCGTTCAGCACGCTCTCGGTGATCGTCAGGTAGAGCCGGTTGAAGTCGGCCAGCGGGCAGCTCTCCTCCAGCGGAGGCAGCCGGACCAGCAGGTCCTGGAGCTTGGTGAGGTGGTCGACCACCGCCGGCACGTCCGCCGGCCGGTCGGCCAGCAGGTCGACGATGTCCCGGTGCACGGGACCCCAGACCGGTTCGGACATAGTCACTCCTCCACACGATGCTCCACGGCACCCCCGTGCCGTCGGCGACGCTGCTCAGCCTTCCAGCCGAGGACCGACCGCCGGATCAGTAGAACGACGTATACGTACCGACCGGCAACCCGCGGCGGGACCGTGGAGGGTCGCGCGTCAGGCCGGGCGGTTGCGCAGGAAGATGGCGCTGGCCTGGACGCGGGTGCGGACCTGGAGCTTGTCGAAGATGTGCGAGACGTGCACGCCGATGGTGCGTTCGCTGATGAACAGCCGCTGCCCGATCTCCTTGTTGGTCAACCCCTCGGCCACCGCGGCGAGCACCTCACGCTCCCGAGCCGTGAGGACCGCCAGCTCGTCCGCGCCCGCCCCGCCGGCCTCCGTGGTCACGCCGGTGGACGCGCCGCGCTCCTCCAGCGACACCCGGGCCCGACCGGCGAGGGTACGGATCTCCGACGTCAGCGGCACCGCGCCGAGGCCCTGCGCCACCTGGTACGCCTGCCGCAGCAGCTTCGCCGCGGTGGCGCTGCGGCTCCGCTTCGCCAGCAACGCCTCGGCCTGCCGCAGCCGGGAGTAGGCCGCCGGGTAGGGATGGTTGCGCCGGTCCCACTCGGCCACCGATCGCGCCCACAGGTCCGGGTCGCTGCCGTCGAGCCGGCTCACCTCGGCCGCGCAGAGCGCCAGGAACCCGTCGACGACGCTGCGCACCGGCCGGGCCGCGTGCGCGCTCTTGCGGGCCGCCCGCTCGGCGACCTCGCGCAGTCGCCGCACCGCCGTCTGGTCGACCGGCACGGTCCGGCTGGCGTGCGCCTCGGCCTCTGCCCGCAGGCCGTGCCAGACCAGCGCCGCGAGGATCGTCACGTCGTCGGAGCGGCTCTCGGTCAGGCCCCGCTGCACCGCCTGCCGGGCCACGTCGTGGCGGCCCTGCCACATCGCCAGACCGGCCCGCAGGGTCAGCAGCGGGATCATGTGCCGGGCACCGCCACCGGCGAGCACCGTGGCGACCGCGTCCAGGTCCCGGTCGGCGGCCTCGATGTCGCCGTAGCCCACCGACAACCGGCAGCGGGCCAGCAGCAGCTCGACGGCATCCGCGCCGGACGGACGGTGGCGCAGCGCCGCCGCGACGACCTTCTCCGCCTCCGCCCACTGGCCGACCCGGAACAGCCCGTTCGTGGCGATGGCCAGCAGCCGCGTCTCCCAGGTGCGTCCCAGGCCCAGCTCGGCGACCCGCTCGGCGCCCCGGCGGGCGACCACCACACCCTCCTCCAGGATGTTCAGCGGGCCGGTCAGCAACTCCGCCAGGTGCAGGTACGCGCAGGCCACGTCCTCCGGACGGCCGGCGCGCTCGGCGGTCTCCAGCGCCTGCCGCATCACCGCCAGCCCCGCGTCCGGGTCCTCCAGGTACGCCTCGGAGAAGCCCAACGCGGCGCTGGCCAGCACCACCTCGCTGGTGGAGCCCTCCACCGCCGCGGCCAGCTCGAGCGCCTCCCGGGCCCGGTGACCGGCGTCGGCGTACCGCCCCAGGTGCAGCAGCAGCTCGGCCAGGTGCGCGGCGGCGGTGGCCCGCTCCCGGGGCGTGCAGTCGGCGACGTCCAGAGCGCGCTGGTACTCGGCCTCGGCGAGGGCCGACCGGCCGGCCGCCGCGAGATAACGGGCCCGACGGATGTGCAGTGCGCACACCGGCCGACCGGCGTCGGAGGCCGCCAGCTCCTCCAGCAGGGTCAGCGCCCGCGCGTGCTCACCGCAGTGGTGGGCCGACTCGGCGGCGCGTTCCAGCAGGGTCACCCGGTACGTCTCGGGCGGCCCGCCGGTCGTCGCGCCGGCCAGCTGCAAGGCGGTCGACCAGTGCCGGTGCGCCTCGGCGTAGCCGTGCAGCCGCTCCGCCTCCTCCGCAGCGGCCACCGCCGCCGGCAACGCCCGGGCGGGTTCGCCGGCCAGTCGCCAGTGGTACGCCAGCCGGGCCTGGTGCAGGTCCGACGGCGCCGTGGTCAGCGCCTCGGCGTACCGGCGGTGCAGGGCCGCCCGCTCGGCGGGCAGCAGCTCGTGCTCCAGCACCTCGGCCACGAGCCGGTGCCGCAGGCGGTAACCGTCGTCCGCGCCGACCAGCAGCCGGTGCGCCACCGCCGCCCGGACCGCCTCGATCAGCTGGTCCTCGGGCAGCCGCACCACCTTCGCGAGCAGCCAGTGCGCCACCGGCTCCACGCCGGCGGCGACGGCGTGAACGACCGCGTGGGCGTGCTGTGGCAGCGCGTCCACCCGGGACAGGAAGATCTCGCGCAGCGTGTCGGAGAGCCCGTCCCGGCCGTCGCGGACGTCACGGGCCAGCTCCTCCACCACGAACGGGTTGCCGCCGCTGCGCTGCCAGACCTGCTCCGCGGCCTCGGAGGGCAACGGCCGGCCGACGATCGCGGCGGCGAGCTGCTCGGTGCCGGCGCGGTCCAGGGGGGCCAGGTCGAGCACCCGGACGGTCCGCAGCCGGCGCAGCTCGGTCAGCACGCGGCGCAGCGGGTGCGCGCCCTGCAACGACTCGGCGCGCACCGCCGCGAGCACCGACAGTTGCAGGTCGCCCAGGCCGGCGAGGAGATAGAGGAGCAGCTGCCGGGTGCTCCGGTCGACCCACTGGAGGTCGTCCAGGACGAGCACCAGCGGGCGGCCCTCGGCGATCAGGTGCAGCCCCCGGGAAACCCGCTCCAGCAACGCGCCGGCGCCGTCCGGCCCGGCCGTCTCGTTGGCGAACATCTGGAGCAGTCCGCGTACGGCCGACGAGGTCCGGGCGTGCGAGGTGGTCAGCTCCGCGTCGAAGCGGCGTAACGCCCCCAGCAGCGGATGCAGCGGCGACGCGTCGCCGATGTCGAGGCAGGTGCCGGTGAGCACCAGGGCGCCCCCGTCGCGCAGCCGGGCACCCACCTCACGCAGCAGTCGGGTCTTGCCCACACCGCTCTCACCGGTGAGGAAGACCGCCGCGGTGTTTCCCTGGGTGACGTCGTCGAGCAGCGCCGCGCGTACGGCCGCCACCAGGTCGGCCCGGCCGACGAGCGGTGCACCGTCCACATCGCTGGCCATGGTCGCAGCCTAGTCACAGGTCCCCGGACCGCTCTACAGCTCTTTCGGCCCTGTGGTACTCCTCGCGTCGACATTGCGACCAAAGGTTGCGCCAAGACGACATACGTCGTTCTGCCGATCCCCGGTCGGCCCACGGATGACAGTCTCCGGAGGTCGTCAGCCAACGGGGGAAAGGCGGGTGCGATCTCCATGCAGATCATCGTTGCTGGTCCGGGGCAGGAAGCCGGCCGGGGCACCGGGACCGTCGCGGTGCCCGTCCTCGACCTCGCGTGGGAGGTTCCACGATGGCCGGTGCCCGAGGAGAGACGGACGGTCACCGTCCTGTTCGCCGACATCGTCGGGTCGACCGCGCTTGTCGACCGGCTCGACCCGGAGGACGTCCGGCGGCTGCAACGCGCGTACTTCGACACCGTGAGCGGGGTGCTGGTCCGCTGGCGGGGCGTGGTCGAGAAGTACATCGGCGACGCGGTCATGGCGCTGTTCGGCGCCCGGGAGTCCGACGGGTTCGACGCGTACCGTGCGGTGCGGGCCGGTCTGGAGATCCAGCGCGCGCTCGACCGGCGTCCGCTGGCCGACGCTCCGGCACTGCGGGTACGGGTGGGGGTGGCCACCGGTGAGGCGGTGGTGGACCTCGCCGCCGCCCGCGACGGCGGCCACGGCGCGGCCAGCGGCGCGGTGATCACCCTGGCCGCGCGGCTGCAGGAGTACGCGCCGCCCGGGGGCGTGGCGCTCTGCACGGCCACCCACCGGGCCACCCGGGGGCTGATCGACCAGCGTCGGGTGCCGCCGGTGGCCGTCGCGGGCAAGGCGCTCCCGCTGGACGTGTGGCACGCCGACGGCGTGCGCGATCCGGCCCCGGTCCGCCACCCGGGGCCGTTCGTCGGGCGTCGGCGCGATCTCGCCAGCGCCCGCGAGCTGCTGCTGCGCGCCGTCCGGGAGCGCCGGCCGCGGTGGGTGTCGCTGGTCGGTCCGGCCGGCAGCGGACGCAGCCGGCTGCTGCACGAGCTGCGCCGCGCGGTCGCGACCGTGGACGGGACGCCGGTGCGGTGGTGCGTCGCGCTCTGCCCGCCCGCCCCGGAACCGGCCCTGGCGCCCGTCGCGGACCAGGTCCGCGCGTTCGCCGGGCTCCGCGCCACCGACGGGCCCCCGGTGGTACGGCGGCGGCTCACCGCCGCCCTGGCCGACGCGGTTCCCGCGGCGCGCCGCACCGAGGCGGTGTACGCGTTGGAAGGGCTCCTGGACAGGCCGGACACCTCGACCGCCGCGCTGCGGGGGGCGGCGGTCTGGCAGGAGGTGCTGCTGGCGGTGGCCGCCCGGCAGCCCGTGGTGGTGGCGGTGGACGACCTCGACCGGGCCGCCGGCGAGGTGGGTCGCTTCCTGCGCGGGCTGTTCGAGGCGGCCACCGCCCGGGCGGTACCGCTCGCCGTGGTGGCGCTGCACGCTCCGCAGTGGACGGGCACCCTGCCCGGGCCGGGAAGCCGGGGGTGCCGGCTGCCCCTACGCCCGCTGCGCGCGGTGGAGACCGGCCGGCTGCTGCGGCACCGCCTCGCGTACGCCGGCCAGCCGCTGACGCTGGTCGACGCGCTGCTGCCGCTGGTGGCGGGCAACCCCGGTCGCGTCGCCGCGTACGTCGACGCCCTGGTCGACGGGGCGTCGCCGCTGGCGGCGGTGACGTCGCCCGGCGGCGGGAGCCTGCCCGGGGGTGTCGCCGGTCCGGTACGGCTGCCGGTGCCCGAGGCGGTCCGCCGGACGGTCGACGCGGGGCTCGACCGGCTGGACGGCGTGCAGCGCGCGGTGCTGATGGTCACCGCCACCGTCGGCGCGCCGGTCGCCGCCGCAACGGTGGACCACCTGCTCGGCTGGACGCCGGGACGAGCCGCTCCGGAGCTGCGCGCGCTGGTCACCGGCGGCCTGCTGCGGATCGGCCCCGCCGGTGGGCACACCCTCGTCGACCCGGTGGTACGTCAGATCACGTATCAGCGGCTCACCCGCGCGGCGCGTGCCGCGTTCGCCGCCCGGCTCGCCGACGCTCCCGCGCCGCGGGTGGCCACCCCGGTACGGGAGCCGCGCAGCCCCCACCTGCTGCCGTCCCGCCTCGCCACCCGTGCTCCCGTGGCGACGACCGACGACCGTCGACCGACCGCGCTCCCACCTTCGGCCCTTGCCCCGGTCGCCGCGGTCCCGGCCCTGGTTCCGGTTCCCACGCCCGCTCCGGCCTCTGCCACGGCCCCGCCCCTGGTTCCGGTTCCCACGCCCGCTCCGGCCTCTGCCACGGCCCCGCCCCTGGCCGCGCTCCCGGTCCCGGCCCCTGCCGCCGTCGTCCCGGTCACCGTGCCGGCCCTCGCCGGCCCGGCCGGGGCCCCGGCGCTCGCGGTGGCGGTGGCCGGTCGCGCACCGGTGGCGGGACAGGCGGAGCGGTCCACTCCGAACGAGAGCCCGGGGGCCGCGCCGGCGGCCGGTCGAGCGTGGACCAGCGGAGGCCGGGGCCGACGCCGGTACGTCGTCCCGGGTCCGGTGCCGTTACGGCCGGCCGCCGCCTGACATGGCCGGTGATCGTTGACGCCCCAGCTGTCCGACACGCCGGTCACCGGACTGCTGGCGCGTCAACGATCACCGGGAACGCGTCAGGGGGTGTCGAGGAACGCCAGGACGCGGGTCCAGGTGGCCTCGGCGGCGACCGGGTCGTGGTCGGGTGAGTCCGGGTCGGTCCACAGGTGCCCGGCGCCGGGGTAGCGGTGCACCGCCAGCGCCGCACCGGCCTCCGTCATCGCCTGCCGCCACTCGTCCAGCTCGTCCACCGGCTCGCACTCGTCCGGGTCGGCCAGGTGCAGCTCGACGCGCAGGCCCGGGCGGACCTCCTCGGGTGCGCCGCCGGAGCCGTGCAGCAGGAGCAGGCCGGCGGCGCCGGGGCGTTCGGCCAGCATGGCACCGGCCACCCCCGCGCCCATCGACACCCCGGCGAGCACGACGTCGGGCGGCAACTCCCGGACCGCCGCCCGGGCCCGGTCCAGCACGACGTCGTGGCCGATCGCGTCGAACAGCGCGAAGCCCTCGTCGACGGTGTCGGTGGCCGGCACCCCGTACAGGTCCGGGGTCACCACGTGGTGGCCGGCGGCGCGCAGCCGGTCGGCGGCGGCGTGGACGGCGGGCCGCAGCCCGTGGACCGTGTGGAAGAGCACGACGTGTCCCATCGGGACATCGTGCCGCAGCCCACCGACGAAGACCCGGCGCGACACCGCCCGCGTGCCACTCGACGTCAGCTCGTGCCGGCGGGCGGTCAGCCGCCGTTCAGGGTGCGGCTGCGGCCCCGGAACTCGGCGACCACCTCGCCGTCGCCCCGGGTGACGGTGACGTCGTAGATGCCGCTGCGGCCGTACCGGGTGCGCTCGACGGCGCGCGCGACCAGCAGGTCACCGGCGCGGGCCGGCCGGACGAAGGTGATCTCGCCCCCGGCGGCGACGGTGACCGGGCCGTGGCTGTTGCAGGCCAGCGCGAAGGCGGTGTCGGCGAGCAGGAACACGAAGCCGCCGTGTGCGATGGCGTGGCCGTTGACCATCGCGTCGGTCACCCGCATCCGGGCCACCGCCGCCCCGTCGGCGGCCTCCACCAGCTCGATGCCGAGCCCGCGCGAGGCGGCGTCGGCGTCGAACATGTCGTACGCGGCGTTGCGGTCGCCCACCGTCACCCGTCCCGCCGGTCCACGATGCGCCGCATCTTGCCCATCGACCGCTCCACCCCGTCCGGGGCGATCACCTCGACCACCACGCTCACCCCGATGGAGTTCTTGACCAGCTCGGCCAGGTGCGCGCCGGCGGCCTCGGCCCCGGTGGTGTCCACCCCGGACCGTCGTTCCACCCGGACGGTCAGCGTGTCCATCCGCCCCTGCCGGCCCAGGACGCACTGGAAGTGCGGCGAGAGCTGCGGCATCCGCAGGATCAGCTCCTCGATCTGGGTGGGGAAGACGTTCACCCCCCGGACGATCATCATGTCGTCGGTCCGGCCGGTGATCTTCTCGATCCGGCGCATGGGCCGCGCGGTGCCCGGCAGCAGTCGGGTGAGGTCGCGGGTCCGGTAGCGGACGACCGGCATCGCCTCCCTGGTGAGCGAGGTGAGGACCAGCTCCCCCCGCTCCCCGTCGGGCAGGACCGCCCCGGTCACCGGATCGATGATCTCCGGATAGAAGTGGTCCTCCCACAGGTGCAGGCCGTCCTTGGTCTCCACGCACTCGTTGGCCACGCCCGGCCCCATCACCTCCGACAGGCCGTAGATGTCGACCGCGTGCAGATCCAGGCGGCGTTCCATCTCGCGGCGCATGTCCTCGGTCCACGGCTCCGCGCCGAAGATGCCCACCCGCAGGGAGGTGGCCGCCGGGTCGATCCCCTGGCGCTCCATCTCGTCCACGATCGCCAGCATGTAGCTGGGGGTGACCATGATGACCTCGGGTTCGAAGTCCCGGATGAGGGTCACCTGCCGCTCGGTCATCCCGCCGGACACGGGGATGACGGTGCAGCCCAGTTCCTCGGCGCCGTAGTGGGCGCCGAGGCCGCCGGTGAACAGGCCATACCCGTACGCGACGTGCACCCGGTCGCCGGGCCGCCCGCCGGAGGCGCGGATCGAGCGGGCCATCAACCGGGCCCAGGTACGCAGGTCCTCGGTGGTGTAGCCGACCACGGTGGGTCGGCCGGTGGTGCCCGACGAGGCGTGCAGCCGCACGATCCGTTCCCGGGGCACGGCGAACATGCCGAACGGGTAGTTGTCCCGGAGCTCCGCCTTGCCGGTGAACGGAAAGCGGGCCAGGTCGGCCAGGTCCCGGCAGTCGTCGGGGTGGACCGCGGCGGCCTCGAAGGCCCGGCGGTAGTGCGGCACGTTGTCGTACGCGTGCCGCAGCGACCAGCGCAGCCGGTCGAGCTGCAGGGCGCGCAGCTCGTCGACGCCGGCCCGCTCGATCGGTTCGAGGTGCTCGGGGAGCGGCGTCCGGTCCTCCATGGCGGCCCTCCTGCCGGTGACGGTGACCTCGTCGGCGGGAGCACGGTGTCTTCGCCGATCTTGGTACCGTACGCCCGCCCGGGTCGCGGCACCACCGGCGGCCGTGCCGGCCCGCCCGCCTCGTGCGGCGCGCGGGCCCGACCCGGACGCTCCCCGTCAGACGGTGAGCAGCGCCTTGCCGACGGCGGTGCGCTCCTGGAGCGCGCGGTGCGCGTCAGCGGCCCGGTCCAGGGGGAAGGTCTGCCCGACCAGGGGCCGGATCCGCCCGGCCGCCGCCGCGTCCAGTGCGGCGCGCAGGTGCCGGCGGGCCTCATCCGGCGGGAACCGGAGGTCGCCGATGCCAGTCACCGTGATCCGCCGGGCCGTCGCCACCGCTTCGTCGGGCACCGCGAACTCCCCGGCCGGGGTGCCGTGGGCCGAGAACCGCCCGCCGTCGCGGAGCACGTCGAGGGCGGCCCGGCCGTACGCGCCGCCGGCGCCGTCGAAGACGACGTGCACGCCGTCGGTGACCGCCCGGACCCGCGCGGTCCAGTCCGGCGCGGTGTAGTCGACCACAGCGTCGGGCCGGAACCGCCGCAGTGCGTCCCGCTTCGCGGAACTTCCGGCCGCCGCGACGACGAAGGCGCCGACGGCGCGCGCCTCCTGGACCAGCAGCGCCCCGAGGCCGCCGGCCGCCGCCGTGACCAGCACCCGGTCGCCGGGGCGCACCGGCACCAGGTCGAGCAGGCCGTAGGCGGTGGCGCCGTCGTGCAGCAGGGCCGCCGCGTCGGTCAGCGACACCCCGTCCGGCACCGGCACCAGCCCCTCCGCGGGCACCACGGCCCGCTCCAGGTAGCCACCGCGGTCGTCGGTCCGGGTCACCACCCGCCGGCCGACCCAGTGGCGGTCGACGCCCGAGCCGACGGCGCCGACCGTCCCGGCCACCCCGACCCCCGGCCGGTACGGAGGCACGACCGGGAAGTACGTCCCTCCGTGACCCTGCCGGATCATGGTCTCCACCCAGAGCACGTCGGCGGCGGCCACCTCCACCAGGGCCTCTCCCGGGCCGGGGCGCGGATCCGGCGCCTCCGCCACGGTCAGCACCTCCGGCCCGCCGAACGCCGCCACCTCGATCACCCGCATGTCGCCCTCCGTCACTCGTCGTCCCTCGTCGGGTCGAGCGTCGGAGATGAAGTCGGGTTGAGGTCAACCGATAACCGCGTGTCTGTCACCCGTCACGGGTTCTGCGGGTCGAGGTTGCGCTCGCGCAGCAGCGCGTCCAGTTTCGCCTCGATCCGCTCGTCGGACTCCCGGGACTGGGACGAACCCCAGTAGTAGAAGAGGGCCAGGCCGGCGGCCTGCCAGATGAGCTGGAGGAACTCGCTCTGCCAGTTCTCGAAGGTGGAGGCGAGGAACTGCGGAAGGAACTCGGCCCAGGCGAAGGACTGACCGTGCTGGCTCGCCTCGTTGCTCACCACCACCGCCTGGAAGACGAACTGGCCGATCCAGGAGAACAGGAACAGCGCCCCGGTGACCAGCGCGAACGCGTACGCCTTCGGCCAGCCGGGCTTGCGGAACGGCGGGCGTCCGCCCCGGTTCCCCCGGCCGCCCGATCCGGACCCGTACGGGCGCGACGTCGCCGCCGTCGTGGTGTCGGCCATCACGATCCCCTCTCGACGAATCCCCAGGTCGGGCTAGGTGCCCCGGAGTGGTTGCGTCGAAACGGTGCCCTTCCGTGCCGGAGTCGAAACAGAGAGTTGCGTCGATTCATCGCGCTCGACGGCGGGGCACGACGGGTCGGCACGGCGTGGCGGCGTCACGCACGGGGGCCGGGCGGGTGCCTCGACGCCCGTGCCGATCATCGCGTTGCCACCTCCCGGCAATTGCACATTGTTGGCAACAAGGTCTGGACACGGCTCCCGGTCGGTAACTAGCCTCTGCTTTATGACTCCTTACAGTTTGGAAGCGGCGGCCTGGCAGGAGAGCTGGGACCGGCAGCAGGAGGGGTACCTGCCCGACCGTGAGCACCGGTTCACCGCGATGCTCGACGCGGTCGACGCCGTCCACGACGGCGGCCCGCTGCGCCTGCTGGACCTGGCCGGCGGCACCGGCAGCATCACGGCCCGCGCACTGCGGCGCTTCCCCGACGCCGAGGTGACCCTGGTCGACCTCGACCCGGCACTGCTCGCCCTGGCCCGCGCGTCCCTCGGCGACCGCGCCACCATCGTCACCGTCGACCTCGACGACGCCGACTGGCGCGACGCGCTCCCCCACCGCGAGGTCGACGCCGTCCTCACCGCCACCGCGCTGCACTGGCTCGCGCCCGACCGGCTCGCCGCCCTCTACGCCGAGGTGCGGGACCTGCTGCGGCCGGGCGGAATCCTGGTCAATGCCGACCACATGCCCGACGACGCACTGCCCGGGCTGACCAAGCGGCTGCTCGACCGGGCGCACGACCGACGTACCGCCCGGTACGCCTCCGGCGCCGCCCTCTCCTGGTCGCAGTGGTGGGACCGGGCGGCGGCCGACCCCACCCTCGCCCCGCTCGTCGCGCAGCGACACCAGATCTACCCCACCGGCCACAGTCCGGAGTGGAACCCGCCGGTCTCCTGGCACCTGTCGGCGCTGGCCGCCGCCGGCTTCACCGAGGTCGGCACGGTGTGGCGCGGTGGCGCCGACGCGGCGGTCGCCGGGATCCGGTGACCCCGACCGGGCCGTGCCGGTCCGGTGGACCAGACGTGACCGACCGGAGCCGGCGATAGGCTGACGGCCGTGATCGACCCCGCTGGCGGTGGTGGGCGCGGGGGCGCCTCCGGACCGGAGGCACGGATCGACCCCGACGTCGACCTCCGAGTGCCCGCCGACCGGGACGAACTGCGGGTGCACCCCGGGGCGGTGCTCACGGCCGTCGCCGCCGGTGGCGCGCTCGGTGCCCTGGCCCGCGCCGCCGTCGCCCACGCCGTCCCGCACCAGCCCGCCACCTTCCCCTGGGGCACGTTCACGGTCAACGTGAGCGGTTGCCTCCTCATCGGGGCGCTGATGGCGGCACTGCCGCGGGCCGGTCGCGGACGACCCCTGCTGCGTCCGTTCCTGGGCGTCGGGATGCTCGGCGGCTACACCACCTTCTCGACGTACGCGGTCGACGTCCACGCGGCGTTCGCCGCCGGCGCGCCGGTCACCGCCGTGGCGTACCTCGGGGCCACCGTGCTCGGTGCGCTGCTCGCGGTCTGGGTCGGCGACACCCTCACCAGCCGGTTGCTCGACCGGGTCGCGCCGCGGAGCCCGCGGTGACGGTCCTGCTCGTCGCGCTCGGCGCGGCCGTCGGGGCACCGCTGCGGTACCTCGTCGACCGGGCGGTGCAGGCCCGACTCGGCTCCGCGTTCCCGTGGGGCACCCTCACCGTCAACGTCACCGGGTCGCTGCTGCTCGGACTCCTCGCCGGTCTGCCGGTCGGCCCGGCCCTCGGCGCACTGCTCGGCACCGGCCTGTGCGGGGCGTTGACCACGTACTCCACGTTCGGCTACGAGACGCTGCGCCTCGCCCGGGCAGGCACCCGCCGACGCGCCCTGGCCAACGTCCTGCTCAGCGTCACCGCCGGCCTCGCCGCCGCCACCGCCGGCTTCACCACCACCCACTCCCTCACCCCCTGACCCACCCCCCACCCCCACCCCCCCTAGCTCCCCGCGATCTTGCACTTTGTGTCGCGACAGAGAGCGCGAAACGGTGCATGACGGCGACCGAAGATGCAAGATCGCCGGAAGCAAAGGGGGGCGGGGACGGGGACGCCGGGCGGGGGTTGTTACGGGGTCAGGCGGAAGGTGCGGGTGGCGTAGGGCGGTAGGGGGATCGAGGTGGGGTCGAGGGTGTCGCCGGTCGGGTCCTCCGACAGGGTGCACTCCCGCAGGGGGCCTTGGACGCCGCCGAGCCTCACCACCGTCTCCGTCGAGGTCGGGTTGACCAGGCGGAGCACGGCGCCGTCGCCGTCCTCGGCGGGCTTGTACGCCGAAACCAGCGCGCCGTCGACCCGCAGCCCGGTCACCGGGGCGGGCGTGGGCTGACCCGGTCGCAGCTGGTACCCGCGCAGCGGCGCCCGCCGCCGGGCCGCCGCGCCGGCGAGGGCTGCCTCGTCGGTGTCCAGGCGTACGCCGACCGAGGCGGAGACGGTACGGCGGCACTGCGCCTCCGGGGTGCGCAGCTGGGGGCCCGCTCCGGCGGTGCGGGTACGCAGGTCGGGGCGGGACAGCCAGCCGACCGCCCGCAGGATCGTCACCGCGAGCGACGGCCGCTCGCCCCGGATGCCCTGCACCTCGGGCAGTCCCGGTGCGAGCACCGCGAGGCCGGGCAGGACCGACATCGAGCGGACCGGGGCGACGCCGGCGTCGGCCTCGTAGCCGCGCTCGGTGGGCAGCGGGCCGAGCGGATCCTTCAACGGCCGTTCCAGCGTGCTGAAGTGGGTGTCGGCGCGCCACGTGCGGGCGGGTACGTCGGTCGGGAAGTGCGCCTGGATCCGGTGGTCGTCGGCCGCGTTGTCGAACTCGACCTGCCAGTCCAGTTCGGGTACACCGGCCCAGAGGGTCGCGGTGACCGTCAGGGGCAGCACCACCCGCTCGGTGGACCGGGCGGTGCGGTCGGCGGCCAGCCCGGCGGGCACGTCGAGGTCGGCGCGGACGACGAGGCGGGAGGCGACGTCGCTGTCGTACACGAGAGCGTCGCGGAGCACCGGCACGACGATCTCGTCGCTGATCGGCGGGTCGTAGGTGTACGTGTCGCCCGCGTCGCCACCGTCCACGAGCCGGCCGAGGCCGGTGAGCGTACGCCCGGAGGCGGCGTCGACCAGGGTGAACGACGCGTCGTCGGCGACGGTCAGCGTCCAGTCGCCGCGGGTGACGCTGCGGCCGGGCGCCCCGCCGGACGGCGCGGCGGGTTCACCCGGTGCCACGGTGGCGGTCCAGCCGGTCCAGCCGCCGGCGGGCACGTCGGTGGCGACGGCGGCGAGCCGGTGCCGCAGCGTCTCCTTCGTGTCCGGGAGGATGTCCAGGTCGGCGCAGAACAGCGGGGTCGGCTCCACCTCGCGAACCTCGTACGGGACTCCGGCGCCGGAGGCGTCGCGCAGGCCGGTGACGGTGTGCCCGGGTGCGGTGTACACGTCCACGGTGACCGGGCCGGTGGTGGGCGCGGCGTGCGGGTTGAGCACCACGACGGCGGCGGCGTCGGTCGCCGGGTCGCCGGCGAGCCGGGTGTCCAGGCCGAGGTCGAGCAGCGCCCGCTCGACGAGATGCTCGCCGACCTGCGTGGCCTTGGCGAAGCGGACCTCGTTCTCGCGGTGCACCTCGTCGACCGAGCAGCCGCAGATGGAGTCGTGCGGCGCGTTCTCCAGCACCAGGTTCCAGGCGTGCCGGAGCAGCCCCGCCGAGGTGGCCCGGCCGGCGCGGACGGTCAGCGGCTCCGCCCACGCCTCCAGCAGCGTCTCGGCCGCCGCGTTGGCCTGCTTGAGGTACAGCCGGGTGGAGAGCGTGCCGGCGAGCACGAAGGTGAGCCAGTCACCGGGGTACCGCAGCTCGCCGGTGACCACCGCCTCGTCGGCGACCCGGTCACGGATCCGGTCGAAGTACCCGGCGAGGGTGTCCTCGATCGCGGCGAGGCCGGCCGGCAGCGGCCGGGGCGCGAGGTGGTCGCCGCCGTTGAGCAGCAGGTACGGCCCGTCGGCGTCGCGGGCGGCCTGCCTGGCGCGGAAGGCGTCCAGCTTCTCCGGGGCGCCGGCCGCCTCCCAGAGCACCTCCGGTTCGTAGTAGCCCTGGTTGACGGCGGTGACCGTCGAGCCGTCCGGGGAGCGCCAGGTAAACCGGGCGTGCTTCGGCGGCGCGCCGCGCCAGACCAGGGCGGTGTCCAGGCCGAAGCCGCGCAGCACCCGGGGCAGGTCGGCGGGGTGGCCAAAGGCGTCCGGGCAGTACCCGATGGTGGCCAGTGGGAGGCCCAGCTCCGCGGCGATCCGCCGGGCGGTGAGCAGGTTGCGGATCAGGTTCTCGCCGGAGACGAGCTGGTTGTCGGCGAGCACGTGCCAGGGGCCCACCTGGAGGCGGCCGGCGGCGCCGTGGGCGCGTACCCGGTCGGCCAGGTCGGGCCGGACGGCGAGGGCGTCCAGCGCGGTGATCGTCTGCCCGTCCAGGTGGAAGCGGCCCAGCTCACCGGCGTCGAGCTGGTCGCAGATCCGCTCGACCAGCTCGGCGAGGCGGGCCCGGAAGGACTCCATCGGCCGGTACCACTCGCGGTCCCAGTGGGTGTGGTTGACGACGTGCACGGTCATGACATCTCCCGGGAGGTGAGGAGGGCGGCGGCGAAGCGGGCGGTGACCACGGCCGGCCGGGTGATGGCGGTGCCGACGACGACCGCGTGGGCGCCGCGCCGCAGCGCCTCGGCGGCCTCCTCGGGCGTGTTGATCCGCCCCTCGGCGACGACCGGCACGTCGAGCCGCGCGGCGAGCGCGGCGACGAGGTCCAGGTCCGGGTCGTGCGGCACCGCGCCGCCGGTGTAGCCGGAGAGGGTGGTGCCGACCAGGTCGGCCCCGGCGGCGACCGCCGCGTCGGCGTCGGCGACGCTCGCGACGTCCGCCATCACGAGGACGTCGTGCCGCTCCCGCAGCGCGGCCACCGTGTCGGCGAGGGTACGCCCGTCGGGGCGGGGCCGGGTGGTGCCGTCGAGCGCGACGACGTCGGCCCCGGTCTCGGCGACGGCGCAGGCGTGCGCGAGGGTCGGGGTGATGTAGACGCCGGACGCGCCGTCCTTCACCAGGCCGATCAACGGGGTGTCCGGCAGGGCGGTACGCAGCGCGCGCAGGTCCCGCAGTCCCTGGGCGCGGATGCCGGCGGCGCCGCCGTACCGCGCCGACCGGGCCAGCGCCACCATGTGCGCCGGGTCGTCCAGCGGCTCACCCGGGTCGGCCTGGCAGGACACCACCAGCCGGCCCCGGATCTCATCGAGCACGGTCATGCGGTGATGTCCTCCAGTACGGCGCCGAAGGCGCGGGTGACGTCCACCGTGGACGGGTCGACGCCGAGGCTGGCGGCGGCCCGGCGTACGGCGGTGGTGTCGGCTTCTCCGGCGGGCCGGTCGGGTTCGACGGCGAGCGAGGCGGCCCGCTCCCCCTCCAACGCGCCGTGCGCGGCGGCGAGGTGCACGGCGGCGAAGCGCGGGTCGCCGAGCGGCACGTCCGCGACCCAGGCCAGCGGTACGCCGGCGGCGACCAGGTCACGCTGCACCGCCACCAGCAGGGTGGGGTCGGTCGGCACGTCGCCGACGGAGCGGCGGTCGGTGACGCAGCGTGCGGCGAGGGTGCCAGCCGCCTCGCCGACGGCCCACTCGCCGTGGTGTACCCGGTACGCGGCGGCGGCGATCTGCGTGGCGCCGAGGTTCTTCGCGGCGGCGACCAGGTTCACCGCCCCGCGCGGCACCAGCGCGGACGCGGGGATGGTGAACGGCGCGGTGGGCCGGTAGACCGGCGCCGGGTGGCCGGTGCGTTCGTGCAGGTCCACGTGGTACCAGGTGACGCCGAGCGAGCCGGGCAGGTGGCGGGCGCGGGCCCGGCCGTCGACGGGTCGCAGGTCGTGGCCGGTGACCGGGGTGTCCACGACGATGCGCCGGGACTCCCGCAGGTAGGGCGCCTCGGCGTACCCGTCCGGGGTGCCGGCCGCCTCGGGGGCGAGCCGGAGGCCGGGGAAGCCCCGCCCGCCGTCCTCCCGTGGAGCCTCGGTACGTAGCCAGTGCACGAACGCGGCGGTCAGGTCCCGGCCGGCGCGTTCCGCCCCCGCCGGGTCGCCGAGCGGGTCCTGCCCGCCGCAGTCGTTGGACGCCCAGTTGAGCACCACGAGTTCCGGCGCCTCGGCGCGCAGGCGACGGTAGGTCCAGAAGGGCGGCTTGCCGTCCGGGCCGTCGGTGAACATCCGGTACCGGTGCACGTCGCCGTCCCAGCCGGCGATGTCGAAGGAGAGCCGGTGGCGCAGGTCCGCGTACCCGGCGGGGGCGGGACCGGTGAAGTCCTGACCGGGGTGGTGCTCGACGAGGGCGCACCAGGTGAAGGACTGCTGGGCGGCCGGGTCGGGGCCGCCGGGCACCGCGTCCGGCTCGCCGTGGGCGTCGCGTCCCTCGGAGCCGTGCACCGTGGCGAAGCCGGCCAGCGGCGCGAGGTCGCCCCGCTCGGTGGCGTCGCAGAACACCGTCGCGGCGACCACCGTGCCGTCGGCGAGGGTGACGTCCCGGACCCGCCCGTCGGTGACGCGCGCGGCCACCGGGGCCACGCCGGTGCGCACGGTGACCTTCGCCTCGGCGAGGAGGTCGTCCAGGATCGACTGGGCGACGGCGGGCTCGAAGCAGAGGCGGCTCACCCAGCCGCCGCCGGGGTTGGCGACGCCGCCGTACCGGGCGCGGACGGCGTCGCGGAACGCCCGGTAGGACGCCGAGGCGCCGAAGGTCTCGACGTGCGGGTGCTCGTCGAGTGCCGGCAGCGCCTGCGTGGTGACCTGGCCGCCGACGCGCGAGTACTCGTCGGTGAGCACCACCGACCGGCCGGCGCGGGCGGCGGCCAGGGCGGCGGCGACCCCGCCGAGGCCGCCGCCGATCACGGCGACGTCGGCGGTCACCGTCTCGTCAGGACTGCTCACCGGTCTCCTCCAGGGCGAAGTCGATCTCGTAGGTGCGCTGCCAGGGCAGGGTCACCGAGTCGGTCGCGACGCGCAGGCCGGGCACTGGGCGCAGGGCGGTCCAGCGCTCGTCGAGCAGCGCGGCGACGCGGGCGGTGACGGCCGGGGTGTCGGCGGGGGCGACGTGGTCGTGCCGGGTGGGGTCGGTGCCGAGTTCGCGGCGCAGCCGCGGGCGGGCGTACGACATCCAGACGTGGTCGTCGACCAGCCGGTGGGCGAGCAGGCGGCGGGCCGCCGCCTCGTCGAGGGTGCCGCACACCTTCCCGATCTGGTACGCGACAAGCGTGGCGAGGGCGCTGCCGAGGGTGTTGCCGGCGGTGTTCCAGCCGGCGAACCCGGCCAGCCGGGCGAGGCTGCCGTCGGCGGCGAGGTCGGCCACCAGGCGTGGGTCGGCGCCGTTGCCCAGTGCGCAGTCGGCCAGGGCGACGGTCCGGCCCTGCCCGAGCAGGTCCCGGACCAGGGCGGCGGTGCGGGCCGCTGGAGCCGGGTCGGTGTCCTCCGGCGGTGCGGTCGCCCAGTCGGCGGTGCCGGCCTGTGGCGGGTGCACCACCAGCACGGCGTCGGCGTCGGCCGGGTCGACCAGGACGGCTCCGGCCGCGGCGGCCTGGCTGGCGACACCGGCGCCGATCGGCACCGGCTCGTAGCGGGCCACCCGGGACAGCCCGTCCGGCTCGGCGCAGGCGACCGCCAGCCGGGGCGCGTGCCCGGCGGTCGCGACCAGGGCCCGTGCCACCAGGACCGCGCCGATCTCGTCGGCGCCGGGGTGGGCGGGCACCCGGTCGCCGAGTTCCAGCCAGCCGGCCCACGTCCGCAGCCACCGCCACTCGGCGGTGCCCACGGCGGCCAGAGCGGTGTCGTCGGCGCCGACGACGAGCGTGTCCAGCACCCCCTCGGCGGCGAGGGAGACCGCGACCTGGTTGAGGGTGTGGTTGCGCTGGCGGCGGCGCAGGAAGTCGAGTCGCACCCCGGCCGGCACGTCGGTACGCGGCGACGGCGCACCGTCGGCGGCGTCGAGCGCGCGGTGCAGGGCGGCGGAGTACGCGTGCAGCGCCCGGCCGTGGGTGGCCCAGTAGTCGGGTTCCTCGCCGGCGTCGTCGGCGTCCGGGGTGCGCTGCACGACGGTGGAGGCGTGCACCGGACCGGCCACGTCGCGCAGCGCCGCCCAACGGCCGAGCACCGCCGACACCGGCTCGTCGTGCAGCCGGGAGGCGATGAGCCCGCCGTGGCCGAGGGTCTCCAGCGCCACCACGGCGGCGTCGGCGCCGGTGCCCCGGAGCCAGTCGGCGAGCCGGTCCGGGTCGCCGGCGCGGCGGCCGGCGGGCAGCAGGGCGGCCGGCGGCGTGGCCACGGTGGCGCCGGCGACGGCGGCCACCATCGCGGGCAGCACCCGGCAGACCGGCCGGTCGTCCAGCGGGACGAGGGCGACGCGGATCACCGGGCCACCGCCCGACCGGCGTCGGTGCCGACGGCAGCTCCGGGCGGGAGCGTGCCGCCCCGCAGCGGGCCCGCCGCGGATCCGACGGCCAGGGCGCGCCGGGCCGCCTCGGCGGCGCCGACCAGGGGGGCGTCGGTGCCGAGCGCGGCCGCGACGAGGGGCACCGCGCCGAGCACCGGCAGGCAGGCCACGGCGAACGCGGGGCGCAGCGCGTCGAGCAGTTCCGGCACGGCGGCTCCACCGCCGACCACGATCCGGTCCGGGTCGAGGACGTTGGCGAGGCCGGCCAGGGCGGTGCCGAGGGCCTCCCCGGCCTCGGCGATCACCGCGCGCGCGTGGGTGTCGCCGGCACGCGCCCGGCGTACGACCTCGGGAAGGGCGACCCCGACGGCGCCGGTGCGCGCGGCGTAGCCGGCCGCCATCGCGGGCCCGGACGCCACCGCCTCGACGTGCCCGGCGGCGCCGCACGGGCAGGGACGGCCCACGGCCTGCGGCACCGGCACGTGGCCGACGTGCCCGGCGGCACCGAGCCGGCCGCTGAGCAGCCGGCCGGCGGCGTGCACGCCGCCGCCGATGCCCGTGCCCACGGCCACCCCGAGCACGGTGGGCAGGCCACGGCCCGCGCCGTGCACCGCCTCGCCGAGGGTGAACGCCTGCACGTCGTTGAGCACCACCGCGGGCAGCCGCAGGCGGTCGCGCAGGCCGGCGGGGACGTCCACGCCGGACCAGTCGCGGATCGAGGAGGTCGCGGCGGTGACCAGGCCGGTGGTCGGATCGACCAGACCGGGAGCGCCGACGCCGACGGCGACCGGGGCGCCGCCGAGGGAGCGGACCAGCGCGGCGGCGGTGTCCAGCACGGCGGCGGCGCCGTCGCGGGCCGGGGTGGGCGCCTGGGTACGCGCGAGCACGGTCCCGCCGCGCACCAGCGCGGCGGCGGTCTTCGTGCCGCCGATGTCCACGGCGGCGAGGATCGGGGCGCTCATCAGGTCCTTCGGGTCACGGTGATGCGGAAGTCGTACCGGTCGGCGCGGTAGATGCTCTCGGCGCGTTCGACGGCCGTGCCCGACTCGGCGTAGGTGATCCGGTCGACCCGCAGCGCGGGCGAGAACGCGGCCACCCCGAGCAGCCGGGCCTGGTCGGCGTCGACGACGGTCGCGGAGATCACCTGGTCGGCGTGGTGCGGGCGGACGCCACGTTCGGCGAGCACCTCGTAGAGGGAGCCGGCGACCACCGCGGCGTCGAGGTCGCCGATCCGCTCGGCGGGGAGCCAGACCTCCTCCAGGCACATCGGCAGGCCGTCGGCGAGCCGGAGCCGGCGGACGTGCACCACCTCCGCGCCGGGTGAGACGGCCAGGTCGCGGGCGACGGCCACCGGCGCGGGGGTCACCGTGAGGTCGAGCAGTCGGGAGTCCGGGGTGAGCCTGCGCAGGCGCATGTCCTCGCTGAACGAGGTGAGCGCCAGGTTCTTGGAGATGGTCGCCGGGTCGGCGACGAAGGTGCCGGAGCCCTGGGCCCGGTAGACCAGCCCCTCCTCCTCGAGGCGGCCGACGGCCTGCCGGACGGTGGCCCGGCTGACCCCGAACCGGGCGACCAGCTCCCGTTCGCTGGGCAGCGGGTCGTGCGGTCGCAGCGCCTGACCGATCTCGGTGCGCAGCGCGACGTACAGCGCCTCGTGCTTGAAGCCGACCTTGTTGACGGCGGTCATCCCTTCACGCCCCCTTCTCCGACCCCGCGGAAGAACAGCCGCTGCAGGGCGAAGAAGACGGCCAGCAACGGCAGGACCGCGATCATCGTGCCAGCGGCGACGACCCGCTGGTCGTTGGTGAAGGTGCCGGACAGGTACTGGAGGCCGACGGTGAGGGTGAAGTTGTCCGGGTTCTTCAGCACGATCAGCGGCCAGAGGAAGTCGTCCCAGGCGAAGAGGAAGCTGAACACGCCGACCACCGCGAGCGAGCCACGGACGCTGGGCAGCGCGACCCGCCAGAACCGGGACCACTCCCCCGCGCCGTCGATGGCGGCGGCCTCCTCGACCTCCTTGGGCAGGGAGAGGAAGGCGGTCCGCATGACGAGGATGGACAGTCCGGAGACCGCGCCGGGCAGGAGCACGCCGAGCAGGGTGTCGACCAGGCCGAGGCTGCGGACGGTCAGGAAGACGTTGACCATGATGACCTCGAACGGCACGACCAGCGACGCCAGGACGGCGGCGAACACCGCGCCCCGGCCCCGGAAGCGCATCCGCGCCAGGGCGTAACCGGCCATCGCGCCGAGCAGGCAGTTGGTGACGACGCTGGCGGTGGCCACCATCGCCGAGTTGGCGATGTAGCGCCAGACCGGGATGACGTCGGCGACCTTGGCGAAGTTGCCGAGCGTCGGGTCCTGGGGCAGCCAGGTGACCTCCGGGCCGTAGATCGGCTCGGCGGTGCCCTTGAGCGAGGTGAGCAGTTGCCACAGGAACGGGCCGACCAGCAGGACGGCCATCACCAGCAGCAGGACGTAGCGCAGGGCCACCGGTCCGTGCCGTCTCATGCCGTGCTCCCCTCGTCGCGGCGGCGCAGCACCAGCGCCAGCACCGACAGGCCGAGGGTGCCGACGAGCAGGACCAGGCTCATCGCCGAGGCGTACCCGATCTCGCCGTCGACCCCGAGGCCCACCTCGCGGATGTAGTAGACGATCGACTTGGCCTGCCCGCCCGGCCCGGCGGTGCCGGAGGAGAGCACGTAGATCTCGGCGAAGACCTTGGTGGCGGAGATCGCCGACAGGGCGCCGACCAGCAGCATCGTCGGCCGTACGGTCGGCACGGTCACCGAGCGGAAGCGGCGTACGGCGCCCGCGCCGTCGACCTTGGCCGCCTCGTACAGCTCGGTCGGCACGTTGGACAGGGCGGCCAGGTAGATCACCATGTAGTAGCCGAGGCCCTTCCAGACGGTGACCAGCATGCAGGAGAACAGCAGGAGGGTGGCGTCGGTGAGGAAGGGCAGCGGTTCGGCGACCACCTTCAGCCGGAGCAGGACGGCGTTGACCAGGCCCTCGGAGGAGAGCAGCCAGCTCCAGATCAGGCCGACCACGACCATCGAGGCGATGACCGGGGAGTAGAACACCGCCCGGAACGCGCCGAGGCCGGGCAGCTTGGCGTGCACCAGCTGGGCCAGCAGCAGCGGCAGCAGGACCAGGGCGGGGACCACCACGACCAGGTACAGGCCGGTGTTGGCCAGCGCGCGGAAGAACTCGTCGTCCTCGGCGAGGCGGCGGAAGTTGTCCACGCCGGTGAACTCACCGCCGCCCAGGGCGCGGGCGTCGGTGAAGGCGAGCACGCCGGTGTTGGCCAGCGGGCCCCAGGTCATCACCGCGGTGACGAGCAGTGCCGGGGCGAGGAAGAGCCAGGGCACGTACCATCGACGGCCGATCACGTCGGGGAAACTCCTGTCCGGTCGCGGGGGTGGTCGCCGCCCGCCGGGTGGGTGGCCCGGCGGGCGGCGTCCTTCTCAGGTGGTGCGGGGCGTCTCGGTGCAGCCGCGCCCTAGCGGGCGAGCAGGGCGTTCGCCTCGGTCACGGCCTCGTCGAGGGCGGTCTTCGGGTCGAGGTCGCCCTTGACGGCGAGCTGGATCTTGCCGATGACGACGGCCTTGGTGCGGTCGTCCCACTGGACCGGGGTGAGGTTCTTCGCCTTGGCGATCTGCTCGGCGGAGATCTTCCGGGCGATCGAGGTCGGGTCGGTCTCGGTCACCTGGGTGAAGTACGGGTCCTTCAGCGAGTCCGCCGTGGACGGCAGGATCGTGACGATCTTCGCGAAGGCGAGCTGGTTCTCGGCGTTGGTGACGAACTTGGCGAACTCCAACGCGGTGGCCGGGTTCTTGCTCTTGCGGGGGATGAGCAGGCCCATCACCGACATGTTCGTGGTGCCCTCGGCGCTGGCGATCTGGCCGGCCACGCCGGTGGCCTTCGCGACGGCGGGGGCGTTCTCGCCGACGACCTTGAGGAAGTTCGGGCCGGAGGGGAAGAGCGCGGTGCGCCCGGCCGAGTACGCCTCGGTGGCCTTGGAGTGGTTCTCGGTCAGCCAGTCCGGGGCGAAGCCCTTGCTCGTGTACAGGTCGCGCAGCGCGGTCACGTACTGCACGGCCTCGGGGGTGTTGAACGTCCAGGCGGTGGCGTCGTCGTTGAGCAGCGGCACGCCGAGCTTGGCGAGGTTCGGCACGACGGTGTTCTCCAGCGCCGGGTGCCAGCCGTAGTAGGCGCCCTTGCCGGCGGTGGAGAGCTGCCTGGTCTGGGCGAGCAGCTCGTCGATGGTCTTCGGCGGGGTGTTCGGGTCGAGCCCGGCCTTCGCGTAGAGGTCCTTGTTGTACATGGTGACCTCGCTGGTGAGGTACCACGGCAGGCCGTACGCGCCCGCCTGGCCCGGGACCTTGAAGGCGTCCCAGGCGCCGGGCACGTAGCTGCCCTTGACGTCGGCCGCGCTCTTCTCCAGGTCGAAGAAGACGCCCTGCTTCTCCAGCTTCTGGGCGAAGTTCGGGTTCAGGTTCACCACGTCGGGCAGGGTGCCCGCCTGGGCGTCGTTGGTGATCTTCTCCTGGGCACCCTGGAACGGCAGGTCGATCCAGTTGACCTTGGTGCCCGGGTGCTTCGCCTCGAAGTCGGCGATGAGCTTCGTGATGTATTCGTCGAACGTCGGCTTGAGGGCCAGCGTCGAGAAGGTGATCTCGCCCTTGACCTCGCCGGAGATCGCGTCGCCGCCGGCACCGCCGGTGGCGTCGTCGCCGTCGGACAGGCCGCAGCCGCTGGCGAACAGGACAGCCGCGAGGGCGGCGGCTGCGAAGGCGCGGGTACGCCTCATAAGGGGTCCTCCAGTTTGGGGGGTAGTGGTACGGACCAGTGCCGGTGACTCTGGACCATGACGGCCGGCCCGGTCAAGCCCGTGCTGCCAATTCGACGCCCACTGTCCGGTTCGGTTATCGAATCGACCTCTTGACTTGTCCGTACCACCGGGCACACGATGAGCCGCATGCCTACCCCCACCCCCCTGCGCCGGGCGTCCGTCGCCGGCCTCGCCGGCGCCCTCATGCTCGGTCTGACGACCGTTCCGGCGCACGCCGAACCAGCCCTCGGTCGGCCCTCCGTCGTCACCGCCGACGGCGACACGGCCACCATCGACGCGATCGACCCGTCCTCCCGGACCGCCGGGATGCTCGCCCTGTACACCCCCGACGCGGGCGCCGAGACCCGCACCAACGCGTTCGGCGGCGAGGCCGTGCTGCGCGCCCTCGGCGGCGGCAGCTACGAGGTGCTCAGCGTCTGCACGGTCTTCGACTCCTGCCCGAAGCCCGGCAACAACGCGATCCCCGCCGACGGCGCGGTGCTGTCCGCGTCACCGCCGGAGGCCGGCGGTGTCGACGACCGCCGCTTCCTGCGCGACCAGCTGCGCGCCGGTGACCGGGTGGAACTGCGCAACCTGCTGATCCGGCAGGCGAGCAGCACCCTCGACGCCACCGACCCGACCGCCGCCAGCCACCCCGGCGGGGTGGACCCGGCCACCGGCCAGTGCTTCCCCGGCTGCCGCGGCGCCGAGCAGCTCATCGCCTACACCCCGGCCGCCGGACGACCGACCACCGGCACCAACGACTTCGGCTACGAGGTCACCGTCGCCGGCGGACGGGTGACCGCCCGCGGCGGCGGGAACAGCGCGATCCCGGCCGACGGGTTCGTGCTCTCCGGTCACGGCTCCCGCGGTTCCTGGCTGGAGGGCAACGCCCCGCTGGGCGCCCGCGTCACCGTCGACGGCACCACCGTCACGGTCGAGGTGGACGCGGAGAGCTGGCTGCTCGGCGCGGAGCGGGCCGGCGCCGCCGCACGGAGCGCGAAGGACGCCGCGCTCGCCTCCTGCCTCGCCGTCGACCCGGCCTCGGTCGACGCCGCCCTCGCCGAGGCGGACACCCTGCTCGGGCAGGCCCGCACCCTCGCCGCCACCGAGCCGGAGCGGGCCGCCGAACTGGCACGCGACGCGACCCGCCGGGCCGAGGTCGCCGGCTACCGCGCGCGCGAGTCCCGCGAGGTCGAGGGTCGCGGCCTGTGGGTACGCCCCATCGAGACCAGCCCCGAGCAGATCCGCGCGTCGCTGGACCGGATCGCCGCCGCCGGGTTCAACACGGTCTTCCTGGAGACCGTCTGGGGCGGCTACACCATCTACCCGAGCGCGGTCGCCGAGCGTGCCGGCATCCCCGCGCAGCGGCCCGAGATGCGCGGCTTCGACCCGCTGAAGGTGTGGATCGACGAGGCGCACGCCCGGGGCGTCGAGCTGCACGCCTGGACGCACACCTTCTTCGTCGGCATCGAGTCCGGCGGCGGGCCGGTGCTGCGGGCCCACCCGGAGTGGGCGGCCGTCGAGCGGGAGGACGTCGGGAAGACCGGGCCGCAGCCGTCCCGGATGGAACCCGGCTACTTCTGGGTCGACCCGGCCATTCCCGCCGTCCGCTCCCACGTCCTGGCCACCTACGACGAGATCCTGCGCGGCTACGACGTCGACGGGCTGCACCTGGACTACATCCGCTACCCGGTGTCCCTGCCGTACGGGGCCGACTTCTCCTACTCCGCGTACAGCAGGGAGACGTTCGCCGCCGAGCACGGCGTCGACCCGTACACGCTGAAGCCGGAATCGCCGCAGTGGGCGACCTGGAACGCCTGGCGGGAGCGGCAGGTCACCACGTTCGTCGACGCCGTACGCACCCTCCAGCGGGACGTCGCCGCCGAGAAGAAGCTCTCCGCCGCCGTCTTCGCCGACCCCACCGACGGGCTGGGCAAGAAGTTCCAGAACTGGGGCGCCTGGGTCGACGCGGGCACCCTGGACTTCCTCACCGGCATGTCGTTCGGCACCTCGGCCGGGTCGGTCGGCCACGACACCGCGGTGATGCGGAAGCGGGTCGGCGACGTGCCGCTCTACACCGCCACCTACGGCCCGCTGCGCGGCTCCTCCCCCGACCTGATGCTCGACCAGGTGCAGGCGGTCAACGACGCCGACTCCGACGGCGCCGCGCTGTTCGCGTACAACCAGCTCAACGCCCGTCAGCAGGAGGCGCTGCGGGAGGGCTCCTTCCGGAACCGGTCGCCGGTGCCGCACGCCGACCACCGGGCGGCGGCGCTGGCCGGCGTGACCGCGCTGCGCGCCACCCTGGGCCGCGCCACCGCCTGCGCCCCGGCCACCACGACCGCCGAGGTCCAGGCCCGGCTCGCCGCCGCCGAGCGGCTGCTGCGCCCCGGCCTGCCGCCCGCCGCCGTCGAGGCCGCCGCCACGCAGCTCGACAAGGCGGTGGCCGCCGCGTCCGGCTGGGGTGCCGCCGTCCAGGCCGACTTCGCCCGGCGCACCGTCCGCGACCTGCGAATGTACGCCCGCTGGGCCGACCTGGCCTGATCCCGACCACCCGACGTGGGGGTGCGGGGCGGGAGCCGAACGTCCAACTCCCGCCCCGCGCCCCGCGCCCCGCGCCCCGCGCCCCGCGCCCCGCGCCCCGCGCCCCGCGCCCCGCGCCCCGCGCCCCGCGCCAAGATCATCACGACGTCATTGAAGTCGGAGTATCCCCGCCACGCCGCCACCCCGACTTCAATGAAGTTGAGTGGATCAAAGAAGATCCATGGGGCGTGGGGCCGGTTGGTCAGGACCGCGTGATACCTGTGGGGCATAAATATGACTGTCAGTCATCACACCCGCACGGCTCCCTCGCCCCACCGGTACACGCACCGTCCGGCGCAGCGGTCAGCACCACCCGACCGCGTCCAGTGGATCAGCGACCGGCGGGGCCGACACCGATCGCCTGCCCGGACGGCGTCACCGCCACGGGCATCGGCGACGGGGCGAGGGCGACCACCGGGCCGACCACGAACACCGCCGGCGGACGGAGTTCCTCCCGCGCCGCCAAGGCTCCGATGTCGTCCAGCCGGGCCGTCACCGTGCGCTGCCCCGGGTGCCCGGCGTCCTGCACCGCGAGGACCGGGGTGTCCGGGGCGCGGCCGTGCTCGACCAGCGTGGCGGCGATCGCGGCGACGGTGTCCACGGCCATCAGCAGCACCAGGGTGCCCCGGGCGCGGCCGAGCGCCGCCCACTCGACCAGCGAGTCGGGGTGGCCGGGCGGCAGGTGTCCGGAGACCACGGTGACGTCGTGGGCGACGCCCCGGTGGGTGACCGGTACACCGGCCAGGGCCGCCGCGGCGACCGCGCTGGTCACCCCGGGCACCACGGTCACCGGCACCCCGGCCGCCGCGCAGGCCTGGACCTCCTCGTGGCCGCGCCCGAAGACGTACGGGTCGCCGCCCTTGAGCCGGACCACCCGCCGGCCCGCACGAGCGTGCGCGACGAGCGTGTCGTTGATGGTCTCCTGCGCCATCGACGGCCCGCGCGGCACCTTGGCCGCGTCGATGACGAGCACGTCCGGCCGCAGGGCGGCGAGCAGGCCGGTCGGGGCGAGGCGGTCGGTCACCACCACGTCGGCGGCGTCCAGCAGCGCCCGTCCCCGTACGGTGATCAGGTCGTCGGGCCCCGGCCCGCCGCCCACGACGGCGACCTCGCCGGGACGCAGGCCGGGACCGCCGTGGTCGTGGCCGCCGTGGTGGTGATGATGGTGGCCGCCGACCGGGTCGTCGGGGTGGTCGTGCGGGGTCTGCGGGCGGCCCACCTTGTCGGCGAAGCCGGGCATCAGCACCCGGTACGCGCAGGTGTCGCAGTTCATCCGGATGTCGCCGCGCCGCGCCTCGGCGTGCCGCTCCAGCACCAGGTCGGCGAGGGCGTCGCAGTCGCCGATCACGCCGGCCACTCGCACGTCCAGGTCGGGGTGGGCGGCGGCGAACGCCTCCGACTGGGCGACGATCCGGTCCGGCAGCACCCCGGCGAAGAGGAAGTACGGCGCCACGACGATCCGCCGCGCGCCGAGCCGGCGCAACCGGTCCAGGACCGCCGGCACGGACGGCTCGGCCAGCGAGACGAAGCCCGCTTCCACGCCGGCGTAACCACGCCCCTCCCAGAGCAGCCGGGCCACCTTCGCGACCTCGGCGTTGGCGTCCGGATCGGTGGAGCCGCGCCCGATCAGGGCGACCCAGGTACCGGCCCGGTCGTCGGAGGCGAGGGCGGCGTCGATCCGCTCCTCCAACGCGGCGTGCAGCAGCGGGTGCGGGCCGAGCGGCCGGCCGTAGGAGTACGTCAGGCCGGGGTGGCGGTCCCGCTCGCGGGCCAGCGCGGCGGGGATGTCGCCCTTGCCGTGCCCGGCGGCCGTCAGCACGAGCGGCAGTGCGACCAGTGACCGGTGCCCCTGCGCGACCAGCGCACCGACCGCGTCGGTGAGCGGCGGCCGGGACAACTCGATGAAACCGCCCGCGACGGCGGCGACGCCTTCGGGGGCCCGGCGGCGGACCCGCTCGACGAGGGCCGCGAACTGCTCCACCCCGGCTGCGCTGCGCGTGCCGTGCCCGACGATGACCAGTGCGGTCACTGTTCCTCCTCCACGTAGAGCAGGGCGTTGAGGGCGGCGGCGGCCACCGCCGACCCGCCCTTCTCGCCCCGGTTGGACACCGCCGGCAGGCCGCTGGCCCGCAGCGCCGCCTTGGACTCGGCGGCGCCCACGAAGCCCACCGGCAGGCCGACCACCAGCGCGGGCCGGGCGTCGCAGGTGATCAGTTCCTCCAACGCGGTCGGCGCGCAGCCGACCACCCACACCGCACCGGGTCCCACCCGGTCCCGGGCGATCCGCACGGCGGCGGCCGACCGGGTGAGCCCGGTCGCGCGGGCCAGGTCGGCGGTCGCCGGTTCACCGACGGGGCAGACGGTTTGCCGGCCGGTGATCCCGGCGGCGACCATCGCCACGTCGGTGACGACCGGCGCACCGGCACGCAGCGCGGCCAGACCACCGGCCAGGGCGGCCTCGTCGCACACCAGGTCGGTGACGTAGTCCAGGTCCGCGCTGGCGTGCACCACCCGCTCGGTGACCGCGCGGGTCAGCGGCGGCAGGTGCGTGAGGTCGACCCGGGACCGCAGGATCCGGTACGACTCCACCTCGATCGGGTGCACGGTCCGGCTCATCCGCGCTCTCCCGGCGTCACGTCGGCGGTGCCGGCGTACCGCTCGTCGAAGCGGCGCAGCTTCCACAGCACCGCCGCCCCGCCCCAGGCCAGCGCGAACAGGCCCACCACGGCGTAACCGAGCTGCTCGAAGTGGTCGGCGACGCCCGCGTACCCGGCGAGCGCGTCCACGCCGAACCGCTCGACCAGCAGGCCGGCGGCGTACACGCTTGCCACCAGGGCGCCGACCAGCACGGTCATCGCGGTGGTGGCGAGGTTGTAGTACAGCCGGCGGGCCGGCTGCCGGTACGCCCACGAGTACGCGCGGCTCATCAGCAGGCTGTCGGCGGTGTCCATGGCGGACATTCCGGCGGCGAAGAGCAGCGGCAGCGTGAGCAGAGCCAGCACCGGCAGGCCACCGGCGGCGGCGGTGCTCGCCGACAGCGCCAGCAGGGTGACCTCGCTGGCGGTCTCCAGGCCGAGCCCGAAGAGGAAGCCGACCGGCGCCATGTGCCAGGACGAGCGGACCAGCGCCCGCGCCCGGGTGCCGAGGATCCGCTGCACCAGGCCGCGGTTGAGCAGGTGGAGGTCCAGTTCCCGCTCGTCGAGGTCCCCGTGGCGCAGGCGTCGCCAGAGCCGGGCCAGCCCGCCGAACACGACGGCGTTGAGGGCGGCGACCAGGGCCAGGAACAGGGTGGCGGTGACGATCGCGACGGTCGCGCCCACCTCGCGGGCCTGCTCCAGTCCAGGGCCGGTGAGGTTGGCCGAGGCGAGCCCGACCACCAGCGCGAGCAGCAGCACCACCGCGCTGTGTCCGAGGGCGAAGAAGAAGCCGACGCCGACCGGCCGCCGGCCGCGCAGCAGCATCAGCCGGGTGGTGTCGTCGATCGCCGCGATGTGGTCGGCGTCGAAGGCGTGCCGCACCCCCAGGGCGTACGCGAGGGTGCCGGCCCCGGCCAGCCCTCCCGCGGCTGCGGGCTGGTCGTTCCAGTACAGGTAGAGGCTCCAGCCGGCGACGTGCAGCACGGCGACGGCGAGCACGATGCCACCGAGGCGTACCCGCTCGGCCCTGCTCCAGGGGCCCACCGGGGGTGCGGCGCTGGCGGTGGTCGAGGTCATCGTGGTCCTCCATCGGGGTCGGTGCCGGCGAGGCGGATCGCGTCCACCGGGCAGATCTCCAGGCACTCCAGGCAGCCGGTGCACGTCTCCGCGCGGACGGTCAGGCCGCCCGGCACCGGCCGGATCGCGTGTTCGGGGCAGGTGAGCAGGCAGGCGCCGCAGCCCTGGCAGGCGCCGATCGTGACCGGGGCGGCCGTCACTTTCGCCACCGGTAGCCGCGGGGGGTGACCATCCGGCCGGCGACGACGCGGGTCTGCGAGCTGCCGACCACGACGACGCTGTACATGTCGACCAGGGCGGCGTCGAGGGTGGCGAGGGTGGCCAGGTGCACCCGTTCGCCGTCCCGGCTGGCGTTGCGCACCACGCCGACCGGGGTGTCCGGCGGGCGGTGCGCGGCGAAGACCTCCAGGGCGGCGCCGAGCTGCCAGTCCCGGGCGCGGCTGCGCGGGTTGTACAGCAGCGCCACGAAGTCGCCCTCGGCGGCGGCGGCCACCCGGCGGGCGATCACCGCCCAGGGGGTGTGCAGGTCGGACAGGCTCAGGTACGCGTGGTCGTGCCCGAGCGGGGCGCCGAGCAGGGCGGCGGCGGCGAGCGCGGCGGTCACCCCGGGCACGCCCACCACGTCGATGCGGTCGTCGGCGTGGTCCAGGGCGGGGCTCGCCATCGCGTACACCCCAGCGTCGCCGGAGCCGACCAGTGCCACGGCGTGCCCGGCGGTGGCCTCGGCGACGGCGGCGCGGGCGCGTTCCTCCTCGGCGCCGAGGCCGCTGGCGAGCACCCGGGTGCCCGGGCGGAGCAGCCCGCGCACCTGGTCGACGTACTGGTCGAGGCCGACCACCACCCCGGCCCGCCGCAGCTCGTCGACCGCGCGGGGGGTGCGCAGGTCGGGCGCGCCCGGCCCCAGGCCGACGACCGCCAGCCGGCCGCGCGGCGCGTGCCGGGCCACCGCGACGGTGGCCATCGCCGAGGCGGTCTTCGGCACCAGCAGCTCCGCCTCGCCGCCGCGCAGCGCCGCGGCCTCCGCGACGCTCGGGATGCCGACCGCCGCGCGGACCACCTCGCTGGGGTGCGGCACGTCGACCGCCGCGAGCTGCGCGGCCGTCCAGGTCTCCAGGGGTACGCCGAGCGCGCGGGCGGTGTCCACGATGCCCACCTCGTCGGCCTTGAGGTCGACGCTGGCCAGGCAGCGCAGGCTCGCCCGGCTGAGGCCGGCCTCGGCGAGCACCCGGTCCAGCAGCGCCCGCACCTCGGCGGCCGGTACGCCCCGACTCGACCCGACGCCGGCCACCAGCGACGGTGGGCGCAGCACGGCGGTCCGCCCGTCCAGCGGCACGATCCGGTCGGTGACCAGCAGCCGCCAGTCCGCGTCGGGTGGCGCGGCGGCGACGTGGACGTTCGGGGGCAGGGCGGGCAGGGGCCAGGTGGCGTCGGCGACCAGGTGGACGGGCTCGCCGTCCAGGACGGCGCGGGACACCGCCGCGACCGCCCCCTCGACCGGCCAGCCGAGGGTGTCCAGCCCGGGCACTCCGACCGCGTCGGTGGCGGTGGTGACGACCGGCGCGGCGTCGAGCAGCGCGGCGACGTCCACGGCGAGGGCGTTGGCGCCGCCCGCGTGGCCGCCGAGCAGGGCGACCGCGTGCCGAGCCGCCTCGTCGACCACCACCACGGCCGGGTCGGTGCGCTTGTCGCCGAGCAGCGGCGCGAGGATGCGTACCGTCGCCCCGGTGGCGAGGAAGGCGACGACCGCCGTGCACTCGGCCCAGGCGGTCCGCAGCGCCTCGGCGACACCGCCGGCCTCGACGAGGCGCGCGTACGGCCAGGCGGCGGCGAGCACCTCGGCGTGCCGCCGTCCGGCGGCGGTCACCGCGACGAGCCCGACGCCGGCCCGGGTGGGCGGCGGCTCCGGTGGTGGCGCGGCGGTTTCGACGGCGGTGGCGGGGTCGGTGGCGGTGGGACGAGGGTGGGTCACGGGAGCTCCCCGGTGAGGACGACCACCGGGTTGGTGGCCGCGAGTCGGATCGAACCGCCGGGCAGGTCGGCGAGGCGGGCGGCGGAGAGCTGGACGCCGTCGACGGCGTACCCGGCGGCGCGCAGCAGCCCGACCGCCGGGGCGACCCGGTCCAGCGCGGCGAGGGTGACGACGACCCGACCGGGCCGACGGGCGGCCACGGCCGCGAGCACGTCGGTGCCGCCACCGCCGACGAAGACCGCGTCGGGGTCGGGCAGGTCGGCCAGCACGTCGGGCGCGCGCCCGGGCAGCGCCCGGACGTGCACGCCGTGCCGGGCGGCGTTGGCGCGGACCAGGTCGATCGCGGTCGGGTCGTGGTCGACGGCGACCACCGCCGCGCCGAGCAGCGCGCACTCGACACCGACCGAGCCGCTGCCGGCGCCGACGTCCCAGACCAGCCGGCCGAGGCGGGGGCGCAGCCGGGCGACCGCGAGGGCGCGTACCTCCGACTTGGTGATCATCGAGTTCCGGTGGGCGTACGCGGTCTCGGGCAGCGCCCACCCCCCGGCGGGCGCGGCGGCCGGCTGGTCGTCCGCGCGCATGCCGTCGCAAGGTCCCGACCCGGCGAGGCTGAGCAGCACGTGCGGGTCGGCCCAGGAGCGGGCGGCGGCCTGCTCGGGCGTGACGGCGGTGACCCGCTCGGCGTCGGTGCCCAGGTGTTCGGCCACCACCAGCCGTCGGGACCAGCCGACCAGACCGGCGCCCAGCTCGGTGGCTCCGGCGCCGGGCGCGGTGAGCACCGCGACGGTGGGCAGCGCACGACAGGCGTTCAGCGCCGGGCGGGGGTCCCGGCCGTGCGCGGTCACCACGGCGGCGCCGTCCCAGGGCAGTCCGGCGCGGGCGAAGGCGGCGGCCACGCTGGACACCGCGGGCAGCACCCGGGGCGCCAGGCCGGCGGTCCGCAGTCGCCGCACGATGCCGAACAACCCCGGATCGCCGCTGGCCAGCACCACGGCCGGCCGCCCGGCGGCGACCGCGGCGGCGAGCGCGTCCAGCGCGGGCGGAAGCGGCCCGAGCGTGACCGTCGTCGCGCCGGCCGGCAGGGGTACGGCGGCCAGGTGCCGGGCCGCGCCGACCACGAGCCCGGCCCCGGCGAGCGCGGCGAGGGCTCCGGGATGCGGCGGCCGTCCGGCCGCGTCGATCCCCACCACGGTGAGCGTGGAAGACGGGCCGGCGTGGTGACCTCCCGGCGACGAAGGTGGTGAGCCCGACATGACGGAGGGGTATAAATATTCCCCTGCGTCATATCGTCCTTCGGTGCGACGCCCGCCAGCGGCGTCACGCGCAGTCACCGGCGATCCGGGGGGCGGTCCGGTGGTCACGCGGTCCACCGCCCGGACGAGGCGACCACCCGGGAGCCGGCGAAGTCCACCATGGCCACGTCGACCGTCAGCCGGTGACCGGCGAAGCGCCGAAGCACCTGGCGGACGCGGCGGCAGAGCAGGTCCCCGGCCGGCGCGAGCAACCCGGCGGCCTCCCACAGCTCGTACGCGTGCCGTCCGGTGTTCGCCGCCGCCACCTCGGCGACCAGCTCGGGTGGACCGCCGGCCTCGGCGGTGACCGCCCCGAGCAGCGACAGGTCCACCGTCGACCGGGTGTAGTGGGTCATCAGGATCCCGGCGGCGAGCTTGGCGAGCTTCCCGGCCATCCCGACGAAGACCACCGCCGTCTGGCCGTCGGCGACGGCGGCGGTGACCGCCGCGCCGGTGAAGTCGCCCACCTCGACGAAGCACACTTCGGGCAGCTCCGGCAGGAGCGCACGGGCGGCCCGCTCGGTACGACCGCCGGTGCACAGCACGGTCGTCCGCTCCCCCTGGGCGGCCATCACGTGCACGGCCTGCACGACGCTGGCCCGCCACGACGCGGTGGAGAAGGGCCGGACGATCCCGGTGGTGCCGAGGATGGAGATGCCGCCGAGGATGCCGAGCCGCCGGTTGGTGGTCTTGCGGGCCATGACCTCGCCGCCCGGCACGCTGATCACCACCCGGACACCCACCTCGGCCAGGTCGACGACCTCGGCGACCGCCGCGGCGATCATGCGCCGGGGCGTCTCGTTGATCGCCGGACCGCCGACGGGCAACCCGAGGCCGGGCCGGGTGACCGTGCCGACGCCGGGCCCGCCGTCGAGGTCCAGGCCGGGGTCGTCGCGCCAGCCGACAGTGGCGGTGAGGTGCGCGCCGTGGGTGACGTCCGGGTCGTCGCCGGCGTCCTTGACCACCACCGCCTCCGCCGGCCCGCCCTGCTCCAGGTCGCACCGGGCGACGGCGAAGCCGACCCGGCGCCCGGCGGGCAGGCCGATCTCCACGTCGGTCTGCGGCTCGCCGGTGACCAGGGCGGTCACCGCCGCCTTCGCCGCCGCCGTCGCGCAGGCGCCGGTGGTCCAGCCGGTCCGCAGCGCCGTGGGCCGGACCTTCGCCGTACGCGGCAGGTCCGGCTCGCGCAGCGGCGGCTCGGCGTACGTCATTCCGGAAGCCCGTCCTGGCCGGTGTCGGACGGGGTGTTCCCGGCGGCGCGGGTCCGGCGCAGGTCGGCGCGGGCGGCCGGCTCGGCCCGACGGTAGGTGTGGAAGTGGCCCGGGTGGTACAGGTGGGAGCGGGTGCCGGTGGCGGCGAGTGCCGGGCCGACCAGGAACAGGGTGTGCTTCCACAGCCGGTGCTCCTTGACGGTCGCCTCCAGCTCGTCGAGCGTGCAGCGCAGCACCAGCTCGTCCGGCCAGGTCGCCCGGTACGCGACGACGACGGGGGTGTCCGGCGGGTAGCCGCCGGCCAGCAGCTCCGCCCGGGCCTGGCCGGAGCGGGCGGCGGAGAGGAACAGCGCCATGGTGGTGCCGTGCCGGGCGAAGTCCCGGACCCGTTCCCCGGGCGGCATCGGTGTCCTGCCGCCCTCGAGGCGGGTGAGGATCACCGACTGGGCGACCTCGGGGATGGTCAGCTCCCGGCCGGCGAGCGCGGCGGCGGCGGTGAACGAGGAGACCCCGGGCACGATCTCGGTGTCCAGCCCGAGCGCCCGGCACAGGTCGAGCTGTTCCTGCACCGCGCCCCACAGCGCCGGGTCTCCGGAGTGGACCCGGGCCACGGTCAGCCCGTCGGCGGCGGCCCGCCGGTAGAGCGGCAGCAGCCCCTCGACGGGCAGCCGGGACGAGTCGACGACCTCGGCGTCGGCGCGGGCGTGGGTGAGCACGTCGGCGTGGACGAGGCTGGCCGCCCACACCACCACGTCGGCGGCGGCGATCACGCGTGCCGCCCGCAGCGTCAACAGGTCCGCCGCGCCGGGGCCGGCGCCGACGAACCACACCTTGCCGGTGGTCACAGTTGTCCTCCCCGGTGGTCCCGGCGGGCCGGGACGAGCAGCGTCGACAGGTACGGCAGGTCGTCGGCGGTCGCGTCGTACGGGCCGATCCGCTCGTCGGGCAGGCCGAGGCCGCGGCCCAGCACGGCGTCGTCGAGGCGGCCCGCCCGCCGCAGCGCACCGACCAGGTCGGTGTGGCGGCGCCAGCCCTTGTAGACCACGACGGTCCCGGGGCCGGCGAGCGCGTCGGCGACCGGCACCAGCCCGGCGGTGGCGGGCAGCAGGGTCAGCGGTTCCCGCCCCTGGCAGAGCGGCACCCCGCTGCGCGCGGCGAGGTCCTGCATGGCGGTGACGCCGGGAACCGTGCCGACCACCACGTCCGGCCGCAGGGCGCGGACGGTCTGGGCCAGATAGGAGAAGGTGGAGTACACGTTCGGGTCGCCGATCGTGGCGAACGCGACCGCGCGGGCGGCACCGTCGAGGGCGGCGGCCACCGCGCGGGCGGCGGTGTCCCAGGCCCGCTCCCGGCGCGGCGTCACCCCGCCCCGGTCGTCCAGGGCGAACGGCAGCCGGCGCAGCCGGTCCGGCGCGACGTGCGGGGCCACCGTGGTCTCGGCCCGGCCGGGCGGCGCGGCACCGTCGGCCGCGAGCCGGTCCAGCACCGGTACGAACACCACGTCGGCCTGACGCAGCACCCGGACCGCCCGCAGGGTCAGCAGCTCCGGGTCGCCCGGCCCGACGCCGACGCCGGTCAGTGTGGGTCCCTCGGCCGGCGCGCTCACCGGATCGCCGCCTCGACCAGCCGACGGGCCGCGTACGGGTGGCCGGCCCAGTGGGTGTGCAGGTAGGAGGCGTGCACCTGGCCGGTCACGAAGCCGTGGTCGGCGTCGTCGAAGCGCCACGCCGGGCGCTCGCCGTGCCCCGGGTCGGTGACGGTGCGGTGGAACTCGTGACCGCGTACCCGCTCGCCGACGACGTGCACCGGGGAGTCGCCGACGGCCACGGCGTCCCGGTAGCCGAGGGTGAGCCGCCCGGTCATCCGGGCGGTGTGGTCGAGCCGGCCGCACATCGGGGCGCCCTCCAGGGACCTGCCGAGGTAGAGCAGGCCGGCGCACTCCGCCACCACCGGACCGTCGAAGGCGGCCAGGTCGGCACGCAGGGACGCGTTGGCCGACAGCGCCTCGGCGTGCACCTCGGGGAAGCCGCCGCCGAGGACCACCGCGCGGGTGCCGGAGGGCAGTGCCGGGTCACGCAGCGGGTCGACGGTCACCACGTCCGCGCCGGCGGCGGTGAGCAGCTCGGTCGTCTCCGCGTACGAGAAGGTGAAGGCCGGTCCACCGGCGACCGCGACGACCGGACGGGTTGACCCGGCCGGGCCGCCGACCGCGACGGTCGGGTCCCAGGCCGCGACGGTCAGCGGCGCCGCGGTACGCGCGAGGTCGAGCACCGCGTCCAGGTCCACCGTCGACGTCACCAGGTCGGCCAGGGCGTCCACCACGGCGACGGACTCCGGTGCCCGTTCCGCGACCGGCACCAGTCCGAGGTGGCGCGACGGTGCGGTCACCTCGGCGGTCCGGGTCACCGCCCCCAGCACCGGTACGCCGATCTCGGCGAGCGCGTCGCGCAGCAGCGCCTCGTGCCGGGGCGAGCCGACCCGGTTGAGGACGACCCCGCCGATCCGCACCTCCGGGTCGAAGGCGCGCAGGCCGAGCACCAGGGCGGCGGCCGAGCGGCCCTGCGCGGTGGTGTCGAGCACCAGCAGCACCGGGGCCTCGATCAGCCGGGCGACGTGGGCGGTGCTGGCGTACCCGCGTCGGCCGACCGCGCCGTCGTGCAGCCCCATCACCCCCTCGATCACGGCGATGTCGGCGGGCGTGGGGGTGCTCGCGCCGTGGCGCAGCAGCGGCGCGACGCGGTCCTCGCCGACCAGCCACGGGTCGAGGTTGCGGCCGGGACGGCCGGCGGCGAGCGCGTGGTAGCCGGGGTCGATGTAGTCCGGGCCGACCTTGTGCGGGCTGACCGTGAGGCCCTGGCGGCGCAGCGCGGCGAGCAGCCCGGTGGCGACGGTGGTCTTGCCGTGCCCGCTGGCCGGCGCGGCGACGACGAGCCGGGGCAGCGCCCACGCATCGGCCGGGGTCACCATTCGATGCCCTTCTGGCCCTTCTGGCCGGCGTCCATCGGGTGCTTGACCTTGGTCAGTTCGGCGACCAGGTCGGCGGCCTCGACGAGCCGGGGGTCGGCGTTGCGGCCGGTGACGACGACGTGCTGGAAGCCGGGCCGGGTCCGCAAGGTCTCGACCACCTCGTCGACGTCCACCCAGCCCCACGCCATCGGGTAGGTGAACTCGTCGAGCACGTACAGCCCGTACCGCTGGGCGGCCAGGTCACGCTGGATCTGGCGCCACCCCTCCAGGGCGTCCGCGGCGTGGTCGGCCTCGCCGCCGCGCTGGATCCAGGACCAGCCCTCGCCCATCTTGTGCCAGGCGACCGGGGCGCCCTGGCCGGTCCGCTCGTGGACCTCGCCGAGGGCGCGGAACGCGTTCTCCTCCCCCACCCGCCACTTGGCGCTCTTGACGAACTGGAACACCCCGATCGGCAGCCCGGCGGTCCAGGCGCGCAGCGCCAGCCCGAACGCGGCGGTCGACTTCCCCTTCATCGCTCCGGTATGGACGATGGTGAGCGGTCGGTGGCGCCGCTGCCGGGTGGTGAGCCCGTCGGCGGGCACGTGCGAAGGCTGTCCCTGCGGCATCAGACAACGCTCCTGTTCTGCGTGGTGTGGGTGGCGGCGAGGTCGGTGAGGGGGGCCGTGGTGACCGTGTCGAGGCGGTGATGGTCGGCGTTGAGGAGGGTCGCCAGGTTCGCGGCCAGGCCCAGACGGACCGGGCCGGACTCGCAGTCGACGACGACGCAGGGCGCGCCGGTCGCGCGCAGCAGCCCCGCCGCGTGGGCGGCCCGCTCCAGCGGGCGGTCTCCGGCGGTGGCCCGGCCGTCGGTGACGACCAGGACCAGCGGACGCCGCTTCGGGTCGCGCAGCCGCTCCACCCGCAGCAGGTCGGCGGCGGCGAGCAGCCCCTCGGCCAGCGGCGTACGCCCGCCGGTGGGCAGCGCGGCCAACCGGGTCGACGCCGCCAGCACCGACGAGGTCGCCGGCAGCAGGACCTGCGCGCCGGCGCCCCGGAAGGCGACCACGGCGACCTTGTCCCGGCGCTGGTAGGCGTCGGTGAGCAGGGCCAGCACCGCGCCCTTGACCGCCGACATCCGCTGGCGGGCCCCCATGGAGCCGCTGGCGTCGACGACGAACAGCACCAGGTTGCCCTCGCGGCCCTCCCGGACCGCCTCGCGCACGTCCACCGGGCGCAGCCGCAGCGGCCCGCCGCCGCGCCCGCGTGCCGCCTGATGCGGGGCGGCGGCCCGGATCGTCGCCGGCAGGTGCAACGCACCGGGTCGGCCGGCCGGAACCCGCGCGCCGGTCGTCCGGCCACGCCCGGTGCGGGCCCGCGAGCGCCGGCCGGGCACCCCGTCGCCCACCCCGGGCGCGGCCAGCAGCCGGGCCCGGAGACCCTGGTCCGGTACGGCCACCGCCCGCTCACCGCCCGCACCCTCCCCGATCCCGGCAGCTCGGTCGGCGTCACCGGCTCGGTCGCGATCACCGCCTTGTCCGGCGTCGCCGGCCCGGCCGGCGTCGGCGCGCGGGGCACCGCCGTCCGGTCCACCGGGATCACCCGGATCGTCGGGGCCGCCGGACTCGGCGTGACCACCAGGACTGTCGGGACCCCCGGCACGGCCAGACCCGTCGTACCCCTCGGACGTCGCCGGACCGGCGGGCGCGTCGGACCCGGCCGGTCCGCCGGGACCACCCGGTCCACCGTCCGGACCGGACCCGCCCGGACCGCCGGGACCGTCGTCGTCCGGGTCGTCGGGGTGCTCCTCCCCGGCCCGCCGCAACGCCTCGTCGAGACGCTTCTCGTCCAGGCCGGGGCTGTCGAACGGGTCACGGCGACGGCGGTGCGGCAGGGCCAGCCGCGCCGCCACCCGCACGTCCTCGGCGGTCACCCGGTCCCGGTCCTGCCAGGCGGCATGGGCCAGGGCGGCGCGGGCGGTGACGATGTCGGCGCGCATCCCGTCCACGTCGAACGCCGCGCACACCTCGGCGATCTGCCGCAGCGCGGCGTCCGGCAGCAGCACCCGGTCCAGCCGGGCACGAGCGGCGGCCACCCGGGCGGCGACGGCCGCGTCCTCGTCGGCCCAGGCGGCGGCGAAGCCCGCCGGATCGGCGTCGGCGGCGAGACGGCGGCGGACCACCTCGACGCGGACGGCGGGGTCCCGACTGGCGGCCACCTCGACGGTGAGCCCGAACCGGTCGAGCAGCTGCGGGCGCAGCTCCCCCTCCTCCGGGTTCATGGTGCCGACCAGCAGGAACCGGGCGGCGTGGCTGACCGACACGCCTTCGCGCTCGACGTGGCAGCGGCCCATCGCGGCGGCGTCCAGCAGCAGGTCGACCAGGTGGTCGTGGAGCAGGTTCACCTCGTCGACGTAGAGGACCCCCCGGTGGGCGGCGGCGAGCAGGCCGGGCTCGTAGGCACGCACGCCCGCGCCGAGTGCCTGCTCCAGGTCCAGCGAGCCGACCACCCGGTCCTCGGCGGCGCCGACCGGCAGCTCGACCAGGCGGGCCGGGCGACGCTCGGCCGCCGGCCCCGCCGGGTGCGGCCCGTCCGGGCAGCCCGGGTCGGGGGCGGCCGGGTCGCAGGCGAACCGGCAGCCCGGCACCCGGTCCACCGGCGGCAGCAGGGCGGCGAGGGCGCGGACGGCGGTGGACTTGGCGGTGCCCTTCTCGCCGCGTACGAGCACTCCGCCGATCGCCGGGCTGACGGCGTTGAGCAGCAGGGCCAGGCGCATGTCGTCCATGCCGAGCACGGCGCTGAGCGGGTAGGTCGTCATGCCCGGTCCTCCAGGTCACCCTCGCTGGCCAGGTACGCGTCGCGGAGCCGATCCAGGGTGGCCGGTTCCGGTTCCGCCCAGAGGCCCCGGTCGGCGGCCTCCAGGAGCCGTTCGGTGATGCCGCGCAACGCCCACGGGTTGGACCGCTGGAGGAAGTCCCGGTTCTCGGCGTCGAAGACGTACGCCTTCGCGAGCTGCTCGTACATCCAGTCGTCGACCACGCCGGCGGTGGCGTCGTAGCCGAACAGGTAGTCCACGGTGGCGGCCAGCTCGAACGCGCCCTTGTAGCCGTGCCGGCGCATCGCGGCGATCCAGCGCGGGTTGACCACCCGGGCCCGGAACACCCGCCGGGTCTCCTCGCCCAGGGTGCGGGTGCGCACGTCGTGCGGCATCGCCGAGTCCCCCACGTACGCGACCGGCGCGGCGCCGGTGAGGTGGCGGACCATCGCCACCATCCCGCCGTGGTACTGGAAGTAGTCGTCGGAGTCGACGATGTCGTGCTCGCGGGTGTCCTGGTTCTTCACGGCCACCGCGATGCGGGCGAAGGAGCGCTCCATGTCCGCGCGCGCCTCCCGCCCGTCCAGGTCCCGGCCGTAGGCGTAGCCGCCCCAGACGGCGTACACCTCGGCGAGGTCGGCGTCGGTGCGCCAGGTGCGGGCGTCGATCAGGGGCAGCAGGCCCGCCCCGTACGCCCCCGGCTTGGAGCCGAAGATCCGGGCGGTGGCCCGCCGTTCGTCACCGTGCTCGGCCAGGTCGGCGGCGACGTGCGCGCGGACGTGGTTGTCGTCGTCGGCCTCGTCGAGGGCGGCGACGCGCCGCACGGCGTCGTCGATCAGCGCCACGACGTGCGGGAAGGCGTCGCGGAAGAACCCGGAGATGCGGACGGTGACGTCGATCCGGGGGCGGCCCAGCTCGGCCAGCGGCACCACCTCCACCCCGGTCACGTGACGGGACCGGTCGTCCCAGGTGGGCCGGCAGCCGAGCAGGGCGAGCACCTCGGCGACGTCGTCGCCCTGGGTCCGCATGGCGCTGGTGCCCCAGACGGTGAGCCCGACCGAGCGCGGGTACGCGCCGGTGTCGGCGAGATGCCGGGCGAGCAGCGAGTCGGCCAGGGCCACCCCGACGTCCCAGGCGTTGCGCGAGGGGATCGCCTTGGGGTCGACCGAGTAGAAGTTCCGGCCGGTGGGGAGCACGTTGACCAGGCCGCGGGTGGGTGAGCCGGACGGGCCGGGCGGCACGAACCGGCCGTCGAGCGCGCCGAGCAGCCGGTCGATCTCGTCGGTGGTGCGGTCCAGCCGGGGCACCACCTCGCGGGCGGCGAAGCGGAGCACCGCCACGACGTCGGGGATGTCGCGGCCGGCGACCTCGGCGACGACCTGGTCCACCTTCGTCCCGTCCCAACCGAGGGTCTCCATGCCGACGACCAGACGCCGCGCCAGGGCCTCGATCAGGTCGACGGCGTCGGCGGCGGTGGCGGCCGGCCCGTCCACCGTCTCGGTCAGCGCGCCGGGCAGGGCCAGCCGCCGCCCCGGCGTGGCGAGCAGGTCCTGCTCGTCCAGCCCGTACGCGGCGGCGAGGGCCTGCCGCAGGCCGGGCAGCGCACGCGTGCCGCCCCACACCTGGGGCGCCCGCAGCACGGCGAGGACGAGGTTGACCCGGGCCTCGCCGGTGGGCACCTCGGCGAGGACGTGCAGGCCGTCGCGGATCTGCACGTCCTTGACCTCGCACAGGTACCCGTCGAGGTGCAGCACGAAGTCGTCGAAGTCCTCGGCGGCCGGCATGTCCTCGGTGTGCAGGTCGTGGTGCAGCTCGGCGGCCCGGACCAGGTCCCAGATCTGACCCCGCACGACCGGCACCTTGGCCGGGTCGAGGGCCTGCACGGTCGCGTACTCGTCGAGGAGCTGTTCCAGCTTCGCCAGCTCGCCGTACGTCTCGGCGCGCGCCATCGGCGGCACCAGGTGGTCGACGACGACGGCGTGGGCGCGGCGCTTGGCCTGGGTGCCCTCGCCGGGATCGTTGACGATGAACGGGTAGACCAGCGGCAGGTCGCCCAGGACGGCGTCGGGGGCGCAGTCGGCGGCCAGCCCGAGGCCCTTGCCGGGCAGCCACTCCAGGGTGCCGTGCTTGCCGAGGTGCACCACCGCGTCCGCGCCGAAGCCGCCGTCGGCGACCGGCGCGGCCAGCCACCGGTACGCGGCCAGGTAGTGGTGGCTCGGCGGCAGGTCGGGGTCGTGGTAGATGGCGATGGGGTTCTCGCCGAAGCCGCGCGGCGGCTGGATCAGCAGTGTCACGTTGCCGAAGCGCAGCCCGGCCAGCACGATGTCCCCGCCGTCGGTGTACAGCTCGCCGGGCGGCTCACCCCAGTGCTCGCGCATCCGCTCGCGCGGGTCGGCCGGCACCGCCGCGAATGACCGCGCGTACACGTCGCCGGGGACGCGCGCCTCGGCGGCGGCGAGCTGCTCCGGGGTGAGCCACTCCACGTCGTGCCCACCGGCGGCGATCAGCGCGTGGATCAGTGCATCCCCGTCGTCGGGCACGGGCGCGGCGCCGAGGTCGTACCCGGCGTCGGCGAGCGCCGCGAGGAGCCGCACCGCGGAGGCCGGGGTGTCCAGGCCGACGGCGTTGCCGACCCGGGAGTGCTTCGTCGGGTACGAGCTGAGCACGACGGCGACGCGCTTGTCGGCGTTCGGGACGTGCCGGAGCCGGGCCTGGCGGACCGCGATCCCGGCCACCCGTGCCGCCCGCTCGGGATCGGCGGCGTAGACCGACAACCCGTCGGCGTCGATCCGCTTGAACGAGAACGGCACGGTGACGATCCGCCCGTCGAACTCGGGGATGGCGACCTGCATCGCGGCGTCCAACGGGGACAGTCCGGCGTCGCTGCCGGCCCACTGCTCGCGCGTGCTGGTCAGGCAGAGCGCCTGGATGACCGGCACGTCCAGGGCGGCCAGCGCGCCGACGTCCCAGGAGTCCTCGGCGCCGCCGCCGGAGGCGTCGGCGGCCACCGTCCCGCCGGCGGCGAGCACGGTGACCAGCAGCGCGTCACAGCCGGCGAAGAGACCGAGCGGGCCGGATCCGGCGGTGAGGCCGCGCAGCGAGCCGCAGAAGATCGGCAGTGGATTGCCGCCGGCCGCGCGTACCGCCTCGGCGAGGGCGTCGACGAACCCGGTGTTCCCGGCGAGGGCGTGCGCCCGGTAGAAGACGATCCCGACGGTGGGTCGGTCTCCGTCGCGCGAGTGCTCGCCGTGGATCCCGTACGCGGGCGTCGGGCTGGGCGGGTCGAACCCCTCCCCGGTGAGCAGGACCGTGTCGGAGAGGAACCGGGCCAGCACGGCGAGGTTGTCCGGGCCGCCCTCGACCAGGTAGCGCAGCGCCGCGGTCGCCACGCCGGCGGGCACGGTGGAGGCCGCGGTCAGCTCCGCGTCCGGCACGCTCTCGCCGCCGAGCACCACCGTGGGCACGCCGGAGGCGAGCACCGCCGCGAGGCCGTCCGGCCACGCCGCCCGCCCACCGAGCAGGCGTACGACGGCGAGGTCGACGCCGTCGAGCAGCGCCGGCACGGCGTCGAGGGTGACCCGGGCGGGGTTGGCGAGCCGGTAGTCGGCACCGCTGGCCCGGGCGGCGAGCAGGTCGGTGTCGGCGGTGGAGAGCAGCAGGATGCGCACGGGCGGCTCCGGAGAGTGACACCCGTGCCGGCGTGGGGGCCGGTCGGGCGAGGGGCGAGGGATGGCGCTGCGTCAGCGAATGCGGCGGATCGACGACCGGATCGCCCCGGCGGGAGGCCGGTGGGGACCGGTGGCGGTGCGCGGAGGCGTCAGGGGCGCGCGGAAGCGCCGGCCGGTGCGGCGCAGGGGGTGACGGCGCCGGCCGGTGCGGCGCAGGGGGTGACGGCGCCGGCCAGTGCGGCGCGTCGAACGCGGGTGCTGGTCGGCACGGCGGGGCCGCTCCGGGCGGCCGGCGCGGCCGGGCCGGACCGGGGCACGCTGCCGCGCCCGGTCGACGTACGACGATGCTGATCCATGGTGGAGACGCGGTGCGTCATCGGTCCTCCTCGGGTGTCCACGCCCTGGGGTGCACCGACGGCCGAAGTATCCTGGCTCCCGGATCGACGCTCACCCCCGGCCTTCCAACCGCGCACGCACGGCCGTGACTCACGAGGGGGGATCGCTCCCCGGTGACAGTGGCGGGACCGCGCCGGAATCACACCGGCTTCCTTCACTGCCGTCAGGCCGCGAATGCTGCCACACGTCGCGGCCGACGGTCAACGCCACCCGAGGCCCCACCCCCGCCGCCGCCGGGTATCGGTGGACGGCAATTGCGGCGATATCAACCGGCGCTACGGACATTGTCGCTTGCCTATAAAGTGCCCCCTTGCTCTGCCGCCATGGGCGCGCCGGATCGGGATGACGTCCATGGCGGGAGCGACGCGCAGAACGGGGGCAGCGGGTCGCCCGGTGACCGTGACGTGCCTGGCAGCCACGCTGGGCGAGACGATCCGGTCACGACCCAACCGCCGGCGACGGAACGTCCGTCATCGATCTGCCGTGAATCGGAGGGGAAGAGGTCCGCGCACACGCCCCGAGGCGGTTCCGCCCGTCGGGGGCACACGCCGGCGGGCCGGCGGCGGCAGGCCGTCCGGCCAGCGTCGGGTGGGCGCGCGGTGTGATGATCGACTCGGGCTTCCCCAAGCCGGAGTGCGACGGCCCGGCGTCGGGGGTCAGCGGGCGCGGCGCTCCGGGTGGGCCCGGTTCCACGCCCGCATGCGTTCCGGGTAGCCGGTCTTCGCGGCCTCGTACAGCGGCAGGGCGTGCTTGCGGGCCAGCGCGCCCGCGACGCGCGGCGACCCGGTGCGGCGGCGGATCCACTCGCCGTCGTGGGCGATCGCCACCACCGTCGTGTCGGTCGCCGTGGTCTCGGGCTCCAGGTAGAACTCGACCCCGGTACGGCTGGCCACGAACGCCTCCAGCGCGGCCAGGTCCTCCCGGGTGGCCTCCCGGTCGAGCTTCGTCGGGGTTCCCTCGGCCGCGGCGGTACGCGACCGTCGGCGGAACCAGCCCATGCCGGCCTCCTTTCCTCGCCGTACCCCAGTTCACCACCGTGACCTGGCAGCAGGCTGCGAGGACGGTGACAACCACCTGAGCGGATCAGCCCAGCGCCGGATGTCTGGCTGCACGAATAGGCGGGCCGGGTCCCCGCCTACCGTCACACGGTGTCCGCCGGCACGCCGCGCAGTCGGGGCAGGCGGTGCAGGATCCCGACGAGCGCGCCGAACACGATCGTGAGGATGATGCCCGCGATGACGAGTGGCTTCTCGTCGATACTCTGGCCGAGGAAGGCGAGAGCCATGCCGCTCACCGCCAGGGCGCCAAGGACGTAGTAGACGATCTGCCAGGCGGTCGTGCCGTGGCCGGCCGGGGATGCGACGGCCTCGCTCGCGGCCGCGGTGAGCATCACATCGGGGGCGCCGGGCCCGAGCGCCCGCACCAGGCTCGGACGCAACGCGTCGACGCCGCGCCGGTCACGGTCGACGACCTGGCGCAGGACCGCGGCACCGCCGTGCGCGACGAGGTAGTCCAGGCCACCGGCCTCCCGCAACCTGTCCACGACGGAGGTCAACTCGGCGGCGAAGCCGGGGTGCTCACCGGCGGCGTACTCGATGTCCCTGGCCAGGGTGGACCGGGCCTTGGCGCTGCGCGGGCTCTGCTGCACGTACTCGACGCCGAGGTGGTCGTCGTCGTCGAGGCGCTGCCGCACCAGCCGGTGCAGGCCGCGGATGTCCTCGAGCAGTTCCGGTCCACCTGCCGTCTCGTTCATCAGCCGGGTCGTGATGTACGCCGCCGCCGCCACGGCGTACCCCGCGTGTTCCTGCACGATGCCCTCCTCGCGATTCGCACCGCCGGCGCCCACCGGCGTCGGTTGCATGATGACGGCCCGAGGCAAGCGAGTCCATATCGGACGGAGCCTCGATCAGGTGCGCGGAATCGGTGGGTGGGACGTGGTCATCGATCGCGTGCCGGGCGGCGGGTGACCGGGACCAGCGCCAGCGTCGGGAGCAGCAGCAGCGGCACGACGAGCAGGGCGCGGAGCGTACCGACCTCGTCGCCGAGGAACCCGAGCAGCGGAGGGCCGGCCAGGAACGCCGTGTAGCCGATCACCGCGACGACGCTGACCCGGGCCGGGGCACGGTCCTCGTCGTCGGCCGCCGCGCTCATGCCGACCGGGAAGCCGAGCGACGCGCCGAGTCCCCAGAGCGCCACCCCGACGATCGCGACCGGCCCGGACCCGGCCAGCACCGCCAGCCCCGCGCCGACGACGGCCAGCAGAATCGTGCCGAGCAGCACCGGCACCCGGCCCCACCGGTCCAGGGCCATGGTTCCGGCGGTGCGTCCCACCGTCATGCCCACCACGAACACGCCGAAGACCGCGGCCCCGGCGGCCTCGCTGAGGCCGTACCCGTCGATGAACGCGACCGCGAGCCAGTCGTTGGCGCTGCCCTCGGCGAACGCCATGACCAGCACGAACAGACCGATGAGCAGGGTGCGCGGCTCCCGCCAGGCGCTCAGCAGGTCCCGGCGGCGGCCGGAGCCGGTGCCGTCCGCCCCGGCCGGGGTGCTCTCCCGCACCGGCAGGAAGGCCCGCGCGCCGGCCACCGTGCCGACCAGCACGACCGCCGCCAGGACGGTGAGGTGGACGGCGATCGGGACACCGAGCCGGGCCGCCCCGGCCCCGAGCCCCGCGCCGGCCACCGAGCCGAGACTCCACGCCGCGTGGAACCGGGGCATGATCGTCCGGCCGAGCCGCCGCTCGACCGCCGCCCCCTCGATGTTCATGGCCACGTCGCACATGCCGGAGCCGAAGCCGAGGGCGATCAGGCCGACCACCACACCGGCCAGCGAGCCGACGACACTGGCGGAGATCCCCACCGTGGCCAGGCCGAGCGCCACGAGCACCGTGGCGACGACCACGGCGCGGGCGCTGCCCAGCCGCTGGGCGACCAGGCCCGAGGCGGGCATCGCGACGATGGCGCCGACGGACATGGCGAGCAGCACCAGCCCGAGGCGGCCGGCGCTCAGGTCCAGCGCCTCACGGACCGCCGGCACCCGCGCGAACCAGGTGGCGACGGCGAGCCCGTTGAGGGCGAAGACGGCCGCGACGCCGTTCCGGGCCGCCAGCACGGACCGGGGTACGCCGGCGGTGGGGGCCGGTGCGGTGGACGGGGCGGCGCCGGTCACGGGTACGGGTCCTCTCGTCGGGACGGAGTTCTGCCGAACGATCACACACCTGTAAGCGCTACCACCACAACCCGGGTCCACCCCTTACCTGCACGCGCCTCGGGAGGGATGATGCGTGTCGAAGGCGACAACGGGGAGGAGCGAGATGATGCTGCCGTACCGGACACCCACCCTGGCGGACGTCGCCGCCGCGGCCGGGGTGTCCGCGGCCACCGCGTCCCGGGTGCTCGCCGGCACCGGGTACGCCTCGCCCGCCGCCCAGGACCGGGTGACCGCTGCGGCGGACCGGCTCGGGTACGTGCCCAACCTGGCCGCCCGCGCGCTGGCCCGGGGCAGCGGTGTCCGTCTCGTGGTGGTGGTGTCCGGCGCGTCCCCGGCGGTCCTCGACGACCCGTACGTCGACCGGGTGGTCGGCGCGGCGGCCCGCGTCTGCGCGCCGCACGGGCTCGGGGTGGCGCTGCACTGGCTGCCGACCCGGGACCCGGGTGGCCTGCGGCGGCTGGCCGAGGACCGCGGGGTGGGCGGGCTGATCCTGCTCAACACCACCGAGCGGGTGCTCGACGCGGTTCCGTCGGCGCTGCGCGGCCGGGTGGCGTCGATCGGCATCGGCTCCGCCGGCGTGCCCTCGTTCGACGTGGACAACGCCGGCGGCACCGACGAGGTGGTCCGGCACCTGTACGCGACCGGCCGTCGCCGCATCGCCATGGTCACCGGCCCCCGCTGGCTGTCCTGCGCCGGCCGGTCGGTCCGGGCGTACCGACGGGTCGTGCGGGAGGCGGGCCTGCCGGCGCGCATGGTGCGCGGGGACTTCACCGCGCAGCGGGGCCGGACGGCGGTCCGGGAGGTGCTGGCCCGGTGGCCGGACACCGACGCGGTGGTCGGCATCAGCGACGCCACGGCCCTCGGGGTGATCGACGGGCTGCGCGCCGACGGTGTCCAGGTCCCGGGGGACGTCGCGGTGACCGGTTTCGACGACATCCCCCTCGCGGCGGTGACGACCCCCGCGCTGACCACCGCCACCCACCCGGTGGCGCAGATCGCCACGGCCGCGGCGACCGCCGTGCTGACCGGCGACCGGGTCGGCCCGGAGACGGTCTTCCCGTCCCGACTCGTCCGCCGGGTGAGCGCCTGACCGGCGGGACGGGGGTTGGTCCTCCCGGGGGCGGGTAACCGCCGGCCGTCCGCACCGCCGAGCAAGAGGACCGCCCGTGAGCGAACCCGCCCCGCCCCACCGCGCACCGGAGGAGAACGCCCGGCACGGCCGGCTCACCGCCCGGCCGGCACCGCCCACCGGGCGGGCCGGCACCGGCCTCACCGCACTGACCGACGCCGAGGGCGGCCCGCTGGCGACGGTGTACGCGCCGGAGCCCGCCGACGGCTCGCCGTACCGCCTCGTGCTTCTGCTGCACGGTGCGGGCGGCTCGGCCCGGCAGGGTCTGGACCTGCTGCTGCCGGTGGCCGACGCGCACCACCTGCTGCTGGTCGCCCCGCAGGCCGCCGCGGGCAGTTGGGACCTGATCGTCGAGGGCTTCGGGGTGGACGTACGCCGGATCGACGGGCTGCTCGCCGGTGTGTTCTCCGGCCACCCCGTCGACCGGGTCGTCTTCGGCGGCTTCTCCGACGGCGCCTCGTACGCCCTGTCGCTGGGCCTGACCAACGGCGACCTGGTCGACGCGGTCGTGGCCTTCTCCCCCGGCTTCGCCGCGCCCCTGGTCACCCACGGCAAGCCCCGGGTGTACGTGGCGCACGGCACGGACGACCCGGTGCTGCCGATCGACGTGTGCAGCCGCCGGCTGGTGCCCCGGCTGCGCGCGCTCGACTACGACGTGACCTACCAGGAGTTCCCGGGCGGCCACGAGGTGCCGGCCGAGATCCGGCACCACGCCGCGGCCTGGCTGAGCGGCTGACCGGCCCCGGCGCGACGGGTCACCGCACCGGCAGCCCCAGCGCCTCGTCCACCCGGGTGAGGACCGCCGCGTCGTCGTCCACGCCGACACCGCGCAGCAGGTCGATGGCGGTGGCGCGGACCTGACCGACGATCATGGCCAGCGGCAGGGTCTGGCCCGGGGTGAAGAGCCGCCCGGCGGCGCGTACGGCCTCCAGGGTGGCCCGCTCCGCCTGCGCGGCATGCCGGTCGGCGGCCCGGGTGTCGCCGTCGAGGTCGGCGGCGAGCGCCGCGCCGGCGTCCCGGACGGCGTCGGCCAGGCCGCGCAGCGTGCCGCCCAGCGCGGGCGGCGGCGGGGCGGGCTGCCGGCTCAACGTGACCCCGGCGCGGGCCAGCACCCGGACGTTGCGGACCACGTAGTCGATCTGCCGGATCGCGCCGTCGACCGAGCGGAGTCGACCGATGTGCCGGCGACGGCGTACGTGCAGGCGCAGCGCCTCGCCGGCCACGCGGACGCCGTCGCGGAGCCGGTCCACCGCCGCGTCCATGCCACGCGCCCGCTCCAGCGCGGCCAGGGCGGCCGGGGCGTCCCGCGCGTCCAACGCGTCGGCGACCTCGGTGAGCAGGCCGGCGAGCTGGTCGAAGGTCTGCCGGACCTCGCCGACCAGCGGGGCCAGCGGCCGGCGGGCGCCGACGAGCTGGCTGACCACGATCGCGACCACGCCGCCGACCAGGGCGTCCACGAAGCGGAACGGCACCAGCGCGTCGCGCACCGGCGGGATCGCCACCAGGTAGAGGGCGGAGACGGCCGCCTGCACCAGTGAGACCCCGGTGGCGCCGACCGCCACGGCCAAGGCGACGGTGATCAGGATGACGGTGAAGACGGTGCCGGTGGTCCGGCCGAGGGCCTGCACCACCAGGTCGGCGACCAGCACCCCGGCGGCGACGCCGAGCACCACCTCCACCGCGCGCCGGATCCGCTGCCCCCGGGCCTGTCCGAGGACGATCAGCGCGGCGGCCGGGGCGAAGAAGGGCTGCGGATCGCCGACCAGGTCCGCGGCGAGGAGCCAGGCGACGGTCGCCGCCAGGGTCGCCTCGACCACCGGCCGCCATCCGTGTCGCAGCCGGCCGGCGGCCGCCCGGAACACGCTCCACCGGAACATCCCCGCCTCCTCGGTCCGCCCCCGACCGGCGGGCTACCCGGCGACGGTAGCGGTAAGCGCGGCCGGGCTTGCCGGGACGGGGTCAGCGGCCGGTGAAGGCGCGCAGGAGGGCGCGGACGGCGGCGGTCAGGTCGGCCCGGCTCTCCGGCGTCCCCGACGCGGGCGCGGAGAGGGTGCCGGCGCCGACGAGCCGGTCGAACAGCAGCCCGTCGACGAAGGCGACGAGCTGGTCGCCCTGCCGGCGCGGGTCGGCCGCCCCTGCACGGGCGAGCAGGTCCCGCGCCTGGACGCGCAGGCCCGTGCCGTGTGCGAGGACCGGCCGCAGCTCGGGGCGGTGGACCGCTTCGAGCAGGCACGCGTACCGGGCCAGGGAGCGGGTGCGCCCGGTGGTGAGCCAGCGGTCCAGCAGCGCGCCGACACCGGTGGCGAGGCGGTCGAGGTCCTCCGCGTCCAGCGGCGGGCCGGGCTCCGGCGGTGACGCCCCGGTAGGCAGGTCACGCACCGCCAGGTCGGCGCGGTCGAGGTCGGCCAACCGCTGGACCACCGCCTCGATGAGCGCCGCCCGGGTACGCAGGTAGGCCGAGGTGGTGCCGGTCGGCACGCCGGCCCGGGCGTCGACGGCCCGATGGGTCAGCGCCCGCATCCCGCCCTCGGCCAGCAACTCGACGGCCGCGTCCGCCAGCCTCGCCACCCGGTCCTCCCGCCCCGCCACGCGCCCTCCTCCGATTCGCCTCCCGGCCGTAGTATGGCCTTCTACAGGCGTAGAAGGGCGGTCGACATGGGCGGAACGCGCGCGGTCGTCGTGGGTGGCGGGATCGGTGGCCTCGCCGCCGCGCTGGCGCTGCACCGGCACGGATGGCAGGTCACAGTGCTGGAGCGCGCCCCCGAGCTGCGCGAGGTGGGCTCGGGGCTCACCCTGATGGCCAACGCGGTACGCGGGCTCGACGCGCTGGGCCTCGGTGCGGCGGTGCGCTCCCGGGGCGCCGCGGACGCCGCGGGCGGGCTGCGCACGGCACGCGGGCGCTGGCTGTCGCGGTTGGACGGCGCGGACATGACCCGGCTGCTGGGCACCAGCGCGATCGGCATCCACCGGGCGACCCTGCAGCGACTCCTCCGCGACGCCCTGCCACCCGACGTGCTGCGGACCGGGGCGACCGTGTCCGACGTCGACCCGGACACCGGCGAGATCCGCTACGACCTGCGGGGTGAGCCGGCCGCCGTCCGCGCCGACCTGGTGGTGGGGGCCGACGGGCTGCGCAGCGTCCTGCGTACCCGGCTCTGGCCCGACATCCCCCCACCGGTGTACGCGGGCACCACCGCCTGGCGGGCCGCGGTCGCGTTCGACCGGCCCGTCCCGGTGGCGGTGAGCTGGGGACCGGGCACGGAGTTCGGGATGGTGCCGATCGGCGACGGTCGGCTCTACTGGTTCGCCGCCGTTCTCGCCCCGCCCGGCGGCCGGGCGGCCGACGAGTTGGCCGTGGTGCGGGAGCGCTTCGGCGACTGGCACGACCCGATTCCGGCGCTGCTCGCGGCCACCCCGCCGGAGGCGGTGCTGCGCACCGACCTGTACCACCTCGCCACCCCGCTGCCCACCTACGTGCGGGGGCGGGTGGCGCTGCTCGGCGACGCCGCGCACGCGATGACCCCGAACCTCGGGCAGGGCGCCTGCCAGGCCATCGAGGACGCCGTGGAGCTGGGCGCGGCCTGCGCGGGCGTACGGCCCGCGGAGGTGCCGGGCGCCCTGGCCGCGTACGACCTCAGGCGGCGACCCCGCAGCCAGGCCGTCGCCCGCGCGTCCTGGCAGGCGGGGCGCTTCGGCCAGCAGCTGCGGCATCCGGCGGCGGTGGCCCTGCGGAACACGGCCCTGCGGATGACGCCGGCCCGGGCGGCGCTGCGCGGGATGGCCCGGCACACCGACTGGCGACCCCCCGCGTCCGCCTGACCGCCGCCCGCCGACGGGCAGCCGTCAGCCGGCGGCGGCTCGCGCGGCCAGCGCGGCGTACACCGGCGACCCGAGGAAGCGGTTCAGCACCTCGGCGGTGCCCGGCGTGTACGGGCGGCCGTCCAGGACCTCCTCCGGCGTCAGGAAGACGAGCGCGGCGCCCTCACCGAGCACCACGTCCTCCTGGCGGGCGCGGGTCGGACCGCAGAAGTAGTGCTTGACCCGTCCCACCTCGGGGACCTCCTGCACCGCGAAGGGGGCCAGCGCGTCGACCGGCCGCAGCCCGGTCTCCTCCCACAGCTCCCGCACGGCCGTCTCCTCCGGGGTCTCCCCCGGCTCCCCGTGACCGCCGGGCAGACCCCACACGTCCGGGTGGTACTGGGCGTCGCCGTCCCGCAGCTGCATCAGCAGCCGCCCGTCCGGGTCCACGAGCAGCACGCAGGAGACCGAGATCATGACCGGAGCCTAGTGCCGCACCGTCGCGTCCGGCCGTCCCACGCCCGGCCGGTCGCCGCCGTGGGCCACGTCGCCCAGGGCCACCAGCCGTTCGCGGTCGGCGTCGGTCCCGAGCATGCCGGCGAGCCCGGCCGCGTACGCGGCGGCGCCGTCGACGCCCAGCCCCGCCGCCACCGCGTACTCGTCGGTGAGGGTGATGTCGAACAGCGCCGGGTCGTCGGTCGACACCGAGCATCGCACGCCGGCCGCGTGCAGCACGCTCAGCGGGTGCGGCCGATCCGGACATGCAGCTCGATCCTGCGCGCGGCGTGCTGAGCGGGAGTCATCGGTCTCCTCCGCGTCGGCGGGCTCCAGCCTCACCCATCCGGCCGCCGGCCCGCCTCCCCCGCGCCGGGGACCGTGCCGGGCGCCTCCCCGCCACCTCCGGCGTGCGTCGGAAGGCGGACCGCACCGGCCGCGGGATGGTGAAGATCGGCTATAAGTGGGCCATGGAGTTCCCCGCGCACCTCGCCACCATGCCGATGCACGCGATCACCGAGATCCACGGTGAGCCCGGCCTGCTGGCCCGGTTCCGGCTGGAGATCCAGGCCTTCGACGAGCCGGCGCGGACCCGCCTCACCGAGGCCCTCGACCTCGCCGCCGACCTGCACCGCGACGACCGGCGGGTCCGCGAGCCGTACCTCAACCACCTGCTGCGGGTGTCGATCCGGATGATGCACCACTACCAGGTACGCGAGGTCGACGTGATCGTCGCCGGCCTGCTGCACGACGCCGTCGAGGACCACCCCGACGAGCTGGCCGCCGACCGGCCCGGCGCGGACCGCACGGCCGCCGCGCTCGCCGCCCTCGCCGACCGGTTCGGCCCGCGGGTCGCCCGGCTGGTCGGTGCGGTCACCAACCCGGCGTACGACCCGGGCCGGGACAAGCACACCCAGTACCGCGAGCACGTGGCGGCCAGCCTGGACCGGGAGCCCTGGGCACGGGTCATCAAGGTCTCCGACTTCACCGACAACGGGGTGGGCGTCATCCACACCGTCGGGCCGAAGGTGGTGTCCTCGGCCCGCAAGTACCGGCCCCTGGTGCCGGTCTTCCGGGACCTCGTCACCCGGCCGGACACGCCGCTGTCGGCACCGGTGAAACAGCACATCCTCGACCAGCTCGACCTCGCCGAGGAGCGCTTCAGCTCCATCCTCGACCAGCCCGTTCAGGCCGAGAAGTAAGCCGTTCGGACGGGCTCGGCGAGCACTGCCCGGGCGGCCGTGACATCAGCCAGTCGGGCTGCGAGAGTCGCCATGGCGAGCCGTTCGGGCAGTGCGGCGCTGAACTTGAGACCGTCGAGAGCCTTCTCGTTCACGTCCGGCAGGCAGATCCGCTCGCGGGCGTCGGAGGTCGCGAGGCGCATCATCTCCCGACCGGCATCCGGCCTCAGCCGGATCCAGGCGTCGTCGTACCGCTGCGTCGGGTCCGCCACCTCGCTCAGGGTGGCGATGAGCGTGGCGTTGGCCCGAAAGCCCGCCCACGTCCACCACCGCATCTCGCCGTCACTGTCACGGGTGACGAGCGTGCCGCCCGGGTGGACGGACGCTTCGGCGTCCTCCCGAACACTCGCCAGCCGGGTCCGGGCGCGCCCGGTGAGGGCTACCGGCGGATCGTCGCCGAGGAGGACGTCCCGCATCGCACGGACCATCCGGTACGACAGCCCCTGCGGCGAACCGCCGCTCATCCACATCGCCTTTCCGCCGGACTCCGCGGGCTCCACGAAGCAGCGCCGGCGCTTCCAGTCGATGTAGGTGACCCGCCAGTTCCGCCCAGCGAGCAGCAGCAGTCTCGGGCCCTGCACCCGCGCGGTCAGAAGGGCCGGGTCGGTCCGCCCGATCTCGGTGCGGCCGGACAACACCGTGAACTCCGGTGGCGCGGTGAACACCGCGAGCATGTCCATGAAGTGTCGGCGCCCGAACCGTCGTTCGGTCTCCGGCCCGATGAAGAGCATTCCCGAATCGACGTCCAGGTACCCGTTGCCGACGAGGTGCCGCACGATGACCTCGGCGCTCTGGTCGAACGGGGCCAGGCCGTTCCACTCCTGCGACCACAGCCGGTCACCGACGCGGTGCCGCTGCAGCGCCAGCGCCAACATCTGCTGAGCGACGATGTGTCGGGGCTCCGGTGGTGGGGTGACGGCTTCCACCCAGCCCTGCGCCCACAGGTGGAGCAGCCCGGCGGCGTGCAGCAGTCCGTCCCCGTCGAGGGCCAGGAACAGGCAGTTCCGACTGCTTCCGGGCCGCCGGCCGGTGCGGCCGAGCCGCTGCAGGAACGCCGCCACGGTACGTGGGGCGTTGATCTGGATGACGCGGTCGAGGTCACCGACGTCGATGCCCAGTTCCAGGGTGCTGGTGGCGACGATGACGCAGTCGCGTTCCTGCGCGAACGCCTCTTCGGCCCGCCGGCGCTCATCGAGCGAGAGGGAGGCGTGGGACAGGAATGTCGTGACATCAAGTGCCCGTAGCCGCTGCCCGAGGTCCTCGACCAGCGCCCGCGAGTCACAGAACACCAGCCGCTTCTGTCCGCGATGCAGGGCGGCGATGACTTTGGCGGCGTTGTGCACGGAGCCCACGTAGTCCACCTCGATGTCCCCGGGAGGGCGCGCCGCCGGGGCGGTCGTAGCAACGTCCGCTGCGACCCCCGGCGCCACCACCCGGCCCGGACGGTGGCGTCCAGAGCCCTGCAACCACGCGAGAAGGTCGTCCGGGTTGCCGACGGTCGCGGAGAGACCGACGCGCTGCACCGGGCGCCCCGTCACCTTCGTCAGACGCTCGAGGACCGCCAGGAGATGCCAGCCCCGGTCGTCACCGGCGAACGCGTGAACCTCATCGACCACGACCGCCCGTACCTGACCGAGGAAGGTCTCGTGGTCCACGGCAGCGCTGACCAGCATGGACTCCAGTGACTCGGGCGTGGTGAGCAGAATGTCCGGACGGTCCCGGAGGATCGCCCGACGGCGGCCCATCGTCACGTCGCCGTGCCACAGCGCGGCCCGCCGGCCGAGCCAGCCGGTGTAGGTCTCCAGCCGAGGGAGGAGGTTGTTGAGCAGCGCCTTCAAGGGGCAGACATAGAGCACGGTGGTGCCGGCCCAGTTCTCCTCCGCCATGCGGGACAGCAGGGGGAACATGGCGGCTTCGGTCTTGCCTCCGGCGGTCGGTGCGAGCAGCAGCGCGTCCTCGCCGCCCAGCAGCGGTCGGACGGCAGCTTCCTGCAACGGCCGCAGCGCCGGCCACTGCAGCGTGTTGACCACATGATGGAGAACCACCGGATGCAGAAGGTCAGCTGCGCTCATGAGGTCTCCTACAGGTCGAGGGAGATCTCATCAGCCCTGGTCGCGTTGCGCTCGACATCGGTCATCTCGGCAGCGGAGAGCGTCAGGGCGTAGTGCTGTCGAGGGTCGAAGTCGTCGAACTGGTCGACCCGGTCGAGCACCTCCCCCACCAGTTTCTTGAGGAACAGACGGGGAGCGACACCGACCTTGCCTCCCAGACCACCGGCCACCGTACGGGCCAACTCGGCCAGGTAGGCGTCATCCACCAGTGTCCGGATCCGGCCCTGGGCAGCGGATCCCTGGGCGTAGAGGTCACGCACCCGGCCACCCAGCTCGACGAGCGAATCGGGGGTGAACCCGGTGAGCCGGATCTGGACCGCCCTGGGGTTGTCGAACCGCGCGTCGGTGGCGAAGTCGACGGCGAGCCGCTGCGCCAGTGGGGCGAGCCGCTGCACGCCCTGCGGGCCGTCGTAGAACGCCGGTGTTCCGGTGATGATCAGGTACAGGCCGGGGAAGCGACCGGAGTGCACCTCGTCGATCAGCTGCCGCAGAGCGTTGAGCGCCTTGTCGCGGGCGTCGGAGCGAACGCGCTGCAACGTCTCCACCTCGTCGAGCACCAGCAGCAGGCCGGGGTGGCCGCTGTCGCGGAGGACGGCGAGCAGGCCCTGCAGGAAGCTGAGCGCAGCGAAGTGGTCGAGATCGCCACGGACCCCGGCGAGCCGGCGGGCGGAGGCGGCGACGTGCGGCTGCCCACCGAGCCAGGCCAGCACGGCGTCCGCGCTGGCGGCGTCACCGGCCGTGGTGGCGGCACGGTAGCCACGCAGCGCGGCGGCGAAGGCGGGTGCGCTACGGCTGACCTCGGCGAGCCGCTGGTCGAGCAGCGCGCCGACGGACCGGTCGAGGGCTTCCGCGTCGTCGGGTGCGACCTCACCGGCCGCCAGGACGTCCTCCTCCAGGGCGTAGAACCAGCCGTCCACCACGGGCCGGATCGCGCTGGGCGGAAACGTCGAGGTGGTCAGCCGCTCGGTGAGCCGACGGTAGACGGTCTCCAGCTTGTGCAGCGGCGTCTCGTTCTCCGAGATCTGCACCTCGGCGGTCGCGAGGTTGGCCTGTTTGGCCCGTTCGGCGATCCATCGGGCGAAGAACGTCTTACCGGAGCCGTACTCGCCGCGGACGGCCTTGAAGACCGAGCCACCCGCGGCGACCGTGCCGAGGTCCTCGCCGACGGTGGTGACGAACCGGTCGAGGCCGACGGCGAAGAGGTCCAGCCCGGCGGAGGGCACGGCACCCCGGCGCAGCGCATCGATGACCTCCCGCCGTCGGGCGGGACTGACGCTGCTCATGAGTGCGCCCCAGGCAGCTGGAACTGCTCCCGGAGCAGCGCGATGTCCAGCCGGGCGGTCCGCGAGTTGTCGATCAACGAGAGCACCGCGTAGTTGTCCACGTTGAGGATCCGTTGAAGCGTCCTGACAAACCCGACGGCACGGCCCGGCATCTCGCCGGCCCGCTGCGCCAGCACCGCCACGGCCAGCACACCCTTTGCCTCCACCAGGGCCCTCAGAGCCGCCTCGATCTTCCCGAGCTCTACGCGACGCGGTGTCAGACCGTGCTGGGCCTTGAAGAGCTCGGTGTTCAGCAGCGCGGTGACGAAGTCACCGCCGGTCGGCGCGGGGTCGGGAGCGGGCGCCGGCGTCGCCTCCGGTACGTCGAACAGCGCGTCTCCGGTGACGGCAGGCACCTTGCGACGCGACTTCGGGGCCGGAAGCCTCGGCGGAGGCGGGGCCGCCACGACAGGGACGGACGCTTCCGCCTGCCACCAGTCGGGCCGGCGTGCCTCCACCGGCATCCAGCCGGCCGGGGTGTCCGTCACGTTCGGCAGCAGGAAGGCCAGTAGCGGGATGGTCACCTCGGCGAGCGACGCGCCGCCGTGGTAGCCCGCCTTGCTGGGCCTGTAGCGCAGCATCGGGTCCCAGAGGGCGATGATCCGGTTTCCGGGGGCGACCACCCGTGGACCGCTCAGCTCGACCTCTCCCGGGCCCGCCGGGCCGGCTCCGGTGCGGTGTCGCGCCGAGGCGACGTCGGTCGCCTTGACCAGCTCACCACCGCGCTCCAGCACGTGCCCGTGGTCGCTGGTAATGACGACCGCCCGCCCGGTGGACCGGGCGAGGTCGAGCAGGCTGCGCAGGAACCCGATGTCGCCGAGCTGCCATCCCGGCTCGTCGCCTTCACGACCGTGGGCGAGCGAGTCGTCGACGGTATTGATGACGACGGCTACCAGGTGCGTCCGGTCAGACATCGCCGCAGCGAGATCCGCGGCGAGAACCTCGCCGGCCCCGCCGCGAGCGGGTCCTTTGTGGAAGACCCGGGCTCCCTTGCCCCACCGGCCCTCGGCGAAGATCCGCTTTTCGTTCTCCTGGGTACCGCTGCGCAGGGCACCGGCGAAGAGCGACGTCCGCGACACGGCGGTCAGGGTGGGCAGCGCGGCCGCCACGCCGCGCCGACGGCCTGGACCGGAACCGGCGATCGGGTCGTACTCGACCCAGTGCTGGGTGAGTTCGTCGGCGAGTTCCACGGCGACGGCCGCACTCATGCCGTCGAGCACCACGAGCAGCACCGGCCGGTCGGCGCGGACCAGTGGGTCGATGACGCGCGAAAGGACGTTCTCGACGGTGAGCAGGTCGCCGTCGTTGCCGGGGCCGGCGGTGGCCCAGGCGGCGAGACGGTTAGCGAACGCGGCATCGAGGTCTCGGCGCCGCGCCTGTGCCCGCTCGTGGATCTCGCGGAACGCGCGCTGCAGCTGCGGGTGGACGTCCTCGCCGGCCCAGACATGGTGGAGCGCGAGATCGACCCAACCCCATTCGGCGATCTGCCGGTCCACGCCGTCGGCGACGCTCGCGGGCGGGGTCACCTCGACGTCGAGCCAGCGGACGAGCCGGTGGGCCATCCGGATTCGGCGGATCCGTCCGGCCTCCGCGTCGGCCAGCCGATGGTCCGCGAGACTCTCTACCGCCGCATCGAGCGCCGAGGCCCCCGGCTTGCTCAGGCCGGCGAGGAGCGCCTCGGCGGCGGCGTTGATCCGCTGCGTGAAGCCGGTACGCAGGATCGGGCTGTGACCAGCGCTGCCGACCGCGCCGAACTGGATGAGCAGTTCCTCCGCCCGGTCCAGCACCGCGTGTGCCTGCAACCGTGTCTCCCGATCCGGGGCGGTCAGCATCGCACCGGCCACCTGGACCGTGGCGTCGGCGAACCCGCGTAGCGTGGCGTCGTCGTCGAGGTTGCCGAAGTACTGGTCGATACGTCCCTGCACCCGTACCGCCTCGGCGGTGGTGCTGGTCCAGAGGGCGTCGCAGACCAGTCCGAGCGGAAGCGCGTCGCCGCCGTGCCCGGCGGCGACGAGCGCAAAGAGCGCCTTGGCGGGCCGCCCGAACTGCTCGATGACCCACCGGGCCAGGCCGTCACGCTCGCCCTCCCGGAGCAGTCCGAACGCCTCGACCGCACCGGGCTCGGCACTCCACCGCAGCAGCGTCGTCACGTCCAGGTCGTCGGGGCTGCCACCCCGGCGGTCCAGACCGAGGCGTACGGCGGCGAGGTGCCGCAGCGCCACGTCGCGGGTGAGCACGGCGGTGGTGAGCTTCGGCCAGCCGGCGGGCGGCATCGCGTCGAGCAGCGCCTCACCGGCCCACCCTTCCCGCTCCAGGGCGCTGTCGGGCAGTTGCGCGCCGAAGGCGTCCACGACCAGGTCCCACGGCTCGAGGGTGATCACCCGCTGTCGAAAGATCCGGCTCTTCACGCCGTGGCCGAGGTCGGACTCCGGGATGTCGGTGAGCAGGACCAGCACCTCGTCGTCGCGGTCGGCGGCGAGGTGCTCCCAGATGGCCAGCGGCGACACGCACGGCACCACCCGGGCCGGGCGTCCGCCCGGCAGCAGCATCGCCGGGTCGTGCGGCCAGGCCGGCTCGGCGCGCACGACCATCACCGGGTACGCGTCACCGTTGCGGTGCCGGTCGAGTTGCTGCATCACCTTCTGCCGCAGCGCCACCGGGTTGATCCGCAGTGCCTGGGAAGGTGCGGGTGCCTGAGTCACGGCACGATTCTCCAGGTCACCTCGATGGTGGCGTCTCCCTGGTCAGCGGCGAAGGCACGCAGTTCCTCCACCGCCTGCCCCAGACTCGCGGCCGTGACCCTGACGCCGCCGCGCGGTACCGGCACGAGGTGTGTCTGACCCGGATCCACGATGACCTCGGGCGGCGGATTCTTGACCGGCGGTTCGACCCGCTGCGTGGTGGCGCGGCGGATCAGCGCAGTGGAGTCGGCCTGGGCACGGCGTAGGGCCGGGGCGAGCGGGGCGGTCAGCTCGTCGGCCTGGGCGACGCGACGAAGCTCACCGAGAATCGCCGCCGCCTCGGCCGCGTGAGGCTCGGCCAGCCCGGCGACGATCTCGAAGGTGTCCCAGGGCGCGGCGGCGAGCGCCGCCGAGACCTGGGCGGCGCTCATGATGCTCTTGCCGGTCCGGTCGGCCGGGCCGGCGAGCTCGGCGCGGGCGAGCCGCTCGACGGTTTCCACCGCCGACCGGCCGTTGAACAGCGCCTCCAGCAGGTCGGCGGCGGCGCGGGCGGTGGCCAGCCGTCCGGTGCCGGCCTCCTTGTCGATGCCCAGCCAGGTGGCATGCTGATCCAGGCGGGCGAGCAGCCCGTGGGCAGCATCCCGGTGGCGGTTCGCCTGGGTGGTCAGGTCGCGGCCGAAGAGCGCCACCAGCCGGCCCCGGCGCAGGTCGAGCGGCTGGACGCCGAAGATGGCGGCCGAGCGGGCTCGCGCCGCCTGCCAGTCCTCCTCGCTGGGCAGCCGCTCCTCGCGCAGGGTGTGGTCGGCGGTGATTTTCCCAAGCTCGGGAGCGGGGATCACCTCGCTGCCGTGGAGGTAGAAGGCGCGGTCGGTCTGCTCGGCGAAGGTCGCCACGACGAGCTGCGCGACGATCGGGTCGAGGCCACGGGGACTCGGGTCGTCGATCCAGCGGAGCAGGTCGCCGACCCGCAGCTCGCCCGTGATGCCCTCGCCGGATGCCTTGCGCTGGAAGTGCTGGACCCACCCGCCCTCGATGACGAACGCCGCCTCGTGCATGGTGCCCAGGCCGAGGGGGTTGGCGATGCGCCGCACGGTCTGCCGGTGCGTACGGTCGACCTCGACGCGTCCCTCCGGCGACTCGACGGCCCGGCGGACGTAATCGAGCACCACCTTGACGTCGGCGAGACGGATCGGGTCGCCCTTGCGGTCGGGGTCGAAGTCGGGGTGGGCGGGGAACTGCTGGCCGAGCATCTGGTCGCCGATGCTGCGCAGGGCGTCGTTGAAGGTGGCGCCCATCGGCAGCTTCGGCTCGAGCGCGCGGGTGAGCGACTGCAGGTGGTCGTCGAAGCCGAGGACGACGTCGGTGGGCTGCTTGGCGGCCAGCCCGTACGCCTGGCGGAGCACGGCCTGCATCTTCGCCAGCAGTGCGCTGCGCTGGTTGGTCAGCGCGCCGTGCGCGCGGCGCCGGTCGTCGGGGTTGAGGTGCTCGGCGTGGCTGTCGAAGCGCTGACCCTCGAGCAGCTTGTCGATGATGACGAGCTTGCCCAGCTCGGTGCGGCGTTCGACGGTGAGTGCGGCGGGGATCCAGCAGACCGTGCGGGAGGCGGTACGGCTGATCAGGTCCTGTACCCGCTGCCGATCGTCGGCAGGGCCGTGATTGCCGTCGTCGAACGGATAGTCGGTGATCATCCGCCAGCCGGTCGGGTCGTTCGGGTGGAACGCCTCGTCGCGGATGTCGTTGCCGTCCCGCACGTTGCCGTAGACCAGTTCGATGACGCGGCGGCTGCCCCGCCAGCTCAGCGGGGCCTCGGCGAAGAACGAGTCACTCCACGGCACGCCGAGCTGCTGCCAGAGCAGCCGTTGGACGATGTGCTTGCGGGCGCCCTCGTTGTCGTAGTGCTTCGCGGTGGCCAGGACGCTGTCGACGTCCACGCCAACCAGCTCCAGCGAGACGATCGGGTCGTCGCCCTCGCCGATGCGGATCTCGGCGAACCGGCCGGCCCAGTCGGTGAGCTTCCGGTTGACCTGGGCAACCTCACCACCGGGGATCGGGCTGGTGATGCTGCCGTGGTTGAGCGCGGACAGCCGCCGGGCAGTGAGGTTCCGCAGGGCCGGCACGCTGGGCGCGAGGGCGGCCAGCAGCAGCGTCTTCACCAGCCGGTCGTCGCCGGTGAAAGCACGGACCCGTCCGGCCACGTCGCCCGGCAGCGCGGTGCCCCGGCGGGCAGCCTCTAGATCGTCGTCGGTGAGGTCGTACTGGCCGAGCAGGTAGGGGCGAAGCTTCAGGTCGTAGAGCTTCTGGGCCATCTCGAACTCGGCCTTGAGCTTCTCGGTGAAGGGCTGGTCGCCGCCGCTGCTGATCACGTCGTAGAGATCGCCGAGCGGGACGAGCTGGCCGAGGCGCAGCGTGTCGCGGCGGTCGACCAGCAGTTGGCGCATCAGCTTCAGCGCGGTCCGGGAGCGCTGCAGCGCGCTGGAGACGTGCACGAGGGTGGAGAGGAACGCCGGGCTGAACGGGTACGTCGACCGGAAGGCGTCGATGTCGGCGCCGCTGCCCGAGTCCGTGCCGAGCAGGGTGTCGAACACCTCCCGGCGTACCTTGGTGGTGGCGTCGAAGGCCTTGCCGATCGCCGCGGCGGCCGTGGTGTCGCGGGGTTTGAGCAGCCGGCGGCGGGCGATCTCCGGCAGGTTGCGGTCCTCCAGCTTGATCACGTCGAACCGACCACTGGCCAGGTTGAGGGTGTCCTGGTAGCTCAGCTCGTTGGCGCCGGTGACCTCCTCGCCGACGAGTTCGCGGAGGTCCCGCTGGCGGGCGATGAAGCTGACCACCGGGATGGGCCGGCGGGTGTCGCCGCCCTCGACGAAGTTGGTGATTTTCTGGATCTCGCGGGAGACGAACTGCTGGTCGCCGATCGAGTTGGCCAGCCAGAGGATCAGCTCGTCGAGGAAGAGGATCAGGCCGTGGTAGCCGAGTTCCTTGGCGTGCCGGCTGATCTCGGTGAGGCCCCGGTCGAGCGAGACGAACGCCTCGGCGTCCTCCCGGGCGTTGGTGAAGAAGCCCTTGTTCCAGCTGGTCAGCAGGTCGTTGACGAGCTTGCGGCGCAGCTCGTCGGAGTACGCGCCGGCGAACGCCTGGTCGAGGCGCTCGGACGTCCAGAAGGTCTCGCTCTCACCCCACTCGTCCTCGACGTCCCCGCCGGGCAGGCCGTCGATGAACTGCTTGTCGCCGATCTTCTCCCGCAGCGAGGCGGCCTGGTCCAGCAGCGCGTCGGTACGGTGCACGGCCGGGATCGGCGCGTCGGGGTGCAGGGCGCGGACCCGGTCGACGTAGCCGCCGAGCACACGCTGCTCCAGCGAGCGGGCGTCGAGCAGGTGGTACGGGATGAGCAGAAACTTCCGCCCGTCCAGCCAGACACTGTGCTTGGCGACCAGCGGGGCCAGCTCGTCCCGGCCCCGGGCGGCGGCCTCGCCGCGCAGCAGCGCGTGCAGCACCGCCATGAAGTGCGACTTACCGGAGCCGAAGGAGCCGTGCAGGTAGGCGGCCTTGGAGGCGTGCCCCTCGACCGCGGAGCGGATCAGCCCGAGCGCCTCGTCGAAGTTACCCAGCAGCCGATCCGTGACGACGTAGTCGCGGAGGGTGGCATCGGCGTCGGCGACACTGTCGGCGAGCTTGAGCACGAAGTCACTCGTGCTCGTGCGCTCCGGGATGTCGATGAACTCCCGGAGCAGCGGGGCTGGGCTGGGCGAAGACATGCTGCATACCGTACCGATCGAGCCGTCACGCGTATGACCCGCGCGGCGCACCGCAGGAACATCCGGTCGACCAGCAGAACTCTCGAGTGCAACCGCGTCGCGGCGAACCCATCGGCGGGTAGCCTGCCTCGTTCGGGGAAGGCGCTTCTTGCGCCATGAATATGGCTCAGCTCTGGTCGCTACGCCAAGAGATCTGTCCTCGCAATTTCGGCCAATCGGAAAGACGAACCCATACGCGGATGAGTTGATTTCGGTCAGCCTGGCGGTAACGACGAGAGATGTTAGCTTGCACAGGAAGAGGGCCGGCGTAGGAGGTTCGCTTGTCTCCGCCACACTCCCGCCACACCGTAACGCGGCGATCGCCACCGGTGGAGACGGGTCGGCCTCTCGCGCTCTTCGTGATAGGTGCGCCCGGAGTCGGCAAGACCACCCTCTGCGCACGCCTGTCTGCGACCTGGAACGCACCCACCTTTCGCGCGGGTGAGGTCCTTCGCGCGCTGGCCGCGAAGGCCGAGAGGCCGCAGGACCGACAGGCCGCTCGCCGGCTCGTCGAGAGCGGCGCGCCGATTCCGACAGCTATGTACCGGCACCTCCTCACGGAAGCCAGAAAATCGGGCGGGTCTCCGACCTTGTTCGACGGCTATCCTCGAACCCCGGCACAGTTCCTCGCCATACCGACCATGCTCAATGCGGCCGGGATTCCCACCGCGCGCGTGGCCGGTGTCCACCTGACGGCGTCAAGAGCAACGCTGGAACAGCGGCTAGCAGAGCGGAGGGTCTGCTCCTGTTGCGGCCGGCCGTGGCCAGCGACCGCGTGCTGCGCTAACGCGATACCGATTCAGCGCGCCGACGACACCGACCGCGACGCGGTGGCACGCAGGCAACGCCTCGTCGACCGCCACGCAGCGCAACTGGTCAAGAGATTCCAGCGCTGGTGGACAGGAATCACCTTCCCTTCCGAGCAGACGGCCGGCCTGATGGCTGAAGCCATCGGCGAAGCCCTACGACGCGGCCTTGGGGAGTCGGATGTTCATCCACTTCCTCAATGATCAAATTCTGGCACTGCATCGACTACCTCAACGGTTCGAACACCGCGAGCTGGTCCGTCACCTGTACCGCATGCTCTGGGCCGGCTCGCTGGTCTCCGACACTCCCCTGATCATTCCTGCCGTGGATTTGGTGCAGTCCCCTGTGGGCATCGACCTGATCGAACCGCTGGCGTCGATCTCTGCCCACGGCTTGGTCGAGTACGTCGGCTCGACGGGAAGTGTCGACGAACTCGTGCAGCGCAAGCTGATCCACTTTAGAGGTACGGGCCTACACCCGGAGTGGCAGGAGAGCAAGGTTCATGAGATCCTGCAACCGATCGCACCGCATATCCACTCTCGCTCACACAACACCACTTTGGACATGCTGGCCAACTGGACGGAGGACGTGGATAGGCTCACCGGGCCTCCACATCGTGAGGACCCCCGTCGGCACGAATTCCGCTACGGCGAGCGTCAACTCGGACAGGGCATGCGGTTCCTCGATGAACGATATCGCTTCCCGAAGCTAATCGACCGCGCGGCTCTTCTGCCCGCCAGGCTCGGGGATCATGCCTTTCTGTGGAACGTGGTTCAGCGGGTCAACGCGATGCGGGTGCGCACGGATGGGCCAGCGACTGAGGCATTCGAGCGCGCACTCGCCCACTACTGGGTGCTGAGCCATGTGGACGAGTACCGCGTGTCCATCATCGGACGGGACCGCACCCTCGGTAGGATCGCCTGCGGTCTTCATCACAGCCACCCCGACCTAGTGTTGGACCTGGGCGCACTCCACCGGTTCCTGGGCTGGATGGGGATCGACTTCCTCCTACAACCCGGCGACCCGGAGGAACTGATCGAGTTGAAGGAGTTTCCGTACCTGTCGGGAGCATTCAGCGGCGTCCTCATGCCAAAGTTTGCGGAGTTCGAGCACTCTCCTGAACGCCGCGCCGACAAGATGCGGGACATTGGACAAATCGCGGCCCGAACGATCAACATCCGCCGCAGCGTGACCACCATCCGGAAGGCCAGGCTAGAGGCATTGCGCGTGGTAGCCGACCTTGGGTTTGGCGGCCAGGTCTTGACCCGCACACCGCCCTCGGGTTCATCATCTCTGCAGACCACAGCTGGCATGGACGAGAGGGTTGGCATGACACTGGCAGCGCCCACCATCTTCATCGGCCACGGACGTTCACTCCTCTGGCTCCAGTTGCGAGACTTCATCCGTGACCGGCTTCAGCTCGGCTGGGAGGAGTTCAACCGTGTCCCGGTCGCCGGCCTGACCGTCGTTGATCGACTCAGTCACATGCTGCACCAGTGCGACTTCGCCTTCCTCGTTCTCACGGGTGAGGACGAGCAGCGTGACGGGACCCTTCGCGCCCGCCAGAACGTCGTACACGAGCTCGGCCTGTTCCAGGGGCGCCTCGGCTTCGATCGAGCGATCATCCTGCTCGAGGAGGGATGCGAGGACTTCAGCAACGTCGCGGGTCTACAACAGCTCACCTTCCCGGTCGGGAAGATCATGGCAGTTGCCGAGGAGATACGACTGCTACTCGAGGACAGACTGATGATTGGACGGACTCCGTGACCGAACAGCCACTGGAAGAGCTGGACCAGAGGACGCCTGCTCTGTCGCAGGAGGCTGTCGCCCGGGACATCGACCTGATGCTGTGGGCGTTTCAGCTGCTGCGCATCCGACGGTACGTGCACCAGCCGTACTGGGACTTCGAGACCGCCGCCGCAGAGGCAGCCGACCGCCTGGAAGACTTCCCACGGATGGAGACCGTCGCCGAGCACAGCTGGACAGTCGCGGACGCGGTAATCCTGCTCGCACCGAACTTCCCCTACATCCACCGCGGTCACGCGGTCGAGCTGGCGGTCCTGCACGACAAGATGGAAATCGTCACCGGCGATGCCAATCCACTCGGCATCGACGGCACCGGTGATCAGGGACATGCCTTCAACCCCGCTCGCCAAGCCGACAAGTTCCAACAGGAGAGCGCGGCCATCGAATGGTTCACCGACCAGCTGCGTCCGCCGGTGGCCAAGGTCCACTTCGCATTGCTGATGGAGAGTTTGAAGCTGCTTACACCGGAGGCACGGTTCGTGCGCGCGGTGGACAAGATGCAGGCGCTGGCCTTCATCCTGTTGAAGAAGCAGGGCCGGATGGACGACCGGCACCTCACCTTTTTGATTCGCTACACAGACAAGAACGACCGCGTCTTTCCGCCTCTCCGTCAGCACAGCCAGGAGCTGTTGAGGCGCATTTTCCGGGTGACAGCCGAGCTGCGGGAGGTGACCGCGGAAAGTCTCTGGCGAACAGCCTCGCAGGGCATTCAGGCCACACCCGAAAAACCCGCGCCAGTAGCGCCTCGGAGCCCTCTGCCGCCGAACCAAGGAACGCATAACAGCCGGTTCGGACGGATAATGTCTGCCTTGTCGGAGGTGGGGCGCCGCCCGCCGGCGCGCACCGGACTGGAGGCATATCGCCAAATGTCGGATGCGCTGAACCGAATCGAGGACCTCCACTGGGGAGACGACCACTGGTCACCACCTCGCCACGTGGGGCCGGGCGTGCGCACCGACCGGTTGTACCCGATCGCGCCGGAGAACATCTATCCGGTGCCTGGCTTCCCCGGCGTGGATCTCCTCGCGTCCGTCGGGGAGAGCGTCTTCATCAGTCGTACAGGGGCGGTTCAGGTGCAACGCAAGCGTGCCCACGACCTCTTCGGTATGGAGACGGAGTTCGCCGCGCGCAAGGAGGACGTCATCTTCGACAAGGCCGATGCGGCTGGACGGCATGTCTGGCACGAGGACAACCGGCGGTAGGTGGCGCAGCGGTATGCCAAACCCGTCAGAGGGCGAGGGTGCGCGTCCTCGATCCGCTCAGCCTTGACGTACCTATGAAAATCGGCCTGATCGTGCTGGTATCGAACCGACCGCTGATGTTGCGTCCGCGCGTCAGCACGCTGGAACTGGTCGAGTCGGGTGCCCGTCGCCGGTTGGCGTAGTCGCTTGGGGCCGACGAGCAGGATCTCAGCGATCCGGTGGTGGTTGATGAGGTGTGTGCACGCCTCGCACGCTGCCTGACCGCCGATTCCGAGGCGGCCCGGAAGGCGCGCTGTCGGCTACGCCATGAGCGGTTGTCATTGAGCGTCCGCCGCACGCTGGTGAGTCTGAGCAGTAGTTGCTGACCTACCGGTCAATGGCCAGATCAGGGCCAGATCGTGCCGCCACCGGAGTTGCGCGCGATGATTTGGCTGTTGCCGAGGATCACTCCACCTCCGACGGTGAACGGCCGGCCGGACTCGGCGTCGACCGCCGAGGTGGCGCGAACGACCACCTCGCGCAGTTCCTCCGCCTGCTCGGGATACACCTCCAGAAGCGCCTCGAACCGCCCCTGCCAGCGGTTCGCCACCATTTCAGGCGTCGATCCCCCGTTGAGTACGGACCGGCGTGAGTCCTCAAGGGCGTCGATCACCTCGTTCGCCCGGCTCTCACCAATGCGCGCGTACAAGGTGGTCAGTCTCTGGAGGATCAGCGGCCAGGCCTCCGAGGCCATGGTCCGCACCAGAGCCTGCCCCGCCTGGCTTGCCAGGGCGATCATGGTCGTATCCACCGGATTCCTCCTCGGTCAAGCTCGCTCACGCTGCCTCGTCGCGATCTCGGCCAGCAGCGCTCGGGACGCTTTCACCTGCGGGTGGTGCGAGCCGAGCACCCGGAGCTGCCGTTCCAGGGTGTCGGTGAGCAGCTGCCGCGCGCCGAGCACTTCTCCCAGGTGGAATCTGGTGCGGCTCAGACAGAATTGTGCCCGCAGCGTATCGGGGTGCTCGCCACCGAGAGACTCGGCGGAACGCTCGGCGTGCCGCTGGTATGTCGACGTGGCCTCGACCGTTCGCCCCATGCGCTCCTGCAGGCTGGCGATGTTGCCCAGCGACGCGAGAGTGGCCGGGTGTCGCTCACCGAGGGCTGACGCGCGCTTCTCGTACACCGTCAGTTCGCAACGGAGTGCCTCGTCGACGCGGCCCAGCCAGTACAGCATGCTGGCCCGGTTGCCCAGCGCCACCACGGTGTCCGGGTGGTCGGCACCGAGCAACTCGCGTCGATCGTGCAGGACCATGCCGTTGTGGGCCAGCGCCTCGTCCTGCTTCCCGATGCTCCACAACATGACGGCGAGGTTGTTCAACGTGGCGAGCGTTTCGCGGTGTTGCGTGCCGAGTAGCCGACGCCGCAACTCCCAGGTCCGGCTGGCCAGGTCGCAGGCTTCCTCCTGATCGCCGGCCTCCCAGGCCAGGGTGGCCAGGACGTGCATGCCGGAAGCGGTGTCCCGGTGCTCCGCGCCCAACAGCTCGGTGAAACGCCGCACGACGGTGTTGGCCAATGCCCGAGCGTTTTCGATCTGACCGCTGGCGGACAGGTATCCGCACAGGAGCAGCACCAGCGCACGCAGCGCCGCCCCGTTGACCCAGTCGGCGGCGAGCACGTGCGCGGAGAGCTGTCCGTAGCGGGGCCAGCTACCCGGATCGCTGGGATCCCCGAGCCGGGCCGAGGCAAGGAGGCGCTCACTTTGCCGTCGGCAGGACTCCGCCTCCGTGGACGTCATGTCGGCACGGACGGCGGCCTGGACCAGCGGGTGCACCCGCAGGCTCTCGTCCGTCCGCTCGATCAGGCTGTAACGGTGCAGGGCGGTGAGGATGTCGGCGAACCCCGAGTCCCGCGTCAGTGCCTTCCGCAGCTCCGGGTCATCCACGGTGGCCGGGGTCTTGGTGAGGACGCTGTACGGGACGGGATCGGGCGCGAAGAAGGCGACGATGCGCAGGAGTTCGGTCGCCGCCGTCGACTCGCTCCTCAATCGATCCCGCGCCCACCTCCAGTACGACGCGAGCACCGATTCGTAGGGGGCGCCCCATCCCGGTGAGCTGAATGACTGGATGATGCTTGCGACGGGCGTTCCGGCGCTCAGCGCCGACGCCACCATGGCGAGCGCGAGCGGCAGCCCTCCCACCAACCGGGCGATCACCCCGGCATCGCCGTCCGACAGGGCTGGCAGCGTTCCCCGGAGCAGCGCTACCGCCTCACCGGTCGACAGCAGGGGCAGATCGCGCTCGATGACGTCCCGGCCCCAGCCACGGCGCCGGGACGTGAGGAGGATATCCGGCCCGTACGACAGAGAGGTGAGCCAGTCGGGATCATCTTCGACGTCGTCGAGGATAAGGAGCGACCTACGGCGCCGGAGCTCGGACAGGAGCTCTGCGGAGGGTCTGGTCAGGTCGCGCCCGGCATGCAGGTCGAGTGTCACGGACAACTCCGTCAGCCCGGCCGGAACGCCGCCCGCCTCGCCGGAGCGCATCCACCACACCAGGTCGTATTCGTGCGCGAAGCGGTGTGCGTACTCCAGCACCAGTGCGGTCTTGCCGACGCCAGCCAGCCCGCAGACCGCCTGGACGGTGCCCCGGGATTCCTGGAAGCCGGCCCACAATTCGAAGATCTCGTCGTCCCGTCCGACCATGTCCCGTGGTCTCGGCGGCAGGTTCGAGACTTCGGGCAGTCGCCCGGGAAAGCCGTCGGGTGAGCGGTGCTCGCGGTGATAGCGATGGCCGCCGGACGGGGGTTGGATCCGCTTGACCGCCGAGAGCAGGCGCCGCCGAGCCGTGCCCCCGTCGCTACCCACGAGTTCGATGCCGGTCAGCTCCCGGAGCGCCAGCGGCGGCACGCATTCGACGACCTGGACGGGCACCAGTCGGGCGGCCTCGCCGCCCGGATCGACCTCCCGGGCAAGCTGCCACTCCTGCTGGACCTCGGCCGACCGGACCGATGCGGGAGACAGCAGTGCGAGCGTCACGTCGCTGGACAGGATTGCCTTCTCGATCTCCTCGTGCCAGCGTGCCCCCGGCCGCACATCCCACGACCGCACCCACACCCGGTAGCCCGCCTGCTCCAGATGCGCCGCGATCCATTCGGCCCATCGCTGGTCGGACCGCACATGGCTGATGAAGAAGTCGTAGAGCCCGCCGCCGACGGCCTGTCGCCAGAAACGCTTGGTCAACGCTTCCCGCTCGGCGTCGTCCAGCGGCACGACCGCCCCGACCCGCCCGTCGGTCACATGGCTGGTGAGCCTCTCGTAGGCTGCCAGCAGCGAACCCTCCTGGTGCGCGCGGTCGCCGACGGTCGCCAGGATCTCTTCGTAGGCGTAGAAGATCTTGTATGGGATTTCGACGTCACCCCAGTAGCGATCCCGCTCTTCCGCGCTGGAACCGCTCAGCAGACGCCGGAATCCGGATCGCACGTAGCTGCGCGCCGCCTCCAGCCGCTTCGACTCGCCATCCTCGACCCGCATGGGCACCGGCAGGATCCGCAGGTCGGACGCGTCACGTTGCCGGCGGACCGAGTCGGCGACCGCGAGCGAGCCGGCGATGCTCTGGTTGTTCAGGGTGAAACAGACGACCAGAGTGTCAGGGAGCTGAACCGTGCAGATCCCCGAGGTGTCGTTCAGGCCGGTCCGACTGTCGATGAGTATGTAGTCGTAGTGCCGACGCATGCTGCGCTTCATTTCCTCCACGAAGGACCCGCCATGCAGCCGGTTGTAGAAGTTGTCCCAGTCGAACGACATCACGCGGGTGGCGTAGGAACGGTCCTGCTGGCCCGCGGGCAATAGGTCCACGACCCCACCGCGGGCAAAGGCCCATCGCAGGGAGACGGCGTGGTCCAGCACGTCGGCGTGGGCCTCTCGCCACTGCTCGTTGTCGCCCCGGGAGGTGTCCATCATCGCGGTGGAATAGCTCCACAGCATGTCCATCAGTCCGGGCGTGGAGCTGAGTTCACGGTCCGGCAGGAAGGGGTGGAAGTATCGGTGCAGACCGGGTGCCTCCAGGTCCCAGTCGACGGCGAGGACGCGATGACCGTTGCTGGCAAGAATCCAGGCGACATTCGCCAGTGCCATCGATCGGCCGGTTCCGCCCTTGTAGGAGTAGAAGGTGATGATCCGACCGTCGGCCGACTCCGTTCCCATCACGCCCCACCCGGCCCTTCGAGCTGCGGCCGCGCAACGAACGCTCCCGCGTTCACCAGCTCCGGGACTGCGTGCTGCTCGAACACGAAGCTCTGCGTCTTGATGAGCACCTCACGGAGAGCCTGCTTGAACTCGTCGACCGAGTGCAGCGAGCCACGGAACGTCGGATGGGGGATGCGGGCGTTCTTCTTGAACAGTGAGAGCACCGACGCCCCGAGCGCCGGGGCCTGCGACTCCGACTCCTCGTCCGTCGGGTTCCACGGCAGCAGCACCGCACAGTTTCCGTACAGGTGGTCGTCGTAGGGCCTCAGCGCTTCGGCGTAGGCGGGGATGCGGGTCGCCCAGGCGTCCACCAGCAGGACCACCAGTTCGCCCTCCGACTCTGCCTCCTCGAGCAACGTGGACAGCCCGTCGTCGGCGCCGACCGGGTGCGGAGTCAGATCCTGCTCGTCGGCCACCGCCATCGCGTAACGCACCACGGGCTTCGCAGCCGCGGGAAGATAGGGCGTCCAGTCCTCCGAGCGCCTTCCGTAGCGGTCGACGTTCGTGCGCTCCTGTGCGGCCTCGGCCGCCGTCGGCGCCGCCACCACCAGGTGGACGTGGCGTGGTCCACCGCCGGACGGCTCCCCCAGCCGCTGGTCGGGAACGGCACTGCCCGGCTCGCAACCGTCCGGCTGGAAGACGTCGGGAGCGGTGTCGAAGTCGATCGGTCCCGTACTGACCGGCAATGGGTACTGCTCGGCCACGCTGATGATCACTTCGGCGATGCGGTCGACCACGTCGTGGTAGGCGTCGCGGTACCGGGTCTTGTGCTGAACGAGTTTACGCAGCCCGGAGGTCCGATACGGTGCGGCCAGGTCCTCGTTCTTGGTCCAGATGTCCTCGGCGACCTTCGGTATCCGTCCGGGGCCGCTCGCGAAGACGTCCTCCCAGAGCACCGGGACGATCAGTTCCGGGACGTGGCCGTGCTGCTGCTCGTAGAGTCGCTGCCGCTCGGCGAAGATCCCCCATTCCTGCCCGCAGAACCGGGCGCGGAAGTAGCGCGGCGAGTAGAGGGGGACGAAGACTCGACAGGTGCCGAGGCTGTCGGAGACGGTGGGGCGCCACAGCGTCCCGTCCCGCATGCCCACGTACTGGAAGCCGATGTCCTCTTCGGGCTCGGTGGTGCGCCTCCTGATCTCGTCGCAGAGGTCGCCGTAGAAGTCAGTGACGTATCCACCGCGTCCGTCGTCGCCGCAATAGCTCAAAAAGAACAGGTAAGGCATCCGCTGCTCACCCTCGCCCTGAGTCGGCTGCCAGTCTGACCGACGAGACGACCTTGAGGCAATTGTCGAAAAGCCGACAGCATCGGGGGAATGCGCCGGACGGCGGAGGTCAGGCAAGGATCGCGAGGATGAAGCCGGTCACGTACACCAAGGCGAACGAAACGGGAATCCACTGCTCGAGGTGGGTCAGGGGCCAGTATCTGGACAGATCGCGGCCCTCGCCGAGCGCCTTCCACTCCGCCCGCCAGTACGGCGACGCCGGCAACCGCTCCTCCAGCGCTCCGATCACAATGTATTTGGCCGAGTTGAGTTGGCGGTGGGACCGAAGCAGCCAGAACCAGGCCGCACATTGGAGCAGCAGCGCGGCCACTGGAACGGACAGGTACCAGACGTCGACGTTCGCACGGTCGCTCCAGACGATCCCGGCCACCGTGGCGATCAGCGTGTTGAGACTCAGGAAGAAGGTGTTCGTCAAACCGCGTCTGGCACTGACCCGGTCCGCCATCTCCACATAGATCTTGTACTGCTCCAGGATCACACTCTGCTGGCCGCCGGTGGGGCTGCCGTGCTCGTCCCCGTCGCTGGGCGGGCCCCACAACGTCGGGGCCACCTCCTCAAACCGCGCGGTCGTGGTCCTGAGGTACGTTGCCATCTTCACCGGTACAGTTTGGCGGCCTCGAGGTGAGCCGCAAGCCCCCGGCTGGGTCGGATCGCCTGATCGCCGGGATGCGCGGGCCGTGACCGCTCCGGTAGATCATGCGGGAGCCGAGGTGCTGGGCCAACGGCATCCAGTGGGCCGTCCGCACCAACTCTTCGGTGCTGTTGGCCTTACGAGCGTTGGCGAGCGGTCGACGAGAACCGTGTCGAACGCGGCCGAGTCCACCCAGTCGATGGTCCTGATGAAACCACACACCATCGTCGCTCCGGTCCCCTCCAAAATCTCGGTGAGGGCAGCGTCGGAGATCCGGAGAATGGCGCTGCAGTCGAAGTAGAGCTGCTTACCGGCGCATCGACCCGCCAGCCAACTGACCACCTCGGCCAGGTCGAGCTGCTGGTTCCGCGACAGTCACAGGCTGCCGGGGCCGCTGTCTATCGCGAAGATGCCGACTCTGTGGGCGGTGTACTTCTCGGACAGCCACTGATCGAGGTAGTAGCGCAGCTCGCCACGGCTGGCCACATCCCGGTGGAGGAAGCGAATCCGGTTCAGTCGCTCCAACAACTCCAGCGTCGGCAACACAGAGCCGCGTTCGGTCAGGTCGTCGTCCCACTCACCCTCTACGCCGAACACCCTGCCGGGATTGTCCACGTCGCATCCCCTCGTACGTCATGGAACCCTCGGTGGCGCCCCCGTCCACGCCCACATCTCCAGGGCGTGCCGGTCGACCAGCGTGATGTTGAGCTGCCGGGCCAACTCGATGCCGTCGCCGGCGGTGAAGAAACTGTTCGTCACGATCATGCAGATCTCGCCACCGTGGATGTCGCGGCAGGTGCCGGCGAACCGCTGGATCGCGGCACTCCCCACCCGGTTGCTGGTGCTCTGCCGCTTACACTGCACCACCACGCGGCGGCCGTCGGGAGCGGTCGCCGTGACGTCCGCTCCCCGGTCGCTGGAGCCCCCGCACACCGTCACCTGCCGGAACCCGGACGCGACCAGGATGCGTGCGAACCACTGCTCGAACTCGGGCCCGCTCATCGCATCGGTCACCGCGATGAGCCTGTCCCGCTGGGCCTGGTCGGCCCGCTCGCGGGCACGCTGCTTCGACACGGCAAAACCCACCGCGACCGCCCCCGCGACGACGAGGGTCGCCAGGAAGGCCGACCAGTACGGATGCCGAGTCACGAACTCGACGACCATCCCGAGCACCACGAGGACGGCCAGGGCACCCAGCACCAGACCCAGGCCGTTGGAGGACCCGCCACCACCGGACACTCGGCGCACCGTCGACCTCCGTCGAACATTGCCGGGGCGCCGCCTACGGTAGTGCGCCCGGACCCGGGCTCCGTTCTTCCTGGTGTGGGACCTGACGTACGGCACGAGGCACCTCCCGGGTCGAGGGAGCCTCAGTCTCGCGGCCAGGTCCGACAAGAGACGCGCATGAGCGTCGATATCGTCAGGTACCCGTCACTTCAGATCCGATCACGCTTGGTGTGAGGATGTCCTCCATGGATTCGGTGCCGTTGGCGAGCACGGCAGCGGGCGCGATCATCGCGCTGTCCGGCACACTGCTGGTCGATCTGCGACGGGAGAAGGACGGCCGCTCTCGGGACCGCGAGGTGGATTCGTGGCGGAACAGCATCGACTTCGCGCTGGCGCTGGACTCTGCGCACGGTCTCCTCCGCGACGTGGCGCAGTCCGGGGCCAGCGCCGAAGCTCTCCAGCAGGCCGCCGGGCGCGCTCTCGTGGAGGCCAGGCTCTACCAGGCCCGCGAGCGACTGCTGATGTCCGGCACGCCGGATCTGGTAACGGCGGGCGAGACAGCCTTCCGCCGCCTTATCGGCATCCGTGACGTCATCCGTGCCGGCGCGACCATCCGTTCCAACGACTACCACGACGCCTACCACCGCTACGCCGAAGCGATCTGGAGCTTCCGGATGTCGGTCGGGCGACACTTTGGCCACCAGATCGTGGGACCCGAGCACTTCGGCATGACGAGTTGGTCGGGCCGCGAGGACTGCGACCGCTGCGCGGTTCCGCAGCAACGCGAGGTCAGTTGACGGCCGCACCCTCAAGATCGACCGTCCATCTCGCCTTCGTGTCGCCGGACAGCAGGGTGACGCCGCTGCCGGCGCAGATGTCCCGCCATGTCAGGTCCTCGTTGCCCGACACCAGCAGGACGGGCGTCACCAGCAGGCCGCGCGCCGCCAGCCGGTACCGGTATTCGAGGACCTGGCCGAGGCCGAGCCGGAGCTGCTCGACCTTGTTGCCGCCGACCACGCTCTTGACCTCGGCGATGAACTGCCGCCCGCCGGTGTCCCGCCAAGCCAGGTCGACGTTCACCCCGGCGAGTCCGGCCCCGACCCGTATCCCTGACGCAGCGAGGTGGTCGACCAACGCTCGGCAGAGTCGGTCGTGTTCGATCACCCCGGCCCGGTAGGCCGCTGCGTCGAACAACCGCTGCGCGGGCAGTTCGACGGGTAAGGCCGAGCCAGCGTACGGCCGGTCGAAGCCCCGGCCACCGATGGGGGACGCCGCCTGCGGCTCAGCATCGAGCAGCGTCTCGGCCGCCAGCCAGGCGCGTGCCGCGGTTTCCGGCCGGTACCTGCTCGCAAAGGGGAACGGCCCGGCGGCCACCCACCCGTTGAGCATCCGCGCGCCGGCCATAACCGGCGGCTGCCGCAGCAACCACTGCGCGGTACGGATGTCCGGGCAGCGCAGCAGGTACTTGCCTTCGGCGAGGGTTTTGGTGCCGTCCCGTAGGAGTTCGACACCGCGCCGCTCCCACTCCTCCTCGTCGAGCGCGCCGGCATCGAGGGCGCTGTCGAGCGGCGCGGCCAGGACCCGGAACCACACCTCCGCGCCGTGCTCCAAGACGCCGAAGGTCTCCAGGACGCCCACCGTCAGCCGCAGCAGTGATCCACCGCCCTGGTCAATCCGGGACAGCAGCCAATGCCTACCGGCGGTGGCCGCGGCCTCAGGCACGGTCATCCGAGTGACCCAGCCGGCGAGCGCCCACGCGGCCTGCTGGCTTCCGTCAAGTCCCTCCCTCCAGTCACCCTCGAAGGCGGGCGGCCCCTGGTCGAGCGGCGCCGGCTCGGGTTCGGCGAGCGCCCACGCGGCCAACTCGCCCGGGCTGGTGAGCTGCCAGAGGCGGGACTGCCGCTGCGTCAGACCATCGGTCAGCTCGCCGACGTCGTCCGGCAACAACCATGCGGTGGGCGCGGCGGGGGTCGGTTCGACGGTCGTCATGCCTTCGCCTTTCGGCCGCGGGCGGCTCTGGCCGGCCGCAACGATGTCAGCACCGCGGCGAGCCCGAGCACGACGCTCGTGCTCGTGCGCTCCGGAATGTCGCTGGACTGCCGGAGCAGCGGCGCGGGAGTGGGCGAAGACACGCTGCATACCGTACCGATCACCGCCCGATCGCATCGCCCGCGCGGCCTTAAGTGACGGACGAGCACCTGATGCGCTAGTTCCAGGCGCCCTTGTTGTCGGATACCTGACGGCCCGCCGATGTCGGTGACGCGGCCAGCCATCCGGACGCGAACTCTCTCCTCAGCATCGACGACTGCGCGACTGAGCCACCACGCACACCGAGACTCGAACGAGCCGCACGGTAGAAGCCATCTCGCGCCTCATCAGCGCGGTTGAGCAGGCTCGCAACATCGACCTGCTGGTCCGCGAACCCCCGTGCGCAGTGCTCCACCTGCCAGACGGCATCTCGCCAGGTCCGAGCTGCAGCTACCGTCTGCTCATCGCCGAGTAGGAGCATGCTCTCCCATACCAGCGTACGGCGGACGTCCGCCTCGGCCAGCATCGCGACGCCCACCTCTCGATCAATGCGATGGCTACGCGATGCGGGCCTGTCAGCGGCGGTCATTCGCAATGCGATCGCGTGGATCTCCTTGATCGTCCGGGCGTACTCGACGTAGGCGTCAAGCCGCCGTTCGTCCCAGCGGACGTCTTGGCTTCGCTTCCATCGGGCACGGTCGGCGAGCGTGGTGGCCAGGATCGTCCCCAGGGTTCCGACCAGTACGCCGATGAGGGCCGGAAGCTGCGCGACGAAGGTTCCCACAGTCAGCAGGTTGCCACGGCAGGGCAATGCTTCCTATGCGACTCAGGGGAGTGTTTCCTAAGAACTGGTTGGCCTGCGGCAGGCCGGGCGACGGCTGGCGGGATGCTGCTGGACACGTGATTGGCTAAAACAGGCCTTATACCGTCAGGCGAAGCCCTCAAGATCAGCGACGGCGCGTAGGCCATCGGTGTCTCGGATGACAATCTCGCGATAGCCCGTGGCGATGATGCCGGCTCCCCGCAGCCCTCCGAGCGCTTTGTGCAGACTGATCTCGGCGGCTCCACAGAGAGTGGCCAGTTCACTCTGGGTGAGCCGCACGTTGATGACGAGCCCCTCACGGCTCCGCCGGCCGTACGCTGCGGCGATCTCCCACAGCACGCGCGCAAGTCGAACCTTGACCGGGTAGGAGGCGAAGTCGACCCGTCGACGGTTCGCCCAGCGCAGCCGGTCCGCCACAATGCCGGCAACCTCCATGGCGGCGTCCGGATTGGCTCGCAGGAAGGCGCGGAACTCGTTACGGTGGATGATCCGAACGATCGAAAATCGACAGGCGGTAACCGTCGCGGTCCGCGGAGTGCCGTTCAGCGCGGAGATCTCACCGACGATGTCGCCGGACATCCTTATCGCCAGCAACGCCTGTCGACCGTCGGCCATCTCGACGGTGACCTTGGCGAGGGCATCGTCTAGCAGGATGACATGGGACTCGAGAGCACCCTCCCGCAGCACAACCTGGGACTCCTTGACGGAGCGACGGATCGTGACGGCCAGGAGACGGTCCCGAGCGGTCTTGTCGAGTCGGCCGAGGAAGGTTCCAGGCAGCCAGGTCGTGTCGTCCACGCACCGCCTCCGTCCCACCTACGAGATCATCATTCACATTGTGCCTCAAGATCGCTACTGATCGCTGTCTTCGCTCATGGCGCGCCCGGTGACGAGCAGGTCGAGAGGAGCATCAGTCCCGCAGCAGACGCCGTCGCCACCATGAGCCATGGCAGGCTCCGGCGTACCTGCAGGTGCTTCTCCATCGCGATGCGAGCGAGCACGGTGACGAGACCCCAGACATCGTCCCTGTGCCGTCGGATCGACGCCACGGACGGGCTTCCCTTTGCGCGGACGAGATCCGGGAAGGCGAATCGGTTGGCGCTACCGGCACCGTCGATACGGGGCCGAAGGGCCAGGACGAGCAGCCAGGCGGCCGGCGCAAGCCCGACGACGAAGAGGATCACCAGCAGCGCCGCCGGTAGGACGGCGATCGGTGCACGGCCGATCAGGTGTGGCAGAGCCCTGTCCACGACCGCGGTGGCCACCCCGCCCTCGATCGCCAACAGCGCGAGGGCCTTGGTGTCCGCATGACGAATGGAGGTCTGGAGTGAAGCCGCCGTGGCGAGGCCGACTTGGAGGTCACGCCACGGGTCGAGGTGAGACTTTCTGCCCGTACGCCGAAGGTTTCCCATGCCACCAGTGAAGGTCGACGTCGGGGCGGTAAAGGAGTCTAAGTACGGGTTGTCGTCCACCCGATGATGAAGCCCCAACCCGTATTTCTATGGAATTTCCAGCGCGCCGAGCCGATAGAGATGACGGTGAACAACTCGCTGTCGTCGTTGAAGGGTGGATCGCGTGCCTGACTTCGCGGATCCGGATCGCCGCATGCTCGTCGCCGTGGACATGGAGCGTTACAGCGGACGGGACAACGTCCTGCAGTACCGGGCTCAGCTGGCTTTTCAGAAGATCATGACGGAAGCCTGTGAGGAACTGGGCTTTGATCGGGCCAACTGGCTCATCCAGCAGGGCGGCGATGGAGAACTTGCGATCCTGCCTGCTGGAACGAGCGAGCGGACGGTGGTGTCCCGGCTGACACCAACGGTTGATCGCCTTCTGCGTGAGCACAATCGCGGCCTGGTTCCGGAAGCGCGGATCCGACTACGGATCGGCATCCACGAAGGGTTGGTTCATCTTGACGGCGCGAACGGTTACCCCGGCGGCGCGGTCGTGACCGTCTGCCGGTTGATCGATTCACCGCAGATCAAGGAGGCGTTGCGGCTGTTCCCCCGCGCTGCGGTTGCTCTGATCGTCTCGGACCGGATCCATCAGGACATCGTCCGCCACTACCAGGATCTGACGTTGGAGCACTTCAGGCGGGTGTCGGCGAAGGTGCCGGGAAAGGATTTCGAGGCCACCGCCTGGATCTACGTGCCCGGAGAGAACATCGCCGACACGGTGCTGGACGACCGCGAGGAGAGCCACCGTCCGGAAGGGCCGGAGGAGGACGGTGGTGACGCCGCCGACCGGCGGCGCCGGGTCCCTCCTCCGCAGCCATTGAGCGGCGGCCAGGTCTTCCACAACATCACCTCACACGGGGTGACGGCGTACGGAAACGGCAACATCATTTCCCCACCGGGCGGGCCCGGCAACACCGATCCATGGCGGCTGAACTCGTGAGCGGATCGGTGCCCGAAGATGCCGCCAGCGCGCCGGCACCCCAGGCCAGCGGCGAAAGTGCGTCCACCACCCCACCACAGGATCCGGTGAACAACCCGCCTGCACAAGCGGAGGCTAGCCGCCAGTCGGACAGCGAGCAGGAGGAGGAGATCCCTCCCGGCTCGCTCCGGGTGGACCCACGAGTTGGCGAGGACCTGTACGGCACCAACATCGCGGCCAGCTACGCCCACGTCAGCGCCACCGGGGTGAACGCCTTCGGCAGCCACAACACCATCGTCCACATCACCTACCACGGCCAACCGGACGTCAAGCCGGTGATCCGGAGAGTTGAGGAAACGCACTTCCTCGAGGTCTACGCCGGGACGGAGGCGGACAGCGCGCTCTCGGCATTGCTCGCTGAGGGACCGATCGCCTGTTTGACCGGCCGACCGCACACCGGCAGGTTCAGCACGGCATGCGCCGCGCTGGCGCGACGACACGACGTGAGCCGCCTGCACGAGGTGCTGCTCCCCGACGAGATCAGGGCGGATGCCCTCCGGCAGACGGCGAACCGGCTCGAGGAAGATCATGGTTACCTCCTCCGCCTGCCCGGCGACGGACACGTTGAGGCCATGCGTCTGCTGACCGACGTCTTTCGGCGACGCTCGGCCAGCCTGCTCCTGATCCGGGACGACGAGTCACGCGCCGGTGACAGGCACCCCGCGGAGGTGCCGCACCACGGCCCCGACCCGGTGGAGGTCTTCCGCAAACATTTGCGGCACCAGTTGTGCGATCGCGCGGACCTGAACGACGAGGAGACGGAGCGGCACGTCGAGATCTACCTTCAGGACGGAGGCCTCACCGCGGCCATCAAGCACACCTACCGGCCCCACGAGGTGGTACGGCTGGCGAAGGCTGTCGCGGATCACCATCCCGCCGATCACACGGCACTTGCCGAGATCGTCCAGGTGTCCCAGCCAAACCGCAGGGATCGCGCAGCCGAGATCCTCCGTTGCCGGGCCACCGGCGGAGATCGGCGTCCGCGCCGGGCCGACCAGCACGAACGCGCCTTCCGCATCGCGTACGCCGTCTTCGCGCGGCAACCTCTGCACCACGTCTTCGAGGCCGCGAGCCTGCTGCTCGAGGAGATCGACGGACAGGCCAAGCGGCCGGACTGGGGGCGGATGGCGTTGCAGTACACCGTGTCCGAGTTGCTCGGACCACTCGACGTCGACTGGCGGGAAGGCCAGAAGGCCGCGCGTGCACTCGGTGGCGTTTCCCGCTCGGCCTGGCTGCGTGACGGGGCCATGCGGGGGGCGATCATCGACGAGGCATGGCACGAATTCGACAGCACCCGACCGGCGCTACTCAAGTGGCTCGACACCCTGGTGGCCTCCGACGACGAGCCGGTGCGCCGTGCGGCCGCCGAGGCAGCCGGCCTGCTCGCGCACCACGACTTCGACCGGGTCTGTGCAGACCTGATAGACGGATGGGCGGCCTCACCGCGGCCTCTAACCCGTCGAGCCGCAGCCCGGGCAGTCGTCGCCGCAGACATGGGTGGACAGGTGCACCACCTCGTCCGCCGCCGGGTGCGGGCCTGGAGCGGCGGCCACCGCAACTACCAGCGGGACGCGGCCGCTCTCGTCTACGCCAGCGGACTGCAGCAGCCGGACCTGAACTGGAGCCTGGCAGATCTGCGCCGCATCGCCAGAGATCGCATGCAGCAGCACAGCCACGCGGTCGCGGAAGGTATCCATCAACTCTATGCCCTCTCGCCGGGCTGGGAGGGCGAAATCGTCTCCGAGCTGGCACGGTGGTTGGACGACCGTCAGTTACGACGGCATGCCGGTAACGCCCTGCTGAGCCTGGCGCAACGGACCCTAGACGACCGTCGTCGCGCGCCCTTCGACCTGATGACGAAGCTCGCGTCGAACCAGGTCGACGCGAACGACCTCGCTCGGCTCTGGCGCGGGTCGTTGTTCGGCTCACCCACCTCTCACCAGACGTGGCCGATCTTCGGCCGGTGGCTGCACCAGGCCGAGTCCGATGACACCTTCCGGAAGTCGATCAGTGCGCTGGTGGCCGACCTGGCGGCCGTTCCGGCTCTACGACGCCGACTGCAGTTCCATCTCGTACGGCTGGCCGAGTTCCCGAACGGCCTTCCTGACTGGCTCGAGACCGCAATGAGGGAGCAGTGACATGACGGACCCCTTCAACACGGAGGAGCCGCGGGTCGGACTGTGGCGCCGGTTCGGGGCGTGGGTGCTGGCGCTATGGCGTCGCCTGATCGTGGCGTTGCAGGGGCCGGAGCCGGTCCTTGCGCCGATCCCGCCGGCACCACCACCGCCCGGCCGGTTGACGGAGCGCCGAGACGTGTCGGCGCCGATCATCGTGCCGGCCCGCGGCTACGTCTTCACCTTCCACGTCCGCGCCGCGTTCGTCTGGTCATCCGAGGGGATACCGCGGGAGATGTTGACCGGGTCAGCGCAGTACTTCATGCCGTACGCCGTTCGCGCGCTGACCCGTATGGCTGCTGCCCGCGCCCGCAACTTCGCCGCCCACCGGGCGAGGGATCTCGAGGTGGAGTTGCAGCGGGCGCTGGCCGAGAAAGGACCGTGGCGCTACGAGCGCGGTGGTGCGCAGGTCACCTGCCAGCCGTACGTGTGGGTGGAGCTCGACGAGAGCGTCAAGCGAGCCGTCCGGCCCTACTGGGAGCAACTCATCAAGCTCGACTGTGAGTACGACGTCGACATGAAGCGGGCTCAGTACGCCGATCGGCTCAGCCGGCAGTGGTTGTCGATTCTGGAGGAGCTGACGAAGAACCCGGCGGCCGGAGGTGCGGCCAAGATGACCAACGAGAGCCTCGCCGCCGTCGTGCAGGAACTCATCGCCCAGCAGCAGGCGAACAATCAGCGGCTACATGACCTGTTCGCCGAGAAACTGCGTAGCGACGACGAATACGAGAAGGCGACCACCTTCGAGATCCTGCTCGATCGGTTTACATCCCAAGGGCAAGCAGCGTCGGCGGAGGCGAGAAGGCCGGCCTCCAACGGTTCCACCCCTAGCGCCGGCAACGACTGACCCGGCGACCACGTCCGGACTCGTCCAGACCGCTTGCCCGGTCATCCCGGACGACACGGCCACCTGCGAGACTCGTCCTTCAGCGCGCGCGGCGGTGCCGCCGCACGTAGGTGAAGCCCTCGGGAAGCTCCCGGTCCACCAGTTCCGAGGCACGAACGGCGTCCCGGTGGGCGTCGATCTGCTCGGCCGACGCCTGCGCGCCGGGTGGGAGGCGCCGCACGAAGCCCGTCACCCAGTGACCTCGGCGGTGCGGGTGCCATTCGCCGGCGGTGTTTCGCTGCGGCGTCACGGACTGAACCTGCGGGACGTACCGCAGCAGCAGGGTGTGGACATGGCCGGGTCTGGGCGGATACCAGGGGCGGCCGTCGTAGTCGACGCTGCCTTCCACCCGGTGCAGACGGCCGGTCCGGAGGAGCTGTTCCACGGCGGGACTTATCCGCTCCTTGCGATGCGGCGGCAGCCCGAGTTCCAGACAGTTCCGCACCAAGGCGTCCTCGGCGAGGATGGCTTCCCCGTCCACGCTGAGGTAGCCCAACTTGCGCAGCGTCCGCATCACCCAACTCGCATCGGAGAGATCCGGAATATCCCGGTCCTGGTCGGCACCGGGGGCTGTCTCGCGGGTGACGACCTGACGGTCGTAGCGGTGCTGGTACTCCAGGTCGTCCACACGCTCGGGCTGCGGCAATAGAGCAGTGCGGGCGTTGATGCGGGCGGTGCCCCGCCGCCACCTGAAGGTGACCACCGTCCCTGGCAGCAGATCCGCCGGCCACTGGATGCCGCCTATCTCCCACTGCCCGCCGCGCCGACGCAAGGTCACGTCTTGCACAGCAGCGGTCGGGGCCGGCCCTCGCTCCCGATGTTCGATCCGAAGCTTCAGTCGTCGTCGGTCCTCAATGGGTTGAAGCTCCCCGGGGGGAAGTACGCACCAACCACCCTCGAGATGCATCCGGTACAGGGCCGTCTGCCACACCAGATCCTCGTCCTTTTGTCCGTCCGGCAGCCACCAGGCGTGATCATCTTCATCGGCGGGGGCCGTCAGTCGGGGGCCCAACGCTCGCCCGAAAATCTGAGAGATCCGGTCGGCCTCGGCCCGGACAGCCGAGCGCGGCTCCGAACCGCGACCCGCCCTCGACGCGAGGTCGGCAAGGCGCGCGGCGGCGGCCGCCCCACGGTGACGCTCCGGGCAGGAGTCGACGGAAATCAAGAGCCGCTTCCGGTGCCTGATCACTTCCGCCAGCAGGAGTCGCGTGTGTCCCGCGACCGGGAACCCGAGATCCTGAGGCACGAGACCCGCGCGTAGGACGTGACGAACGACGTTCGCAGCCCGGTCATCCCGACTAACGACCTGGGCATATGACGTCGCAGTGACAAGGTCGAGCGCGGTGCGGCAGATGGCCTGTACGCCGCAGTCCTGCGCGTCGACCGCACGGTCGGTGCCGGTGCGGAGTTCCCCCTCCTCGGTCAGCCAGGCGTACCCGAAGATTCCGGTCCTCTTGTCGAAGTCGACCGCCGTCACCGCCGCAAGATGAGCGGAGTCGCGGGGAGCCTGCCGCCGGACCGCTTCGCAGACAAACGCCTCGGACCGATCGTCGGCGTTGCTGTGGGGGGTGTGAATCGCGTCGACGACACCCACGCCGCCGGCCGGTACCTGTTCAGGCTCTTCTGGGTAGAAGGCGGCAGCAGCCTCATGGGCACCCTGCGGCGGTAGAATCGCGCGATTCTCCTCGGCGGGCCCTCCGTGGGCGTCGCGCTCCCGAAGCTCGCCTGTGGCAGTCTCGGACAGGTCCAGTGGCTGAAGGCGTGAGCGCACCACTCGGGCTATTGAAGACGCGCACCCGCCGTGGCCCTCCTTCGGGCAACTCTGCCGGTGCTGTGCGATCTCCCGATCGACGTACCTGGCCAGCGTAGGGTCGGCCTGCCCCACGACCATGGTCGCCTCAGCTACGGAGTCGGCGCGCGCCTTCGGCACTCTCCGGGTCCGGTGCAGGTGACTCGCCTGCGCCCGCAGGTCGGCCACCATGAGCTGGGCTTCCAGGCAGCGGGCGCTGCCCCGGGCGTACGCCTCGCCGGCTCGGCGAAGGCGTGGCACGACGCCCTTGTCCCTTCCGGCGGACAGGTCGGCCTCCAGCGAGCGGCGGGCGTGCGCAAGTTCCGTGACGATCTCCTCCGTGCTCGCCGCCCACTGCTCCGCCACCGCGGGATGCGCCATCGACTGGTCACATTCCCACCGGTTGAGCTCTGCCATGGCCTCACGGGTGAAGTCGGCCAGGTCGAGCTTCCTGAGGCGCTTCACCTCAGCAGGCAGCTCGGGTGGGTGCTTGTCCTGCGCCTGCAGCCACGACCACAGGTTGGATGTCGGAGGTTCGAGCGCATCGACCCGCACGCCCCGGCGACGCAGCGCCTTCGTGAACGCCTTCTCGAAGGTGTGCGGGGCAACTTCACGGATGACCCGTGCCTCCACCGGTTCCTCGGACGATCCACCGGGTGCCGGCTGACTTCGGGCATGACAGGCGGCACGGAAAGTGTCGACGGCTTCTGCCCGGCGGAGTGCGAGCTCTTCGCGGGTCGCGACCAGTTCATCGGCGGCACCCCCGCCGAGCTGAGCGACCCGGGCCTCCACGTCGACAAGCAGCTCGGCATACCGGATGGCAGCGATGGACGAAGGCTCACCGACACGTCGGCGATGGAGCTCCTGCTCGGCTGGGGAGAGCTGCTTGCCCTCGGCAACGGACCGGTGCATGGCGGCGAGCCAGAGCATGTCTCGCGGCAGTGGGCTGGCGGCGGTCCCCTCCGTCTCCGGTTGTGCCCGTCCACGCCGTTCCCGAGGGGCGGGCGTCCGAACCGTGCTGGACTGCGGTGCTGCCTGCCGTCCGTAACAACCGCCGCAGAGCAGCTGCGACCAGTCGCCCGAGACCGTCACGACGGAGCTGGACATGGTGGTGCGCCGGCAGGTGACACAGCGGAACCTCAGCGGCTTGTTGAGCGTGTACCGCTGCAGCCTGCCCAGCGTGGCGTGCACTTTCCTGATCTGGTATCCGGAGGGGGGTCGTGATGCCATCCTGCCTTCCTCGGCGTCGAGACTCGTCACCCACGGGTGTCCCTGACCCGCCCACCCTCGTCGCGTTCCTCGTCGTCGCCGCGCCGACGGAGCGCTCGCTCAGCGATCAGGCCGGAGAGCTTGCCCTTCGCCGACTTGGCCCGGTCGACGGTGTCGTTACCAAGGCGCCTGGCGGCACCGACACCGTCTGCTCCGGTTTCCAGCGCCTTGTCCCTCACCTCCTTGGCCGCGTCCGCCCATCGCCTCGCCTCCGACGACTGGCGAGCACCCTCGATCCCGAGCCGCCCGTGGAAGTCGACGACGGCGATCGAGACGTGGTTGCTCGACTTCACCACGGCCGGGGAGTCCATCGGATTCAGCAGCACCTTCGTGTTGGCCCTGCTGGCAGCCGCATCCATGCGGGCCATCAGGCGCTCGGTGCACCGTGAGATGAGTTCCAGCCTGTTCTGCCGGGCGGTCTTCAGCCCGAGACGGTGCCCGTCCAACTCTCCCGGTGACGCGTCCAGCACCCGGTCGAGTTCGAGCACGGCGATCGCGTCCTGCAGTTGGAAGCAGCGAGCCAGGACAGCGAGCCACTCCTGTGTCTTCGCCTCTGCTTCCTTGGCCGCCTTGGCGAGATCACCGATCGCGGACTTGCGCTCCAGCTTCTCCGCGAGCGCGTCGAGTTGGCGCAACGCGTACGCCTGGGTCTCCGCGATCGTCGTCGGCGCCCCCTGGACCTTCGACCAGGTGATCTCGTCGACCCGACCCCTCGTCTCGCGGATCGTCATGGCCTCCTCGATGACGAAGCCCACGCCGATCATGCGCGCCAGCACCGCGTCCTTCTGGGCGCGCAGCACATCGTCGACCTTCTCGTCGATTGTGGCGAGATAGTCGGTGATCTCCTTCATGCTCTGCTGCATCGCGACCTGCGCCATGATTCCCGCAGCGCCGGCCAGCATCGCCGGGTTGCCCGCGATCGCCCCCGGCCCCTTCGCGATCTGGAGCCACGACGTAATCGAGCCCGGCTGCCCCACCATCGCATGGCTGACGCCCGGAGTCTTGCTCTGCATCAGCCCATACTTCTGGACGAGCTGCGCGGACTCCTTGGTCAGCTGCACCCAGCGACCCGAGTTGGCGGCAATCTCGGAACCTACCTGTGCGGCTGCAGCCCCGGCACTGAGGACAGATCCATGCCGGTGCAGTCCGAGGTCCTTCGACGGCAGACCCTCAGATACCAGGAAGCGTTCGACGGCCGTCGGATCGCCGATGACCGCCAGCCCGTCGCCGTCACTGATCAGCTGGATCTCGTTATCCATTGTCGGCTCCTGACCTGCGGGCAGGGTGAACGGCGATGCCCTCTGCTCTGTTCACTGCTTCGCCTTACGGCCACGGGTGGCCTTCGCCGGCCGCCACGACGTCAGCGCCTCGTCGGTGAGGTGCAGGCGGTTGGTGGTCTCGGCGAGGAAGCCGGCGTAGATGTCGGCCGGCGAGGCACCCCACTCCGGGTCGAACTCGCCGTGCCACTGGTGTACCCAGGGCATGTTCTCGCGCAGCCCCGCGACCAGCGGTAACAGCCGGTCGGCGGCCCAGCCGTCCTCCTGCTCGCGGGCGACGATCAGGGTGGCCAGGGCCTGGGCCTGCTCGCGGTGGTCCCAGCCGGCCCAGCCGACCAGCAGCGACGGGTCTCCGTCGCGACTGGCACCCGGGTACGAGACGAACCGCTCCTTGGGTACGTCGAGCTTGCCCCGATGCCTCCAGAAGCTGGTCTTGAGGAAGTCCGCCGAGGTGTACTTCGGCGGCACGGGGATGCCCTTGCGGAACTCCCGCTTCGCCGCCTCGTCGGGCAGCGCGTCCTCCTGCCGTTGCAGGTCCCACACCTGCTCCCAGTCGGCGCGCTTGGCCAGCCCGGAGTCCTTGTAGCGCAGCGCGGCCAGGTGCGGCACGTGCTCGTCGGCGACCAGGTCGGCGATCACCTTGCCGAGATCCTGACCGGGCGCGTAGAGGTTGGCGACGGTGAGCACGTCGTCGTCGCGGCGCAGCTCGTCGGCGAGCTGGGCGGTGGTCAGCGGGCGCGGCTGCTCCAGCCCGTCGACGTGCTGGTACCACAGCTCCCGCGCCTCGCACCGGTCCAGCAGCCAGTCGCGCAGCGCCTTCGCCTGCATCGCGTCCCAGCCCTCGCTGGCCCAGCGCCGCTTGCACTCCGGCCGCTCGATCAACCCGATGTTGCGGTTGCCCTCGATGACCGCGATCCGCCGCTCCACGACCGCCCGGTACTCATCCGACCAGTGCGCCGGCAGCTCCGTGATCGGCTGGAACTTGTGGTTGTGATGCGTGAACCACGTCGTCTCAACCTCACCCGCCTTGATCTGCCGGGCCAGCAGGATCTCGAATGCCCGCTCCCCTGGCGTCAACGCCGGCACCGAGCCGACCGGGGCATTCAACTCCTCGTCCAGCAGCCCGTAAAGCGAGTAGACCTGCCAGTCCAGCTCCTCCTGCAACCCGATCATCCGCGTCCGTACCGAATGCCATTCGCTCTCGGCAGCGTAGAGCCGCTCCCGGGTGGGCACGCCGGAGGCCGCGACCGCCGCCGGGCGCGCCGTGGCAAGCCGCTGCGCCAGGCCGTCAATCTCCCGGCTCAGTTCAAGCGGGTACGCAGACGGCAGCGGAAGCTGTTCGATTTTGCCGCCGCCGAACTGATACCGGTGCTCCCAAGGCTCGTCGGCGCCCGCCTGCTCGGCGCCCGGCCGACCCTTGTTATGGCTGACCTGCTTCAACCAGAAGCACGCGGTCGAACTGTTGAGCAAGCCCAGCAATCGGAGGTGCTCCTCCTCCGACGCACTTTCCGGTAGCTTAATCACCGGCGCTGTCTGCTTGAAGACCGTCCCCCCTCGGTCCATCACGAAGTGGTTGTGTGTCGCCACTTCGGCGAAAGAGATCGACAAAGGAGTGCGATAGGCCGAGGCAGTATGCTGCATGTAGTCCCACCATCGGAGCCCGGCATCAGCCATGTTGCCATGGAAGGTCCGCCGCTCTTGGAGTAGGCGCCGCCAAGGCCACAGTTCGTCAGCGAGGCCGTCTTCCCGAAGGGACGCGTCGTAGGGGTACCAGATCCCGTCCTCCGGACTGGCGTCCCAATCGCGCACAGCTTCGCCGATCATCAACGGCCGCAGCGCAGCAGGGTTAGCGACAGTTCTTCGTACACGATTCAAGGGCCGCATGAAGGCTTCGTCGGCACCTGCCCGGATCGCTCGTCCAACTGGCGCGTCTATTTCCTGCACGAGGATCTCGCCAGTGGCACCCTGAATCGCTTCTGTCAGTGCTGCGGCTCCACCACCCCCAAGGCTCCAGGGGTGACGCTCGAAGCGGGACCGGTCCATGTCGTCGACGCTGACCCATTCGCTCTCCGAGCCAGGCCGATCTAGCTGGTCGACAATCGCTTGCCACACGACGCCCAGCCGAGGATCCGCTGGTGCGCTCGGCTCTGCCCGGATGCCCATGACGGCCCGTACTGTCTGGGAAGCCTGTCGTTTTCGCTGCCGGCCAACCAGGATGACGGTCGGCGTCCCGTGTCCTGGGATATAGGCGCCGGAGGTGTCAACTAGGTGCGTCAGGTCGATCTCGTGCGCGAAGAATGACTCGATGAGCTTCTTCCCAAATTCACGTCTAGCGAAGGAGTTCGACGTAATCTGGCCAACAAAGCCGGCACCCCTGCCGTTTTCGTCCGCCGACTTCGCCAGTTGGAAGAACCGCTGCGCGAACGGGACCGACAGCGCGTAGGTCCCGGCACAGGCTGTATAGATCTCGCGGTAGAGCTCGTTAAGGGCCTTGTCCTTGACGGTGATGTAGGGCGGGTTGCCGACGACGACGTGATACCGGCCGTCCGCAACAATGCTCGGGTGGTCTTGCATGTCCTCCGTGCTGTACTGAAGATCGGCCACCTCAAGGTCATCGAAGAGTAGGAGTTGACGCGCCTTGATGAGGGAGTCGCCGACCGCGAGGTGCATCGGGAATACGTACCCGGCTGAGTCGGCGAGGGTCTTGACGCCGCTGGCGCGGAGAGCGGCGACCAGGAGGCGGAAGCGGGCGATGGCTACCGCGAAGGGGTTGATGTCGACGCCGTGAACGGCGTCGAGGGCGAGGCGTACCCGCTCGTGGGGGTCGCGGTTGGGGGCGTGCCGCTCCCACTCCTTCAGCAGACGGTGGAAGGCGCCGAGGACGAAGTGACCCGAGCCGCAGGTCGGGTCGATCATTTTGACCACATCGTGGCCGAATTCGGCGATCGCCGGGGTGAGGGTCAGGTCGAGGATGAACTCCTCGACGAACTCCGGCGTCTGCAGCAGTGCGTAGGTCTTGCGGGCCGCCTCGGAGAGGTCCTGGTAGAGGTCGCCGAGGAAGCGGGTGTCCCACTCCGGGTCGGCGAAGTCGTGGACCAGGCCACCGGTCTCGCCGCGCCGCCGCCAGAAGCCGATCAGTTCCTTGGCCGCGTCGTGAGACAGCGGGATCTGGTAGAGCGGGTTGTGCCGCTTGTCGAACAGCGACTTGCCGGCCTGGGTGCCGGCGATGGCGTCGAAGCCCTGCTCCAGCCAGCCGCGCAGGGTTTCCTCGGGCCGGTCACGGAAGAACTGCGCCTCGGCCTCCTCTGCCAGCACCAGCCGGTCCCCCGGACCTGCTAGGTACGGGTCGGGCAGCAGGCCGTTGTCCTCGCTGAAGCGTACGAACACAGTGCCGAGCACCCACGCGACGGCGACCTGGGTCACCCGCTCGTCCCGCCAGGCCGCCCAGGTGGCGGCGGTACGCCCGACCTTGAAGGCGTGGTCGTACTCACCACGCAGGCGGAGGCGCACCTCCTCGACCGACTCGGCCTGCTCCCGCAGGTCCTTTTCCAGGTTCTTGACCTGCTTCTGCAGGTCGGACAAGAGCAGCTTCCGGTCGATCACGCGACGACTCTAGTCGTCCCGTGGACGGGACGGAGGTACCCGTAAGGCCCGTTCTGGCCGACGGGTCGCTACCTATGGTTCCCGCATCCAGGTCTTTGGATCGGTGACGAAGATGCCCTTACCTTGATGCCGCCGGATCACTCGCAGCGCTTCCAGTCGGACGTAGACCATCTGGATGGTCGATGAGCTGACCTCGAAGCGGTCAGACATGTCAGCAATCGAGGGCAACTTGTCCCCCGGCTTGACCTTCCCGCTGCGCAGGTCCCCGATGATCTCGTCCGAGATCCGGATGTAGTCCGGTGTCTGTGGCATGGCACTCCTCGCGTGGCACGCCAATTTGATCACGACACGCAGCCACGAGACAACCAAGCGTTGCCACTGGCAACTTAGGCATATATGGTTGATCCCGGGCCGGTCCTCGCGTGGCAACGAGTTCGGCTCATCCCCCTGGTCGGGGCGGGTGCGCGTGCCCGTCCCGACCCTTCGGACTGCTCCGCTGTCGTACCGCTGATCAGAGCTGCGGCGGCGGAGCGGGCGGGCCGCCCGCGGCCGGCATGCGGACGGCCCGCCCTTCCAGACCCACCACAGGGACCTCCCGCGCCCCCGCCTGCTCAAGAAAGGACCGACGTGGCCCAGGTGTATCGAGGTGGCCAGCCCTACGGGACCGGTCGCCCCGCCCGGTTGACCCCGCACGAGGTGCGGACCCGCGCGTTCGACCCGCGTCCGCGCGGCGTTGACCCCGATCAGGTACGCGAGTTCCAGGCCCGGGTGGCCGACGAGCTGACCGACCTCCACCAGCAGGTACGCATGCTCAGCCAGGAGAACGACCGGATCAAGCGGGCGCTGCGCGACTGGCAGACCCTGCACGCCCGCGAGTGCCGGCCACCGAACGCCGGCCACTGGTGACCACGCGCCCCTCTCCCGGCGACCTGCTCACGATCGACGGCCGCGCCTCGGTGCAGTTCGCCGGGGGCCGCGCCCTGACCTTCCGCGTCGTCTCGGTGTCCGACCAGCCGACGTACCACGGCTGGATCTGGCTGACCGGCTACGTGCTCAACCGGCGCGGTCAGGCGACCGCCAAGCGCGAGGTCTACGTCCAACTCGCCGGCCTCCACCCCGCCACCAGCACCCCGGCCCCGAGACGGTCCCGCGCTACCCGCCCCTATGCTTCCCGGAATGACCAAAGTGACGGCCGAGCAGCTCGCGACCGCTCGGGGCTGCATGCTCGGGCTGATGCTCGGTGACGCGATCGGCGCAACGGGCGGCGCCGTGCCGGCGAGCGGCACGCTGCGGGCCACCAGTGCCGGTCAACTCGCCTGCTTCACCGTGGAAGGCATCATCCGCGGTCACGTTCGAGATGCGCATAAGGGCAACACGCACCCGGCCGGCATGGTCTGGCATGCCTACACGCGCTGGGCAGCGATGCAGGGCATCCCCGGCATTAAGCGGTGGCAGGAGGAGTCCTGGCCGGACGGCTGGTTGGCCCAGGTGCCGGTCCTGTCAGTTCGGCGCGGTTCGGCACCCGCCACCGTCGCCGCCCTACAGGGCCAGCAAATGGGCCGGGTTGACACACCGGTCGGCACCAGTATGGGCGCGCACGGATTGACCCGAAGCCTGCCAGCGGGCCTCTGCGACTGGTGGGGTTCACCGCCCGGCCCGTTTGCGGCAGATGTCGCTGCGATCACCCACGCCGCCGAGGCGATGGACGCTGCCGCCGTTGGTGCCACGATCGTAGCGCACTGCCGTACCGGGCAACGGGTCGAGGAGGCGGTGGAACGGGCCCAGCGCGAGTGCGGGGCGTGGCCTGAGCGGCCTGCTCGGCTACCGTTGCTGTCCGAAGCGTTGGCCGCCGCCCGGATGAAGCCGGCCGAGGCCACTGAGTTGGCCCGTCTCGCCCCCGATGCCCGCGCGGCATCCGCGCTTGCCGGGGCCGTTTACGTGGCTGCCTCGTTCCCTGCACGCGAGCAGGTCCGAGAGGCCCTCCTGTGTGCCGCATCCGTCCCGCAGGGCCGCCACGTCGCGGCCACCGCAGGTGCGATCCTTGGCGCGGCGCACGGCGTGGGCGCGCTACCGGTCGACCTGGTCTCCCGACTGGAACTGGTCTGGGTTGCCGACACTCTCGCGCGAGACCTCATGACCCAGTTCGTCGACGGCCCGTCCGGCAACGGCTATGCACCGCCGACTGACCCGCACTGGTGGGAGCGCTACCCGGGCTGGTAGCCCATCCGCGACTACGGTCGCCGTGCCATCCTCACTGCCCGCTTGTACTGCTGGTCGAGGTGCGTCATCTCGACGTGATCAGCCGGTGCGCGGTTTTGATGGTCGGCGCGACCGTGTCGTACAGGTACGGCGCGCTGGTCACCCGCCCCCAGTGGGCGATCAACCTCATGGCGGACGGATGAGTGAACGCGGCGATGAGCGTGTCGACGCCGGCGATCCGCGCCTGCTCCAGGTGCGGCGCGAGCTGGTGACGGCGGCTCATGAGTGTGGTGAGCGCCTTGTAGACCTCGACGCCCTGCACGATGCAGAGGGTGGGCTGAAGGATCTTGATTGTGGCCGCCATGTGCGGGGCACAGTTCTGGCTCATCGTCGGGTTGCCCAGCGACTTGCTGGTGCCGCTGACCACCGCGGAGCACAACCGCATGTTGGCCATGGCGTAGGCGTCGAAGAGGTGCACCGGGGTACGGGTTCCACCGAGATCGAGATGCTCACCATCCCGATCGGCCCCGGGTTCACGGCCGACGGCGAGCCGCAGTGCACTGGTGACACCGCGCATGTGCGGGTTTCGCGCGGTGAAGGTAAGACTCGCCGACTTCATCACCTCGGCGTGGCGCTCCTTGAGCGTGACGCCCTCACGCGCCCGCCCGGTCTCCATGGCGATGACCAGGGTGCGCGTCGGCACCCCGTCCAGCACGAGGTCGTAGTGGTGGCCGACGTGCGACAACTGGGCGGCGGTGAACGCCGCCTCCGATCGTGGCGCCCCACCTCGGTCGCCCAGCACGCTCCGTCGACAGCTGTCGAGCCTCCGGCAGACGCATGCCCCGGACGGCGACAGGACATGCTCACCCATGTACTGACCGAGTTCGTCGATACGTCTGGCGGTCGCGGCAGTGTCGCTGGCGAGGGTCATGATGATGGCTAGCCAGCCGAGGTGGGATCGAGGGTCGAATGACTGGACGCTCTCGCCCCTGGGACGGGGCGAGTTTCGCCACCGACAACGCTCGGCGCCCCGCGGAGCGCATCGCGAAGGAGGTCGGTCTCCTCCGCGCTCGGCGGCCCGGCGTACCCGGGCTGCCAAACGACGACCAGCCGTTGGCCGGAGGGGAGCGCATGCGTCCGCACCTTCCGGCCCACAGCCGAGGAGCCGTATCCCGGGCCGCCTGCATCGAAGGCCCCCATCTCGGTCAGCTCGAGCCTCTTGGCGAGAACGTGCCACGATCTGCCGAACGCGAAGACGTCACGCACCGGCAATTCGGCGATCGGCTGCCAGACGAACTGCTCGATGGCCTCCCGCGGTGGCTGAAAACGACCCCTGAACGACGTGGAATGCCACGGGTAGCTCTCAAAGATCAGCAGATCGGGGTGACCAGCGCTTGGGTCCTGGAGCCAGTTGCGGGTGAACCGCAGCCGCGCCTGGTAGTAGCGGTTGATGCCCATCTCGTCTTCCCAGGGCGACCTGTTGTAGGGGCCGGTCGTCGCCCAGTTGCTGTAGGAGCCGTGCTTCTCGATCTCCTTGGCGAAGATGCCGTTCCTTGACTGGAACTGGCGCTGGTACTCCCCCGGGTTCAGCCCGAGCACCACCACCCGGGGCGTGCGCTTCAACCCGAGAAGATCGCCGTGGTACGGCTCCGGGAAGCCATCGAGGGTCGGCTTTCCCGGACCAGTGCCCTTGTAGGACTCGAACCACTCCGGAAGCGGCGAAGGCATCAGATCCTCACCGCTCAGCCACGCCGCGATGTGGGTGTCCCAGAAAGCCGCAACACGCTGCCGCGCCGACGTCGTCATGACGGAATGCTATCGGTGGATCTGGGCGAGGGCGGGTGCGCAGCGCCACGACTTCAGGGAAGTGGCGAGGGACTACGTCAACTCTACGTCGCGGCCTGCTGCCGAAATCCTTGGCCTCCTTCCATTGGCGGCGACCGCGAACTACCGTGCCTGCACAACGGTTCTTATGGGAGCGAGCGATGGAGATCGTGGGCAACCGAGCAATTGAGACAGCTGCGATCAGGTACGTCATCATGAAAGAGGGTGAAGCCGGACGGACGGCACACGACGTGCGGGGAACCGGAGCCGCAGGTGACGTAGCCAGTCCACCTCTGATGATCGAGGTGAAGGCTTACGGGAAGTCGGCCAGGGGCACCGACCTGTGGCTCGAAGTCCGCCAGATCGAGGAGGCCCTTCAGAACCCCGACTTCTGGATCTACGTGGTGGAGAACGTCCGTCAGGGCGATCCCAGCCAGTTCACACTCAAGATGCTCGGCGGCGAACGCCTACAGAAGCTCCTGGTACGGGCGAAGGAGCAGCGGTACTACACGCTCCCGTGGCCCGTTGCGGACTACGACGCGACCGCCTGAAATCCTGGCTCGACGGGCTGACATTCGCCCGCGATTCAGTCTGCGAATCACGCCGTGACGGCGCTGCGGTGGGCGTTGACCACCCAGGCGTCCGGTAGGGCGATCCACTCGTTGTCGCCCACCCGCACCACCGCACCGTCCAGCTTGGGCAGCAGCGCCGGATCCTCCATCGGACAGAGCACCCACACGTCCCCCGCTCCACTACGCGCCGCGTCGGCCAGCTCGTAGAGCCGGTCCATCGCCCGGTACCGCGTCAGCACCGCCGCGTCGTGCAGCAGCACCGGCCCGGCGTCCGCAGACAACGACGCGCGCAGCGATGGCGCAGTCAACTGCCAGGCCCGCTCCACGTACTCCCCCAGCTTGATCGCCCCCCGGGAGCCGGGCGGCGCGATGTCCGCCCCGACCACCGTCTCCCACGTCGGCTTGGGGTGCGCGTCGACCAGGGCGTGCAGGTGATCAAGGAAACGCGCCGCCACGTTGACCGGCCGGGCGTCGAAGCGCCGCACCAGCTCCTCCAGCGCCAGGCCGTACCGGGACAGTCGTACCGTCAGCGCCCGAAACCCGCCCGCGGACCGCGCCCCGGTCAGCCGCTCCTCGGCCCGCATCGCCGCCGCCAGTTCCGGCGACTCGGCCGTCCACCGGGTCGGCGCGACGGTCACCGACGGACGCCGCTGCATGATCGACATGGAGGACGAGGCGTTGCGGGGCGGCGGCGGGACGTACTTGTCGCGGTCCCAGCGCAGCTCGAAGCCGGCCTCGGCGAGCAGTCGGTCCAGCTTCGGGTGTGGGGGCAGCGGGTCCAGCTCCGGGAAGCGCGTCCGCACCCGTTGGATCACCTGCTCCGGCGTCAGCCCGCGACCCCCATCCGGGGACGTCGCCGGAGGCACCACGCCGGCCTGGGCCAACCGCAGCGCGCGTACCGGATCGAGGTCGCGCGGGTAGAGCTCCAGCCGCGCGGTCGCGGCGGCCCGCTCCGAGGCCACCGCAGCGAGCAGCACCCGTCGCCGCTCGTCGATCGCGTCGGCCGCGCCGCCGGGCGCGGTCACCGCCGCGAGGGTACGCAGCACCGTCGCCGGGCTGGGCAGCACCTCGCTGGCGGCGAGCTTGTCGGCGGCCTTGCCGAGCGCGTCGGCGTAGTCGAGCAGCGCCGGCGCGGCCGGGGTGTCCGGCGCGTCGTCCTCGCCGGCTTCGAGGGCCACCAGCAGCCGGTCACCGCGCGGGTGCGGCTTGCCGTTGATGTCGGCGCGGGCGTGCCGGCGCAGCAGCAGGCGCGGCTCGTCGGCGAGCGCGTCGACCTCCACGGCGGCCCGCACCGCAGCGACCGCCACTGCGAGGCGCAGCGCATCCCCGGTACGCACCGAGCCGCGGCTGCTCAGCAGGGCCGCGGCCAGCTCGGCGACGCCCATCACCCGGCCACCGTCGCGCAACAGGTCGATGATCTGCGTACGCACGCTGCCGACCACCGGGATGTCGTACCAGCGCTTGCGCTGCTTGCCGATGATCTGCGCGATCCGGGCCGGGGTGACGCCCAGCGGCTTCGCCACCTGCGGGTGCTGCGGCCACAGCGGCAGGTCCGGCAGGGCGCCGGTGGCGTCGGGCAGGTGCAGCGCCAGCCGGGTCGCCTCGACGTCGTTGGGGTTCCGGCTGGCAGGAACGAGCAGGGTGGCGATCGCGTCCAGCCCGACGCGTACCAAATCAGGGTCCCCGTCGCCGGCGGCGGCCTCGGTGGCGACCTCCTCCGTCGCGGCCCTGCGGGCGGCGGGCGTGGTGGGAATGGTCTCCCGCTCCCCCAGCCGGCCGCGCCACTCCTTCACCCGGCGCTGCAGCTCCTGGCGGGTCTTGGCCCCCAGACCGGGCAGGTGCGCGAGCTTGTTGGCGACGGTGAGCAGCTCGCCGACGGTGCTGGCATCGAGCCGGTGCGCGGCGGAGACCGCGCGCGGGGTGAGCCCGGCGGCCTCCAGAGCCGTGGCCCGGGTCGCCTTGGTGGCCGCCTCGTCACGAGCGGCCTCGGCGGCCTTCTCGTCCGGTTCGTCGGCCTCGATCTCCGGATGGTCGGTGCCGACCGGGGCGCTCGCGTCGGAGCGGCGGAACACCTGCTGCCAGGCGTCGCGCATGTCCTTGAGCGAGGCGAACCGCTGGCGGTGGTCGCGGTGCAGGGCGCGCTGGAGGAAGTCCACCAGGCCGTCGCGGATCGCCGGGTCGAACGCCTCGACGGCCAGCACCGGCGGGCCCTCGGTCAGCTGCGGCTCGGTGCCGCCGTCACCCCACACGGGCAGCTCGCCGGAGGCCATCTCGTGCAGGGTGACCCCGAGGGCGTACCACTCGGCGTGCTTGTCGTAGCCGGGCCGGTTCGCGGTGCCGAGGAACGGGTCGAGGTAGCGGGGAGTGCCGGCGGTGACCTCCTTGACCGAGACGCCGGCCAGCGAGAAGTCGAAGAGCACGAGCTGCTTGGTGCGGTTGGGGCGCACCCGGATGGCGATGTTGTCCGGCTTGATGTCCCGGTGATAGACGCCCTCCCCCTCCAGGTAGTCCAAGGCGCCGAACAGGTAGTCGCTGTAGGTTTCCAGCTCGTCGACGGTGAGCCGACCGTCGTCGCGCAGCTTGCGGGCCAGGGTCCGGTCACCGGCGTGCTCCAGCACGACGACCGTGCGGTTGCCGATCTGCAGCGGCTCCGGCCGGGCCAGCCGGATCACCCGCGAGTCGGTGAGCGGGCCGAGCACCCTCGCCTCGTGCGCGAGCCGGGCGCCCTTCTCGTCGGAGAGCCCGACCTTGAGCACCTCCTCACGGCGGGTGCGCTCGTTGAAGCCGAGGAACGCCCGGCAGGTCGAGCCGGTGCCGAGGCTGCGGACGATCTTCCACTCGCCGACCTGGTCGCCTCCGCGCGCCTCGAGGGGGTCGACTTGCTCGGGCTCCGGCTCCTCCGGGTGCACCGACGTCGGCGGGGCGGTCAGCTCCTCCTCGACCACCTGGAGCATCTCGACGAACTCGGCGACGGTGGTCAGGCGCTGGGTCGGCACCGGGGCGGTGGCCGCCTGGATCAGCTCGTCGGCGAACTCGGTGATCCCGTCGGCGATCGCGGAGGCGCGCAACCCGTTGTCCCGGGTCAGCCGGGTGAGCAGCTCGGCACGCTTCGCCGCCGGGGGCTGGCCGGTCAGGATCAGGTAACTCAACGCGCCGAGGCCGAAGATGTCCATCGCCACTGCGTCCGGCTTCGGCGCGGTCAGCTCCGGAGCCAGGTACGCCTCGGCGGAAAGCTCGATGTGCGAGGCCGCGTGCGTGGACAGGGTGACGGGGTCGCCGCTGCTGCCCCCGCCGCTCCCGTCGACACCGCGGGTCGCCGCCTGCCAGTCGCTGATCTGCAGCTGAGGGGTCAGCCACGCCTCGTCCTCGCTGCCACCCCGCCGCCGACGTCCCGGGCTGACCAGCACGCTGCGCGCCGACAGGGCGCGATGGTGCAACCGCCGCCGGTGCGCGTACGCCACCGTCTCGGCGAGCTGGCGGATCATCGCGAGTCGGCTCAGCGCGTCGAGCCGGTCGCCGTACTGGGCCATGTAGTGGTCGAGGCGGATCGAGTGGGGGTCGTACCGGAAGATCAGCGCCGGACCGGCCTCGTGCGACTCCATCGAGTCGACCCGGACGATGCCGGGGTGGTTGATGCCGTGCAGCACCTGCATCTCGCGCTTGGCGGCGCGTTCGATGCTGGCCCGCTCGGCCTGGACGGCGTTCCGCTCGACCAGGTAGATCCGGATCCGACGGCGCTCGCGCTCCAGGTCACGGTGCCGAGCCAGGTGGTCCTGCCACGTCGGTCCGAGGTCGAACGGGCGGGGCTCCAGCTCCCACGACCCGATCTGGTAGTGCTTGCGGCTTCGGGCGATGCCCACTGCCTCGAGGAGACCCGGCAGCGCCGCGGACATCTCCTTGGTGACCCGCTGCTGTTCGTCCTGCGGCGGACGCTCGATCAGGGAGGTGATCGTCGGCAGCGGGCCCGGCTGGTGACCAGCCTTCGGCTCCGGGCCGTAGATGCCGTGCAGGTGGTGCTCGGAGAGCCCGATCTGCAGGCCGGGCTTCGACAGGAAGACCGCCGCCTGCACGAACGGGATCTTGACCTTTACCCCCGGCCGCTTCGCGGCGGCGGCCTGGAGTAGCGACTTGAGCTTCTTGGCCTTCAAGTCGGCCAGGTGCAGCGGGTTGTCGAACGTCCGGATGTGGCCGTTCGGAGCGTGCTGGATCCAGTTGGAGCCGCTGGAGACCAGTCGGCCGTTCAGGCTCTTGATCTCGATCAGGTAGAGCCCACCCGGCCCGGCGACGAGCAGGTCGACCTCGTACGGGTGGCCGGTCTGGGCGGTGAAGGTGAAGTTCGACCAGGCCCGGTAGGGCTCGGTGTCGTGCAGCAGCGCCTGGACGTGCGCCAGCGCCTCGCGCTCGTGCGCGAACTGCGACGGGGTGATCGTCGTCCACCGGCCCTCTTGCATGCAGCAGATCCTAGGGTGACGACAGCGGTCGTTGGCGTACCGGACGGCCCGGGGCCGCATCTGCTTCCCTGCCGGTGGTGTCGCGCATCGAAGCTGGACGATAGGTGGCCGTTCGCGGTACCCGTCCCGCGCGGCTGCCGGTCTCGGCGCCTCCACCTTGTTACCGTGAGCGCGCACCACCGGCGGCACGTCGACGACGTACCACCCCACCGCCGCCGCACTGATGGGCGTCCCCTCACACATCGCCCGCCGGCACTACCGCGCCGAGGAAACCCCGCCTCCCGACGGGAGGTGACCGGAGTTCCGCGACCAGGAGGGGACATGACCGACGCCGCGGAGCCGCCACCGCCGAAGCGTCACCAACTCTGGATCGACCGCGGCCGGACAGCCGCGCGGGCGACGGGCGCCGGCGCGTTGAAGGCGCTGACCTTCCTCCGGCGCCAGCTGGCCGCCGCGGTCGGGAAGGTGCAGGCCGCCCAGACGTCCCCTGCCCCGCCCGAGGAGCTGACCGAACGGCGGGAGGTGGGCAACCCGATTACCGTGCCGGCGCAGGGTCACGTGTTCACCTTCACCGTGCACGCCGCCTTCACCTGGTCCGCCCAGGGCGTACGCCCGGACGTCCTGGCCTGGTACGCGCGGTACTTCACGCCTCAGGCGGTGGAGCGGCTGACCCACCTCGCGACGGAACGGTCACGCAGCACCCCGCCGGCGCGTGCGGCGGATCTGGAGGTGGCGCTGCAGCGGGCCCTGCGAAGCCAGGATCCCTGGCGGTACGAGCGGGGCGACGTGGTGCTGACGTGCCGGCCCGACGCCTGGGTACGGCTCGACGAGCGGGTCCGGCGGACCCTCCAGCCGTACTGGGAGCGGCGGGTCCGGCTGGAGTGCCAGTACGAGGAGTACCTGCGCCGGGCCCGGTACGCCGAGCAGCTCACCCGGCGGTGGGCGTCGATCCTGGACGAGGTCGCCGATGCTCCCGGCGGCGCGGGGTCGGCAACGGTCGACGAGGAGCATCGCCGCGCCCGGGAGCACGTGCGGGCCGAGGAGCGGTCCGCCGCCAAGTGGACCGCCGAGCTGCTGCGCCAGCGGCGCAGCCACCAGGACCTGTTCGAGCCGCTGACCGACGCCGACGTGCTGCCGCGCCAGCCGTCGCCCCGCCCGTCGGACACGTCGTCGGCGGCCGAGCCGGACTCCGAGCCCGGCTGAGCCGATGCGGTGCCTGCCCTGATCACCGCCGGCTGGCGAGGATCGCCCGGGTCTCCCGGCGTACCTCGTCCGGCTCGTGCACCAGGCGGCGGTGGGCGAAGCGGACCGTGAGGATCCCGACGGAGGCGAGCAGGGCGTCGCGGCGCAGGTCGATCTCGCGCTGACGTGGGTCCCCGTGCGTCGTCGCACCGTCGAGTTCGATGTCGACCCGTTCCCGCTCGGCGAACAGGTCGAGGTACATGGTGCGTCGACCGACCCGGACCGCCGCCTGGCGACGGAACGCCGGCATGTCGGGGCCGGTGAAGACGCGCTCGTGGCCCCAGATCTCCAGGGGACTGCGACATCCCTCGGCGAGCCGCGTCAGCAGGGTCCGCAGCTCGGCACGGCCGGTCAGCCTCGGCGCGAGGGTCAGTGCCGCACCCAGTCGCTCGGCGGTGGTCAGCCGGTCGTTGACGGCCCGGATCACCGGCGCACGTCGATCGGCGGACGCGAGCAGCGGCCAGGAGTCGACGAGCGTCCGCTCCAGCCGCGTCACCGGCAGACCACGTCGCTCCACCACGCACGGCGGCTCGAGCAGCAGATCGTGGTACCGGTGCACCCGGACGCCCGGGCGGCTGCGGATGCCGGAGGCCACCGGCGCGCTCAGGTGCAGCGGAGCATCGGCGGCCGGCGTGAGCAGCCCCCACACGTGAAGCGCGGTCACATGACTGAGGACGGCACGCCCGTCCGCCCAGGCGAGCGCCGCGCGGTGCGCCACCTCCGGAGCCAGCCGGCCGATCAGTGGCACGCCGTCGATGCTGGCGGGTCGGACCTCCAGCAGACGCGGGTCCACGAACACCTCGGGCAGCACCCGGAGCAGACGACCGCTCGAGCAGGCCTGCTCCAGTGTCCACTCCGGTACGACCTGGCAGGCCGTCCTCCGCGTCACCAGTCCGCCCTGCCGATCGACGAGGTCGCGCAGCACCGGGTTCACGCCTCGCAGCGTTCCCGGCGACGCTGGCGCGCGCCACGACGACCGGGGCAGCTGTGGACGAGCAACCCTACTGTGGACAAGCCCCATGAGGCGCGCGGATCTGCAAGGGCACACCGATCGGTGACGGCTCAGCAGGAGAATCCTCGGCGTGTCGAGTCGCCACAGCGTCACCAGTCGAGAGGCGCAGGCCGAAAACGCGCGCTCAGGTGGGGACGTCGCGGTGGCGGAAGCCGGTGACGCCGGCGGCCAGCAGCAGCATCGCCACCCCGGTCAGCGCGGCCAGCGGCAGCACCGTCGGGTCGACCGCCGGCACCGACGGCACGTGGGTGTACGGCGAGAGGTCCAGTGCGGCCTGCGGCAGGTCGAGCACCGCGCCGAGCTGCCCGAGCAGCAGGAACCCGATCAGCGCCGACCAGGACAGCGCCACCGACCAGCGCGGTGCCAGCCCGACCAGCAGGGTCACCACGCCGGCGACGACCAGCAGCGCGGGCAGCCGCAGCAGGGCGGCACCGCCCAGCGAGGCCGTCCGGCCCAGCGGGTCGCCGGCCACCACGCCGTAGCCGAGGCCGAGGGTGGCCCCGGCGAGCAGCAGCAGGGCGGCCGCGCCGAGGATCGCGCCGAGGACCTGCGTGGCCAACCACCGCACCCGGTCGACCGCTGCCGCGAGGATCGCCTCCAGCAGTCCGTCGGTCTCGTCGTTGCGCGTCCGCAGCAGCGCCTGCACGACGTACGCGCCGATGGTCAGCGCGAACAGCCCGAGCATCGCGGCGAGGAAGGCGTCGACCAGGTCCGCCCCGCCGCCGAGCTGGGCGATCGCCTCGGCGGCCGCCGGGTTCTCGCCGATCATGTCGTTGACCTCGTCCGCGGCGACGCCCATCGAGAAGCCGAGCACCGCCACCGCGACCGCCCAGCCGAGCAGCGCCCCCCGGTGCAGCCGCCACAGCAGTCCGGCCGGGCTGAGCAGCCCGGGTGCCGCCCGCGCCGGGCCGCGGCGGGCCGCGAACAGGCCGGCACCCAGGTCGCGCCGCCCGGCGAGGAGGACGGCGAGCGCCACCCCGGCGACCAGCAGCGCCACCGGCAGGGCCAGCACCCACCAGCGCTCCCCGCCGAAGGCCCGCACCTGGTTGCCCCAGCCGAACGGGGACAGCCAGGACGGCCAGGCGCTCTGCACCCGTAGCCCGTCGTCGGTCTGCCGCCCGAGTACGTCCCCGGCGGCGCGCAGCGCGAAGGCGACGCCGACGGCCGCGGCGGCCAGGGCGTTGGCGCCCCGGGAGGTGACCGAGAGCTGTGCGGTGACGGCGGCGACGGCGGTGAAGGCCACCCCGACGCCACCGATCGCCAGCGCGGCGGCGACCGACCCGGCGACCGGCAGGCCGGAGGCGACGAAGCCCACGGCCAGCAGCGCGGCGGTCACCACGTTCGCGCCGACGACGACCAGCAGGGCGGCGGCGAGCAGCGCGTACCGGCCGACGACGGCGGCGCCGAGCAGCTCGGCGCGCCCGGTCTCCTCGTTCTGCCGGGTGTGCCGGACCACGGCGAACGTGCTCAGCAGGGCGGCGAGCACGGCGAGGGTCACGTACGTCTCGGCCACCACCACCGCGCCGAGGTCGGGACCGACGATCGTGCCGTTGAAGGCGCGGGCGACCACGCTGCTGGCGGCGGTGCGGGCGTACCCGAGGCGGCTCTCGTCGTCGGGGTAGACGCCGGTGACGCTGGCGGCGAGCGCGAGGCCGAGCAGGGGGGTGCCCAGCACCCACAGGGCGAGGCGGATCCGGTCGCGGCGCAGGGCGAGCCGGGCGAGTCGGCCGGTGCCGGCGAGGCCGTTCACCGGACACCCGCCTCGGCCCGGTGCCCGTTCGCCGACGCGTCGCCGTAGTGCCGCAGGAACAGCTCCTCGAGAGTGGGTGGGGCGCTGGTCAGGGCGGTCACGCCGAACGCGACGAGGTGGGCGAGCAGCGTGTCCAGGTGGGCCGGCTCCACCTCCAGGCTGGTGCGGCCGTCGACGGCCCGGACCTCGTGCACCCCGGGCAGCGCCTCGACGCCGGTGAGCGGTCGGGCGGTCTCCACGGTCACCGTGGTGCGGGCCAGGTGGCGCAGCTCGGTCAGGGTGCCGGACTCGACGGTGCGCCCCTCGCGGATGATGCTCACCCGGTCGCAGAGCGCCTCGACCTCGGCGAGCACGTGGCTGGAGAGCAGCACGGTGGCCCCAGCGTGGGCGAGCTGCCGGACCTCGTCCTGGAAGACCGCCTCCATCAGTGGATCCAGGCCGGAGGTGGGCTCGTCCAGCACGTACAGCTCCACGGGCGTGGCGAGGGCCGCGACGATGGCCACCTTCTGCCGGTTGCCCTTGGAGTACGCGCGGCACTTCTTCGTCGGGTCCAGCGCGAAGCGTTCCAGCAGGTGGTCGCGGCGGCGTCGGTCCAGCCCGCCGCGCAGCGCGCCGAACAGGTCGATCGCCTCGCCGCCGGAGAGGTTGGGCCACAGGCTGACGTCGCCCGGCACGTACGCGAGCCGGCGGTGCAGGGCCACCGCGTCCCGCCACGGGTCGGCGTCGAGCACCCGCACCTCGCCGGCGTCGCGACGCAGCAGGCCGAGCAGGACCCGGATGGTGGTGGACTTCCCGGCGCCGTTGGGCCCGAGGAAGCCGTGCACCTCCCCCGCTTCCACCCGCAGGTCGAGCCCGTCGAGGGCGCGAACCGCGCCGAAGGTCTTGACCAGGTGCTCGATCGAGATGACGGACATGGCGCCTCCTGCCGATGCGGGTGCCGACACCCCTCACTGTACTGACCGATGGTCAGGACGGTCTACCCTGGGTGCCATGCCCGGTGAACCTGGCGACGACACCCGCAGCCGCATCCTGCGCACCGCGCTCGACCTCTTCGCCGAGCACGGCTACCAGCGCACCTCCCTGCGCCAGATCGCCGAGCGGCTGCGGCTGACCAAGACGGCGATCCTGTACCACTTCCCCACCAAGGAGCACCTGCTCACCGCGCTGGTCGAGCCGCTGCTCACCGACCTGGAGGGGTTGCTGGGCGCCGCCGACAGGCTCGCACCGGAACGCGCCCGCTGGGCGGTGGTCGAGGGCTGGGTGGACACTATGCTCACGCACCGCCGGCCGCTGGGCATGCTCTTCCACGACCTCGCGCTGATGACCCGGGGCGACACGTACCACCGGTTGATGCGGGTGATGATGCGCGCGAACGAGCTCGCCGCCGGCCCGGACGCCGGGCTGCCCGAGCGGGTCCGCGCCGTCCAGGCGATCGCGATGTGCAGCGACCCCATCGTGTTCTTCCTCGACGTGCCGGACGAGGTGCTGCGGGCCCGCATGCTCGACGGCGTACGCCGGCTGTGGGAAGGGTCGTACGCCGGAGCGGAACCGGCCGGCGGGGGCGCGCCCGGGGCCGGCCCGGCGACCCGGCGACGGCCGGGGCGGCCCCGCGCGATGAGCCCGGAGCAGGTCGGGCTCGCGCGGCGGCTGCACGCGACGGGCACGCACTCGGTGGACGAGATCGCCGCCCGCCTGGGCGTCTCCCGGGCCACCGTCTACCGGCACCTGGACCGCGACGCCGCCGAATAATGCGACGGGTATTGCGAAGGTTCCGAGACGGTGGCCGCGTTTGCCGGCGATGACCGCGGGTACCCGCGCGGCCCGTCCGATTGACGGGACCGGACCCCCGCGCGGGCGGTCCGCGACGAGGGCCGACGTGCGACGGGGAGTGAGTGGTGTGACGGTGAGGCCGTGCTGCGCAAGGCCCGGTGATCGCTGACGATGTGCGGCATCAGCGGTGAGGCGAGGTTCGACGGAACGACCCCCGACGCCGACGCGGTGACCCGGATGAGCGAGGCGATGCGGTCCCGAGGCCCCGACGGCGAGGGGCTGTGGAGCGACGGCTGGGTGACCTTCGGGCACCGGCGGCTGACCATCATCGACCTGTCTGACGCGGGCGGGCAGCCGATGGTGCGCGAGGACCTCGGGCTGGCGCTGGTCTTCAACGGTTGCGTCTATAACTATCCGGAGCTGCGCGAGGAGCTGCGCGCCGCCGGGCACACCTTCCACTCCACCAGCGACACCGAGGTCATCCTGGTGGCGTACGCGCAGTGGGGTGAGGACTTCGTCGACCACCTGGTCGGCATGTTCACCGTCGGTCTGGTCGACCGGGCCCGGCGACGGCTCGTGCTGGCCCGTGACCGGCTCGGCATCAAGCCCCTCTACCTGGCCGAGACGCCGGGCCGGCTACGATTCGCCTCGACGCTGCCGGCGCTGCTGGCCGCTGGTGACGTGGACACCGACGTGGACCCGGTGGCATTGCACCACTACCTTTCGTGGCACTCGATCGTGCCGGCGCCGCGGACCATTCTGCGCGGCGTACGGAAACTGCCGCCAGCCACCGTACGGGTCGTCGAGGCCGACGGGCGCAGCCGCGAGCGCGTCTACTGGCGGCCCGACTACGTCCGTGACCCCGCCCACGCCGCCTGGAACGCCGACGACTGGCGGGCCGCGGTGGGCGACGCGCTGCGCGCCGCCGTACGGCGGCGGTTGGTCTCCGACGTGCCGGTCGGCGTCCTGCTCTCCGGCGGGCTGGACTCCAGCCTCATCGTCGCGCTGCTCGCCGAGGCCGGACAGGAGCACCTGCGGACGTTCAGCATCGGCTTCGACAGCCGGGGCGGCGAGACCGGCGACGAGTTCCACTACTCCGACCTGGTCGCCCGCGCGTACGACACCGACCACCAGCGCATCCAACTCGCCGACGACGACCTGGTGCCCGCCGTCCGACGGACGGTCGAGGCGATGACCGAGCCGATGGGCAGCCACGACGTGGTCGCCTTCCACCTGCTCTCCGAGCAGGTCGCGCAGCACGTGAAGGTGGCGCAGTCCGGGCAGGGCGCGGACGAGGTGTTCGCCGGCTACGGCTATCACCAGCCCCTGGCCGGGATCCCTCGCGACGACGCGGCGCCGGTGTTCACGTCCGCGTTCTTCGACCGCGACCACGCCGAGCTGAGCCGGGTGGTCAGCCCCGCGTACGCCGCCGACTCCGACGCCAGTCGCGAGCTGGTCGTCGCGGACCTCGCCGCCCCCGGCGCGGACACGGCGCTGGACGCGGTGCTGCGCCTGGACACCCACCTCATGCTGCCCGACGACCCGGTCAAACGGGTGGACAGCATGAGCATGGCGTGGGGGTTGGAGGTCCGCACCCCGTTCCTGGACCAGGACCTCGTCACGCTCGCCGCCGCCTGCCCGCCCGAGCACAAGGTCGCGCAGGGCGGCAAGGGCGTGCTCAAGGAGGTGGCCCGGGAGGTGCTGCCCGCCGAGGTCATCGACCGGCCGAAGGGCTACTTCCCGGTGCCCGCACTGCGCAACGTGGACGGGCCGGTCCGCGACCTGGTCGTCGAGGCGCTGCGGGCGCCGGCCGCGCGGGAGCGCGGGCTCTTCCGTCAGGCGTACGTCGAGGAACTGCTCGCCGCGCCCGACCAGGCGCAGGCGGCGGCCGGCAGCAACAAGCTGTGGCAGCTCGGCCTGCTGGAGCTCTGGCTCCAGTCGCACGGCGTCCGCTGACGCGTCACGTCGCCCGGGTCTGCGCGGCGAGGTGGTCGAGGACCGCGCGGACGTCGCCGGCCGTCCGGGCCATGATCCGGCGCTGGCGCGTCGCGCCGTTGCCCTCGGCGTGGATCCGGGCGAGCTGGGCCCGTACGTAGTCCAGGTCGCCGTGGCGCACCAGGGCCGGCGTGACCGTATCGAACAGCTCGTCGACGAGGGTCCAGGCCGGCTTCGCGCCGCCGGAGCGCAGGTCGATCAGGTCACCGTCGAGACCGTCGTGGGCGGCCCGCCAGTGCGCGGCGGACACCAGGCAGTCCCGGATCCGGGGAGCCACCACCCCGGCCCGCACCTGGTCGACCATGGTGGCCACCAGGGCCCGCACCAGACCGGCGACCAGCACGGTGTCGTCCACCGTCGGGCACACGTCCCCGACCCGGACCTCCACCGTCGGGTACGCGGCCGACGGCCGGGCGTACCAGTAGACCATCGCGGCGTCGAGCATGATGCCGGCGGCGATGAGGTCGGAGACCGTCTCGTCGTAGTCCGCCACGGACTCGAAGTGCGGGGTCGGGCCGATGCTCGGCCAGCGCTCCAGCTGCATCGAGCGCCAGCTGGCATGGCCGGTGTCCCGCCCGTCGTGCAGCGGCGAGTTCGCGGTGATCGCCTGCACCACCGGCAGCCACGGCCGCAGGTGGTTGGACACCTGCACGGCCAGTTCGCGGTCCGGCAGGCCGACGTGTACGTGGCACCCGCACACGGCCGGGTCGTGCGCGACCGGCCCGAAGCGGCGCGACATCGCGTGGTAGCGCGGTTCGTCCGGAACGCTGCGGTGCCGCTCGTGCACCGGGGTCGCCCCCACCGCGACGAGCCGGGCGCCCGCCGCCTCCGCCGCCTGCGCCGCCGACCGGCGCAGCGCCACCAGGTGCTCCCGTACCTCACCGAGGTCGCACGAGACGGGAGTGACCATCTCGACCATGCTGTGCCGGAACTCCTGCCGGCTCTGGTCGCGGGCGGACCCGGACAGGGCGGCGAGCACCTGGTCGGCGACCGCCAGGCTCTCCCCGGTGTCCGGATCCAGCAGCAGGTACTCCTCCTCCACCCCGAGGGTGAGCAGGCTGAGGTCGGGGACGGTGGTGGCCACGGTCGGACGGTCGTTCATGGGGTGTCGCGTCCGTTCGTCGGGCGGCGCGCCGGGCGCCGCGCTGCCGGGCAAGCCGGGTTCCCGGCCGTCCGCCCACACAAACCGCCGCCGTCCGCCGCCGGCTTTCCCGGCGTACGCGGAATGTCCGTTTCCTTGATCGACTCGGGTTCGGTGAAGTCGGGGTGTCCGGGTCGGGTCGATGGCCCGGTTTCAGTGATGTCGAGTGGACTTCCACCCGGCCCCCTGGTTGCGGCATCCGGTCACGGCCCGGATGTCCGGTTCCGGGTGTGACCGGGGGCATCGTGGCGGCGGAATCATGGCTGGCCGGGGGTCGTTACATCAGGCGGACGATCGAGTAGGACACGCAGCCTCCGGCCGCGGGTGCCCAGGCCCTGGAATGATGGTGGCCGGCCGGTCGTTGAATCCCCTCGACGAACACAGGAC